>CBIHOL010000033.1:0-42047 GCA_966211905.1 uncultured bacterium
TCTTCTTCGCACGTCAGGAGCTCAACGGCCTTACTTCCATGTTCTATTCTTCCTGCGGCATTTATCCTTGGCCCCAGTGTAAATACAAGTGTACTGATATTGACCGCACTTTTCAGCTGGTTGATATTTAAGAGCGCTTTAATGCCTGGTCGTGGGTCAGAATTGATTTTTTCAAGTCCAAAAAATGCGAGCACCCTGTTCTCTCCTGTAATAGGAACAATATCGGCCGCAATGCTTGTAGCCACAAGGTCAAGGTACCTGTAGCAATTTTCGTGTGGTAAATTATTAAGTGCAGAGAACGCCTGAATTAATTTAAATCCGATTCCCGCGCCGCTTAACTCTTTATACGGATACGCACAGTCGTGTTGCTTTGGATCCAGCACAGCCACCGCAGCAGGCAATTCCGCCCCGGGCAGGTGATGATCACAAATGATAAAATCAATGTTCAGGGAATTAGCATATGCCACTTTATCGGTTGACTTAATCCCGCAGTCGAGTGCAATGATGAGGGAGAATTGATTATCCCTGGCGAAATCAATGCCCTGCGTGGAGATGCCGTAACCTTCCTTATAACGATCGGGAATATAATAGGAGATATGACTTACATACGTTTTGAGGAAGCTGTACACAATGCTCACCGCAGTGGTACCGTCTACATCATAATCGCCATACACAAGAACTTTTTCATTCTTGGCTATAGCTTCCATGATCCGTTCCACAGCTTTTCTCATTCCCTTCATAAGGAAAGGATCGTGGAGCTGTTTCAGATCAGGCCTGAAAAAGCTTTTTGCATCAGCAAAGGTGTGGATGTCGCGACGGCGCAGCAGCTTAGCTACAATGCGGTCAACATTGAGCTGAGCCTGTAATTCCTGCAGGGGCTCCTGGGTCGATATTCTCCATTGTTTCTCCGGCATCACGCAATATTGTGATAAACCGCTTCAATGTCATCGTCCTCTTCCATTTTTTCGATCATGGCCATCACATCTGCTTCCTGTTCAGGAGTGAGTTCCTTGGTAGTGCTGGGCACGTAGATCTTGCTTGTTTCAATTACGTTTATCTTACGCTCTTCAAGTGCTGCCTGCATTTTTCCAAAATCTGAGAACTGCGTCTGGATGATGAACTGGTTATGTTCTTCGTCGTGCGTGATATCTTCAAGTCCGAAATCGATAAGCTCGAGTTCCATGTCGTCTTTATTTAACCCCGCTGCATCGATCTTGAACAGCACAACGTGATCGAACATAAAACTTACCGATCCGTTTGTTCCCAATGATCCGTTGGCTCTGCTGAAATACATGCGTACACTCGCAACCGTGCGTGTAGGATTATTGGTGGTGCATTCCACCAGCACCGGCACACCGTGCGGCGCATACCCTTCGTAAATGATCTGGTCGTAGTTGCTTGAATCTTTTTCCGAAGCACGTTTGATTGCCGATTCAACATTTACCTTTGGCATGTTAACGGCTTTGGCATTTTGAATTACCATCCGTAGTCGCGGATTGCTTTCCGGGTGAGGACCACCCATCTTCACAGCCATCACAATTTCCCTCCCGATCTTGGTAAACGCTTTCGCCATTTTGGCGTAACGTTTAAACATCGTGGCTTTCCTTGTCTGAAATATTCTTCCCATTGCTTAAGTTGCTTTGTACAAAGATAATTTTTTTACAAAAATGCAGTCCAATGGTTCATAAAAAAGGGAACCCTGCGGTTCCCTTTATTTTTCAGCCATTTGCAACTACCTGACGATCATTTTCACAGGCGCATTACCCGAATTTTCTGTCCTGATCAGGTACACGCCAGAGGATAATCCTTCAATTTTGATCTCTTTATCGCCTTCAGCGCCAGCCTCAACTGTGCGTACCACCTGGCCTGATACATTATAGATGAGAACAGTTTTGCCTTCGGTTAGCCTGATTGTAAATACACCATCGTTTGGATTTGGATAGATCATTATTGATCCGTTTGCATCCATTTCATTTACCGAAAGACACGCTTTTGCTTCCAGCCCATACACGATTGAATTCACGCATCCATTCGCATCCTTGCCGGTTACCGTGTAATCAGTGGTGCTGGCACTTTGTATTGAAATAGTGTGACTGGTTGATGAAGGTGTTGTCCACGTATAATTAGTGGCGCCGGTAACGGTAAGAGTTAGCTTCTCGCCCTTACATACGTTGCTCCTGCTGCTGCTCACTGTTAAGCTTGGCAGGCTGTATACCGTAAGATTCACTGAAGCAGTGGTGCCGCAACCGTTAGAGCCAAATCCTGTGACGGTAATTACCGTGTTGGCGGATGGAGTATAAGGCAGGGGATTTTGTCCTGTGCCTGTGCTCCACGAATAGGTAACACCGCCAATGGCAATTAACGACACGCTGTTACCCATGCACACGGCTGTGCTGCTTGCAGAAGCATTAACCGGCGGTGTGTTCTTCACAAAAATGCTGAATGTGGCTGTATTGGTGCAATTAGTAGCTGCTGTAGCAGTCACAACAAAGGTGGTGTATTGCGTTGGGCTGGTATTCAAAACAGCCGACGTGCTTCCATCGCTCCATAAATAGCTGCTGCCTCCGGTGGCGGTAAGCGTAGCTGTGGAGCCTTTACAAATAGTGTCATTCCCCGTAATTTTTATAACGGGTGGATTATATATCGTGAAGTTTACCGCCTGCGTATAGGTACAATTGCTGCCGGTGGCTATAAGGGTTACCTGGGGTGTCGACGAATTAAGTGTAACCATCGTACCGGTGGCATTTCCTGGCATCCACGAATACGTGCTGGCATTGCCGCTTACACTGAATACTGCAGGTGATTGCGGACAAACACTGGGTGTTAATGCAACTGCGGTAACGGAAAGGTTTACAACTGAGAACGTAGCGCTTCCTGCAAGACAGCCCGCCTGCGCATACACGCTGTACGTGGAGATACTTCCGGTGGTTATGCCCATCGTTGGCGTAGTTATCCCGTTGCTCCAGATCGCCTGTCCCCCGTTGGTTACGTTTACTACAAGGGTGCTGCCCGGACAGTAGATCAAAGGATTTCCCTGTTGAATGGTAATGGTTGCAGGCGGCGTTGCCACTGAAAAATCAGTGCTTGAAAATGTGGTGTTATCAAGAAAATGGAAATTGGCCACTCCAAGTAAATTGTTGGTCCCCGTTGGTTCCGCGAAAACAGTTGCGAGCTTATAATTATTGTTGCTGGGCTCCAGTACCTCTTCAGCTGCATGTGGGAAAATGATCTTGCCCGCCGAAGTTGTATTGCAGGAGGTGAAATCTTTTACCGGCGACCAGTTACCATTGGTAACATTTAAACCTCTCGCGAAAAGGTTCGGCAAATAATTACTTGTTCCGCTCGTGTAGGTATTGTTGTCGCTCCAGCTGAAAAACACCTTCGTTCCGTCCGCTGTCCGCGAGGCCTGTGGTGAAAGGATCTGGGTAGCAATATCAGGACTTGTGCCCCAGGTTTGTATGCCTCCGTAAGCGGTTGCCACATCATAAGCAAGCCATAACCCATTTTTAAGGGTGATGTCGTACATATGATGCCATGCTCCATAGTTAAAAACATAACTCGATGCGCTTCCTGCTGTGGTGAAAAAATGTGGCATGCCGTACATATCAACCACCAGGTCGTGTTCCGGATTTACTGACGCGCCACTGCCGCTTATGGTATTTGCAGTCAGGCAGCTCATTTTGGTGAGATCTACCTGGATAGGGCCGGTCCAGGTTACGCCTCCGTCCACAGTCTGGTAAAAAATGGGATAAAGGGCCATGGCACTGGGGCCCCCGCTTAGATGGCCTGCAAAGCTTACCCAGCCGTACTGACCGGTGGGATCAAAGGCAATATTATAATCTGATGCCTGCATCCCGCTTTGATAGGAAGGTGTGATGGTGTAATTACTTGACCAAACAACATTACTTATGTTATTGTTCCAAACGCCTTTGTACAAAATGTATCCTATGCCGGAATATGGTTCAATTGACCAGAATACTCCCGGCGCGCCTTTTACAAGCGAATGAGGAATATTGCCGGTTACAACTCCTGTCTGATTATAAACTTCCGTAAGCCCGGTGCCGTTCAGCTGCTGCACTCCGGTGAGTTGCCCGTTCCAAATGGTTGATGTATTGAGGTCGAGGGTAGGCGCGAAGAAAGTGATGTAAGCGCTGGAGGGCGTGGTATTGTTTGCGGGATTATAAATGGCTGCATTGGGATACCTGCCTATCTGCGAGGATACCGGGTTCACAGGACCGATATTGGTGGTCCAGGTGCCTCCGCCATTTGTTGAAAGATCATACCGGAGGTTTCCTGAATTTCCGCCAAACACCGTTACATTATTACGATGTATGAATAAAACCGTGTTCAGCTTTTTATCAACCGCTACCGGATTGTTACCGTTACGGATGAGGGTAAAAATGTTGCTTGCTGAACTTAAGGGAGTAGTGGCGCTGCACTGCGCACTCATTTGGTAACCGCCAATAAAGAGAGCTGCAGTAATGGTAAATTGGGTGTAGAGATTTTTCATGATTCTGCAATTTTAGTTGGACAAAATTTTAATCTAAAATAGCAAATTCTGTGACTCTTCAACCTCACTTCACGAGAATCCTTGCTTCAAGCATGTCATGCATAGCGTATTTCACACCCTCCCTGCCCAGGCCGCTGTCCTTAACACCACCATAAGGCATCTGGTCAAATCTCAGCGTGGGAACATCATTGTGGATCACACCTCCCACTTTAAGTTCGTTGAATGCCATATCGAGCTCCGATAATGAATCGGTAAATACGCCGCATTGTAAACCAAACCTGGTGTCATTTATTTTATTGATCGCATCTGAAAAATCACCGTTATACTTTTCAATGCAGATCACCGGACCAAAGACCTCTTCACTATTCACTTTCATCTGCGGGGTGGTGCCTGTGAGGATAGTTGCTTCATAAAAAGCTCCATCTCTTTTTCCTCCGCAGATTATTTTTGCACCAGCCTGCACAGCTTCATTAACCCATAATTCCACACGTTCTGCATTCTCCCGGTCGATCATTTTAGAAATGCCTGTTTTTTTGTCGAGGGGATTTCCGTACTCAAGCGAAATGGTTTCTTTTTCCATGTGCCTGCAGAATTCATCGTACTTTTCGGGATGTACGTAGAACCTCTGTGCATGAATGCAGATCTGACCACTGTAAGCAAAAGCTCCGGTCACACACTTTGCCGCAATAGTTGGAATATCAGCTCCGGCCGAAATTATGACTCCTGCATTTCCGCCCAGCTCAAGGATCACCTTTTTTTTGCCCGCCTGTTTTTTTAGCTCCCACCCTATTTCGGGTGATCCGGTAAAGCTCAACACATTTATGTCATTATGTGTTACGAGCTTGTTCCCTGTTTGCCTGTTCATTGGAAGAATTGAAACTGAGCCTTTAGGGAAGGTCGTTTGAGAAATAATTTCAGCGAGTTCAAGTGTAGATAACGGAGTGGCTGATGCGGGTTTTAAAATAATGGGACAGCCGGCAGCCAGGGCAGGGGCGATCTTATGTACTGCAAGATTCATTGGGAAATTGAACGGTGAAATGCCGGCCACGATCCCTGCAGGAAAATATTTTACCAGTCCTTCTTTGTTTTTTCCTGCAGTGGTCCAGTCTAAACTCATGAACTCACGTGGTAATCTTTTACACTCTTCCGCAGCAATGATAAATGTTTGTGATGCTCTGTCGATCTCGCCCAGCGCATAGATCATCGGTTTACCACTCTCACGTGCAAGAACTGTGGCGAGATCATTTCTTTTTGAATGGAGCTGGTGCGCAATATGCATCAAACCTTCATACTTTTCGGCTGAGCTCATTTTCCACAGCCTTGGTGCGGCTGCTTTGGCGGACGTTACAGCATCTTCAAGGATCTTTTCGTCGGCCAGCCATGTTTGGGCAAATACAGCATTGGTGTATTTATCAGTAACGGGGTGTTCCTTTTGAGATGTTATAAATTCACCCCCACAAAAAATCTTATAGAGCTTCATAAATTAAAAATACAAATTAAAAATCTGTAATTTTATAAGGTGCATCTACCGTTGGAAATCAGCCCGGAATTTAAGCAGGTACTTGATTTTGTGAATCGTACAGCTAAGCCTGTTTTTTTAACCGGAAAGGCTGGCACCGGCAAAACCACCCTGCTCAAATATATCCGAGAAAACACTCATAAGCAGATCGCCATTTGTGCTCCAACGGGTGTTGCAGCAATAAATGCAGGTGGCACCACCATCCATTCTTTTTTTCAGTTCCCCTTCACGCCCTTCCTGCCACGCATTATGGATAACGGTGAGGCCGACCGGAGTGCTTCCAATCTTCCGGCTTTAAAATACACGTCACAGCGATTATCTATTTTCAGGAGTCTCGAGCTCCTGGTCATCGATGAAATAAGTATGGTGCGCGCCGATATGATCGACCAGATAGATATTACGCTCAGGCATACACGGAGAAACTGGCTGCAGCCTTTTGGCGGGGTGCAGCTGCTGCTCATTGGCGACATGCATCAGCTGCCTCCCGTTGTTCAGAATCAGGAATGGGATCTGCTAAAGCAGGTTTATAAAAGTCCATATTTTTTCGAGAGCCTCGCACTTAAAAAAGATCCGCCGGTTTTTATCGAACTGCGCAAAATATACAGGCAGAATGAAAGTCGTTTTATTGAGCTTCTTAATAAAGTGCGCAATGATGAAATGGACGACGCTTCTCTTGAGCTTCTGAACTCTCATTATAAACCACAGATCTCGGCCGAAGACTATGCGCAGAACATCACTCTTACTACACACAACCGGAAGGCGGATGAAATAAATGCGCGCAATCTTTCGAATCTCCCTGGCAAAGAATTTCGTTTTCAGTCGGAAGTTACAGGGGTATTTTCCGACAAGAATTACCCGGCCGATGATCAGCTTGTGCTGAAAGTGGGGACCCGCGTAATGTTCCTGAAAAATAATGCAGAGAAGAATTATTATAATGGAAAGATCGGGATCGTAACATTCCTCAGCGACAAGGTTATCAGGGTGAAATGTGAGGAATATCACGAAGAGATAGAGGTGGTGCGCGAATCGTGGACAAACGTTTCGTACAAGGTGGATACATCCACAAAACATATCGAAGAGGATGTTCTGGGAACTTTTATCCAGTTCCCGTTGCGGCTCGCCTGGGCCATCACCATTCATAAAAGCCAGGGTCTTACTTTTGACAAGCTTATAATTGATGCGGCCGAGGCATTCAGCGCAGGACAGGTGTATGTGGCTCTGAGCCGTTGCAGAAGCTTATCAGGACTTACTCTCAGTTCAAGGATCATTAAACGCAGTCTTGTCAACGATGCAAATATCCTTTCTTTCACAAGGAACAGGCCCGCTGCGGAGAAGATCGATCAGCTGTTCTCCGAGGCTCAGCAGAATTATGTCAGCGATATTCTGTTCTCAATATTTGACTTTGCTGCGCAGGATGAAGCTCGCAAGGAACTGGCAGCGGCTTCAGTGCTGCACGACAAAAGGATCGATCATGCCGGAAAAAACTGGCTGTCGGCTCTGTTGCGCAAAATGGAAAACCTTCACCAGGTATCTGCACGATTTAAATTTCAGCTTGGTCAGCTTCTGGGCGACGCAAGAAACGCAGAGAGAGACAATAAGCTGCAGGATCGTTTAAACCAGGCATCGTTATATTTTATTGAACATATAAATGATGTGCTTCAATTTCTCAATCAATGTGAGCTTCGCACCGAAAGCCGCGAAGCTGCTACAGATTTTAATGCCCCGCTGCAGCTGATCGCCGAAACTTTTTTTGCCAAAAAAGAGTTTATGGCTGCCTGCCTGAAAGGTTTTACAGTGGCAGGTTATGTGAAGACACGTTTGAACCTGGTTTATCCTGCTGCAAAAATAAATGTGCTTTCAACTGCGCGCAATGCTAAAATACCTTCAGAAGTGCTTCATCCGGTACTTTATTCGAAGCTGCTGCAGGTGCGGGATGCGATTTGTGAGGAAGAGGATAAACCCATTTTTATGGTAGCTTCCGCAAAAACGATAATTGAGCTTTCAAACCTAATGCCTGTGAATACTGAGCAGTTGCTGCAGATCAACGGTTTTGGAGTGGGAAAGGCCGATCATTATGGAGAACGTTTTTTAAGCGTTATCCGTGAGTACCGTGATGAAAACCAGGTATCGCTGGAATTTGAAAAAAAGGATAAAAAGAAGAAAAGCAAGAAAACAGGACTTCCATTCGCTACTCCGGGTGGGGAAACGGTTAAGGAAAAAGTAAATACAAAAGAATTTTCCTGGAGGTTGTACCAGGCCGGCTTTTCACCTGCGCAGATTGCTGAACAGCGTAACATCACTATCGGAACTGTTTATACGCATCTCCTCCCGTTTGTAAAAAGCGGGGAAATTAAACTTGAAGCGGTTGTGGAAAAAGACAAGATCGGACAGATCCAGGCGGTCATTCAGAAGCTTCCGCCTTCACCCACTTTAACAGCTGTGAAATCGAAACTGCCCGAAAGCATTGCTTATTCTGATATCCGCTTTGTAATGGCGGTGGATGAAGCTGAAGCAAAAAAATAGCTAAAAGAACACTGCTGTTTTGAGCCGGCTGGTGCGCGAGCAATTTACTTCGTACCTTTGTATTTATGAATGTATCTGAAATTCCCTATATTATTTACGCTGAAGAAACTCCTAACCCGGCAAGTCTGAAATTTGTGGCTAACCGGTTATTGCTGGTTTCCGGCGCTTCGGCCGACTACGAATCGGCCGCTGATGCCGCCGATGCTCCCCTGGCACTTAGACTTTTCCAGTTTCCTTTTGTAAAACGCGTTTTTATTTCCTCTAATTACGTTGCTGTTATCAAGCACGATTCGGTTGAGTGGGAGGAAATACGTGACGAACTCCGGGTGTTCATTACCGCTTATCTGAACAAAGGCAATGCCATCATTAATAAACTCCCTGAAAAAAAGGTGGCAAAGGACTCTTCATTTAAGGAAACGGTTACTATCAACACTCAGCACGCTGCCCCTGGTAACGACATTGAAAATAAGATCATCGAGGTACTTGAACAGTATATCCGTCCCGCTGTGGAGCAGGATGGAGGTCTCATCACGTTTAAGGAATTAAAAGATGGAGTGGTTACCGTGCAGATGCGTGGCAGTTGCAGTGGTTGTCCAAGCAGCACCATGACCCTGAAAGCCGGTATCGAGGCACTTCTCAAGCGCCTGCTGCCAGATGATGTAAAAGAGGTGGTGAGCGAAGCAATGTAATACTGCTATGAGACACAAACCTTCGTTCGATGAAATTTATATGGAGCTGGCAGAAAAGCTGGCTTTACGCTCACACTGCGTAAAAGCCCAGGTTGGTGCAGTGCTGACAAAGGATACACGCATAGTTTCCCTGGGTTATAACGGACCTCCCGCAGGTACTCACAACTGCGATGAGGAATGGCCAGAGACCGGTTGCGCCCGCGACAGTAAAGGAAGCTGCTCCCTGGCCCTGCATGCTGAGCAAAACGCCATCCTTTATGCAACACGAAATAATGTAAGCATCCAGGATACAACTTTGTACGTTACTCTTTCACCCTGCATCGCATGTGCACGCGTGATCTTCACCACTGGAATTAAAAAGGTTTTTTATAAGCACAGCTACGCGGCTTTTAAAGGTCTGCAGACCGATGAAGGTGTCGATTTCTTAAAAAGATTCGGTGTGGAAGTTGTGGAATATAACACAGTAAAATTATGATCTTCAGAATCCTTGTCCCCGCTCTGTTCCTGCTCTTTGTACCGCTCAAAGTTTTATCGCAGGATAATAAAGGCACTGGTCCTAAACAAAACTCTGTTGGCCGTGAGCTCAGCATTAAAAAACAACAGCGCCGCGAAAGCCGCGAGAAACGTAAGCTTGAGAAGGCCGAAAAAAAAGCTGTTGATAAACATCATAAGCGCATCCAGACAAAAAAAGTAAACAAGCGCATGAAAGCCAGCCGTAAAAAAGCCAATCGCAACAACGAACACAAGCATTAATTTATCTTGTTCCGCGCGTGATCTGTTTAGTTTTGCACCTGCAGCTTTATCACTAATAATCTTTGCGGTTGTACACGTCTCGCGCTAATAACGGGGAGTAACACCCACCATTTACCCCCGGTTTCTTACCACTTATCAACTTCACAAAACCACTTTGAAATGCCTGGTATTTATGTGATTCCCGCATGGTAATTTTACCCTAAGGTAATTTTTGTTAAGCTCTGTGTTTTAAGTTTAAGCAATTGACTACCATAAGCTTAGAAAAAATCAATTTAAATAGTTGGACAATAAGGTGAAGGTTTATAAATTTAGACCTTCTAAAATAAACGGAAATTAAGGTAATTTAACACTATATGAAAAAGATATACTTCGCCCTTCTAACAGTAATATTTTTTGGCTTACAGGCTGTTGCTCAGAACGATAACGGAGCCATTAGGATCACCTTGAAGGATAACGTTACCAATGAAACTATTCCGTTTGCCAACGTAGTAGCATTCAAAGATGGTGTACAGGTAGGGGTTGCTACAACCGACATGGATGGCGTGGCTGTCATCAAGCCTTTGAGCCCTGGTAAATATTCGATCAAAGGTGTGTACATCGGCTATCACCCGCAGGAAATGAAGGATATCGTGGTTAATGAAGGCAAGACCGCGTATGTAAATATTCCAATGACGAATGCTAACACTCTGGTGGAAGTTGAAGTTTTGACTTACGAGATCCCTCTTATTGACCCTGCAACAATTTCCGGAAATACTATTAGCCAGGAAGATTACAAGCACATGGCTATCAAGGACATTAACTCTGTGATTGCTACCAGTGCCGGTGTTTACCAGGCCGATGAAGGTAAAGAACTTAATATCCGCGGACAACGTGCGGCTTCAACAACCTACTTTGTAGATGGTGTAAAAGTAATTGGTACTCCAAACCTGCCACAGCAATCCATTGAGCAGTTAAACGTAATTATTGGCGGTGTACCTGCAAGTTATGGCGACCTTACAGGCGGAGCGATCTCTATTTCAACAAGGGGCCCTCAGTCAACTTATTTCGGAGGTATTGAAGGTATTACCTCACAACTTACTGACCCTTACAAATACAATTCACTCGGTTTCAACGTGGGCGGACCTATCTATAAAAAGAAAGACTCCACACAGAGAACGATTCTCGGTTTCTTTATTTCAGGTCAGGCAAGCCACATTAAAGATCCACAACCGTCTTTTTTGCCTATTTATGTATTGAAAGAAGATAAGCTGGCTGAGCTTAAAGAAACTCCGCTAGCGCTTTCACCGTCAGGTCAGGGTTTTGTTCGTACTTCAGAGTATGTTACAAAAGACGATATGGAAACCCAGAAAACCAGGCCAAACTCTGCTCAGCGTGGTTTAACTATCAACGGTAAGGTGGATTATGCACCGACTCCAAACACCAACATTACTCTCGGGGGATTTTACGAATACAGCGACAATAATGGGTTCGACAGGGCCGGCGCTCCTCATCCGATTGGAGCTCCAACACCACGTTATTATATGTTCAATGCCGCCAACAATCCAATTCGTTCAATTAAAACCATCCGTACCAACCTTTCAATTACCCAGAAGTTCGGCGCTGCAACGAACGAAAAATCACAATCACTCATTTCCAATTCCTTTTTCCGCTTCCTGGTTAGTTACGAAAACCGTGCTGACAAGATTTACAGCAAGCAGCATGGAGATAACCTCTTTGATTACGGTTACGTAGGAAAATTTGACCGCACTTTCCTTGAAGAGAATTGGGCATATAACTACGAATACGCTCCGGCATATTCACCGGCTCCGGGACTTCCTCCAACAAACTCCTATACTTACACAGGTCGCCGCGAAATTGGTCCAACGGTTTTTACTCCGGGCGATGCAAATCCTGATAAAGCAGCTTTTACCACTCAGGTGGTTAATGAGCTGGGAAAGATCAGTCCGCAACTTGTTCAGATGGATATCATTTCTGCCTTGAACGGTCTGCGTAATGGCGACCAGCCTGAATCCATCTATAACCTGTATGAAAACTTCGGGTACGTTTATCCATTCAATACCCAGGATCTTCAGCAGCAATTCCGTATTGCAACAAGCTTTAACACCGACATTAAGCGCCATGCTGTTACAGTGGGTCTTGAATTTGACCAAAGGGTGCGTAGTACATTCAACGTTCAGGCTCCCGCGCTTTGGACAAGGATGCGTTTGCTTGCCAACCAGCACACACAGGAACTTGACAGATCACATCCTATCCTGAACACACAATTATCAGGTACCGAACAATATTATTATTTCGATTACCTGTATCAGGAAGATAAACAAACTCAGTTCTCTGAGCGCCTGCTCGAAAAACTGGGTCTTCCTAAAAATTACACAGGTTTTGTAAATGTTGACGCTGTAGATCCTTCTATTCTTAGCCTTGACATGTTTAGCGCTGATGACCTGCTTGGATCAGCCGATAACACTCAGCTGGTAGCATACCAGGGATTTACGCACGACGGTAAGCTTACCAAGAGCCAGATCAGCGTTAATGATTTTCTCGAGAAAAAAGACGCGGAAGGCCGCAATTTATTTCCTATCGGTTCATTCCGCCCGATTTACGCATCAGTGTACCTGATGGATCAGTTCGATTTCAAGGATATCAAATTTAACGTCGGTGTTCGTGTCGACAGGTATGATGCCAATCAGCCGGTTGTAAAAGATAAATATGCTACTCACGAAATTGCAAAGATCAGCGACCTCGGTTCAATGGAAGGTCTTCCTGCTGGTTTCACTGAAAATATCCCGGGAAATCTTTCTTCTGACGCAAAAGTTTACGTTGCACAAAGTGGAGAAGGCGGACGTTCACCGCTTGCCATTCGTGGTTACCGTGTAGGAGATCAGTGGTACAATGCTGAGGGTGGCGAGATTTCCGATCCATCACTCATCGCGTCGAATGGCCGTAACATCCCGCTTTTCAAAGACAAAGCGAATTACGAAAAGAACATGTCTTCTGGTGGATTTACAAACTATAAGCCACAGATCAACGTAATGCCACGGATCGCGTTTTCATTCCCGATCAGTACCGAAGCTAACTTCTTTGCGCACTACGACATCTTAACACAGCGTCCTACTTTTAATGCATTTAATCCTCTCGATTATTATTTCTTAAATGGCTCAAGTCAGCCTCTCCTCACCAACTCTAACCAGCTTCCTTCACGCACCGTGGATTACGAGCTGGGGTATAGCCAGGTATTGAATGAAAGAAAAAATGCGTCGTTGACTATCGCCGCTTTTTATAAGGAGTTCAGGCATATGCCAAACCAGAAGCTTATCGTAGGTGCTTATCCTAAAAGTTACACCATGTTTGATAATGTGGATTTTGGAACAACCAAAGGTTTAGAGGTGAAATTTGACTTCCGTCGTACCGGTGGTTCACGTATCAATCTGAACTACACTTTGATGTTTGCTGAAGGTTCAGGTTCTAACCAGAACTCCGGAGCTAACCTGGCTTCTACTGGTCAGCCAAACTTACGTGTATTGCAGCCTCTTGATTTTGATCAGCGCCATACATTCGCTCTCATCTATGACTACCGTTTTGGTTCAAAAGCTGATTACAAAGGTCCTTCTTTCAAAACTAAGTCAGACAAAGTGGTTAACGTTCTGTCAGATGTTGGGTTTAACATGACCTTCCTGCTTGGTTCAGGAACACCATATACCCGCTGGAGCACTGCGGTTCCAACGCAAGGTGGAAATGCCCGTTCAAGTATCGTTGGTCAGATCAATGGCTCTTTAAAGCCTTGGCAATTCAGAACAAACCTGCGTATCGACAAGAACATTCCTTTAACATGGGGAACAGCTGAAAGCGGTAACCTGAAAAAAGCTAACCTGAACCTTTACCTGCTTTTCATGAACCTGTTCAATAACCGTAATGTTACTAATGTATATAACTACACAGGTTCTCCTGTGGATGACGGTTACCTTTCATCTACTCAGGCACAGGCTGCGATTGCACAGACAAACAGCGCTGCAGCTTACACTGATATGTACACCATCCGTGTAAACAATCCTAATAATTACAGTTACCCGCGTCAGATCCGTATTGGTGTTTTATTTGAATTTTAATAACAAGAACAAACATGAAAAATTTAATTATATCTCTGGCCCTCCTCACAGCTGTTTCAGTTTCTGCTGAGGAACCAATTTTAGAAAAGCAGAGGAGTACCCTCGGACAGAGAGTAATGGCAGGCTGCGCCCCTCCAAAGGCCAGCCAGGAACTCTGGTTCAATAACGTACGTACTATTATTTATAGTGGTGGTGATATGTGGTGGGATCTTAACGGAAATACCAACGCGTATTATTACGTGCCTGCTGTGCAGAATCGTGCAACTGGTGTTTCCTCCAGCTTTGCAGGTTCCATCTGGTTAGGTGGTCTCGACGCAGGTGGGCAGCTTAAGGTGGCAGCCATGACCTATCGTCAGAAAGGGATCGACTTTTATCCTGGTCCGCTCGACACTGTAAATGCCTCCATCGATGCACTTACCTGTTCAAAATACGATAACATTTATGCTGTTAACCGCACAGAGGTCGACAACCTGGTAGCTTCTAACGGGGCTGCGCTCACACCTAATGTGGTTAACTGGCCGGGAAATGGTGATGTAACTGCACGTCAGGGCAGGATGCTCGCTCCTTTCATCGACGTTAATGGTGATTTTTTCTACGAACCATCTGCAGGTGATTATCCGGCATATGATATTTTTAACCGTGCTGAAAAAGATAACCTTGGTTTCTGTAAAACCAAATTGTTTGGTGATTACACTCTTTTCTGGGTATTTAATGATAATGGAAATATCCATACTGAAACACAGGGTGTACCTATTGGTGCTGAGGTTCGCGCCCAGGCGTTTGCTTTTAAAACCAATGATGAGATCAATAACATGACTTTTTACAGTTATGAGATCATCAACAGATCTTCATTCCAGCTCAACCAGACCTACTTTACCATCTGGAACGACGCTGACCTTGGTTATTATCTTGATGATTATGTTGGTTGTGATGTGAAAAGAGGTCTGGGTTATATTTATAATGCCGATCCTTTTGATGAAACTGCTAGCGGTGTAAATGGTTATGGAGATTACCCTCCTGCACTTGGTTGCGACTTTTTCCGCGGCCCTCTTGCCGACGCAGGCGATGGTATCAACAATGATCAGGATTCTCTTACCGACGAGCCTGGAGAAACTATCCAGATGTCGAGGTTTACCTATTACAACAACAATATCGGTGCGTTCCCTCCACAAACAACCAATCCCGACATTTCAATTCACTATTATTATTTCATGACCGGCTTCTGGAAAGATGGTTCACCTTTTACTTTTGGTGGAAATGCTTACGGTGGTACCGCTCCTGCAACATTTGTGTACGATGGTGATCCTGTGGCAGGAACCGGCTGGACAGAACGTACCTCCGGTAACCTTCCGGGCGACAGGCGTTTCCTTCAATCAGCAGGTCCGTTTACTTTGAAACCAGGTGCAGTTAACAATATTATTTTCGGTTTACCTTGGGCTCAAAGTCCTGGTAAAGGTGGAAATATCCAGAGTCTTGAATTATTATGGTCGGCCGATGATAAAGCGCAGGCACTGTTTAATAACTGTTTTAAATTACTCGATGGACCAGAAGCTCCTAATATGACCATCCAGGAGCTGGATAACCAGCTTATTTTCTTCCTCACCAACGAGAAAGGAAAATCAAACAACTACAAGCAGTTCAATAATGATTATGCCGAGGAAGATATCTCCATAGTTTCTGATCCTACTTCAACTATTCAGGCGCTTAAAAATCCTGACAAGATTTACCGTTTTGAAGGTTACCAGGTTTACCAGGTGCGTGATGACAAGGTTACTTCAACTGAACTGGGTGACCCTTCAAAAGCGAAAGTGGTTTTCCAGTGCGATATTCAGAATGGTGTGGGAAGACTTTTAAATTATGAAGCTGATCCTGTTGTAGGTGCTCTTGTACCACGTGAAAGAGTGAAAGCTTCAGATGCGGGAATTCAAACCACATTCAAGGTAACAGAAGATCTTTTCAGTACTCAGGAAAACAAAAAGCTCATCAACAACAAACAATATTATTACCTGGCGGTGGCTTATGCCTATAATGAATATGTAAAATATAAACCAGACGTTCCACCTTCGGCCAGTGCAACTGAAAACTCTCTTGGTCAGAAACGTCCATACCTGGAAGGCAGAAAGATTAAACGTGCTGCTGGTATTCCTCATGCGATTGATACCGAAAAGCAGGGAACACTAACTCAGGCTGCATACGGTTTTGGTCCTAAGATCAAACGTGTGGAAGGTCAGGGTAACGGCGGCAACAGGGTCACCCTCACACCTGAATCGGAAAATGAGATCATGACTTCACCTGATCATTTTGTTGAGAAGCTCGTTTATCAGAATGCAGAAGGCCCGGTGGATATTAAAGTAGTGGATCCTCTGAATGTAGTTAACTCTGAATTCAGCTTCCGCTTTATTAATCACCGTGTAAAAGCACCAACACCTGTTGCGGAACAAAATGCAATGAGACCGGCTAATAACCCTACCGTTGCTAATACCTACACTGGTACTATCGGAACGCTTAACGTTGAAAGGACCAGCTGGGAACTGAAAGATCTTGTTAATGAGAAAAGTTACTTCGCTACGGATATCACCGGGCAAAGCGCTGCTGATACGGTTTATCAATCTATCCGCGTTGGGAACGAATTTTACTTCCCTGAGCTTGGATTCTCTATCAATGTGCGCCAGGTGGCTGACCCGGGTGAATTTATAAACAGGGTGACTGATTATTTTGCCCTTACAACCGACTCTTCTTATAAAGGTCCTCAACCAGGATCTTTTATAAGTGCTCACATGCAATATTTGAACGGTGCTCCTAACTGGTTGAATTCAGTTATTGATCAGGAAGGTGAAACTCCGTACAACTGGATCCATTCAGGTTCAAGCAAAGCTGAAGGAGCATCTGATGCATTATACCGGATTGCCAATGATGAGGTTCAGGCATTTTACGATCCACAGGGTCAGTATGGTGATATTCTTGGAGGTACATGGGCTCCTTATCCGCTCTGCGCTTCTTATTATACAGTAAGCGGTGGCGCGAAGCCCGGAGAATTTTCAAGGATCTTCTGTGGTCCTGGCTTTAATGGTGAAGCCTGGAACCAGGATAATTATTTACCGCAAAATCCTAAAACCGGCAGCCAGCCTGATCAGTGGAATACTGACCTGCGTAAAATGAGCAGCGCTCTTATTGTGTTCACTAAAGATCGTTCTAAATGGACACGTTGCGTGGTTCTGGAAATGCAGGAGAAATCACAGTTCAGCGAAAATCATGCTCCTTTCTTTACTCCGCGTAACCACCCTTCAGTTGATAAGGATGGAAATTCTGCGGCTGGATCGGCAAGTGCAACGGCAAGTGAAAATATTAATGAAGCTAATTTTATTTCAGGAACCGGAATGGGTTGGTTCCCTGGTTATGCGATCAACCTCGAAACAGGTGAACGTTTGAACATGGCTTTTGGAGAAGACAGTTACCAGCGTGAGAACAATGGAGCCGACATGATCTGGAATCCTACTTCAAAATTTGATCAGCCTTATCCTTTTGCGATGGGTGGTAAACATTTTGTGTACGTGTTTGGTAATTCAATCGAATCTAACTTTAGAACTACTCCCGGATCATTCACCTGGGAGCAGGCGCTCGCTGGTAAACCGGCGTCTCCTGGAAGATACGATCACGGAAGAAGGCTGATCAACATCATGCATAGTTACTTTACTCCTGAATTGTGGAAAGGACTTTCAGTAAGTGGTGGAAATCTTGCACCTTTTAATGCAATCGAGCGTGAGATCATGTGGGTGTCAATCCCGGTGCCTTTGCCGCAGTTTGAATTTAAACATCCTGACCAGATGGCTTCAGATGTGCGTGTTCAGATAAACGTGGCTAAGCCATATCGCTACGGTTTGGCTGGAATGGGTCAGGTGGTTACCACAAGTTATAACAATCTTAACAAGGTGGCCAGTGTTATCCATCCTAGCGTTCTTACCTCTTTTGTTCGTACTAATCCTGAGAACAATTATTTCCCGATGTACAATTTTAATACCAGGGATATCGCTTCTCTGTACGTACAGTCAGACATTGCGAAGAATGCCCTGGATATGATAAGGATTGTGCCTAATCCATATTATGGATCATCGCAGTATGAAACTCGTCGTACCGACAATTTTGTTCGTATCACCAATCTTCCGAATAAGTGTACTGTGAAGATCTTTACGATGAACGGTACTCTTGTGAGAACTATTAAGCGGGATGTTACCGGTCAGGAAAACCTCTACACTGGTATAGCTGGCGGTGGTGATGACATTAAACGCTCTAAACGCATCCCTTACCTGGAGTGGGATCTGAAAAATCAGAATAATATTTCAGTGGCCAGTGGTTTATATATTTTCCATATAGATGCACCGGGAGTGGGAGAAAAAATTCTTAAGTGGTTTGGCGTTATGCGTCCGCTTGACGTACAAAACTATTAACATTGGCTTGACATGATTATGAGGACACATTTAAAATCATTCGTTATTTGCAGTTCAGTTTTCCTGGCTCTTGAGGCAGGTGCAGGTAATCCGGAACGTATGGGACAGGCTGGTGCAAGTCAGCTTCTCATCAACCCGTATGCGAGGAATTCCGGGATGGTGGGATCCAATTCAGCGCGCGTGCGCGGACTGGAAGCACAATTCCTGAATATTGCCGGAACTGCCTTTACAAGGAAAACAGAGATCCTGTTTAACCGTACGCAATGGCTTGCGGGTAGCGGTATCCATATTAACACTTTTGGACTCACCCAGGGGATCGGCGAAACAGGAACAATGGGCCTGGGCGTGGTTGCTATTAACGCGGGTGAGATCGAGATCACTACCGAAGATCAGCCTGAAGGTGGCCTGGGGACATTTAACCCTACATTCTATAATATCAGTCTTTCGTACGCGAAAATTTTCTCTGATAATATTTACGGTGGTGTTAATTTCAGGCTTATCAGCGAACAAATCCCTAACCTTTCTGCTAGAGGAATTGCAGTTGATGCGGGTATCCAGTATCATACCGGGAAATATGATCAGATCCATATCGGTATTGCACTGAAGAACTGGGGCCCTAAAATGCGTTATGCCGGCGACGGTTTAAGCCGCGACGTGGGCGTTAATTCTTTTACAGGTGAATATGTGATGAGCGTAAACAACAGGTCGGCTAACTTCGAATTACCCGCACTTGTTAATATCGGTGCAGCATATGACCTTTACCTGACCCGCGACAGTACTGGTTTTCTGAAAGATCACCGTTTGTCTCTTAATGGTAATTACACTTCTAACTCTTTTAGCTACGACAACGGTATGTTTGGAGTTGAATATGCATGGAAGGAAATGATCATGGTGCGCGGTGGTTTAATGATCGAAACCGGCATCTTTGGTATTGAAGGTGAAGTAAGGAATGCTCTCAGCGGACCTGCCCTCGGTGCAACATTTGAGCTTCCTTTCGGAGAAAAAAAATCAACTTTCGGACTTGATTATTCTTACCGTTTTACCAAGTATTTTGGCGGAACACACAGCTTCGGGGTAAGGTTGAACCTGTAAGGAAATTTTATTATTTTTGTTATGATAAGAGTCCCGGTAATTATCGGGATTCTTTATTTTTATTTAAATAATCAGACATGGCACAGCAAATAGGATATTATACTGAGGAAGGATTACAGAAGCTGAAGGACGAGTTGCACCATCTCAGGACCTCCGAACGGAAAGCGGCCACCCAGGCAATTGTTGAGGCTCGCGACAAAGGCGATCTCAGCGAAAATGCCGAATACGATGCAGCACGCGAAGCCCAGGCTTTACTGGAGCTACGCATTGCAAAGCTGGAGGATATTCTTGCAAACGCAAGGATCGTTGATGAATCGAAGCTCGACCTGAGCAAAGCAAGCATTCTAACTACTGTAAAGATCAAGAACCTCACCAATGGCGCCACAATGAAATACACCCTGGTGGCGGAAAATGAAGCTGATCTCAAAGCCGGCAAAATATCTGTTGATTCACCCATTGGCAAAGCTCTGCTAGGAAAGAAAGTGGGCGAAAAAGTGGATGTCCAGGTGCCTGCAGGTAAAATGACGTTCGAAATAGCTGAAATAAGCATCTGAGCATGGCCAGCATCTTCTCGCGCATAGTAAAAGGTGAGATCCCCTGTTACAGGATAGCGGAAGATGAAAAGTATCTGGCATTCCTTGATGCCTTCCCTCTTAAACGGGGACATACCCTGGTGATCCCTAAAAAAGAGGTCGATTATATTTTTGACCTCGATGACAGCGACTATGAAGGTCTTATGCGATTCAGCAAAAAAGTAGCCGCTGCCATTAAATCGGCAGTGCCCTGTAACCGTGTATCAATGCAGGTAATAGGCCTCGAGGTGCCACATGCTCATGTGCACCTGATCCCCATCAGCAGTATGAACGACTGCAATTTCTCAAAGGAAAAATTAAAATTTACAAAAGAGGAATTTGAAGCGACTGCTGCTGCAATTTCTGCAAAGCTAGCTTAGAGACTGGAGCAGGCTTTTCATGCTTACTCTTTTTTCCAGGAATTCAGGTAACGAGTCAATTGTTATCCTTTCCTGTTCCATCGTATCCCTGTTCCTTACAGTTACGGTTTTATCTTCCAGGCTTTGGTGGTCAACAGTTATACAGAATGGCGTGCCAATAGCATCATGGCGACGATAGCGTTTTCCCACCGTATCTTTTTCATCATAGGCCACCAGGTAATCGAACTTCAGTGAATTCGTTATTTTTTCAGCAAGCTCGGGAAGGCCATCTTTTTTTATGAGAGGGAATATAGCTGCTTTGTATGGCGCGAGTGCAGGGGGAAGTGCAAGTACCACGCGTGATTCTCCGCCTTCAAGCGATTCCTCCCTGTAAGCAGATGATAAGATCGAAAGAAATAAACGGTCAAGTCCAACTGATGTTTCAACAACATAAGGCACATAACTCTGATTCAATTCAGGATCGAAATACTGCAATTTTTTTCCGCTGTGAGCTTCGTGCTGTTTAAGATCAAAATCAGTTCGCGAATGTATCCCTTCCAGCTCCTTGAAACCAAACGGGAATTCATGCTCAATATCACAGGCGGCGTTGGCGTAATGTGCTAATTTAAGATGATCGTGAAAACGATATTTTTCTTTTCCAAGACCCAATGACAGATGCCAGTTTAAACGTGCCTGCTTCCAGTGTTCATACCATTCCATTTCGGTGCCCGGTTTCACAAAGAACTGCATTTCCATCTGCTCAAATTCCCTCATCCTGAATATAAATTGCCTTGCCACGATCTCATTCCTGAACGCCTTACCGGTTTGAGCAATACCAAAAGGGATTTTCATCCTTCCTGTTTTCTGAACATTCAGGTAGTTCACAAAGATTCCCTGTGCGGTTTCCGGACGAAGATAGATGGTGTTGGCATCTTCCGATACAGACCCCATAGAGGTGCTGAACATAAGGTTGAACTGGCGCACGTCTGTCCAGTTGCGGCTGCCACTGATAGGGCAAACTATCTCAAGATCTATGATGATCTGTTTTACTTCCTCGAGGTTATTATCGTTGAGCGCTGTTTTGAATCGCGCGTTGATCTCATCAATTTTTTTCTGGTATTCGAGCACGCGTGCATTCGTGGAGCGGAACATGGCAGCATCGAAATTCTCAAAACGTTTTGCGGCCTTCTCAACTTCCTTATTGATCTTATCCTCGATCTTAGTAACATGGTCTTCTATCAGGACATCCGCCCTGTATCTTTTTTTGCTGTCTTTATTATCGATCAGTGGATCATTGAATGCATCTACGTGTCCGCTGGCCTTCCAGGTAGTGGGATGCATAAAAATAGCGGCATCAATGCCCACAATATTCCCGTGCATCTGAACCATTGCCTTCCACCAGTAATCGCGGATATTTTTTTTGAGTTCCGCACCGCACTGACCGTAATCATAAACAGCGGCAAGCCCGTCATAGATCTCGCTGCTCTGGAAAATGAATCCGTATTCTTTACTGTGTGATATGATATTCTTGAAGAGGTCTTCGGGTTTCAGGGCCATAGGTATTTTTAAGGCTACAAAAATAGGATAAATCAGTATAAAAAAAGATTGTCGATCAGCCTGATCTTTCCAACATACACGGCAATTAAAGCAAGCGCATTTTTTGTCTCATCAGTGTGATCGATCGACTGCAGAGTGTGTGCATCACAGATCTCAAAATAATCCAGCTTCAGGTTTGGAAAGCGTCCGAGCTGGTCTTTGATGTACTGCCTTGCTGCGCTCACAGAATCAACTTTCGCCATGCTGACCGCGGCCTGCATCAGAGGTGGAATGTTTGAGGCCAGGATCCTTTCTTCCGGACTAAGCAAGGCGTTCCTTGAGCTCATCGCCAGGCCATCAGGTTCGCGTTTAATTGGGCAGGATATAATTTCAACCGGAAGATCCAGCTGTTTAACAAGGGCTCGTACCACCAGCACCTGCTGGTAATCTTTACTGCCGAAAAATGCCTTATCCGGCTTGATGATCTCAAAAAATCGTTTTATTACCTGGGCTACCCCGTTAAAATGTCCGGGCCGGTATGCACCTTCCAGCACTTTGGACACGGTACCCAGGTCAAACGTTTCTGTTCCGCCTTTGGGATACATTTCCTCCACAGAAGGCAGAAAAAGCACCTCGCAACCCGCTTTTTCGAGCATTTTTGCATCTTTTTCGGGCATTCTTGGGTATCTTTTAAGATCTTCCGGGTTATTGAATTGCGTGGGATTGACAAAAATGCTGCAGAGAGTGAGGCTGCAGGCCTCTGCGCTGGCCCTGATCAGTGAAATATGGCCTTCGTGCAGGGCTCCCATGGTGGGCACAAAGCCAACAGTGTGGCCTTTGGCTTTATATTCTGTCAGAAAGGCCTGTAAATCAGGTATTTTGGTGAAAATTAACACGTGGCTGGCCCGCAAAGCTACAAGTAAACTTTGAATATGGTTTAATTTTCCGTAAATTTGTACTATCATTAAAAAGGAGTTAATTATCGTATGAAGAAAGCCAGAGTCCTTTTTGTTTCTCAAGACATTACCCCGTATTTAGACGAAACATATATCGGCAAGATTGCCAGAAGACTTCCTCAGGGAATTCAGGAACGCGGGAAAGAGATCCGCACATTTATGCCGAAATATGGAAGTATCAACGAGCGCAGGCACCAACTGCATGAAGTGATCCGTTTATCGGGAATGAACATGGTGATCAACGACGTTGACCATCCGCTGATCATCAAGGTTGCAAGCATTCCAACAGCCCGTATGCAGGTTTATTTTATCGACAACGAAGAATATTTCGGTCGTAAAGCCATGCTTACTGATAAAACCTCAGGAAAGTATTTCGATGACAATGATGAGCGTGCAATGTTTTTCGTGCGCGGAGTTGCTGAAACAGTTAAAAAACTTGGCTGGCAGCCTGATATCATCCATTGCCATGGATGGTTCGCTTCCCTGATGCCATTGTATATTAAAAAATATTACCAGGAAGATCCTCTTTTCGCAGATACCAAGATCGTTGTGTCTCTTTATGACGATGAGTTTCCGAAAAACCTGAATAAGAAATTTGTAGATAAGCTGTCATTTGATGGTTTCACTAAAAAAGATCTTAAGCACCTGGCCGAAGAACCTAGTCATTTTAATATGATCAGGCAATCGATCGAGTTCGCTGACGGAGTTATCCAGGGAACTGAAAAATTAAATCCTGAAATTGAAAAGTTCATTAAGAAGACCGGAAAACCTTTTCTTGGATATAAAAATGAGCTTGAATACATGGATGCTTTCAATGAATTTTATGATGAGATGCTTGAAGAAGCAAATGTGCTGAGCTAAAAGCACAATAACAAAATTTAAGAAGCGTTGCACAAGTGCAGCGCTTTTTTTTTGTGGCTTTCACAATGGCCATGCGGTGGCCCCGCAATTATGCTTACTTTTGCGGCAATGAATTTTTATTTTCGGATTTCCCTCATTATCGTTCTGGGCCTCCTGGTATTTGCCTGCAAAAAAGATCCGCGTATGCTCGACGCTTCGGTGCAGCCAGAAAATGATCTGCTCACCGCAAGGTTTAACGACTCTGCCGTTCTGTACGGTTATGCTCAAAATGCAGTTCCCGTTATCACTATGAATGATCGTTACAAATTTCTCGGCACTCATAACGATCCTATCTTCGGTAATGTAAAAGTGGGAATGTATCTCAACATCAACACTACTCTTTCTAATATTAACTTTTCTGCGACTCCGATCGTAGATTCTGCTGAATTTGTTTTTTTGATTGACCAGAACAGATTTGAAGGAGAATTTACGTCGTCTTTAACTTTTTCTGTTCATACACTTGATTCCACATTAAGCAACAAAAGAAATTATACTACTGATATTATCAATCTGCATAATCCGGTAGCGCTTCAAACGAAGTCCACCATCAGAGTCTCAGGAAATGTTATCCGCATTAAGCTCGACAAAGCTTACGCACAGGAGTTTATTGATCATCCTGAATTCCTTACAAGCAACGAGAGGCTTCAGCAGCAATACAAAGGATTTTATCTTGCCGCCAGTGTCCCGTCCGGAAACGAAGGTGTGATCTTCAGGTGTGATCTTGAAGAAGCTTCGAGCGGATTGTTCTTTTACCTGAGGTCAAAAGACAGCAGCAATATAACAAAACAGGAAAAATTTAATTTTTCAGGAGCTGCCGCTGTCAGGTTCAACACAGTGCAGCAGGATCTTTCATCCGCACACCCGGTTCTTAAGAATCAGAACCCATCCGACACTTCTTCATCTCCTTATTTTTTCGTAAAGGGTCTTGGTGTTACCAACACAAGGATCTTTATTCCTAAGCTTTCTTCCTATGTTGATTCTGCAGATTTCGGGGTAAATCGTGCGGAGATCACTTTTAAGATTGATAATGGGGTCAGAGCCGGTGGCTTCCTGGTGGCACCTCCGGCCCTTTGTCTTTTGCCTCTTACACCAGCCGGACGCGATACTTTTGCTGTTGACCAGATGACCACGCTCGATAATGCCCGTTATGGTGGAGTTTATTCCGCCGACAAATACACTTTTAATATTACCCGTCATGTGCAGGCTATCATTGATGGCAAAGTAAAAAATAATGGTTTTGTGCTTGTGGTCGCTAATCCCGAACGACTCGATCTTTTAAATACGAACGGCATCCTTACGAGGATTATCAGGCGTGATTTTTATGCAGAAGGAGTTGTATTGTATGGTCCTGCTATGGGCGAAAATGCTCCTCGTCTGCGATTAAGTTACGTTCGTCTAAATAAATAAATTCGCCGGAACTTTTCCTGCTCACCTAATTTTAAAAGGGTTAATTTTGTTTTAACCCAAAGAAAAGAGAGCTTGAAAAAAATCCTTTTCACCAGTTGTTTATTATTCACACTGAAGTTGTATTCACAGCTCTCAGGAACTTTTTCTGTGCCAGGAACTTATTCCAGCATAGCCTCTGCCATTGGTGATCTGAATACACAGGGAGTTAGCGCCGGCGTTACAGTATATATTGCATCAGGATATACCGAAACAGCTGTTTCAACGGGATACTCGTTGTATGCATCCGGTTCCGCTCTTGCGCCGGTTGTCTTTAAAAAAAATGGAACCGGCACCAATCCTGTTATTTACGCTTATTCGTCGGGCAATAAAACTCCGGGTGCTGCAGTGCAGGATGGCATCTTCAGACTTATAGGCTGCGACTATATAACAATAGACGGATTATCTTTCGTCGATCTGAATATTTCCAATCCTGCCACGATGGAATTCGGGATTGGTTTTTTTAAAGCCTCCGCCAACGACGGATGCCAGTATAATACGATCAAAAACTGCTTTATCTCCCTCTCCAGGATAAATAATTCTTCCGGATCGGGACCGGCTGTTGACGGATCGCGGTGTATAGATATAGTTAATGCACTGCCTTCAGCACATAATCAGCATTTGGTAACAGGCTCCCCGTCAGGCTCAAATTCATACAATCACATCTACGGTAATTTATTGACCAATTGTAATACGGGAGTTTCAATAAATGGATTTGCAGGCTCTACTTTTTCATTATGTGATCAGCAAAATGAAATTGGCGGTAACAGTGTAGTCGCGGGTAACAGGATTTTTAATTTTGGGGGTGGTGGCCTTAATGCCAGCGCCGGGCTGCGTGTGCAATCACAATACGATCTTCTGATCGGGTACAATACGGTCGATAATAATACCGGTAATGGGGCAAACCATGCGGCTACATTGCGTGGAATTTATTCGGGCGTTGCGCCTGGAGCTAATTGCAGCATCATTAATAATACAATTACCGTGAGAGGCGGAGGCACAAGCTCCCAGCTGCTGGCAGTTGAAAATCTTGCCGGTGCGGCGGGCAGCTCGAATACAATAACTATTGCTGATAATCTTATCCAGAACAGTTCGTATAAGACAGCAACTTCAGGTTCATTCTATGGCATTTCCAATTCGGCGTCGGCGGCGTATCTGGTAATCAAGAGCAACAGCTTCTACAATAATTCAACCCACGCCAGTTCGGGAAGCACTTACCTGGTTTACAATTCCGGAGCAGTTTCCCAATCGTTACTCCTGCGCAAAAATATGCTGACCTTTAAGTTTCATAGCAATGTTGCCTATACGGGAACTGCATACGGTTTGTACAATAACGGCAGCGCTTCTACCTGCACTGCAGTTATTGACAGCAATTCTTTTTCACATTTTTATCATACAGCGGTACCGGGAAGCGGAACACTTTATTTTATTAATAATTCAACAGCGCTGGCTCAGCTCTCAATAGCTGGTAATCGTTTTACGAAGCTATTGATGAATCATAGCGGGAGTGAGTATTTTATTTTTAATAATGCATTGATCCAAAATACTCTCGCGGTTACAAACAACAGCGTTATATCGTACTCACAGGGTGCGGCGGCAGGAAATCTTTATGGTTATTACTCGTCTGGAAACGCGGCTGCTGCTGGATTGCAGAAGATCAGTGCGAATGTATTTTCAGGCATTAGTTCCCTGGCAGGAGGAACAGGTAATTTTTACGCAATTTATTCGGCCGATGGAAATTCAGCTCCATATCCGCGGAAGGTCATCGAAAATAATTTGTTACAGGATATTTCTATTAAAAGTACTGGTATATTTTATGGCATCTATCTTAGTGATGCGGGAGATGCCGGCTCAGCGAAGGGTTCGTCGGTATCGTCCAATACTATCAGCGGAGTTTCGTTCTCAGGGGCAGTTACAGCCATGTACCTGGCTTCCCCTTCATCTTCTGCTATTGCAGTAAAGATGAGCGACAACCTGGTTACCGACGTCGCAGCCACCGCTACCGCGCAGGGTATATATATTGTGGCTTCAAATGCAGGAGCGGGTATATCGTGCAACAAGATCGCAGGGATCACTTCGTTCAGCAATTCTGCGTTCGGTATTATTTGTGCGGGTACAACTTCAACGTCGCTCTTTAATAATCTTGTTGGAAATATTTTCTCCTCGTCCGCGGGGGGTGCTAGTCGCTGCAATGGGATTTTTATTTCTTCGGGAAGCAGGGCCGAGCTGGACTATAATTCTGTTTTTATTCATGGCAGCAGCACAGGTGCTCATTTCGGAAGCAACGCCTTGTTTGCTTCCTCGTCGGCTTCAATACTGCTCACCAACAACATTTTAGTTAACGCCGCAGTACCGACGGGAACCGGCGTTACCGCGGCATTTCGCCGGAGTAGTTCAACCATGACTTCTTACCTTGCGGGTTCTGACCGGAACTTGTTTTACGCCGGTACTCCCGGACTTCAGAATGTCATCTTCGACAATGGAACAAAATATCAGTCCTTGTCCTCCTTCACTTTATTTGCTTCACCACGTGAAGGTGCAAGCGTTTCGCAGGGCATGCAGTTTAAAAGCCTTGTACCTTCATCGCCAAACTACCTTCATGTTACCGATAATAGTGTAACTGCGTGTGAGAGCGGGGGTATGGCTGCCGGCACAAGGAGTGATGACTTTGATAAAGATATCCGGTTTGGATTTACAGGTTATGCAGGATCCGGTTCCGCAACGGATATAGGTGCCGATGAATTTGATCTGAATACAACTCCATGTTCAAGTGTGAGTGCGGCATCGGTCTTTCCGTTAACTGCGAGCCTATGCGCAGGTGCGACAGTTGCGTTATATGGGTCCGGTTTTACACGTGGTACCGGAATTGTTCAACAGTGGAAAATTTCTTCAACTTCCGGAGGCACCTTCAGTAATGTTGCCGGCGGCTCTGGTGGCGGCGCAGCTGAATATTATTCCGGGGTATTGAACGCTGGCACTTATTTTTATCGACTCGAAACCACCTGTACTCTGGTGCCTGTTACAGCAATTTCTCCTGAAGTTACGCTGGTTGTGCACCCTGTGCCTACGATAAGTCTGCCATCTGCGTCGGTGGCGGCATGTGTAGGGCAGACTGTACAGTTATCCGCATCATCTTTTTCCAACTCTGATTTTCTTTGGAGGGGTCCGCTTGGATACTACTCCGGGCAGCAGGATCCTATCTTAAGCATCGCCGATACTTCAGAGGCAGGAAACTATACCGTGGTTGCGGAACGTTATGGTTGTATCTCGGCACCTGCTCAGATTGTAATGAAAGTGTCCCGGATCGATCTTGATGTATCGATAGCACGAAGCTCTGTGTGTACGGGCGAGTCCTGCACTATTACTGCCCTTTCAGCTGGCGGAACCTACTCATGGTCTACAGGTGCGTCTACGGCGTCAGTGGTGTTAACTCCCACAGTCTCTGGTTCATATTCTGTTACTGCTTCTAATTCCCTGAATTGTTCTGTAACTGCTTCGGTAAATATTGTTGTCACAAATCCTGTCATCCAGGCAAATGGTGCAGTAAGCTGCCTGCCGGTGCAACAGGCAACATTATCAGCTTCGGCATTTTCACCCTCAGCTATTTCCTGGTATAAAAATGCACTTGACAGCACAGCCATTTTTTCAGGCGCTTTGTTTACTGTTTCAAACAGTGCAAATACAACCTACTTCGCGGAAGCTGCTTCTGGGTTTGCTGATTCAGTGTCGCTCGCGCCACCCTCATCTTCAGTGCAGGTAGGTCAGATGTTTGATGTGCTTGCAATTAATGATCTTGAAATTTCAGGTTTTGATCTTCCGATTGCGAATTCCGGAACCGGAACAATTGAAATTTGGAAACGTTCGGGAAGCTATTTTAATTTCTCGTCCTCCAATGCAGGATGGATCCTCGCGGGCAATTTTACGGTAAGTGCACCTGGAGGAGGCGCATTATCTTCTTTCAAAATTCCATTGACAAAAATAAATGCCGGCGGGAGAGTGGGATTTTATATTGTGTCTGTTTCGTCGCTTTCTGTAAATATTCTGGCTGCACTGCCGGCAGGAACCACGGTGGTTCAAAACGGCAATATTACAGTGTGTGCCGGCATAGCCGGACCGTCGTACTTTAACGTAGCTGCCAGTCCCGCTGCATTTGCGGGCATTGTCCGTTATAATGTGAAAGGTTGCAAAAGTGTGAGAATACCTGTTACTCATACGATCTCCGCTCCTCCCACTCTTACTGTAAATGCAGATCCTCAGCAGGTTTGTGCTGGTCGCTCCGTCACCCTCTCTGCATCTGGCGCCAGCAGCTATTCATGGACAGGTATCGGTGCAGGCAATGTAGCAGTAATTAAAGCGAATGCTGGTTCTGTTTTTACAGTGACCGGAAAAAACGCAGAGGGCTGCCTGGCATCGCAGACTGTATCTCTCCAGGTTCTGCCTTTGCCGATAATAACTATTGCAACCGCTGGCACCATTGTTTGTCCTTCTTCTGCAACCACATTTTCAGCTCAGGGAGCCATAACATATACATGGAGCACGGGGGCGATCGGGCAAACCATCGTGGCATATCCGCCCGCCGCATCAGTTTATACTGTTACGGGTGCGGGAAGTAATAACTGTATTAATACAAATAGTATTGCAGTCACAACAAAAACTGTCCCTGCTTTAAAAACAAGTCAGAACCGTACGTTGGTATGCGCGGGCGAAGAAGTTATTCTTTCTGCTTCCGGCGCATCAACATTTACCTGGTATCCCTCTGCAGTGTCAGTTAAAACTATTTCGGTAAATCCGTATGTGACTTCGGTCTATAATGTAGCGGGATCATCAGTGAATGGTTGTACTTCTATTGCTATGGCCCTTGTCACCGTTGACGAATGTGCTGCTGTGATTTCTGAAGATCTGTCGGCGGTGCTGGTATTCCCTAATCCCGCAACTTCATTTGTAACTATAAAACATCCTGATCTCCCAGGTCTTAAACTGACTGTATACAACGACTTGGGCAGCGAAGTGGACGTTGAGCACCTTCACAGCAACCTCACCACGGTAAATGTCCGGTACTGGAGGCATGGCATTTATCTTTTTGTGCTTCATCACCAAAATATGTCGCGCACCATCAAAATTGTTGTAGGAGATTAATTTAGCTTTTGTATTTATCCTGCTTTTTTTCTTTTAAATACATTTGTCGCAAATACGTATTATGGAATACAGGCGTTTAGGAAGATCAGGATTGCAGGTAAGTGTTTTGTCATTTGGAAGCTGGGTCACCTTTGGCAAACAGATCAATGATAATACAGCCGATGAATTGCTGACTATCGCATACGAAAATGGCATTAATTTTTTCGACAACGCGGAGATCTACGCCCGTGGAAAATCGGAGATCGTAATGGGCGATATTCTCAAAAAGAAAGGATGGGCCAGGAGTTCCTACTGTGTAAGCAGCAAGGTGTATTTTGGATTTGAAGAAGGAAAACCAAATCAAACGGGTTTGTCGCGCAAGCATATAACAGAAGGCTGCCACGCTGCCTTGAAAAGATTAAAAGTGGATTATATTGATCTTTTCTTTTGCCACCGTCCTGATAAGAATACGCCGGTTGAAGAAACTGTATTTGCCATGAATACTCTTATCCAGCAGGGAAAGATCCTTTATTGGGGTACAAGTGAGTGGGCAAACGACGAGATCATGCAGGCAATTCTGATCGCGGAAAAAAGAAACCTTGTTGGTCCAACAATGGAGCAGCCACAATATAACATGTTTGAGCGCACCAAGATGGAAAAGGACTTCCTGCATCTTTTTAAAGAGCATGGCCTTGGCACCACCATATGGAGTCCATTGGCCAGCGGCTTGCTCACCGGGAAATACAATACGGAAATGCCTAAGGACAACCGTCTGCATATTGAAGGTATGGACTGGCTGAAAGAAAGGACTCTTGGTGATCAGTCAAAAATAGAAAAGACCAGGCAACTCGGGATCATTGCAAACGAGCTGGGTACGTCGCTGCCGAAATTAGGAGTAGCATGGTGCATTAAAAATCCGAATGTAAGCACTGCAATACTTGGAGCCAGTAAACCAGCACAATTAAAAGAAAACCTTGGCGCACTTGATGTTCTCCCTTTGCTCACAGGCGAGGTGATGGAACGGATAGAGGCCGTGCTCGGAAACAGGCCGGTGCTTCCGCTTTTTTAAAATATTTCGTTCCGCTTTCGGTGCACGCTTTGAGTTTAATCTTCATTGCTGTATCTTTAGGTATGAAGTTCCACAAACTTTTCACCCTCATTGCCATTTTCTGCGTTGCTCTTTTTAATGCGCAGATCAAAACAACCAACTGGAAGGATGCCGGATTCAAGGGTCAAAAGCCGGTTTTTACGCAGACGATAAATATCATGAACACTGGTGGCAACACCAATGGAGGTGCAAATAACGCTGCATTAGCGGCCGCAATCACCGCATTGAATAAAAAGGCAGGTGTGATCTATTTCCCTGCCGGTGCGTACACGTTCACCTCTGCCATCTCTATTAATGCAGATAGCATCCTGTTCCTTGGTGCTGGCAGCGGATCGACCCGCCTTGTTTTTTCGATGAACGGCGCGCTCAATCATTGCTTTAACATTAACGGCATTGAAGTTCCTTCAGATACCAGCAGTTTCTCTTCACCAGGGATACGCGACAGTGTTTCTGTGAATGTTATAAAAGGGTCACTATTTAAAGCGGGAGATTGGGTTTACCTTCAGTGCAACGACAGCGCCTACATGGCAAGCACGTGGGCATACGGAAGTCTTGGACAGGTTATGCAGGTTAAAGCGGTAAATGCTGATCGCATCACGTTTCATTCTCCCTTCCGTTTTAATTATGCTAAGAAGTTAAGGCCGGTGATTAAAAAGATCATTCCCAGGAAAGCGATTGGTTTTGAATGTCTATCCATCAAAAGAACGGATGCGACATCTTTTCAGACCTCACTGCTTTCCTTTGACAGGGCTGTACAGTGCTGGATCCATGGCATTGAAGGCGACTCAACAAACTACGCCCATGTGGAATTGAACCGTTGCGCGAACATCAGCATCACAAATTCCTGGTTCCATCACGCTCATGCATATGGTGGCAGTGGTCAGGGTTACGGCCTGGCGTTTCAGTACAGTGCAGGGGAATGTCTTGCCGAAAATAATATTTTTGAGCACCTGCGGCATTCCATGTTGTTTCAGGCAGGAGCAAATGGAAATGTGGTGGCTTACAATTATTCTTTCGACCCATTCTGGCAGGAGGGTTTTTTTCCATCCAACAGTGCAGGTGACATTGTATTCCACGGCAACTTTCCCTTTGCGAATCTCGCTGAAGGAAATATTAATCAGAATACCATCATTGATAATTCACATGGCATCAACGGACCTTACAACACAATTTTCAGGAACAGGATAACTTTGTACGGCCTGGTAATGAATAACGGAGCTGGCGACACGATGCAATTCATAAAGAATGAGATCACAGGAACTGCACAGCTGATGGGAAATTACAGCATAACTGGTTCGGCACACCTGCAGTCGGGAAATCTTGTTAAAGGCGTTCTTACACCAACTGGAACAAACGTTTCTGCAACAAGCTTATACCTGAGTGGAAATGACAAGCCTGTTTGTTTTAACGCACAAACAAATAACTGGCCGCTTTTTGGAGAATCAGTGAACTACGCTGCTGGTTTTAATGCCGCCTATGAAAGAAATCTGCGGATGATGAAGGCCGGGTGTAATTGCACTTTCAATATTCCCAATGCCCTGGCTGAAAATGATGCTGAACGGTTTGTTTTGTATCCTAATCCCGCTGCCGAACAGGTAACCATTCATGCTCCTGGTTCAAATAATTTGCGATTGTTTACAATTGACGGTAGCCTGATTTATAACTCGGATTTTTCTGATCAGCAGATGATCGATACCCGCCATTTATCCCCAGGTATTTATATTGTTGTAGCCACGGGTAACATCAATTATCAGCATAAGCTGATCATCAACAGGTAAAAAATATTATTCAGCGTAGATAATGAAGTGTTATTCCGGCTTAAAGCCGAGACTCAGGCTGTTTACGCAATAACGCTGTCCCGACGCAGTAGGTCCATCATCAAAGAGATGACCAAGATGACCACCGCATTTTGCACATACGATCTCGGTGCGGATCATTCCGTGCGAGAAGTCTTTTACTTTCTTTACCCTGTCGCCACCACCCAGCTCGTTATCAAAACTTGGCCAGCCGCAGTGACTGTTGAATTTCTGCTCACTTGAAAACAATTCAGTTCCACATCCTGCGCAGGTATAAAAACCTTTTTTATAATGATCGTTATATTCTCCTGTGAAGGGGCGTTCGGTACCTTTTTTACGGAGCACTTCATACTGCTCAGGTGATAGATCCTTCTTCCACTCCTCTTCGGTTTTATTATAGTTTGTGCTCATGGGTTTAGTAGTTTGTTTATTGTTTTCGGTCGGCGTCTGGCAGGCGCTTAATAACGACATGCCCAGGAATAATGATGTTGCGAAAAACGTTTTCATTTGTATACTTTAAAGGTAAAATAAACTGTTACTCCGGATCTGTGCTTTACAAAAATTAACGCGTGTCTAAATACGGCTGCGCTCGCGCACTTCATTAAGCAGTGCTTCATTACTTCCTTCCCTCGAACGGATATGTATAAACGATCCTTTGGTCCTCCTGGCAATTTCACGCAGGTTTCGCATTGCTTCCTTATCGTCTCCGAAAACGACGGTACTTAAAATGATATTTTTGTCTCCCTGTCTCGATTTCCACCGGTCAAAATCCTCCTCCTCAAATCTGAATTTACCGTCTGACGCCATAATGATCTGGTTGTTGCCTCCGCTGATAAAATGTTTTTGCGCTACATTCTGGCTTATCAGAATGGCAGTGCGGCCCTTTGTCATTCCGCGTGCCTTCAGCTGGTCTACGATTCGATGAAGCTCATTCTTGTTTTTACCGCTTATTGCCTCGCTCAATACTTTCACAGTATCAGAATAAGTAACAAAAGTAATGGTGTCAATCTCACGTACCGCATCTATCAGCGTGTGCAGGGACGTTTTCATCAAAGGCAGTTTCAGCGAATCTTTCATTGAGCCGCTCACATCCACAAGGAAAAGAATATTATTTGGTTTATAGCTATCCTCTGGCAGCGCGGTAGAGGTTGTATTCTTCTTTTTTGGCGGGGCTGGTGGAGCAGGGGGCGACTGTGGCGGCGTAGGAGGAACCGAGGCCTGTTGTGCACTGGCATCCGGCATTTTATTGCTAACATCACGTGGCATTCTTTGTTCCGGAATTACCAGTGGAGATTGAGTTCTTGCAGCAACGGGAGCTGTGCGGCTTCCGAAGTAATAACATGCCGTGCTGTTATCGGCTGCGAGTTTCTGAAGATTCCCGATAATACCAAACTTGTAGGGTTTGTCCTGGTCGCTGCTCACTAGCCGTACATCCTGCCGGAAATTGCCGGCTTTTTCAGGAAAGAATGAAACGATGAGTAACGCAGTGTCGCCTGGCTGCAATGTTTTTTTTGAAGTATATACTTTAACCCCCCTGTCGGCGTCGGCACGTAAAAGAAAAACTTTTTTTTCGCCCTGGTTTCTTACAACCACATCCCCGCGTATCTCGTTTGCTTCCGGAACATTTCCAAGGTTTACCAGCGACTGATCGAAAGTGATCTGCCCATGGAAACACAAAGAATAGAAAAGTAAAACTAAGGGTAACTTCCTCATCAGGATCAAACGTCGGTAGCAGCGGGTTGTGCGCTAACCTCTTTATGTTTTACGTTATTCATGCTTAAAAGGATAAAAAAGCCGATCACAAAATATGTTATGAGCGAAAGTATGGATGGCCGCATGCCTCCGAATATTTCACTGATAATTCCAAAGGTCACCGTACCAATGATCATCCCCAGCTTTTCCATCACGTCGAAAAAACTAAAAAAGCTTGCTGTATCGTCCGTCGACGGAATTAATTTACTGTATGTACTTCGGGACAGTGACTGTATACCGCCCATTACGAATCCAACCAGGAAGGCAACGATATAAAACTGGTAAGGTAAATGGACCACAAGATAGGTAAACGCACAAATGAAGATCCAGATAAAGACCGCTATCATCAGCGCCTTGATATTGCCGATGCTGCGGGAAAGCCGTGAAAAAATAAATGATCCTGCAATCCCTACAAATTGTATAATAAGAATGCTTACGATCAGGGAAGTGGTCTTGGCCTGTTCATCATTCCATGTAATTTCATTTCTCGCAAAAAGAACTGCAACCACCATCACGGTCTGAACTCCCATGTTGTAAAAAAAGTACCCGGTCAGAAATCTTTTTAAAACAGGCATATTTGTTAGCTGTGAGTACACCTGGCGTAATTCCGTAAACCCCTTGCTGATGATCTTGCTCCGGTCATTTCCATGCATTTTGTGAACCACTGTTGGCAGAACAGCAAAAGTATATTGCGCAAAGCCAATCCACCAGAGCCCGACTAGCAGGAAGGAGATCCTTGCATCGATACCTTTATACTGTTCTGCATCTCCCAGTAAATGAAAAAAGGTTTTCGTCATTATAAATATAAGGCAGATAATAAGCAGCAGTGAACTGCCGAAATAACCCAGCGCAAATCCACGGGCGCTTACCCTGTCCTGCTGGTCACGACTTGCTATATCAGGAAGATAGGAATTGTAATAGACGAGACTTCCCCAAAAACCAATGGTAGCTGTAATAAAAGGGATAAAACTAAGCTCAAGCTTTTGTTTATTAAAAAAGAAAAGACACATGCATGAAAGGGAACCCAGGTAGCAGAAGAACTGGAGAAATCTTTTTTTATTTCCAAGATAATCTGCAATCCCGCTGAGGATCGGTGCAATTATGACCACGATAGACAAAGCGAAGGCATAAACAAAAGAATAGAGGTTCTGATTTTCGAACGTATGGCCGAAAAATGTGACCGTGTGACTTATTATCTCACCGGCTTCATTTTTGGTGGCGGTTACAGCATCGTAAAAATTGGGAAAAACTGCGGAGGTGATAACCAGGGGAAAAACCGAATTGGCCCAATCGTAAAATGTCCACGCCCTGATGATCCGGGGATTGTCTTTAGCTAGTAAATTCATGAAGTAGGTTTGTGTGTAATAGTTATAAAATAAAGGTACAAAGTATATTGAATTCGCATTGCTGGCTAAGGGCATTCAGCGCTCAACGGCTCTTTTGAGCTATTTTTTAATTATCTCAAACTCCACCCGCCTGTTCTTTGCCCTTCCTTCGGGAGTATCGTTATCTGCTACAGGCTGGGTGCTGCCAAACCCCTTGAAATACATTTTATTCTGAACTCCTCTTCCAATAAGGTACTCAAACACCTCGCGCGCGCAGAGCTCGCTGGTTTTCTGCGTCTTGAACCTAAGTCCCGAATTATCGCTATGTCCATTTATCTGGATCTCAATTCCAGGGTTCCTGATGAGGTAACGGGCCAGCTTATTAAGCTCCACGTATGACTCTGGTAAAAGGTAGTGTTTTCCTTCCTCGAAAAATATATTGTTAAGTGCCACTGTTTCTCCAACAGCGATATCTTCCTTTACCTGCAGCGTAGAATCCTGCCAGGCCTCCATGTAATCGGGACCCACACGCTCAACAGCCACCTTTTCTTCGAATTGACGTGCTTTAATTAGCTCAATATGATCAACAAAGTAGTAGGACTCCCGTGGTCCGAAACGCACAATAGGAATATTGATCATGTCTTTTTTAAGTACCGGCGCAAAATTTCCAACCGTGATGTACTTTTCGCCGCCACCAGCCTTATAAAATCCCGATACAGTGATCCAGCGGTAACCATTGTGAAGACCGTTCTTGTCGTTAATCGTATCCACCATCATATTGCGTGGCGAGTCATTAACGCTTTTGTAGCCGGCTTTCGAAAACAGGCAGCCAAAGGACCTGAGAACCACATTGCTCCAGAAAGCAAGCCGGATCTCCATATTAAATTCATACACCGTGCCCCTGTGCAGTGGTTCGGTGAGTCGTACCTGCAGAAATTCCCGGTATTTTTTCCTGAACCTGAATCCTGCATAACAATCTCCCGATGCAGCACCTCTTTCGGCAGTGGTATCATTCGATAGCGGATTGTGGTAATAATCAACCGTTTCTATTGGTCTCCAGGGGATCGCTTTACGGATGTCTGATGACTTTTTCCTGTAGTTCTCAAAGCTGCCGTTTGGGACCAGGTTTTTGACTCCTTTATAAGAAGACTGTCCGTTTAGCGATAAAGCAATCACCAAAAAGCTTATAAATACGAGGAATTGCTTCATTTTCACAAAAATAGGGGGAATTAGAAATCCTCGTTAATTTGTTTTTAACACTTGGATATTCAAAAAATTTAGTATATTTGCATTCCCAAAATTGGGATTATTAAAAGTATTACAACAATGGCAAACCATAAATCTGCAATCAAACGTATCCGCTCTAACGATGCAAAACGCACCGAAAACCGTTATTATGCAAAAACGACCCGTACTGCGGTAAAACAATTACGTACAGCTACTTCTAAAAAAGATGCTGACGCGTTATTACCTAAAGTATCGAGCATGCTTGATAAGCTTGCAAAGAAGAATGTGATCCATAAGAACAAAGCAGGAAACATGAAATCAAAGCTCGCTAAAAAAGTAGCGTCGCTTAAATAATATTCTTATTTTTTATGAAAAAGCCCCCCGTTCATCGGAGGGCTTTTTTTTATGCCTTTTACCTGGTTTTATCCTTCTTAAAAAGATTAGAGATCGAGTTCCCAAGATCATCCATGTCTTTATTGAATTCGGTTTTAAAAGTATCCCAGTCCTCACGTGTTTCACCTTTATAATCCGAAAGACGCGAGCGTAGCTTTTCATTTTCAGTTTCCAGTTCCGCTATTTTTTCGTCGTATTCTTTGCGGGCATCGCGCTTAACCTTTTTACTGTCGTTCTTCAGCTCTTCAATATCCAGTTTGTTCTTATCGATCTGCTGGTTAACCCTGGCTTTAAACTCCTCTCTTTCTGTGGCTATGTCATCAGAAGTCTGATCGGCAGTAGCTTGCACGGCACGCTGCGCATTTTCTGCATCCTGCGAGGCCTCATTCTGTGTTTCGTTTATTTCTTCGGTGGCCTGTTCTTTTTTCGGTTCGCTGCAAAAAGCCATGGCAAGTGAAAGAGTGATCAATAATGGAGTTTTTGTTTTCATTGTTTTTTATGATTGATTGGTTTTTTCTGATTCCTGATGTTCTCTCATGGAACGGAGCTGCTTTTTCTTCTTAAAGAAAAATAATACAAGCAAAACCGCAACGGCCACAAAGAATGACGTCTCTCCGATTACTGAAAACACTGATCCATTCATTTTAAGGCATTACCTGAGTTTTCGCCGGATCTTTATTCTTTTATTCAACGTTACTTCACCTGGGGCTTTGTCGGGCTCAGTATTACTCTGGGGCTCTTCGTGGGCGATCGCATCAGATGCCGCCAGCTGTTCGGGACGCTCGTGTTTCAGGTTGGTGGTCACAACAGATGGGTTGGCAGTGATATCCTTTAGAATGATAAATCCGTCTTCCTCTTCTCCGCCTGTTTCCTGCGAGCGATCAAATGATTTTTCGTACCGCTTGTAAGGAATTTTTATTCTTGGTTTTACTCTCGCCATCACATTATCTCTTCCCTTTCAGGTATCAAGAAAAATGCCATGAAGACTCTTGCGGCCAGCAGCGGAAAGGCAAAAAAGGGCAGGAAAACGGTGGGGAATAATTTACACGTTAATCGGCAAAAACAACCTTGAACGTTGTCCCTACCTGTTCTTTTGATTCCACTTCAATAGTAGCTGCGTGTGATTTGATAATATTTAAGGTAGAAACCAGGCCCAGTCCCATGCCTGTTTTTTTGGTTGTAAAATACGGTTCGAATAATTTCTTCACTTCTTCTTCGCGAATGCCTGAACCGTTGTCTTTCACCATGATCACTGTTTGTTCCAGATTTTTCTGCAGAGTTACGGTAAGAAGACTGTTTTCTTTATCCATGGCCTCAATAGCATTAACCACGAGGTTGAGAATAGCGATCTTAAATTTCTCCTTGTCCAGTTTTTTAACCACGGGAAAATCAAGGAGTGAAATATTCGTTCGAATGTTCTTAAGCTCAATACGATCCTGTGCGATAGTCAATACCTCCTTAATAAGTTCATTGAGATCTACCAGCTCTGGTTTTAATTCAATTGCTTTTGAAGATTGCAGGAGTTCAGAGATGATATCGTTTATCCGTTTCGAACCACGCTTGATAATATCGATGAATTGTTTCTGTCCGTCTTCGGGTTTTTTATCCAATAAACCATCTACCGATAATCCTATGTTAGTTAGTGGATTGCGGATCTCGTGGGCCAGGGTGCGTACAAGACGGTACGTTGCTTCCAGCTTTTCCATCTGAAGTTTGGTTTGTTCGGCCTGCAGTCGCATGGTTTCATCATAAATGATCCCCTGCCAGTGTGGCTCCATATCCGTTGCTTCAAAGTAGGATAAAGAAATGTTCCCTGTTTTGTGTTCTCCGTGCTTGGTAATGAACTTCAGATTTACGTTGCGGATACCTTTGCGCGATTGCACAAGCTTTATAAACTCGGCCTTGTCTTCTGTACTTGCAATAAAATGCAGGATCGATCGGCCATGCAGCTCTTCTGGTGTGTAACCAATAAAATACTCGGAGGCGGGATTGCAGTTTGAAAAGTGCATGAGCTCATTGCAGGTAAAAATAAAATTGAGGGCATTTTCGAAAATGAGCCTGAATTTTTTTTCGTTGTCGTTTATTACCTTAAAGCTTTTATACCTTTCAATAGCATAACGGATACAGCGCTCCAGCTTTTCAGTGGTGAGTTCACTCTTTATCAGGTAGTCGTAAGCGCCACTTTCTACGGCGCGTTTATCAATTTCAGGAGTTCCTTTCCCGGTCAGAACCACAATGGGTTTATAGGTGCCGTTCTGTATGGCTTCTTTCAACAGCTCAATACCCGTTCTGGCGCCCAGGCGGTAATCGAGAAAATAAAGATCATATTCGTTTGAACGCAATTTTTCCTGTGCGTCCCTGATGTTAAAGCACCAGGTGCAGGTTACATTAATGGAGGGTATTTCCTGCAGGTACTGACTGGTGATAAAGAAATCATCTTCGTCATCGTCAATTATGAGCACTTTAAGATCGGATAACATAACTTAATACTGTTTTTCAGGAAGCAACACTGTAAATGTAGCACCCTGATCGGGAACTCCTGTAGCGAAAATAAAACCGTGATGATTTTCAACAATTTTTTTGCAGATGGATAAGCCTATGCCCGATCCGGCAAACTCCGATTTACCATTAAGTCTCTGGAAGATCATAAAGATGCGCTCCGAAAATTCCGGTTCAAATCCGATCCCGTCATCCTTAAACGTCATCGAGATGTATTTCATTCCGCTCGTAAAAGAATATTTAGGGAAATCTGCAGGGTTAACCGGGGCGCAGCTGACCGTGATAACCGGCTGGTGGTCGGGTTTCCTGAATTTTATGGCGTTGTTTAAAAGGTTGGTGAACAGCTGACGGATCTGGGTGGAATAACCCTGGATCTCCGGCAACGGGTCAACAGTGACTTTCGCACCGGACTCTTCGATCTTTATTTCAAGATCGTTCAGTACCGAGTTCATACAATCTGTAAGCGACACGGTTTCAAATTCCTTTTCGGTGACTGAAAGCCTGGAAAAGTTTAAAAGATCTTCAAGCAGTGTCTGCATGTTTACGCTCGAATTTAAGATCCGGCTCACATACATATTACCTTCCTGTCCTAATGCACCTTCAAACCTGCTCTTAAGCCGCTCAACAAAAGTGGAGATCTTGCGCAATGGCTCCTGGAGATCGTGGGATGCAACGTAAACGAATTCCTGCAGATTCTTGTTTGATTTGTCAAGCTGATTTACTTTTTGCTCGAGAGCCTTTTTATAGAAATAGCTTTCTGTAATATCCTTTATCACCCCGCTGTATTCCGTCACTTTCCCGTCCATATTCGGCTTCACGTGGGTTTCAGCGTGTACCCGCTTATAAATACCCTTACCGTCAAGCAGTGAAAATTCTATTGAATACGCAGTGCGGTTGTCCCGCGATTTCTTTATGACCGCTTTTACTTTTTCGCGATCCTCAGCCAGAATATATTTACTGAAATTATCGAACGAACTGTCGAGTGAATCGGGTTCTACTCCCAGAATTGAGTACATTCCCCGGCTCCAATAAGTCTCGTTGCTGTCAAAAGAATAAAAATACAATCCACAATGTAGAATATTTTCCATATGCGGAAAAACTTCCCCGAATCTCTCCACATTGAATTTGTCCACAAGCATTATAGATTGCCGTTAAATTCCTTGTATTGCTTCATTTTGTTGTACAGGGTCTTGCGATCGATATTTAAAAGCTGGGCTGCCTTGCTCTTATTGTAGTTACATTTTTTGAGGGCTTCCACTATAAGTTCAAACTCAGCGTCAATTGACGCATGTTTCATTCCGTAATCATTGAGCGGAATATTTTTTTTCACCGGTTCAGCGGTAGTCGGAGCTGCAGAAATAACACTTTCGGCCTGAACTGGTTCCTGCGTTTCGAAATTTAGTTTTTCGTAATGCGTGATCTCAAATGGCAG
>CBIHOL010000034.1:0-41046 GCA_966211905.1 uncultured bacterium
ATATAGGGGGAGTTATTATGCCATCAGCAAGCAACGCGCTGCCTCCTATGATGGCTGGCACGATCAGCCATTTGAATTTGCTTCGGCGTACCAACGTAAAAAGTGAGAAGATCCCTCCTTCACCGTTATTATCAGCTCTTAATGTCAGTATAACATACTTGATCGTTGTTTGGAGTGTGAGGGTCCAGAAAACCGCGGAGATCCCTCCTTTCACAATATTGGCGTCAATGGGATCTTTACCGATAATGGCGTTCATCACGTACAATGGAGAGGTACCTATATCGCCAAAAATGATGCCCAGTGAGACCAGCACGCCTCCCAGTGTTATTTTATTAATGGAAGAAGAGTGGTTGCTCATAGATCTGATTCAATATTAATCTTTAGATACAAAACGATAACCGACACCTGATTCAGTAATTATAAATTCCGGCTGGTTGGGTTCAGCTTCCAGTTTTTTTCTTAGCTGAGCAATAAATACGCGCAGGTATTGTGACTGGTCTACATAACCCGGGCCCCATACTTCCCGCAGTAAACTCTGGTGCGTAAGGACTCTGCCTTCATTTTTAACCAAACGCGCCAGGAGCTCAAACTCAGTGGCCGTCAGTTTTATAAGTTCACCGTTCTTTTTTATTATCCGATGTTCCAGGTCAATCTCTAAAGTATTTTTTGAGGAACCGTGCTTCAATGTTCCTGTGACACCAGTGCGCAGGTTCGAACGTATACGGGCCAGAAGTTCTCCCGTGCGAAATGGTTTCACGAGATAATCATTTGCCCCATTATCAAGAGCCAGTACAATATCCTCTTCTCCACTTTGTACAGACAGTATGATAACCGGCTTCGTATTCCACGTTCTGAGTTTTCTAAGCACTTCGTGTCCGCTTTCATCGGGTAATCCAAGATCTAAGAGGATCAAGGCTGGCGTGAATTCCTTTGCCATTGTGAGGCCCTCTGCTGCATTAACGGCAGCGCTTACATGAAAACCATTTGCCTGGAGAGTTATTTCAAGCAGTTTGCGGATCGCTGCCTCATCATCTATCACAAGTATCGTGGCGCTATTCATGCTTTTGTGTGGGTGCCTACATAAGATATTTCGCAAGGGAGCTCGATAGTAAAAACAGCGCCTCCATCAATCATATTTTCAAGTTTTATAGTACCGTTCATTGCTTCCACAAAACCTTTCACAATTGATAAGCCCAGGCCGGAACCTCCCGTGCCGGAATCTTTCAGACGATAGAACTTCTGAAATACTTTTTCAATTTCACTCGCCGGAAAACCATAACCAGAGTCTTCCACAACAAGTACCAGCCTGTCTTCCCTGCACGCTGCGCGAACCATTACCACCGCATATTTTGGAATGTGGGTGAGTGCATTATGTACGAGGTTGTGCAGGATCTGCGACACCAGGCCGTAATCCAGTTTAAAAAGCGGCAGATTTTCTCTGACAGTAATATTTACGGGTTTACCCTTGGCGTATTCCTTCAGCTGACCAACAACGTCATAGATCAGTTCGCTCACATCAAACCAGTCGTTCTTTGGTTTTATAAACCCCGAATCCAGCCTGGACATATTCAGAAGATTTCCCACCTGCCTGTTCAGCTGGAGGGCTGCCTTTGAGATCTCCGTTACGAGTTCATACTTGTTGAACTCCGAGAGCTTATCGGACATGGCCTGCAGATTATCGGATGCACCGATTATAGTGGAAATAGGAGTTCGCAACTCGTGAGACAATGAATTCAATAGCGTATTATAAAGCTTCAAAGTATTTTCCTTTTCCTCTTTACGCCTCGCAATTTTTTCAAATTGCCTGATCTTTAAAGTAAGCACAGCGTTCAGGAGCGCAATAACAAAATACATTACAAACATCAGGGCATCTTCAGCATTTGTAATGGCCAGGGTAAACTTCGGGGGAATGAAAAAAAAGTTCCAGACGATCGAACTTAGAATGGCGGAAGTGAGAACCGGAAAGATCTCAAACATCATAGCCGTAACTGATACGGTTACCATCAATATGAGAGCAACCACTCTGTATCCGATGATACCTGAAAGAAAATAACATCCGGCCGATACGAGCAAGGTTATTATTATACTTGCTAGGTATTGTGTTCGAAGTGGGGTCTTCCTGAAACCAAGATTGGCCATATTGCGATCTTATTAGGACCGGAACAAAGGTACAGGGTAAAGTATAAAGATTTTGTAAAGATTATACCCCGCAGATTCCTGAAATGAAAAAGGTCTGGTTAAGAATTGGCTCATTGATCTTTGTCACAATCACCCCCCTACACTGTCTTTTTTGTCACTCACCTTATGTCGTTCACCTTGTTATCTTTACTCTCACAAAATTCATTAACCACTTAAAACACTAGAAAATGAAAAGTACGAAAATCACTTTTTGGATCACGACTGGAATTATTTTCCTGATGGAAGGCGTTATGCCTGCAGTATTCTTCCATTCCGAAGCGTCACGGCAAGGAATCAGTCATCTGCAGTACCCTATGTATTTCGGCGACGCGCTGGCGGTGTTTAAGGTGTTGGGCGCCCTCGCATTGATCCTGCCTGCCGTACCTGCGCGCATCAAGGAGTGGGCTTATGCGGGCTTCACCTTTAACTTCCTTTTTGCGAGCATCAGCCATTTTGCGATTGACGGTGCCGACTTCCAGGGATTTTTTCCTTTGATCTTCATCGGTATCCTGTTTATTTCGTACCGCTGCTATTATAAATTAAAAACCAGTATTCCTGTTACCGATCTGAACGCGGTACCGCAGTAAAGCTGTTTACATAACATTATAAAAAAAATCCAGGTTTTTATGGCCTGGATTTTTTATTGTCCATGACCGGAAAGTCAGGGACATGTACACGGAAATTTATCTCAGATGCAACTTTCCAGTATTTCAAGTCCTTCGCGGGCGGTTTTTTCGTCCATGGTGAGTGCTGGAAACATGGTAATGGTTTTTTCCTGGTTCTGCAACAACAAGCCTTCCTGCAGACATCTTTTCTGGATCTTTTCCGCGTATTTGGAGTCATCGAATTCGACACCAATCGCCAGGCCGATCACTCGTATCTCCGCTTCTTTTTTGAATTTCATGGATGAGAGTTTGTCTCTGAAAACTTTTGAGAGGCGAGTAACGTTATCTAAAATATCATGCTTCAGCAAATGGCGTATGTTGGTAATTGCCACATGCACGCTCAAAGGATGCCAGCCGTAGGTGGAATATACATTTACTTTATCCTCTACGGCTTTTGCAATTTTATCAGTCGTAATGGTAGCGCCAAGTCCAACATAACCACCGGTAATTGCCTTTGAAATACACATAATATCCGGTTCAATTTCAAAATGTTCGCACGCAAATAGTTTACCTGTTCGACCAAAACCTGTTGCTACCTCGTCGATGATCAACAACGTTCCATATTTCCTGCAAAGACTTTCAAGCCCCTGCATGAATTCTTTTTCGGGAATGATCACGCCCATGTTACAGATCACTGGCTCCATAATAAAAGCCGCGATGTTTTCTTTCTTAAGGCTGGTTTCTATCTTACTTAATGTTTTTTCATTTAGTGGAGGTTCCATCCGTTCACAACCCTGAAGATGGTTCTCTACTTTTTCTGCGGTTTCTGAATCGCCTATGCTTATGGAACTTATAAGATTACCGTGATAACTCCCCTCAAGAGATAAAAATCTTTTCCGACCGGTGTATGCCATTGCGATTTGCAATGCTGTATCAACGGCTTCAGATCCGCCTGTAGCGCGGAAGGTTCGCTTTAACTTCCCCGGAGTGATCTCTGCGAGCAGTTCGGCCAGCTCTTCCCACCGAGAATAAGAAAGACCGGGATATACATATGCCGGTCCTTCATATTCGCGAATTGCATCCAATAACACACTATTTCCCCAACCAAAATTACCGACGCACCAGCCTGATAAAAAGTCGATATATTTCTTATCATCTTCGTCGAACAGAAAATAACCATCCGAATTTTTTAAGTTCAGCGGCATATCTCCGCTGCCTTTTACGAGATATTTTTTGTTTGCTGTTTTTACTTCCATCGCTTTTTATTTTTAATATTCCATGCGCCCGAACTCCGGGATTAAAATTCAATCGTTTTATTTTTTTTCGATTCGGTTTAAAGTAAATGTCAGGTAGTAGTTGCCAGGTGCTGATACGCCATTATCCGCTAGTAATTATTTCCACCCCGTGTCCGCCATCCGCGTTCAGCAGCTTCAGCGTGTCCGCGTGAATCGCCGAACCAGCCACCACGACCGTGACCACGTCCGTCTCCATCGTAGTCGTTGTCGGATCCACCGCCGCCGCGTGAACGCCAGCCTCTCTCAGCAGCTTCAGCGTGTCCGCGTGCATCGCCGAACCAGCCACCACGACCGTGACCACGTCCGTCTCCATCATAGTCGTTGTCGGATCCACCACCACCACGTGAACGCCATCCGCGCTCAGCAGCTTCAGCATGGCCACGTGAGTCACCGAACCATCCACCACGGCTACGTCCGCGTCCATCTCCATCATAATCATTGTCATTGTCATACCCGCCGCCGCCTCGTGAACCCCAGCCTCTTTCAGCAGCTTCAGCATGACCGCGGGAATCGCCAAACCAGCCACCACGGCCATGTCCGCGTCCATCTCCATCATAATCATTGTCAGATCCGCCGCCACCGCGTGAACGCCAGCCTCTCTCAGCAGCTTCAGCGTGTCCGCGTGAATCGCCGAACCAGCCACCACGTCCGTGATCACGTCCATCTCCATCATAATCATTGTCAGATCCGCCGCCACCGCGTGAACGCCATCCGCGTTCAGCAGCTTCAGCGTGACCTCGCGAATCACCAAACCAGCCACCACGTCCATGATCGCGGCCATCGCCATCATAATTTGAGCGACCGCTGTTACGGCGGTTGTCGCCACGGGCCCTTCCACCTTCGCGGGCTATTTCCCGCTGACGTTCGCGATCCATAGTCGCAAAACCTCTTTCTTCTGAATTCCTCATGTTTAAAAAATTTAAAGATTCAGCGTTTCGAAATAAATTTTATGCCAGATTAATTTCAGCGTGATGACTATACTGAACAGCAGTTCTCAGTTGTCATAAGTATTCATTTACAGTTGAATACAATCTGGAGTCAAGGCTGTGCCATAAAGGCAGAATCGATAAAACGTATTTAGAGAAAGTTAAATACGTTTTTAATCAGCAAATTCTTCCACAGAAAATATCAGACGTACGACAACAAAATTTTAACTGTGAATGAGTGAGATATAATTTATATCAGCCTTTGGAATAACACTGCGAAACTTTTATCTTGCATATATATGTACCTCCAGATACCTTCTACAGCAAAGACCTGCGAATTGATCAATTCAACGATCTGGTTCGAAGATGGAATACTCTACTCCCGCTATAATGACGGACCTTATGTTTTGGCGAGCAGGGAACAATTGAACGAAGAAATGAAGAAGTTTAAGGAGTTTGCCGGGGAAGGTAAAGTTCTGATGCTGATTGAAAGCCACCCTAATGCGGAGTCTGTGAGAAAGGAAGACAGGGATTTCGTGTCACAGAGATTAGCTTCAGTGGTGAAAGCCATGGCCATACTTACGCCTTCTGCCGTAAGCAGGATGATCGTGAATCTCTTTTTCCTGTTTAAGCCGCCGTCTTTTCCCACAAAAATGTTCCAGGATCTTTCACAGGCTAAAAAATGGCTTAAGTCTGTTAAGACTGACGCACCTAAGATTTCCGTTTTATAACATCAGTAGAGTACCTTTAGATCCCGACTTTTCTGCAGGATGACCCCATCAGGACACCCTCCTACCCTGAGCTATAAATCTGACTTTTATCAGTTTTTAAAGTGACGTGCCTCAAAGGTGAGTGCCCGGGAAAGTTCAAATTTGCGGGATGAATCACCATTCATATAATGCAGATGGAATGCTTATTTTAGGCATGCAAAACAGTAACCATATGCAAAGTCTAGAGGCACTTTTTGAGCACGCTACCGAAGGGATCATTATTTCGGACCAACTTGGGAATATCGTAAAGGCAAACCCTGCGTCAGAACGCTTGTTTGGTTATTCGCAGGGAGAACTGGCAGGTCACAAAATAGAAGACCTCGTTCCGAGAAAATACGAGCACCTGCATGTTAAACACCGCCTGGGTTACAATAAAAATCCGCATGCCCGGTCTATGGGCAAAAACATGGATCTATATGGACGTAAAAAAGATGAAAGCGAATTCCCTGTAGAAATCAGTTTATCCTATTACAAGCAAGGTGAAATAACGTATGTGATCGCTTTTATCATAGATATAACAGAGCGAAAAAATCATGAAGCGAGCGTCATCCGCCTGAATCATGAACTGGAGCGAAAAGTTGAAGAACGTACACGTGTGCTTCGGGAGGCCCTGATGGAGCTTGAAAATTCGAAGGAGCAGCTGAGTGAGGCGCTGGAAGCGGAAAAAGAACTTAACGATCTCAAATCACGATTTGTAACGATGGCCTCCCACGAGTTCCGGACACCATTGAGCACCATCTTGTCGTCCGTTTCGCTCATCGATAAATATAATAAAGGCGAGAATGAGGAGAAGATCCAGAAACATGTGCACCGGGTGAAATCAGCTGTTACCAACATGACATTGATTCTTAATGATTTTTTATCGGCGGAGAAACTTGAAGAAGGTAAAATTTCTATCAGGAAAGAAGAAACAGATATTGAAGCGATTGCACGCGAGGTACTGAGCGAGATAGCAGGCATCCTTAAAAAAGACCAGGAGGTGGAGTATGAGCATACTGGTGGAAAGACTGCCATGCTCGATAAACAGATCATGCGAAATATTTTGATTAACCTGCTTTCGAACGCTATCAAATTTTCACCTGAAGGAAAGACCATCCGCCTGAAAACCGCTATTAACGATAAGGAGATCGGCATCAGTGTTGCCGACGAAGGCATGGGAATTCCCAAAGAAGAGCACCCACACCTGTTTGAACGTTTTTTCAGGGCACGCAATGTAACCAACATACAGGGAACAGGCCTTGGTCTCAATATTGTGGGAAAATACCTTGAATCCCTGAACGGCAAAATTGATTTCACAAGCGAGCTCGACAAAGGCACTACTTTTTACATTACCATTCCAAACAATCAGAATGAAAACGATACTCATTATTGAAGATAATAACGAAGTGCGCGAGAACACTGCAGAGATCCTTGAACTCGCCAGCTATAAAGTGCTGCAAGCGGAGAACGGAAAAGCCGGCGTGGAACTTGCGCAGAAAACAAAACCAGACCTGATCATCTGTGATATTATGATGCCGGTGCTGGATGGTTATGGCGTGATCCACCTCCTTAATAAGAACGCGGAAACCGCCAGTATTCCGTTCATTTTTCTTACAGCTAAAAGCGAGCGCTTGGATTTCAGGAAAGGCATGGAAATGGGCGCCGACGACTATATCAGCAAACCTTTTGATGATATTGAATTGCTGAACGCCGTTGAAAGCCGTTTAAAGAAAAACGAAGTGCTGAAAGCGGAATTTTCCAAGAATGTAGCCAGCCTCAATAAATTTTTTGATGATGTGCAAAAGCTGGATGATCTTAAAAAATTATCGGCCGACCGTCGTATTAAGAATTTCAAAAAGAAAGAGATAATTTTCAGCGAAGGTAATTTGCCGGTGTATCTTTATTTCCTGGCTAAAGGAAAGGTAAAGTCTTACCGCGCTCATGAATACGGAAAAGAACTTATCACCACGCTTTTTAAAGAAGGTGAGTTTTTCGGATATACCGCGCTGCTTGAGGGTCACGAATACTCCGAAACAGCCGAAGCCCTGGAAGAAAGCGAAATTTATCTTATTCCCAAAGAAGATTTTTTCTCACTTATGTATAATAATATGAGTGTGATGAAAACATTTGTGAAGATGTTATCGGATAACATTCTTGAAAAAGAAAAGCAGCTGGTGAATCTTGCTTACAGTACCGTTCGTAAACGTGTTGCCGAGGCATTGTTATTACTTCAACAACGTTACGATACATCAAAAGACAAAAATTTCAGCATTTCTATTTCGCGTGAGGACCTGGCAAATATAGTTGGAACCGCTACTGAATCGCTCATCCGCACTTTGAGTGATTTTAAGGAAGAAAAACTGGTAGAGATAAAAGGGAGCAACATTACGATTGTTAATCTCGAGAAATTAAAGAAATTAAAAGCGTAACCGGTTTCGGGTTTCGAGTTCCGTGTTCCGTGTTAAGTTGGCGCATAAGGCTGAATGGCGGAAATCCTGCCAGCTTCTGCCACATCTGCGGGTCGTGTGATACCGAACACATCTGCGAATATCTGCGGGATAAATCACGTAATGCTCCCGCAGATCTCCACAGATTTTCGCAAATAAACGCAGATTTCTGCACCGACCAAATAATGCTAGTCAAAGGTGAATGATGTTCATGGCCTAAATGAACAGACTTGAACCTTTGAACTTGGAACATGGAACTTTGAACTTTGGTTGTTACAAAACCGAGTGTTTCCCAGATTCAAATAAACGAACTTAGTTCTTTGCCCTGATCATTCTGGTGTTTAAGCGTCCAGTCATCGGTAAGTGTTGTTTCAAGCCAGGAGCGTCCCGATTTACGAAATACCTGCGCTGAGATCTTATAATTTTCCTGGAACAATTGTTCGAGTTCAAACACCGGCATCTCGGGCGTGATCACAATATCTTGTGCTGTACGGCTTTGCAGAAGTTGTTTTAAGGTCATGTCAGTCGAAATAATATCCTTTTTCTGACTACTGCCATGCACCATATGCTTTTTCTTAAAGAACTCAAGCTTCAAGAAGGGGAACCTGGAATTAAAATCCTCTTTAATGGAAGACAACTTCCGGCTTGAGTCGATAGTCAGATTGCTGGTATTTACTTTTTTAGCAGACATTTTTAATAGTTGCGACAGAATTTATTTTACAATTCATTACCGGTGAATACTGCATCCACATTTCAAAGGTCGCGTAATTACGAGGCAGGCGCACTGACGCCGGTCAGTTATCAAGCTGATTCTGCTCAATAGATCGTTTAATTTAACCAGGTAAACTGACAAGGATCAGTATGCGTTCCTGACCTGGATCATGCACTGCGTCCGGCTCCGTAAGTACCTTTGTACTGTATAAAAAACCAATATCATGAACACAGCAACTAAAGAATTCGGACAAAGACAAATGATGAACTACAACGTAGCAGCCGCAGATTCAAACAGGATCAGCCTGGCAACACGTTATGACTCCTTTATAGAACGGCTAAAGTTCAGTCACTTTGGAATTATGGCAATGGCTATTCTTATAGGAAGCTGCCTTGGATCCATTGCAGCAATGTATCTCTTTGCTAATGGTGCGCCAATTTGGGTATTCGCAATTGGTCTTTTCGCGTCCCTTGCCAACCTGGTAGCATGTATCGGCCAAGCGCCTACCAAATGGGTAGTAAACATGTTCATTTTGTCGGTGGTAGTAAATCTGGTTTTAATAGCAGTATTTACACTCGGATAAGCACACACAAAACGTAAATAGAATACACCGGTCAATCGAATTCCAGTGTATTTTCTTCCAAAAAGGGCCGGTTATTCAACCTCCCTTTTTTTGTTTGACGGTTTCAATACGTAAGATTATAAGTAGACGATGATACCGTCACTCCGAGGCTTTACCGTCATGCATGACAGCTGAGGAGTCCCCTATAAAGACGCAATTTCCGAAGCTTTAGAATAACACACCAATCAAACCGCAGAACTATACCGCCCCGCGCTGGTAGCAGCCCCCTGCATATTCCTGTCAAAACACATACAGATATTCCGCAAGAAAGGTTTGCCTGCCTCAGTCACTACTAATTCATCCGCGCGCAGGTCAATGAGACCGTCATTTTCCAGATCTTTAGCAAGGTCTAATCCTTTGGAAAGCACGTCATAAATAAACTGATCACCATTCCAGGTCGTTTTTCCCTTGCACATAATATTGAGTATATGTCCACGAACACATTGGTCTTCATTAGTCAAAATGTGACCTTTCATGATGGGAAATCTGCCTACCTTAATCACCTTCTGATATTCTTCAACCACCTTGACATTCTGCGCAAACCCTGTCCAGGTATCGCTGATTGCCGAAACACCAAGACTGATCATCAATTCTGTACAATGGTGCGTGTAACCCATAAAATTCCGGTGCAGCATACTCTTCTTCATCGCTGAATATAGCGCGTCACCAGGAAGTGCAAAATGATCCATCCCTATATCCTCATATCCGGCCTTCATAAAAAGCTCAAGTCCTCTTTCATACAGGGCACGTTTTTCATTTTCAACAGGCAGATCCTTTTCTGTAAACTTTCTTTGTCCGGGACGCATCCACGGTACGTGAGCATAACTATAAAAAGCAATACGGTCAGGTCGAAGCTCATTTACCTTGTTAATAGTTTCCGTGATGGTATCCAGTTTTTGAAAAGGTAATCCATAAACAAGATCAAAATTAACTGAATGATACCCGATGCGACGTGCATGTCCAACTACTGTTTGCACCTCCTCAAAGCTTTGATACCGATTGATCACATCCTGCACCCTTTCGTCGAAATCCTGGATACCAAAACTCACTCTTCTGAATCCAATTTGATACAGCGCTTGCAAATGCCCGGCTGTGGTGTTTGACGGATGCCCTTCAAAGCTGAAATCAGCATTCTCGCACACATCAGCTTTTGACAGAATTCCTTTCATTAGCCTGGTGAGATTTTCCGGAGAAAAAAAAGTCGGTGTCCCTCCGCCAAGATGCAATTCTTTGATGCGTGGACGTTCAGTAAAAAGTGACGTGTACAGTTCCCATTCTTTAAGTACGGCGTCAATATAAGGACCTTCCATCTTATGATTCACGGTAATACGTGTGTTGCAGGCACAATACGTGCACAGGCTTTCACAAAACGGGAGATGTATGTAAACGCTGATACCTGTTGAAAAATTAGTTTTATTAAAACTTTTTACAACAAGTTCTTTCCACTCATTTTCAGTGGGTGTGCTGTTCCAGGCTGGCACTGTAGGATAACTTGTATATCTCGGTGCTGGAACGTTGTATTTGCTGATGAGATTCATTTACGGATTTTGTGATGTGCGAGTTCACTGTTAAGCTGGCTGAGAAAACTATCGGCAATGCCCTGTCGTACATGTGGCATCATTACAATTTTGTACCATTTGGGATTGTCGTGGTTATCCGGAACCAACGTGTATGCTTTAGCAAGGGCCGGCGAAATAAATTCACTTTTAATGGTGATGATATTCAGATACGGGTTGCGGTAAAACTCAACGCCTGCATCCTGCAATGCTGAGCACATTGAATTGGTGCGGTCAAGAAGCTGTTCCATTTTCACTTTCCAGCCTATAGAACCATGCATATGCAGGATCATCCATACGCAGGCTGCATTTGCACCCGAACGGCTTCCGCAAAGCGTATAATCTTTGCCCTGCACATAAGATGCTTCTTCGGTACATACATACTGCATCATATTTTTCCTCACCAAAAAGATTCCGGTCCCATACGGTGATTGCAGCATTTTGTGTCCGTCAATTGTGATAGAACTTACATGCGGGTTGCTGAAATCATGCCTGCAGTCTGTTTTTGTAAAAGGATAGATAAAACCTCCAAATGCCGCATCCACATGTAATTTAAACTCCAGGGGAAATGACTGAAGTATCTCAGTGATCTTATCAATATCATCCACACTTCCAAACATGGTGGTGGAAAGATTTACATTTACAATAAAGTATTTTACCCCCTTATCAAGCGCGGTTTTTAATTTTTCGATCAGATCGCCGGTATTAATTTCGCGTGAACGTTCATCTACTTTTATCACATACGATGGTAAAGACAGAAGATTGGCAGCTTTAGGAAAAGAGTAATGAGTGTCTTCAGAATAAAACAGTGCAATTTCACCAACGTTAGCCTGTCGTTCTTTCTGAAAATAATTGCGGTAGATCCAGAGTGCCTCTATGTTCGCTTCCGTTCCCCCGGAGGCCACGTAACCATCACAGGTATCCTTTTCCGCTGCAAAGATCTCTTCAGCACAGATCCTGATCAGGTCTTTTTCAATTTCCTGGGTGCCTTTAAAGATCGGCTCTTTCTCTCCTTCAAGGGTATGGCATCCAATATGGTTAGGGTTAGCAATTAAGACCAAGAGAAACGGCGCATTTTTCAGAAAAGGTGCGTCCTCATAAAAAATATCAGTATCCAGGAACGTTGCGGGAATTCCCAGGATCTTTTCGCTCCTGTAGTTAAGGTTATTTTCAAGAGCAGTAAATATCCGCTGTTTTATCTGTTCTGTTGAGAATTTTGGCCAGTACATCTGATTATTGCTTTATTGTTGTTGCCAGCACTATGGTGGCAGCAGGCGACCTTTTCATCGGCCTCGACCCGTGGACTAAGGTAAGGAATTCCAAGATTTAGACCCCTTAACACAAGGAGCACCGCCATACATAGGATAACAATCGGCACCGCTTTACGCATGGTGTTCCGTGCATGAATACTGATCAGATTCCCCGCATAAGGCAAGAACATCATCATAGGAAGAGTACCTGCACCAAAGATCATCATAAACAACACTGCGTTTATTACTGAACCAGTTCCAATGGCACCGGCCAAAGCCATATACACTAAACCGCAGGGCAATAAACCATTCAGCAAACCAATGGTAAATAACGATCGGTATCCGCGTTTCGTAAAAAATATGGAAAGCCTGTTCTTCACGCTATTAAAGAAGGAATAGAATTTTGTGCCAGCATGCTTTAGCGGGTTATAGATCGTCTGGAATATAACAGCCAGAATCAACATCACTCCTACTCCTACTGAAAGCATTTGCTGATAACCGGCCAAAACAATACCTTTTCCAACAAGGCCTGCAACCACGCCCATTGCCCCATAGGAAATGATCCTTCCTTTATTGTATAAAGCAATAAGAAAAAACCGTTTAAATCCTTTTGCTTTCCCAATCGGTAATGCCAGGGCAATAGGACCGCACATACCCAGGCAGTGAAAGCTTCCAAGAAAACCGAGCGTGATGGCTATAAGAATAAACTCCATTATTTTAAATTGATTACTTCTTCTTTGTAATACATTTTATCAGCGCTTGTGAATGAAATACGCATCCTGTACATGCCGGCCTTAAAGCCCGGATCGCTAATTACACATCTGCCATCAGCGTCAGGTTGAAGGATAATCGTTTTGTCCAGTCCGGAATCTGAAGGCCTGAAAAAATAAACCTCTCCTTTAAGATCATGTAATAATTTAAGTGGAATTTGTAACTCAACCGTTTTTCCACGTACTTCATGCGCGATGGGAGTGTCAAGATCATTTGCATTTTGAGAGGCATTGATCTGTTCCTGGAATCTAAGCTCTTTCGCATAATAGTCTTTGGACTCGAGCTCTACTTTTTCACCAAAACAGGTAAATACCAGGCTAAGGATAATACCAACAAAACCGAGGTAAAGGATAAGTATTCTATAAGACCAACTCATAATGATTTAATTTCTAATGAATAATATCTAATTTCTAAATTCGGTATCACACGCTTAAATTCTAATTCTAATCTCTTCCGCCTCCCGGTTTCGCCCAGGGCGGATCCGCCTCTGGCGGAAAATTCTAATTTTGGTAACACACTTTTAAAATTTTCCCACTTCGCACCAATAACCTCTTACACTGATGTTCTTTGCTCTCATTGCTGCACGGCAAAAGCCCAGTGAGCTTTTGAGCGAGGCTGTGCGATAAGCGCAAGCCTTAGTGCATTCTTTCTGTTCGTCTTAGTGTATCTCAGTGTCCTCGGTGCCTTAGTGGTTAAATGTGTACCTGCTATTCTGTGTACTTGTACTTCTCTTCTTAGTGATTTCTTAGTGGTCTGAGTGCTCTTAGTGGTTTAAATCTAACGTGCTATGGGCCCCAAAAAATTAGTTTTTACTGTTTTAATCTTCTTGTTATTACTATAAACACCCACCACCAGCTTTGTTTTTCGATCAAGAATTTTATTCCTGTCGATGTAAATAAAGAACTGTCCGTTTGAAATCCCTTCCGGAACGGTATGTAACCTGCTCCCCACCATCTCAACGCGTGCATCAAAATTTTCAATCCGGATATCTACGGGTTGATTCAAATGGGTTTTGTTTACGAGCTTGATCATATACAGATTGCTCACTTCCCCATTCGGACGTTCCTGGTACAACATTCCTTTGGCTCTTAAAACTGTGGCATCATAGTCTGACCTGGTAATCAGCAGTGTTGTTTCGATACCGATAAGCACAAGCAATACAGCTGTATATGCCTTCATGCGGTTACTGAACCTTAGCTTTTTATTTTCAGCTATCCCCTTCTCTGAATCAAAACGTATGAGACCTGGAGGCAGCTTCACGCTTTCCATCATATGATCACAGGCGTCGATACATGCGGTGCAGTTTATACATTCCAGCTGGGTTCCGTTCCGGATATCAATTCCAGTAGGACAAACTTTTACACAAAGCGCGCAGTCAATACAGTCACCTTTATCAGCCGTTCTTTTTTTACTGAACTTTTCTCTTGGTTCGCCTCGCAGATAATCATAGGCCACAACAATGGAGGATCTGTCGAGCAACACTCCCTGCATCCGCCCATACGGGCAAACAATGATACATACCTGTTCACGAAACCAGGCATACACGAAAAAGAATACGGTGGTAAACGCCAGCAGGGAAATAAGCGCACCGGGCTTTTCAACAGAGGCCCTTAAAATGTCTGACACTTTATTTACACCAACAATATAAGAAAGAAGTGTTGCACATATTATAAATGAAAGAACGTAAAAGGCAGTATACTTTAATCCTCTTTTTGCGATCTTCTCAGCGTTCATGGGCATCTTTGTTAACGCTTTCTGGTAAGAGGCATCCCCCTCGATCCAGTATTCGAGGCGGCGAAACAGCATCTCCATAAATACGGTTTGAGGACAAGCCCATCCGCAGAAAACCCTGCCAAAGATCACGGTGAAAAGAGCAACAAATACTATGAAGATCAACAGTCCCAGTCCGAAAATAAAAAAATCCTGGGGCCAGAAGATCACTCCGAAAAGGATGAACTTTCTTTCCAGCACGTTTATGAGGAAGAGTGGCTCACCATTAACTTCTAAAAATGGCAGCGTAAAAAAAACAATAAGATAAAAGACCGTAAAGTAACTGCGTTTGTTAAACAGTTTCCCTTTGGGTTTGGTGGGATAAAGCCATTTTCGCTTCCCTTCTTTGTCTACAGTTCCAATTGTATCGCGAAAACTTTCTTTTATGGTTCCCTGGTCCGGCATTTTTTAGTCCTTCTTTTAGTTGCGGTCTGCAACCGTCTTAATAGTATCCTTTTTCACAACTGAAGAATCAGCAGGCATAGCCTCCTCTGTGTAAAGTTCCCCCTGTTTGGCTTTTGCATTCGGAGGATTAGTGCCGGCGAGAGTTTTAATAAAACTAGTGATCTGTGCAATCTGAACAGGTGAAAAATCGTCTTTCCAGGATTTCATACCCTGGTCGGGCCAGCCGTATTTGATCGTTTTAAAAATATCTTTTACACCGCCGGAATGCAACCAGTATTCATCGGTTAGGTTAGGACCCACTGTGCCCTCACCTGAACGACCGTGACAGGCCGCGCAGTTATTCAGAAACAGATCTTTACCTGAGTTGATATCGCTGGCGTCAGTCAATAGCTCCACTGTAGATTCGTCAACATTATTTGCTGAATTTTTCATGTATTCTGCAACTTCTTTCTCGGCCTTAGACACACTGAGCTTATATTCTTCAGCCTGTAATGGAGAAGTTTTAATAAGATGATAATTGATCATGTAAACCACGGCAACAAGAATGGAAAGGTAAAAACCATATTTCCACCATGGTGGAAGATCGTTATCCAGTTCCCTGATACCGTCGTACACGTGATCGAGTACAATTTTTTCTTCTTCTTCCACTGCAACAGCACCACTGAGTTTTGCGATCAGTTTATTCTCCTTTGGTTTTGCAGCTGCCTGAGCATTCCTGCGCATCTCTAATTCCTGTTCCGATTGAACCATTTGCTTGATCAGCTTCACCATTATCCCGGCAACTAAAACTTCGAGGGCAATTATGGAAACAAGGAAATAGAATGTATTACTCTCTAGTCCACCGATCGACGACACCGCATTCTGTACCTTCGGTTGTGCCTGAAGTGCAGGAGAGAACAACATCATCAGCACAGTAAGACCACCTGCGTTCCTGATTGTTTTGGAATACTTCGCCTCCCTGAATTTTTCTTCCACCATTTTACTCGATGCAATAGTTTTTAAAACACTACCCAAGGCTATGATGGTGATGGCAAGCAATATGATTATCACAAGGAGGGTATTGAACAGCGCATTTGAAAAATAACTGCTGCTTTTGGTCACCTCGGCCTGCGCACTCATTAACGCCGGACACGCCAGCAGGCAGGTTATTGCAGAATATTTCATAAAGGGACTTGTTTTCATATTATTGGTTTTCTGTCTCATCAAGAGGAATATTGGAAAGAGTTTTGATATAGCCTTTATCGGCCTTGATCACAAAAACGGTGACGCCCAGGAAAAACAGAAAAAAGATCAGGAATGAGATCAGCGGATAAATGCCGATGCCGGTAATGCTCTGGAGATAATTTATGAATTTCATGTTCTTAAACTTTTAGTTTGTGAGTTTTGCTACTTCTTCCTTTGGTGCAGATTTAATATCCTTACCCATTCTCTGCAGATAAGAGATCAGCGCTACTATTTCACGATCGGGCAACGTGCTGATGCCATCTTTCTGGAGACTTGCTGTTATCTGCTCTGCTTGTTTCTGCATATCAGCAGCAGCCACTTTATGATACCCTTCAGGATATGGAACTCCCAAACGTTGCATGGCTTTGATCTTCCCAACTGTGCTTGATACATCTATCTGGTCGTCGAGCAGCCATGGATAGGATGGCATAATAGATCCTGGTGCCATAGATGACGGATCAAGCATATGATTGTAATGCCAGCTGTCGGGATATTTTCCTCCCACCCTTGCCAGATCAGGTCCCGTGCGTTTAGATCCCCACTGGAACGGATGATCGTAAACAAATTCTCCTGCTTTTGAATATTCACCATACCTCGCTGTTTCACTGCGAAACGGGCGTACCATCTGTGAGTGGCAATTGTAACATCCTTCACGCAGGTAAATATCCCGCCCCTGCAACTCCAGAGGTGTATATGGTTTTACACTCGAGATTGTAGGAATATTGGATTTCACCAGGAACGTGGGAACAATTTCAACAACTCCGCCTATAAGCACAACCACCAGACTCAAAACCATGAGCTGGATCGGTTTACGTTCTATCCACCTGTGCCAGTGTTCACCAGCGTGGGCTTTGTGAGCAACTTTTAACGCTGCCGATTCTGCTTCTTCATCGGCAAGAAATGAACCTTGCCTCGCTGTTCTAATGAGGTTGTAACACATGAGCAGAGCTCCTGTTAAAAACAATGTTCCGCCAACAGCGCGTCCCATATAAAATGGTGACATCTTGGTAACGCTATCCATGAACTGCCATTTTAACTGTCCTTCAGGAGTAAATTCTTTCCACATCAGACTTTGCATGATCCCGGCAAAATAGAGTGGCACTGTGTATACTACAATACCAAGGGTGCCGATCCAAAAGTGTGTGTTAGCGAGTTTCTGAGAATACAATTGTGTTCTGAACATCCTTGGAATGAGCCAGTACAGGACACCGAAAGTCAGAAATCCATTCCAGCCGAGCGCTCCAACGTGCACGTGCGCTACTGTCCAGTCAGTAAAATGACTGATAGCATTGATATTTTTGATCGACAACATCGGCCCTTCGAAAGTTGCCATACCATATGCTGTAATGGCAACCACCATGAACTTTAAAACAACGTCGTCACGAACTTTATCCCAGGCACCGCGCAGGGTCAGCAGCCCGTTGATCATACCTCCCCATGATGGTGCTATGAGCATAATGGAAAAGACCACTCCAAGTGATTGTGCCCAGTCAGGTACTGCTGTGTATAACAGGTGGTGCGGACCTGCCCAGATATAAATAAATATAAGAGCCCAGAAATGGATGATCGAAAGACGATATGAATAAACGGGACGGTTAGCTGCTTTCGGAAGGAAATAATACATTAATCCCAGGTATGGAGTGGTAAGAAAAAACGCAACGGCATTATGACCATACCACCATTGCACCAGCGCATCCTGCACACCCGCATACCACGAATACGATTTCCAGAAACTAACAGGGATCTCGATCGAATTAACTATATGAAGCAGGGCAACTGTAACAAAGGTCCCGATGTAGAACCAGATAGCAACATAAAGGTGACGCTCACGTCGTTTTAAGATCGTGCCGAACATGTTCCAACCAAACACCACCCAAACGAGTGTGATCAGAATGTCGATAGGCCACTCAAGCTCTGCATATTCCTTACCTGTTGTTTTACCCAGGGCCAGTGAAACGGCCGCAAGAACAATTATTAATTGCCAGCCCCAGAAATGGATCTTACTTAAAAGATCACTGTACATACGCGCTTTAAGCAGTCGTTGTAACGAATAATACACGCCCATGAAGATCCCGTTCCCTACAAATGCGAAGATCACCGCATTGGTATGAATAGGTCGCACACGGCCAAATGTAATTATGGCCGTATCAAAATTCAATACAGGCCATACCAGCTGCAAAGCTGCAAGTAATCCCGCAAGCATGCCCACTATCCCCCAGAACATGGTGGCGTATGCAAAATTCTTAACGGTGGTATTGTCGTAATAAAACCTTTCTACGGTGAGAAAGACATTTTCACTTTGTTGTTCCTCTTTTGCCTGAACCGTTTTGTCGAGTTCCATAATCTATTGCTGGGGTTTTAATATTTCGTTGTCCTTGGTTTGTTCTATAACTCCGTCTTCAAAAAGCATTCGCACAGAGGGAGTATAAGCATCATCGTACTGCCCGCTTTTAACAGACCATATAAAGGCCGCTAAAAATCCGATCGCTACGAGGAGACTGGCAGATATTAAAATAATTACGACGCTCATGATACGGGTCAAAATTACCTTACTTGCGCCGCTGGCAGCCTGACCTATACCCAGCAACAGAACTGATTAATGTCATGTATGCTTAATTAGCACCTTACTGATCTTTTTTCCATAAAAGGTGCTTGACAACGTGGTAAACAACATTATTGAAACAGAGCTCGCAGGCATCAGGATGGCAGCGATAAGCGGCGAGAGAGCCCCCTGCACCGCAAAGGACAATCCAATAAGATTGTAAAGAATAGAAAGGACAAAACTGCCGGAGATGATCATTTTTTCTTTAGAACAGAAAACTAAAAGCTGGCGTAATCCGGTGAATGATCTTCCGTGCATGATCACATCACAACCGGGTGAAAAATTATTAATATCGTCGCTGATCGCTATTCCGGCATTACTCTGCTGAAGCGCTCCCGCATCATTAAGCCCATCTCCGATCATGATCACTTTTCGGCCAGCTGATTGTAATTCTTTTATGAATTCAAGCTTTTGCTGCGGACTCTGATGAAAACGCATCAGCGTTTCATTGCCAAAAACTTCTTTCAGAAAAGGTTCTTCAACGTCATTGTCGCCTGAGATCACAGCAAGCTGGTATTTTTGCCGCAGACCGGTAATAACGTCTCTTAAATGCTCGCGGTATTTTACACAAACAATAAAACAGCCAAGGATCTGACCGTTGATAGAAACAAACACCCGGCTGCCCTCACCACCGTGGTATTGCGGAGCATTCACGAAACCGGCGGAACCCAGCCTGATGGTATCTCCCAAAATTACAGCTGAGATGCCGCTACCACCTGCTTCATAAAATTCCTTCACTTTTAAAATAGCAAGCACCGGCAATGCCGACGCTATAGCCCTGCTCAGAGGATGGTTACTCTGCAATGCCACACTTCGAATCAGCTGTTTCTGAAAGGTGCTTGGCTCTTCTCCTTCATACAGCACTTCAGCGGCATGTTGCTGACTGATTGTTCCGGTTTTATCAAACACTATTGTATCTGCGTCAGAAAGACTTTCAAGTACACTGGAATTTTTGACGTAAAAACCATGACCCTGCAACACCGATAACATATTTCCATTGGTGAATGTGGCTGAAAGAAGCAAAGCACAAGGACAAGCTACGATGAGGATGGCAGTATCAGCTGGCCACACTTTAGCCGGATCATTTAAATTCCAGAAAACAGCTGTAATGGCAGCTATAGAAAAAAGTACGTAAGTAAAATACCGGCTGACACGATGCACAAACGATACTTTTTTTTCTGCAGTCTTCTGTGTAAAAGTATCGTTGTTCCACAGCTGTGTAAGATAACTTTGCGATACCTCTTTCACTACCTCCAGCTCTATTGCACCGCCGGTTTGTTTTCCCCCGGCATAAATTATTTCACCTATGCTCTTGTCAACAGGAACGGATTCACCCGTAACAAAACTGTAGTCGATACTTGCTTTACCCATGAACAAAATTCCGTCGGCGGGGACAATTTCGTTGCTGTGTATCTTGATCCGGTCTCCCACGCGCAGGCGGGAAACAGGCAAATTAATTTCCTCCTTATTCTCAGAAAGCTTCGTTACACCAAGCGGAAAGTAAGAGGTATAATCCCTTTCAAACGCCAGCGACTGGTAAGACTTGTTCTGAAGGAACCGCCCGATATGCATAAAGAACACAATACCTGACATCGAATCGAAATATCCAGCCCCTGTACCAGTGGTGATCTCATAAACACTTCTCCCGAAAGTAATGAGCACTGCAAGTGCAATAGGAGCGTCGATGTTAAGAAAGCGCTGCCTGAGACCCTTCCACGCAGAAATGAAAAATTCTGCGGCGCAATAAAAAAATACCGGTAGTGCAAGCGCCAGGTTGAGATAACTGAACAATTTTTTCAAAACTGTATTTTCAAGATCGGCAGAGGCAAAATATTCCGGAAAACTCAGCAGCATAATATTCCCGAAACAGAATCCCGCAATACCGATCTTGTAAAGCCGCGATTTATCGTATTTTTTAACTGATCGTCCCGAAATATCATTAAGGCTGATATGTGGTTCGTACCCTATGGCAGCAAGCAACTCCGCAATTTTTCGCAGAGAGCTGCCAGAAATATCGAAAGCAACGGTCACTTCCTTCCTTAGGAAGTTGACCTGCGAGCTGATGATGCCTTTATCAAATTTTGGAAGATGTTCCAGCAGCCAGATGCAGGAACTGCAATGCACCTGCGGCAGGTAAAAAGTTACATGTCGCTGGTTGTGCTGCTCAAAATGTATCAGCTTTTTCTGAACCTCAGCATCATCCAGGAACGCAAACTTCCCCTCACGCACTTTTATCTTCTGATTGATCCCCGGATTTTTTTCAATATCGTAATACTGGCACAGGTTGTTTTCGGAAAGAATGCCGTAAACCATTTTACAGCCTTCACAACAGAATATTTTTTCTTCGCTTCTGATCGTCTGATCATCACAATCCTCACCACAGTGATAACATGCGGTAACAGATTCGGTTTCGGAGGTACGGCCCATGAGGGCCAAAATTACCGTCTACCACACCTGCCCACCCTAACTCTCGTCAGACAGATGTATGAGAAAGATCAGTAAAAAAGCCCCGTATTTGATTTCGCAGATGATAATGCTCATTAATATCAGGCGGTAAGGGGCTACCTTTGACTATCTATACTTATGGCACGAAAGCTCGAAAATATCTCACACATGATCCGGAATGTCAGAACCGAGTTTGTGAAAGGTATATTGCTCGAAAGCGAGGTCGACAAGGATCCGTTTCAACAATTTAAGATCTGGCTTGAACAGGCATTTATCACTAACAGCATGGCTAATGCAATGGTTCTTTCAACAGCGGATGCAAAAAAAAGACCCGACTCCAGGGTGATGCTGCTGCGTGATGTAAGTAAAGAGGGATTTACTTTTTTCACCAATTATGAAAGCAAAAAAGGAAATGATCTCCGGAAAAATCCACAGGCGGCGATGTTATTCTTCTGGCCCGATGTTGAAAGGCAGGTGCGCATCACAGGGGAAATAAAAAAGCTCTCTAAAAAAACAGCGCAGGAATATTTTGCGTCGCGACCCTTCGATAGCCAGGTAGGTGCACATGCGTCTGCTCAAAGTACCACTGTTGAGAGCCGCACTGCGATGGATAATAAATTTAATAAATTGAAAAATGAATTTTCCGGAAAAACAGTTCCAATGCCGGGTTACTGGGGAGGTTATATTCTTCAACCTCAGACCATCGAATTCTGGCAGGGACGGGCAAACCGCATGCACGATAGAATTAAATACCTGAAAGAAAAACGAACATGGAAGGTGATACGCCTCATGCCATAAAAACGAAAACAGATCTTACACCACGAATCAATACAATTATTCAAAACAACAACTATGGATTATATCAATAATGAAAGTGTTTTAGCGTTTATCCTCAGGGTTATCCTGGGCGTATTGTTTTTCTTCCAGGGCTTCGATAAGCTCTTCACCCTGAAAGTAACCGGTGTGATATCCTTTTTTAAGCAGGAATCAGCAGGGAAAATCCCCGGACTTGTACTGGTATCATCTGCCTATGTAACCTCCGTTATTGAATTTATAGCGGGAGGACTCCTTATATTGGGACTTTTTAAAACTGCGGCTATGTATGCGCTGGGGATCGACCTCATTTTAGTTTGTGGTGCATTCAGTATCTTAAAGCCAATGTGGGATATGCAATTGCTTTTCCCAAGGCTGATCCTGCTTGCGGCACTCCTGTACCTTCCTGCCGAATGGGACCTGCTGACACTCGACAACCTTCTTTTTAACCGCTGAGTTCAAAAACATCCGGATTAATATTTCTGAGCATCATCATAATTACCTGTGACGAATGTCAATTTACAGGTAAAAGCAGCGGTATATCTTTGAGTATAATTATAAGACATTATGCTACATGCAATGAAACCCACCGAAATTGAGAGCCTGCTCAACGGCGAGCCCCTGGGCCGGCTGGGGTGTTACGACACCAGGGAAGGGATCTATGTGGTTCCTATAAATTATGGGTATGACGGTAAGAATATCTATGCACACTCTAAAGATGGATTAAAGGTGCAGATCATGCGAAAAAATCCGCAGGTGTGCTTTGAAATAGATCGTTCAGAAGCCAACGGCGACTGGCAAAGTGTGATTATTAAAGGAACTTACGAAGAGGTTAAAGGTATTAAGGCAGAGAAAGCAGCCATGAAAGTTTTTGCCGCGCAGATGGCAAGACTCATCGACAATCCTGCTGCAATGCCCTCTCATGGATTTGTAAAAGGCCCTGACAAAGACAACGATCCTTTTAAATCGGTGGTGTTTAAGATCGTTATCACAGAAAAAACGGGACGAAAACAAAAACGAAAAGTTTAAGTGCTCGCATTACAGGCCGTGCTGCTTAAACTCACATTTCACCGTGCTTCAGCAATCAGGTTGCAAAAAAAGCAAAATACATTTGTTGCGAATTGTTCAACTTTTGTTACGATGATCATTAAATTAATAAAATTTTCAGCTAATGTTCCGACACAGGGGAAAGAGCCGCACCACTGCACATAACCTCAGTCTTGCCGCTATGTTATCTTTCGTTGCAGGAACTGTTAACATCACCGGAGTACTTGCCGTAAGTACGCTCACCACCAACGTTACCGGACATTTTGCATTTTTTGCCGAAGAAGTTATGCGGAGGGATTATTTCGCCGCATTCGTATTCCTCATTTATATCTGTTCTTTTCTACTGGGCGCGTTCACTGCAAGTTTTTTTGCCGAACTTGTCATGTTGCACCACCCTCGGCGTTCTCACCTGATACCAATGCTAATTGAAATATCTGTTTTGTTTGCCTGTGGCTTCGGACTGCTCACCCCGGATCATCCGGTTGCATTTGCCTGCATCCTTTTGTTCGCTATGGGCAACCAGAATTCCATGGTTACAAGAGTTTCTTCGTCCGTAGTCAGAACAACGCATCTTACAGGCCTGTTCACCGATCTGGGAATAGAACTTTCACAACTATTTTTTTATCGTCAACCCGATGAGAAGCGACTGCTCACTGCGAGCCTTCAATTAAGAAGTATTATTATTTCCTGCTTTTTCGCCGGTTGCTTGTGCGGAGGATTTATTTTTCTCTTAACCGGAACTACTACACTCGTTTTTTCTGGCATCATTCTTCTCTGCACTTTATTATATGACAATGTCCGTCATCAGATGCACTTCTTTCGCAGAAAAAATAAATCCGGACTGAGCCAGAAAAAGTAAGATGATTTATATTGTTTTACCTGGTTTTCAGAGTTTCATCGCAGATCTCGTTTACCACAGCCTGGATCTCCTTTGCACTGTTCCCCTTGCTGTACACTGCCTGAGCACCCAGATCTATAGCGCGGGTAAGATCTTTAGTGTTTCTGCTGGTGGTTAGCACGTACACAGGAATTTTACGCAATTCATCTATTTTTTTAATTTCAGCAAGCGTTTTAAAACCATCCATTACTGGCATATTCAGGTCTAGAAAAATAAGGTCCGGATATCCCTGCAGATTGTCGTAACCATTTCTTTTTAAAAGATAATCCAGCAGCTGTATTCCCGTAAATACTGAATCTACATCTATGGAATGTTTACAGTTGGACAGCGCATCTTTAATAAAGACCTGTTCATCGAGGTCGTCATCTGCCACCACGATTCTGAAACGTTTCCTGTAAATCACATCTGGTGCCGGAGGAATATGCCAGTACACCTGATCGTTTGTTTTTTCGAGAATCTTTACCGCTCCGTTTTCATCGTACAGAAACATTTGAATCGTACTATCATGAAGACCATGAAAATAAATTCCCCGGACAGATAAAATTACCTTTCCGGATTCACGCGGTAACGCGTCCCTGACAGCATTATACCATTTCATCAGGGAGTTTAAAGGACAAATAAGTGGAACATGAGTACCGTACAAAGGTAGCTTATTCTAAGGGTAAACCCTGAATTTTAACTAATTATCTAAAATCGCGTTCGGGCAACTGTTTCCTCGCACTGACGGGTAAATACATGTCACGTTTGGACGCAAAAACGTGGGGATTTGATGCTTCAGATGTTGCTCTTGCAAAAAAACGATGCCTTACATAAATTAGCGTCCGTTAACCGATGTGCTCTTTTGATCCCTGTCGACCTTTTATATGCGACTCTTACTTACGATGATCCTGTAGTGATCATTGTTTACAAAGAAGATACTGAATTAGGATTTCCGGAGATCCGGCAATTGATCACTGAATGTGAACGGTTAAGTGGTGGAAAACCTTACGTTACTTTATCTGATGTTCGTATACCGGTAAGCATCACCGAACAGGGAAAACGTTATGTTGCAAATCCCGACAATATGAAGCTCTTCCGGGGCACTGCTGTGGTGGTCAAAAACAAAATGTTCAGTATCGCAGCAAATTTCATGAATTATTTCAACCATCAGCCCTACCCTTTTAAGGCATTTACAAATACTGCTGAAGCACTGAAATGGCTAAAAACTCTGCCGCTGAAGTGAGGTTTCACATGCGGGTACCTACATCCAACTCGTTCACCGACCAGGCAGCTATCCCACGTGCCCTTGCAGCATCGTTTCAATAACTTTCTGCAATTCGCTTACTTTTGGTGGTTTCGAAAAAAAGCCTGCACAGCCCAGGGCCAGGCATTTCTTTTTGTGACCTTCATCACGGCTGGTGGTTAAAATGTAAACCGGGATGTTTTTTAACTGCTCATATTCCTTCATTTCCTGCAGAACTGTAAAACCATCCATAACAGGCATATTCAAATCAAGAACGATAAAATCCGGAAGATCTGTACCCCGGTTGCGGAAATTATTCCTGGTTAAAAGAAAATCCATCGCTTCCACGCCATTATAAACGGCTTGAACTGCAACCAGGCTTCTGGCGTCTATTCCCTTGATGTTCAACCCGCTTAGCGCTGCATTAAAAAATTCCTGATCATCGGCGTCATCGTCGGCAAGCAGGATCGAAAATTTTTGAGGTATGGCGCTAAAGTTAATTTTATTTTGATGATCTGGCTTTAAAATCACAAACCAATTGTATAAGGGTATTCCACGACTTAATTTTAACTCCCCCTTGCTCTAAAAATTTAGCCCGGTTGCCGCCAAAAAGTCGCCCCTGTCGAATAATCGGAGCTGAAAACCTTCTCCTACTGTAATTTTACACCATGCCACAGACCTTTCATATCATTGTAGCTGACGACGACGACGATGACCAGTTTATTATACGGGAAGCGCTACAGGAAGTATGCGCCGACCAGATCATTATTACATCGGTGTACGACGGATTGCAACTGATAGATTGCCTTGATAAAAAAGGCTTATTCGGAAAAGAAGCGAAAAATCCCGACCTGATCATTCTCGATATCAATATGCCCCTTATGAATGGCGTGGAAGCTCTTGAGAAAATCAAAACCCATGCTACGTTCCGGAACATTCCGGTGGTAATCCTGTCTACACTTCGCACAATAGAACGGGTAGATAAATGTTCTATATTGGGCGCTCTGAATTTTTTCACCAAACCAAACAACATTACTGAATACAAGGTCATTTTCCAGCAGATCCTCGATCAGACGTTGCTGGCAGATCATTTTATGTCAGCTTAGGTCCCCCCTCCACCTGTCAATCCACCGTTAAAAACCTTTAAATTCTTAACTTTTAGTCTGCCTTACGCGTATAAAAGGCCAGTTCGTTCCCTTAAGAGAGGATTATTGATCGCCAAACGCTGAATTTTCGTAGCCGGCACTCTCATCACAAGGGACAAGTTGAATTTTAAGGATTTATTTATGCGACAGATTATTCACACCTGCCTCCTGGCATTACGGCTTATTTCAAGTGCTACAATTGGTAGCAAGGCCCTCGACTTACAGTACATCAACTCTTTTGACCGAGCATTATTAAATGCCGCTTTTGGATATGTTCATGTAGATCCAGGCACATTAAAAAAAGAAAGTGAGGCTGCAATCCCTGCTATTCCTGTTTCACTTGGATCAGATAAATAAAATCACCAATTCCGCCGCGAAGAGTCCGTTATCAGTAATTATTCACAGCGTGCCGGGCAAATTGACCGCTTTTTCAACATTTTCCTTAACAATAGTTTTCCCTGTTTTGGGGAACGGTTTAACCGTTTAGTCGATTTTTTCCTGGCATTCGGTTTGAATATTGTGTTCGCTGAGGGCTTAGAGCCATGTTAAAAAGCTAACTTTTAAACAAGCACACATTTTTCAGTATACACAATGAATAAACTATACTTTTAACGCGCCTCAATTCCTATGCAACCATTTGTGTGTTTATTAATAGATGACGACTCTGAAGAGTGTGAAATTTTCCAATATGCCCTGGAAGAACTAAAGTTACCAATTGAATGTTACCTGGCTACCAGCGGAAAACAGGCTCTCGAGGATTTAAAACACCGCCGCTTAAGGCCCGATTATATCTTCCTCGATCTTAATATGCCAAAGATGGATGGCACTCAATGTTTACAGGAAATTAAGCGGCTAAATGACCATGCGGACGTTCCAGTGATCCTTTATTCCACTTTTTTCAGCGAAGGTCAGATAGAAACTTTAAAGCGCCTGGGAGCAAATGGTTTTATTACCAAAACTACCAGCATTTATGAACTAAATGCGGAGCTCTCCCGTATTTTTCGCGAGCAATTGGCGGTTCGGAGTACTGAATCGGTCGATATTTTTCCAAATCTTCTGCCTTCTTTAGGCATCCCAAAATTCGGTTTAAATAATAACTGACAAACCCTTCACGTCGTTGACCTTTAACTATTCGATGGTGCGAATGATCGACCGCATTATTGTTTTGAGGTCGAAATAGGTGGACGGTTTTTTGAAAAATCCCGCTGCCCCGGCTTCTATTGATTTTTGATGAAGCAATTCAGAACCATCCATTGAAAAGATGTAGATGGGAATATTTTTAAACTGCGAATAAACCCTGATCTCTTTTATAATTTCCAGTCCAAAAAAAGGCCTTTTAAGGTCCGCAATGATCAATGAAGGTAGTTCCAAACCTCTTTCAGATCCGGTGACGGCTATTTCCAGCAGGCTCTGAATAAGATGCCTTCCCGTAAGTACAATTTGTGTTCTGGCTGATGCGGCCACGTCGTGACACGCGCTTTTAAAAAGATATTGATCGTCGGGATCGTCCTCTGAAATCAGGATCGACAGCTCATCCTTTTCCCCTTGTTCCGTGTTCATTATATATCAGACCTGCACGAGCCATTTATCGCGCACCTGCTCTATTATTTCAAACAGCTGCTTATTGAAGTAAGGCTTTGAAAAAAATTCATTAGCTCCTAGCGCGAGACATTCCTGTTGTTCTGCCTCGCTGCGGGTGGTGCTTAAAACGGCGATCGGAACGTTTTTCAGTGTGGTGTTGGCCCTTATCTGTTTTATGGTCTCTTTACCAGTAAGCATAGGCATATTAAGATCAAGAAAAATAAGATCAGGCAAACAATCACATCTTTTCAGATAAGTAATTGCCTCGCTGCCATCATACACCGATTCAATTATTACCTGCGGAATAACCTTGTTGATGGCCCGGCGGAGAATGTAATGGTCATCAGCATCGTCGTCAACAATGAGGATATAATTAGATATGTTTAGGATCCCCTGCACTAACTTTCTACTTTCACATCAAAATCAATTGACGACATATATTGAATAAATTGTTTTTCAAGACTCTTCAATCTCAGGCTCCTCGGATGATACGAGCGGAACGTAAATAAAGGAAGGTCGGGATGCTTTAGAAGACAGAACTGCTTCGGATTGAATCCTGGAACAGGCAGGAATTCCAGCCCCGAAAAAACTGCTTTTAATCGCGTATCAAAATAAGGTCCCGTAAAAAACATACATACTTTTGGATTCAGGATCTTGATCTCTTCAGCAATGATCACATCAGCAGTAGAAATTGCTTTTTCATATTTTCCGTATGTACGCACGCCATAAAGATCAAATTTGCTAAGGTTGGTCCAGGCGCATGAATAGGGAGAATTTCCCAGGATCTTCTCGAGTTTGCGAATGGTGTCCCAGAACGCGGAGGTTGGATTATCTTTCCCAACATGAAATTGCTCGTAAGCGTTCATCTGTTTTTCAATAGCGTCAATATAGTTTGTCCAGCCATTGGTTTCCTGCCCTACCACAAGGAATGGTAACTTCTGTTTTTCATACAGCGGGTCAGGCGACATGAGGAAAGGTCCTGCAAGGTCGTCGAACGGAAAACGTTTTACCACGCTTTTGAATAGTTCCTGTTTTTCGAGGTAAAGATTAAAGAGTTCTTTTTTCATTGCGACGTATTGATTTAAAATTTAAAACTAACTCCCAGGGTGAGATAGGAGATTCCATATCCAAGCTCTGCAAACAGTGCTGCAGCGGGCGTAAAATACCATCTTCCTCCTGCCAGGATGGAAAAGGTGGGATAAATGTCACTGCTGCTCACTTCATAGAGCAGTGCATCTGGATCAGGATTATCAGAAGTGTATTTATAACTCTGATACCTCAAACCCAGCATCGCTCCGAAGTAGATCTCACCCTTTTCAAAAATGAGAGCATCGGCATGGTACACACCTCGTGCAGCAATATGCCAGTATTGGTAATTGTGCTGGTAATAGTATCTCTGATTGTGAAAATAATAATCCTCATTTTTATATGAAGCTGCCTGAAATCCCATATAGGCCCCAAGGCCCAGGTACCCAGGACCAAGTTTATTCTTCAGGGCCTGCTCGTAGCTCAGTGAAAATTCAGGGGTCCGTCTCACATTGTAGCCATAGCCTCGATAGGCATAATAATGATTTCCAAAGCCGAGTCCCACGTTCAGAACTTTCGAGCCCTCGCCGAAAGCCGGACCGGTTCCTGAGACACTTTGTCTTTCAGAGCCTGACAGAGACGGGCGTGAAAATGCAGCTATCGCGCACACCAGTAAAATAAATACCATCAGTTTTTTCGTGGCCTCTTTATGTTTCTGCTTTTCCATATTTATTTTTTAATCAGTTGAAACAATTCCTTTTCTGCAAATCGTATTATCCCCATTGCACGGATCTTGTCTATCCTGGCTATTTCGCCATTGTTGCTCTGAAGAAAGCTATGAGTATCGTAGATCATCTTAGCACAAAATTTTATTTTTTCTTCAGGCGTATGCAATCGCACTACCTTTTCTCGCACCGATATGATAGTAGGTACAGTATTCATTAAATTATTCCCTGTGAATGATGCGGTTTATGAAATTCTTGATCTTTGCACGGAAGCTGATACGTTTCCACCATTTTTCCTTCTTCGTAACTTTGGCCTGTACGAATTGCTCATTCTCTGCGTTATATACAACCTTCTCTCCCTTGCCTATTATGATCCTTGTTTGCGAAGGCGAAACTTTTGAAACTTCCACCAGCCCTTCGATCACCGAAACTTCTATTTCGCGGTTCTCATAACCAATCACGTTAAATGCAGAGGCAAGTGCGCGTGATTTTGTATCGCGACAATAAACATAAAACGGATCATTACCTGCAGACACTTCAAAATAAGCTTCACCGGATAAATGAACCACGCGATTTGAACCGCTGAAATCTTCGGCATATGTAAGCTTACTGTTACGGTTAAGGTAAACCTTGCTATCGTCCGGCAATGTCACTATCATAGCCGAGTCTTCAGAGCTTACAGCGATCATTGCAAGCTGTGCAAACTTTTTACGTTTAACGAAAGGCTTATGTTTAACCGGCTGCTGAATGTCAGGTGTTGTATCCGGCGTTGCTACTTCTTCCTGCACCGCTATAGGTATTTCAAAAGAAGTGTCAGACTTGGCCGCAATATTATCTGTAAAGCTTACTGTATCGGCACTACCGGAATTGTAAAACCTCACCACAAAAAAAGTAGATACTAAAAAAGCGAACGATGCAGCAATCCGTAATGGCGTAAACCATACCGTATTTTTTTCTGGTTTCTGAACCAGGGTTTGAAATTCTTCCCAGGCCGCATTAGTGTCGGAATCCACTTCCGATGCCAGCGACTTCGAAGCGTTCCACAAATTTTTGGCATCATTAAAATAACGCTCATTATTGGCATTTTGCGTGATCCACGCCTGCAACTCAAGATTCTCGCCTGCGGTTGAATTTCCGGAAAGATGTTTGGCAATCAGATTGTCAATATTACTTTTCATACAATGGTTGTGTGGGTTTGTATATATGACCGTTATCTGGGTCACTACCCCCAATGCCAAAACGGCTCAGTCTGCAATGAACTGATAATCACGCGGCTTTTTGTAAGATTCGGATGTTAAAAAAACAGGAGGAAGAGTATCCCTGCGCTGAAGCCGAGGGTAATGATCTCTTTTGCAAGATATGGGTGTAATTCGGCGCGCATTTTTTTCAGCGCGATACCCATTTGATTTTCTACTGTTTTGATCGAAAGTCCCAGGATCTCCGCGATCTCGCGGTTCTTTTTTTCTTCCACCCTGCTTAGGATGAAAACTGCGCGGCATTTTGGAGGAAGCGTTTCAAGAGCAGCGGCTATCTTTTTCTCAAGCTCCTTCACCATAATTCCGCTATCCGAGCTTTGGTCGGACAGGATCTTGTGATCTTCTACCGGATTTTTCTCCTTGCGGTTATTAAGATAAGTGATCGAGGCGTTGACAACAGATTTAAAGAGGTACGCTTTCTGATTAAGTATAGTATGGATCTCGTCCTTCTTGTTCCAGAGTTTGACAAAAACCTCCTGAACAACATCGTGAGAAGCATCTTTATCCCTTATAATATTGTATGCGGCATTACGGAGCATTGTATAGTGCTGCCGGTACATTTCTTCAAAGTTCGTTGCCTGCATTTACCTCTTATTAACGCCAGAGAATTGCCGCGTGGGACAAAAATACACTAAAAAAAATCAGATCAAATTTGTTAAAGTCAACAGTAAAAATGGCTGCTGACAGCCATTTTTAACTCAGTTTTCAACTTTGATCACTTTTTTATGGATAGTTTGTCCGGCAATTTCAACATTCATTACGTAACTGCCGGCCGAAAGGTTACGGGTATCGATGTCGATCTTTTCTTCGCCAAGGATCACGTTGCGATAAGCGTGCTCAAAAACCCTGTTTCCCATCATGTCGTAAAGTGCCACACTAATGTCAGCGCCCGCATTAATTCCCGCAAACGATAAGGTCATTGTATGCCTGAAAGGATTAGGAAAAACAACCAGCTGGTCTGACGTAAGATTTGTGGTACGGATATCAACTGTAGTGCAGAAACCTGGAATATTTTTATCGAGCCAGCTTGCACGAGCTATTACCCATTGTTTCAGATCGTTTATCTCTTTTTCATATGTAGCATTTGTCTGATCCTGCGGATTAGGATAAATATATGCCCCGAGTATCGGAAATTGCTTGTAATTGCGGTCTTTCGCTTCATTTAAAAGTGCGGCAGTGCCATCAATGTATTCAAATATTTCATCATTGCTGATGGTATATTTTCTTAACGTGTGATACCTGCAATATAATCTGTCCTTAAATGCATTGTCGGTCATAAATCTGCTCCACCAGGTAGGGATCGGGTATTCGTTATTTGGAATAGTGTATTGCCAGCCTGCGGTTTTATCAGCGTCTCCGAAGTTGCAATTATGCCACGCCAGGTCATAGTCCCAGGTAGGCCCTATGCTGATCTTTCCACCCTGTTCCATATGTTCCTTATAGAGATATGTACTTAGCCTGTATGCATCAACATTTTTACAAAGCTCATTTAATATCAGGTAGTCAATAAATGTACTTTCCTGGATGAACTTATGGTAACCTTTTACCGGATCGGCAAAGGTGGGCTGGCTCATTACAGTTTCAAAACTATCCAGTACAGCTTTTATATAACCTTGCTGCTGCAATGTGATCTCGTCATCCTTCGGATAATTATACTGGTAAAAGAATTTTGCACCCGAATTTGAAACGCCCGGATTGAGCGAATACCAACCTGGATCATCGTTCCGGTTGATCTGAACAATATATCCCCCCGTTATGAAAGGCCATTGATTATCAAGCGGGGTCATTTTGTGGATATTCAACCGGTCCTTGCCTCTCTTGATCTGTTCCATCAGTAAATAGATACCGAAATATTCGCCGTTAAGCACCACTTCTACGAAGCGGCTTCGCGGAGCATAATGTCCCATATCCTGGAACAGGTGCTGGGTAAGCGGGTTTCTGATCAGGGTTTTATCGGTATAAGAAGAGGTTAATATCCAGTCACTTTCTGCGGGCATGCCTGCAAGCGAGGCCTCTGCATCGAGGGCGCCGGTATTATCGCGCAACTCAATTTTCATGTTGTTTTTCTCAAACATTTTTGAGCTGCTTCCCCTGATCTTTACGGCTGCTTTCCCGTTGTAGTTATTCTTAGCGTCAGTGACTGAATTACGATTTGTACCGTTGTCAACGATGCCCAGATCAACAATAACTTCGGTCTGGTCATTCAGCTTCTGATTATTGGTATTAATAAAAACAATGGGAAGATTGCTCGATGTGAGGATCACGGGTTTTGCGGGGGTGTTGCTGAATTTCAGACTCCAGCTTACCAGTGTACCTGCATTGGCAAGCACAAAATCCTTCACATAAAGTTTCCATGTGCCATTACCTGGCTTTGAAATGTTAAACCGCCCCAAGTTGCCTATTGGACGAAAAGTTCCGGTGTAGGGAGCAGAAGCTGTTGAGATGGATACTGGCTGGCTATTGTTGAATTTAGTGTCGGTATAATTGGTACCCCTGGTACAAAGTACACCGGAAAGATCGACCGTTATGCCTGATGGCGATTGCAGGTATACTTGAAGTTCCTCCACTGCTACATGCGCAATATTTATCGAAACTTCTTCCACGCCGAAAGTGCTGTCGATATTAGCAGGATTTAAGCCTGCAACAGTCAGGGGAAAAGCGGTTTCCTGTCCTCCGTTATTCAGGATCGAACCACCGGTACCATTAAATGTCTGTGATTTTATGAAAGAAGCCAGTAATAAAAGGATAATCGTACATTTTTTCATGCTTTATAGAAGTTGGGGAATTATTAATAGAATCTAAATTTTGAACCACCTGTAAAGTTATCTTCATGTAAATGTTACGCCTCCTTTTATTCGTTAAGCGGGCATATACTGTCGTCCGACGACCCGGTAGAAAGCCATATGTAGAATATTTTTCCCACGGTATCAGGGTAAACCCCTAATATCAGTCTGAAAGCTCCTGTATGTCACTTTAGGTCACCGGGCGCATATTATTGATAGTTCGGTAGGTATATAATCACTTTCGTCGAATAAGGTGATTTTTCATTTGTTTCTAACAATGAACTGCCTAATTTGGTATGCTGGCATTTATCTTGAACTTAAAATGCCTAACCCACTGCACTTATGAAAACTACGCTTAGAATCGTTTCCGGTTTGTTGAATTACGCTGTCGCCCTGATGCTGCTGGCCATGCCCTTTATTAACAGCAATGAACAAGGAATTATGACCCACATTGTGACTTCCTTTTCAGGAGCCCTTATTCTGGTAATAACCCTTCTTACAAAATTTGAGACAGGCCTCTTTAGGATGATATCACTGCGCGAGTACCTGTTTTTTGGAATGGCGGTAGGTGTGTTTCTGCTCGTATCGCCTTTTGTGTTCGGCTTTTATCCTTACGGATTTTTGTTTCACCTTATCTCCGGCCTGTCAATTTCAACCCTGTCGTGTTTTGTTCACAGGTCGATCTTTGTTCACCGCCACAAAAACGTGGTAAACGCGTAAACCTCATCAGGGGATCCTGATTCCCATTATTGTTACGTCATCAACCTGGTCGGCATCACCGCACCAGTCATCGAATGCTTTTTCGAGAAAGGCCTTCTGCTCCTGCATATTCATATGAAACGCTGTAGTGAGCAACTCCCTGAATCTCTTATAGGTTAATTTCTTATTGTTTTCTCCTCCAAACTGATCGGCGTACCCGTCAGAAAACAGGTAAATAATGTCACCTTTCACTAAATTAAATTCCCTGATAGAGTATTTTACCGTGTCCTCACTGATTAATCCGATAGCCTGTTTTGTAGCAGTTAAAATGATGACATCGATGACGCCATTGGCTTCCCTGAAAATATATATGGGATTGTTGGCTCCGGAGAAATACAATTTGCGTCGTTGCTGATCAATTCCAATAAGCGCAATATCCATCCCATCACGCATTTTATTTTTAGAGGCTGTTTGATTGAGATGCGAGCTTACATGCTCATTGAGAAAATCCAGTACCTGGTTAGGCGTGGTTACCTGCGGATCTACTATTGACTGGCGAAGAAAATCGTTCGCCATAATGCTCAGAAAAGCGCCGGGAACACCATGGCCGGTGCAATCAACAACTGCAGCCAGAGAAAGCTGCATCTTATTTACATTCCCTGTGTTGAGTTTTGATGCCCAGTAAAAATCCCCGCTCACGATATCCTTTGGTTTAAACAATACAAAAAAATTGTCACCAAAGATCTCTGTTAGAAGTTCATCGGGGGGAAGAATGGAATCCTGTATCCTTTTGGCGTAATTGATGCTATCGGTTATGTCCTTGTTCCGGTGCTCCAGTTCGATCTTTATATTTTCAACAGCTTCCTTTTCGCGTTGCAATAAAAACGTTTTTTGTTTCACCTTTAGCTGCAGGAGAAGCTGGGTCCGTTGAAGGGATCTCGTCCTCACTACCACAATTGCAGTGGTTGTTCCAACAATTGCCACCAGGAGCAGGATATAGAACCAGGCCATCTTCCACACTGGCTTATTGATCACAAACGCCTGTTGGACAATATCGGTTTCACAGAGCCCGGAATTTTTATTACAACTATAGATCTGCAGGGTATATGACCCGTCACTTAGTTTTGGAAAATCAATGGAGCGTGCCTGCGTAGTTCGCCAGGAGGTATCAATTCCCAGCATCCGGTACTTGTACTGCACCGCTCCAGGTTCTGCAAGCAAAACTGCCAGGTAATCAAATTGAACAGAATAATAACCATAGGATTGTGGCGGGATGTCGCCCGGAGAGTAGGTCTTATTATTAAACTTCACAGCCGCAATGTGAACTTCGGGCCGAACCTCATTATTAGAAATACGGGATAACTTATAATTTACAACACCCTGGCTTGTGCCGAACCACAGCTCTTCACCTGCAGCTGTTAATGCGTTCAATGCGTTCTCCTGGAAAACGAGCCCCTTCTGTTCAGTAAAATTGGAGAAAACCTGGTTACTTGCTTTTTTCTCGCTTAACCCGCCGCGATGTGTAACCCATATAGCATTATCTGCACTGCAAATGATGCCATTGCAATAATCGGACAGGAGTCCCCTGCTTACTGAATAATTTCTGAATGTGTTATTACTGAAGCTAAACACCCCGTCGCCTTCCGTTGCGATCCAGATTGTGCCATTTTTATCTTCACAATAAGAATTAACCCTGAAAGAATTCAGGCCGGGAACTTTTTTAAACGCTGTAACTTTTCCTTTATCAATATAATAAGGTGGGGCACCGTGCGATGCAATCCAAAACCGTCCTTTGGAATCACAAAAACCGGACAGAACATTGTTATGCAGCAGTCCTTCATTCGTACTTAGCTCTTCGGTCTCACCGGTAACAGTATTGATTATATAAATGCCTTCGGTGGTTCCGGCAGCAATTCTTCCCATTAGCGGAGTGAGGCAATTAATATTCTGCCGCGTTAATTTATGCTTTGCACTAAAGTTCTCGAACTTAAATGTGCCGGTATCAAGCACAAAGATTCCCGAATTCGCTGTCCCCACCCATAACTTACCGGTACTGTCGAAACACATGGACGACACCCGATCTTTTTTTGCACCGGGAAATAAAAGCTGGCGATGGTAACGCGATTGAGGGTTGTAAACCGCCACACCTGAATCGCCGCCAATCCATAAGCGTCCTTCATGCGCGAGCACTTCGATGACCTGAGCATCTTTTAGTCCTTCGCCCTGCCCGTAAAAAGAAAATCTTTCCACAGGCCTTTGAAACAAACCATCAGCCAATGTACCGAACCACATATTGCCCTCGATGTCCTGAAAAATAGATTGAACATGGTGACTGCCAAATCCACCCTGCCTGTTCATTTTTAAAGGATGATATTTTGAAGTGAGAATCGGACCATCAAAAAGAAATTTCCGTAAACCATCTCCAAGAGTACCTATCCATAAATTCTCATCACGGTCACCAAATATGCAGCTGATAAAGGTTTGAGGCACATGCTCCTGAAGTGTTCTGAAAATGACGATGGAATCTGCCAGAAGTTTAATTCCATCGATCTTATTTTCGTCGCTCACCACCCAGTAAAGCACACCCTGGGAATTGACCGGAGCTATCTGCCGCACATTGCTTCCTTCGAGCGCCGAGGGCATTTCACATATAAAGGATCGTGCATCATCCGAGAGATGCATTAACCTTAAGCCGTCGTTGGTTGCAGCGAGCAAGCATCCTGTGTAAGGGATCGCGATCGACTGCACCATTTCAGGTGAATTGGCCAGATGAAAAACCCTGAACAACGTATCCACCAGAAAAATGCCTCCGCCTGCTGTAGCCACAAACAGGTTGCCCCTGTGGTCTTCCAGCATCATTGACACCTTGAAGTTCTTTAGCTCACCCGTATTTAATTCCCTGATCTTACCATCGCGGATATAACTAACTCCGTTCTGATTATGTCCAAGCCATGCAATTCCGCGGGAATCGACATAATGGGTTGTCACAAAATTTTCTGCGATCCTCTTATTGGTAATTGTATTAAAAGTAAAACCATTAAAAATGCAGATACCTTCGCCGGTAGAACAATAAAGCTTACGGCCAGGACCCTGGCTGATGCTGTAAATAAAATTCTGAGGCAGACCGTTCTCTTCTGAATATCTTTTAAAATTGAAGGTCTGAGCCTGGGAAAGGACCGTCGAACAAATTATCAGCAAGGAGAATAAATATCGCCTCATCATTCATCCTCAACTTTTACCCCTATCTTATACGCGTACTTAGGCACCCCCCCGATCGGAGACGTGTAAAATGGCATAGTTTCACCATACTGATTGGTAATGAACACCACGATATTGTTATTCTTTACGTCTTTACTTTTGATGAATTGCACATCGAGAGAAGTGTTGATCTCGGGCGCAGAAACACGGTGCCGGCTTTCAATCCATTTTCCTGTTTCAGATAGCTGGCAGATATCGCCTTTGCGCGCCACAGAAACGATCTTAATCGAGCCTTCATCATCATAATCAAATATCTTGATCTTTACGGCGGTTACTTTTTCGGGGATAAAGGGATAAAGATGTGATACTGATCCTGGTTTATCGCCTAACCGGAAAGTATATTCGTAAGCAAACCCGTTTCCGCCGTCAATTGTCTTGTTCTCATTAGCCTCCGATGAGAGAAATAACCGGTACAGGTTTCCGTCGTCACCTGCAAGGCCTTCAACCACTACTTTAAAAACGCGTCCCCCAAGCTGAGGCTGCAACTCACCTTCAACAGGATTCAGTGGTCCTATCGTTGTCCACGCATTGTCGAAAGCTTTTTCATCGCCGAATACCCTTGTATGAAGCAGGATACCGCTTTTGTAATTTCCTACAGGTTCAGGGCCCTGTGCAGCCGGGTCAGAATGCGCCTTGTTTCCACCGTAAACCGAAAACTTTGTCTTGCTGTTGAACTGAAAATGGTTTTCATCGTACATGCCGCCAACGTCAGCATCAAAAATACGGATGTACAAGGGCTTCTTATAGGTCTCGGGAACGACAAAGAAAAATGTCTGAACAAAATCATCGTCCCCCCACTCCTTATCTGCATCTTTACTAAAGGTGCAGATAAAAGGGATCTTCTCATCAACGGAAGGTACTGGCTGTGCGAACAAGGTTCCCGTTAAAAGGAACAATGCGGGCAACCATGTCTGTTTATTCAGCATTTATATTGCTAGTTACGTTAACTTTCTTTCCAATTTTAAAACGTTCTTTTTTTTGGGTCACAAGGTTAACAGCATTTACCCAGAGCTCGAGTTCATATTGACCCGGCTGCAAATAAACATGGCACAGTACATCTCCCGAATTATAATACCCGTCGCCGAACGACCAGTATTTCTCAGCAATCTGATATCCTTTCAGAGCAGAATTCAGACAATTGATCTGTAATGTGTCGCCTGCCCGAACGGAATCATTGCAACTAATATACAGTTTTTCCGGAGTTATAATATTTAATTCATATTCAACCAGGCTGTTGAAAATCTCCCCTGAAAGTTTTTCAACCACATTTAATTTCACAACGTAATTACCCGGAGAGTTATAACAGTGCCTGGCCTTTAAACCTCTTTTTTTATTTCCATCACCGCAATCCCACTCAAACTCAAGATTACTGGTATCGTTATTTCCCAATGTGGTTTCCTCAAAAAAATTATAACAAAAAGTGCTTTTAACTGTAGGAGTTCTGGCCGAAGAAAAATCGGGGATCATCACAGAAAAATAATAAATATCGTCACTTCCGCTTTTCTGGCGGTTGCTCGACAGGTAACCCCTCGTCATTGTTGAATCGGTAAAGATCCCGAAATCATCGGCCTCTGAATTGAAAGGGGTATTCAGGTGCGTTGGCATCGCCTCTTCATTGTCGGTGGATACATAATAAATATCAAGTCCTCCAAAACCATTTTCGCGATTGCTGGCGTAAAATAATTGTTTAGAGGAAGTGAGAAAGGGAAAGAGTTCATTTGAAGGGGAATTAATGTTTTTACCAGCATTAACCGGCTCTGACCATTTGCCATCAGTATTATAGCTGTAAAAAAGGTCCATACCTCCACTACCCTCTCGGTTACTGCTGAATACAAGCATTTGCCCGTCGGGTGATAAGGAAGGATGACAATAAGAGAACTCATTATCACAAAAGGGGATCATGGATGGTTTGCCCCAGACCCCTTTCTTTTTTTCAACCTGAAAGATCTTATTCAGGCCGTTCCTGCTGTTGGTAGTAAGAATCATCGTTAGCCCGTCGGAGCTCAGGCAAAATGGTCCTTCATGGAACTTACTGCTGAGTTCTTTTATCATAGCAGGTTTCGAAAAGTGAGTACTGTCGCGCATCCTGGCAAGATATACGTCTGAGATCTCAGAATTTCCTTTTTCATCGGTGTACTGGATCCCCGCCTGCCGCACTCGTTCCGAAACAAAGTACAGGTATCCGTTTGCCACCTGCGGAGAATAATCAGAACTTTCTGAATTAATGCTTAACCGCTGAAGACTGATCCTTCCTGCCATCTCGCGCTTTATTGCAAGCCTGGCAAGTGAATCGTTGCCCGCGACGAGGTTGAGAAAAAATAACACGCCAGGAAACAACAAAAGGTATTTTTTCTTCATCTGCATTAAAAATACCGCGGACTCGTTGCTTTTACACTGTACTTAAAAAGATACCGCACCATGACTTCGTGTGTACCCGGAGAATACATATTCAGTCGTGAAAGAGGATACGCAAAACCATATCCAAACCTCAGCTGCTGGTTAATGGAAACATCCATATACAAAAATGCTGAATTGCGAATAGCATATCCTGCACCAATTCCCAGAAATTCCCTGAAATAGCAGGTGGCGGAGAGATTAACGACAGGGGCAGTGCTCTGCACGTATTTCAAAATAAATGCAGGCTTGATCTTAACTGCTTCCGAAACGGGTAATAATCCACCCCCAGTGAGGATCAAGGTACCAAGATTTTTTTCAAGAAACCCGGGAGCAGATAAACCAGCATACATATGTTTATTATTATAATATAAACCTGCTCCTGCTGTAATTAAATTCTCGCGCTGACCCGCTGAAGCAAAGCTGGGATCATTTTCGCTGGTGACACGAAGTGAATTCCAGTTATATGAATAAGAATTAACCCCTGCCTGTACACCCATTGAAAAAAATCCTTTTTTTATTTTAAGCCTGTAGGCGTATGCACCAACGGCTTTTGTACGGTTATAAAGGCCTACCGTTTCGTTCTCGAGTAAAATACCAGCATTTAAATGACGGTTCTTTAAGGCACTGTGCGCGCCTAAT
>CBIHOL010000035.1:0-40167 GCA_966211905.1 uncultured bacterium
CAAAATTACTCAACAGCGAAAGTTTCGGAAGCGTCTCCCCGTTTTACATTACGCAGATCTACTTTATGCAGGGCAAATATGCGCAGGTGATAAAGGAAGGTCCTAAACTCTTATCAGATACCTCCGGCGTTCAGAAAGAAGCGGAGATCAATCGGATGATAGGTGAAAGTTATTTTAACCTGAAAGATTATAAGAATGCACTAGAATACCTGAAGAAGACCAATGTCGGGAACCCACAGGGTAATTATGCTTTAGGATATTGTTATTACAAAGTAAATGATTGCGCCAATGCTGTCACCTATCTCGAACGCGCCACCGGCGGCTCTGACACGCTTGCGCAAAATGCCTGGTACCATATGGCCGACTGTTATATTAAGTTGGGGGACAAGCTGAAAGCGAAGAATGCGTTTTATAGCGCGTATCAAAAGAACGTGGACAAAAATGTGACCCAGGAAGCGTTGTTCAGCTTTGCACGATTAAGTTATGAGCTGGATTTCAGCCCATACAACGAAGCGGTAAAGAGTTTTAGCAAATACCTGAAGGAATACCCGAATTCAAAACATTCTGACGAGTGTTACACCTTCCTCATCAACGTATATTCCACCACGCGGAATTATGGCCTCGCCATAGCCAGTATGGAAAGTCTCGGCAGCATTGACCCTGTTTTAAAAGTGACGTATCAGAAGCTCATTTACTTTAAAGGGATAGAGTATTTCAATAATAATGATCTTGTAAATGCCGATAAACAGTTCCGCAAATCGCTGCAGCAGAATTCAGATCCCCGACTTAATGCATTAAATCAATACTGGCTTGGTGAAGTCGCCTTCCTGCGAAAGGATTATACAAGTGCTATTGAAAGCTGGCAAAAGTTCCAGGTGACTCCTGGGGCTGTTGGTCTGGCTGAATATGACCTCAGTAATTACGCCTTAGGGTATGCCTTTTTCAAAAGAAAAGAAAAAGATGATTATACCAATGCTAATATTGCGTTCCGTAAATTTTTACTCTCAACCAATAAATACGATGAGAATAAGATCACAGATGCAAACATCCGCGCGGCTGACTGCTATTTTATGAACCGCGACTTCGCGCAGGCTTCCGATTATTATAAGCGCGCTATTGCGATGAATAAGCTGGATGTTGATTATTCATTGTATCAGAAGGCACTGTGCGATGGTTTGAATCGCAACTACAATGAGAAGATCGCCGAGCTGAAGAAAATTGAAACAAAATATCCTTCCTCCAATTACATGGTGGCCTCTCTGAATGAAATGGCCGACACCTATTACAATAACCTGAAAGATCAGAACAACGCCATTATTTATTATGAGAAGATCCTGAAAAATTATCCAAATTCCTTATTTGCCTCCAACGCTTATGCACAGCTTGGAAATATCTATTATGAACGCAAGCAGGATGACAAGGCATTTGAATATTACGACAAGTTCGTGAGACTGGACAGCAAGAGCGATGCAGCAAAAGATGTGCTTGAGGCTATTCGTAAGATCTTTGAAGCAAAAGGAAATGTAGACGAAATGGAAAAGTACTTTGCTTCTATTGGTCGTCCGCTTAGCGAGAACCAGCTGGAAAAAGCCAGCTATACCGCTGCTTACGATGCTTTTTATGAGCAGAAGAATTGTGACCTGGCAATGCCAAAATGGGAATCCTATATCAGCAAATTTCCGAATGGCCGCTATATTACCGAGGCCTGGTTCAGTTATGCCGAATGTGCTTACAGCAAGAATATTTTCGATAAGGCGCTGGAGGGATATCGTTATGTGATAGGGAAACAGAGGAGCATGTATTCTGAAACTTCTTTAAGCAAGGCATCGTACCTGTTATATAAGGATAAAAAATACGAAGAGGCATTACCGCTGTTCCAGCAGCTGCAGGAGTTTGCCGAGACCCCGTCTAACAAAACGGCAGGACGTTTAGGGGCTATGCGTTCAGCATTTAACCTCGGCAAGTTTGATATTTCCCTGGATGAGAGTAACAAAGTGCTTGGTACTGAAAAGCTGACTCCGCAGCAGATGAGTGAAGCAAAGTACATTAAGGCTAAATCCTTGTACGAGACCAATCGCCACGACGATGCCCTTGTTGAATTTAAGGCAATCACCAAGTCTGCTAAAAATGTGACCGGTGCCGAAGCGTATTATCATATTGCTAAGATCCAGTATGCAAAACAGGATTATAAGGCCGTATTAAAAACGATCAATGACCTGATAAGTTATTCTTATAGCAATGAAGACTGGAATAACCGGGGCATGCTCCTGATGGCTGATACCTATCTGGCCCAGGGAGATGTTTCCGACGCTAAGATCATCCTGCAAACGGTTATTGATGCCAGTCCAAAAGCCGAATATTTAAATGAGGCTCAGAAAAAACTGGACGAAGTAAATGCCAAGGAAGCGCAGAAAAAGATGGCCCCGCAGGAAGGACTCAACCTGCAATTTAAAGACAGTGGCAAGGACAGTACCTTATTTGATAAAAACGATTAACCTGAACAAGCGGCAACATGAACTCAATTCAGATAAAGACCAATAACGATCACGGGTTAAACGACCTTGAGCAGAAAAAGATCAAGAGGATCCTTGTAGTGGTGATGCTCCTGGCATATGCTGCAGCGAGCATGGCACAGACCGATCTCGACGAGCAGATCTACCAGGCACAAAGCCAGTTCCAGCCTACTATTAAAGACGCGGTGAAGTTTTCGGACATTCCTGAGATCCGCGATACAGTTAAGAGGATCAAGGACATTCAATATGGTATTACAAGCGTTCCCCTGTTTCCAAAATACCAGGTGCAGACCATAGAGGCCGCTAAAATGAAGAATGAGCCTTTAAATAAATTGTATCACTCGCTTTTAAAGGTCGGGTACGCGCCCATTTATTCAATGCCTCTTATTGAGATCAGGTTAGCAAATACCCGGGCAAAGGAAAGTTCATTCGGCACTTATTTAAAACACTTTTCAAGTACAGGTCATTTAAAGGATGTGGGTTACAGCGGCTTCAGTGACAACGTTGCATCTGTATTTGGCAAGAGATTTTACAAGAGGCATACATTATCGGGAGATCTGAATGGAGGCCGGCATGTGTACCATTATTACGGCTATGACACAAGTATCAATCACCTTGACGACAAATCTTACACCAGGCAACGTTACCAGATCATTGAACCGAAAATCAGGTTACAGAGTCATTACACTGACAGTACTCATATAAATCATAATATAGGTCTTGCTTTTTATAATATGCAAAACCTTTACCGCGAGGCTGAGAACAATATTAAGTTTGATGCCTTTGGTTCATTCTTTGTAAATAAGGAAAAGCTTAACGTTGGGTTCCTTACAGACTTTTATAATCATAAGCAGGCTAATGATACGCTTAACGACATGATCGTAAGTTTAAGTCCTTCCTTTGAAGCGCAGGGAAACAAATGGCATGCCGATATTGGTTTAACAGCCACCATGGACAACTTTGATAAAAAGAACAAATTCTATTTTTACCCTGCACTCAATCTTTATTATGATATTTATGAGAGTATTGTGATCCCTTATGCCGGCGTGAAAGGTGGGCTTATCAAGAACAGCCTGCGTAGCTTAAGTGGTGAAAATCCATTTGTGGATACCACTCTTAATTACAGAAATACAAATAACAAATTAAATATTTTTGGAGGATTAAGAGGTAATATCAGCAGCAAAACCTCTTACGATGCAAGTCTGAGCTATTCGCAGTTCGATAATCTTCATTTTTTTGTGATCGATTACAGCGGCTCCAACCAGATCTATAACCGGTTTGATGTGTTATATGACAATGCGAGTCTTTTAAATATCAACGGGCAGTTAAAGTACCAGTTGAATGAAAAGATCAACCTGATCGGAAAAGGAAATTACTATTTGTACAAACCTAAAACATTGGTTCGTCCATACCACAAACCGGAGTTTGACCTGACATTAAGTGGTATTTATAATTTGAAGAGCAAGATCATTTTACGTGCTGATGTATTTGTGATGGGAGCACAATGGGCATTGACTCAAACGGGTAGTGATGGTATTTATACCACATCACCGAAGCAGCTCAATGGCTGGGCCGATATTAATTTCGAAGCAGAATACCGTTATACTAAAATGCTGAGTTTTTTCGGGCGATTTAATAATATTGCCAATCAGCGATACTACAGGTGGGAGAGGTATCCAAGCCAGCGATTTAATTTTATGATCGGGTTGACGTTTGTGCCGTTCTGACAAAGGGAACCATCCCGGCCTGGCTATGAGGAAATTTCCCGCAGATTTAAAGGTTTATAAAAACAAACCAAACTGGAAACAAAAAAGAGACGCAGATTACACCGATTTCACGGATAATTACAAGATAGTTTTATACACGGATGTTACCAATTTGCGCGGAGTCCCGTCGACGACGTCGACGGGATCTGTGAAATTGTATTTAGGCAACTTGATTAATATAGTTCTGTGTAATCGGTGAAATCAGCGTCTAATTTCTGATTACCCGAATTTAGTTCCATGGAATCGAGCAAATTTTTTGAATTCTACTCCGACGCAGATTTCGCAGATGAGAATGAAATCTGCGCCTTATCTGCGCAAATCAGCAAGATTTGCGGGCGATGTGCAAAGTTATCCGCAGTGACCAGATGATTTAGTCCCGAATGTTGGGAATTGAATTGAGAATTTTCTAAAGTGACCCCTTGCTGGATTTTCTAACCTTCTTGTGCTTTGAATGGCTCGGACACGAATCGCACCTGTTTTTCTGAAAGATGCAGCTTTCCATTGAGCTCATTACCACGGCCAGAGCCGAAAACAGAATAAAGTACCTTTTGATCATCGCACAAATATAACCGAATAATTTAGTACTTTTGAAAGGCGTATGACGCTTCAATGTTATAAAACTCTAAACACGGTTTTTATCGGACTTACTACACAATACACTTTACGGGTCGGAAAAAAATGAATCCATTCTTTTATATAGGCCGGTATTTTATGCTTCTTGGCAGGGTGTTCCGACGTCCTCAGAAATTAAGCATGTACTGGAGACAGATTGTTTTCGAGATCGACAATATTGGTATCTCATCTCTTTCTATCGTAGCAATTATTTCAGTGTTTATGGGTGGGATCATTGCCATTCAGACGGCGTTCAGCATGTCGAGCCCGCTTATTCCCCTCTATGCTGTTGGTTTTACAACAAGAGAAAGTGTGATCCTCGAGTTCAGTCCCACTGTGGTGTGTTTAATCCTCGCCGGTAAGGTGGGCAGCAATATCGCTTCCGAAATTGGCGCCATGCGGATCACCGAACAGATAGATGCATTGGAAATTATGGGCATAAATTCAGCCGGGTATCTTATTTTTCCGAAAGTAGCCGCCGCTATTATTATTTTTCCTTTCCTGATCGCACTAAGCATGTTCCTTGGAGTGCTTGGGGGATACATAATGGGTGTGAGTTCAGGCGCCTGTTCTGCATACGAATATGTTTACGGGATCCAGGCTTTTTTTGAACCCTGGAAGTTATATTATTCGTTCACTAAAGTAATAGTGTTCGCTTTTATCATTACATCTGTATCATCTTACTTCGGTTACAACACCACTGGTGGCGCGCTTGAGGTGGGAAAAAGCAGCACCAACGCCGTAGTGTACAGCAGTATCCTTATCCTGCTTTTTAATCTCATCTTAACCAACCTGTTCCTGCAAAAGTGATCGAGATCAAAAACATAAATAAAAGTTTTGACGGTCGCCAGGTTGTGAAGAATGTATCGTTCACTTTTCAGCCTGCAAAAACAAATCTTATCATCGGCGAAAGCGGATGTGGCAAGACCACCATCTTAAAGCTGATGGTTGGCTTGCATAAAGTTGATTCAGGACAGATCTTATACAAAGGACAGGACTTTCCCCAGTTAAGCCAGGATCAGCAGCAGGAGGTCCGTACTAAAATTGGAATGTTATTCCAGGGGGGAGCATTATTTGATTCGCAGACCCTCGAACAAAATGTGATGTTCCCGTTGGATATGTTTACGCATTTAAGCAAGGAAGAAAAGCTGGATCGTGTAAATTTTTGTCTGCAGCGTGTAAAGCTGGAAGGAAAAAACAAGTTGTATCCTGCCGAATTAAGCGGGGGTATGAAAAAACGCGCAGCTCTTGCCAGGGCTATTGCCAATAACCCGGAGTACTTATTTTGTGATGAGCCTAACTCGGGACTGGACCCAAAAACATCAATTGTAATTGACGATCTTATCCAGGATATCACCAGGGAATTTAATATCACCACTATTATTGTAACGCATGATATGAACAGCGTGATAGAGATCGGTGAGAATATTATGTTCATGCATAAAGGGGAAAACTGGTGGACCGGGGAAAAGAGCCAGATCTTCACCACCAAAAACCAGGAGCTCAGCGATTTTGTATTTGCCAGTGAGTTTATTAAAAGTGTGGTAAAAGGCAACAAGGGGACAGTTTAACCACAAACAGCACTGACAACACTAGGAAGGTACAACGAGAAGGCAAACACAATGCTCTTTCAACACCTAACTATTACTGACTCTAAGGGTATCGCATTTTGCGATACCATAATTTCAGGTACAGATTTAAATATTGAAGGGGAGTTATACTTCTTGTTATCAGATGGTCTTCCACTCTCTGGGATTATCACATTTTGATTGCAAATTGCACTAAAAAGGAAGTTATTTTTTTCGGGGTAATTTATATCCAATTTTTTTCCTGGGTTTTTCCTTTCTGACCATTATTTCATCGAGATATTGAAACACCACATCTATTTTTTTGTCGTTATTCTCCAGCTTCTTTTTTATTTTTTCAACCTCCAGCTTAAGTTCAGTGTGAGTTATCAGGGTTTCCCGGAGTTTTACAAAAAGTTCAATTATTCTGACACTGACCTGTATCGCCCGTTCACTCTTGAGCACATTGGCTAACATTAATATTCCATGTTCGGTAAATGCGTAGGGAAGTGCTCCACCTAAGTGGCTTCTGGATGGTATCGCATTTTGCGATACCATAATTTCAACTTCTTTTTGGGTAAGCTGGAACATAAAATGTTTTGGGAACCTTGACATGTTTCGTTTAACCTGTTCCCGTAATCTGATCCCTTTTACGCCATATAAAATTGCAAGATCACGATCGAGCATTACTTATTCGTTCCGCAACAAGAATATTTTACTCAACAGGATTTCCTGTGGAACTATAGAAATTTGTTTTCCTTTGTTTACCGTTCCTTTCACTTTTTGTTGCGCAATAATGTTATGAAGCCCGAATATTGTTTTTGAGAATTGGCGAAGCTTAATATATAGTAGTACGTGGCATCGGGAAGAATATCTCCATTTAAATCTCGTCCGTCCCATTGGTTATGATAGCCTTCAGCATAATAAACTTCCCGGTTCCACTGATCGATGATTCGTACATTGTTGGCCGGGTAGGCCTCAATATTTTTAATTTGCCAGTTTTCGTTCAGTCCGTTTTTGTCCGGTGTAAGCACGTTGTACGGCACCACTAAAAACTCCTCTTTCACTTCTATCTGCACCGTGTCTGTATTCTCACACCCATTCTCATCTACACCTGACACCACAAAAAAAGTAGATTGAAAAGCTTTATATGAAGGATTGAAAATAGAGGGATTACTTAATCCTTCCGCGGGATACCAGGTATATGCCTCGGCTCCGCTGGCCCTGAGCTGCACTTGATTTCCTTTTTCCACAAGAGTGTCTCTCCCGGCGTTAACTGATGGCAGTGGATAAGCGGTCACGAAATGAGTAGTTGAATCTGCACAACCTTTATCGCTCATAATTTTTAATAACACGCGGTATGTTCCAGCTTTTCGAAAACGATATTGAGGAGAATTCTTACTGATAGCCTGACTGTTATCTCCAAACTGCCAATCCGACGTAAAGGACCCTGTTTTTAGCTGAGAAGTATTTACAAAAGACAGATCCGCGTTAATACAATTATTTGATGCGGTAAAATCTGCCACAGGACCTTCGAATACGGGAACAATCTTTTGCACTGTATCGCTGCATCCATGTGTGGACGTTGCGATCAGCTTTACGGAGTATGATCCGGGATTCAGATACTGCTTCGTGTTGTTCTGGCTAGTACTCTGGGTATTGTCTCCCAGATCCCACTGGTACGCCAACCCTGATCCGTCCTGTATAGAACTTTTATTTTGCAGTTCTACAGGGGTACCGTCGCAGGCACTGGTAAAATCAAATTCGCAGATGGGTTTTTCGAATACAGTTATGGAGTGTGTTACGCTGTCGGTGCACCCCGCGCTTGATAAAACTTTTAATTTAACTGCAAACTGTCCCGGTTGCGAATATTTGTAACAGGGGTTTTCATTTAATGAACTAACTCCGGACATTAAACTCCAGTGGCAACTGAGGCTCCCACCTGATACAGAACTTTGATTGATAAAGCGGGAGCTGTCACCTAAACAAATATCTTTTTTGGAGAACTGTGAAACAGGTACCGGGTATATAACGACACTGGCAGAAACTGTATTTACGCATCCGGAATCTGTGACTGCGCTGTAGATGACGGCATAGTTTCCCGCTGATTTATATTTATGTATAGGAGCTGCGGCTTGGGAATCATCGCCATAAGACAATGTGTAACTTTTTATTGCCGGATAGGGCATAGTTTGCATTTGAAATTTGGTCGAATCGTACAAGCAGGCGTTTGTTACGGAGAGTGATAAAGTTGGATTGGCATTGATCTGGATTTGCCTGATTGCCGTGTCCTTGCAGCCATGATCAGAGGTACTGATCAGTATTATTACATGTGCGCCAGTGCCGGCAAACATAAAAGCTGGATGAACTAAGCTCGAGCTTCCGCTTCCAAAGTCCCAATGGTGCTGCAATGAACCACTGGCCAGATACGAAGTGTTGGTAAAGGAAATGCTTGAACCTTCACACTGGTTCTTGCCCACGAAGTCACTAACAGGTTTGGGGAAGACCTGAATAATCTTATCCATGGAATCCTTACAGCCATTTGTGCTGATGCTGACCATCCTTATTTTATAAATACCATGCGCTGGAAAAATAAATGATTGTGGAATAAAAGGTGCCGTCGGGGTTACTTTTCCAAAATATAAAGCACTACCTGAAATTGATCCGGAAGAGATCGAACTATTATCGAGAAAAGTCATTGGTGTTCCATAACAGTTAGTATCGGCGGAAAGGAATGAAGCATTCGGCCGGGGATAAACGGTGATCGGCACGGTGGTGAAAGCGCTGCAACCTGCTGGTGACTGTGCCTGTAATTTTATTAGGAAAATACCTGGAGAACTATACTGGTGACCTGGACTATGCAGCGAACTGTTGTATCCATCGCCGAAGTCCCAGAAATAGCTCGCGTTTCCTGCTGTGGAATTTGTAAATGTAGCAGGTGCATTATGGCAAACATTTTTTACAGTAAATGACGGTGCCGGAAGAGGATTGACCGACACCTGCACGGTGCCTGAATAAATTGCGGGGCAAACACCATTTTTTACCTTTACCCTATAAACTGATGCAGCCGCAAGGTTTGAAAAGGAAAAGGTTGACTGGTTGTTGGCAGTGGTAGTGAAATTAGTTCCGTTATTGGATAATTCCCAATCTATAATGGATGCAGTATTAGCAATAAGTTGCAGCGTTCCGGAATTTGTTCCTGCACAAACAGAAGAAGTTCCCTGGATGTATCCAGCGCTGCCGGGCTGGTCGACAGCCACGGTAAACACCGCTGAGGTTGCCACGGGACAGTTGCTGTTCTGAACATGTACTTTGTAATAGGAACTTTGTGTCAGGTTATTGACCAATAAAGCTGACTGCATTTGAGAGTTACTGATGGCATAAAACGGACCGCCTGCTGAAGCCGCGCTCTCCCACCCCTGTATTGTACCGGTAAAACCAGCGAGGGTTATAGTTCCGCTATTAGATCCCGCGCACACTTGTTGAGTTCCTGATAACATTCCCGCAGAAGAGGGCAGTGCAGGTGTGACTGTTATGATTGTTGCGAAAGCGGGAGGACAGGTGCCATTTTGTATTCTCACCCGGAAACCTGTTGTGATGGAGAAATTATTTACCGTAAAGACTGAACTCGTTGATGCAATGGAGGTTCGTGTTATCCAGTTGGTGGTGCTGTAATCCCAGCTCACGATACTGCCGGTGTATCCCGACACAGTGCAGATGAGTGGTGTGTTGGTGCAGTTTGTTGCAGGAGCAGTAATAAATCCGCCGGCAGAGGGTGCGTCGCAGCTTACCAGGACTGTGTTGCTGAAATCTTCAGCATATCCGGTCAGTTGCACCACTGCGCGAAAATAGGTGTCATCACCGAGATTTATATAATTATAAGTGGAGGATTGAAAAGCCATGGAAGACCAGGGGCCATTTGCGTTAGCGGAATGTTCCCAACGGACGATCGTTCCGGAATATGAAGACACTGTCAGTATGCCGTTATTATTGCCGCGGCAAACCACCGTATTACTTGACAAAACTCCTCCAGAGGATTGTGCTGCCAGTATTGCCGGCAACAGCAAGAAAAAAAATATAATCGTCCTTTTCATGTTCTAGTCTTTTGATAATTGCAGGATCCAGGGTTTACCTTTGGTTATTTCCACTTTTAGTGATCCCAATTGTTTATTTACTTCACGCAATTGTGATAGCGCGGGTTTTAGTGCCACGTGCTCCTTGTTGTTGCATACGTACAGGTATTTTTTCGGATGCCCTGGTATTTCGACGAGGATAGTTTCTGTACCAGTTTCTCTTTTTATCAGTTTTTGATATTCTTTGGCATAGCTTAATTGCTGATAAACACCGTACACTACTCTGTAGTTGCCTCGAATAGTATCATATGGCTGATCTTCGTCACCGGACGATTTTATTATTCTATAATTTCCTTTTTGCGGAATGTTTTCTTCAGGCAGCTTCTTTTCATTCGATGGTTTGTTATTACTTCCAAAATACTGATCGATGGCCTTGTTGATCTCTTCAGGGGAGAGCTGCTGGTTTTTTAATCGTTCGACTTCTGATCTGAGCTGCGTGACGTTCTGATCGAGTGAGTCCATTTTTTTTCTGATCGTCCCGATATTCTGATCATAGCTGTCCATTTTTTCATAAACTTCGTCAAGATCTCTGTCTGTTTTCTCTGGCTGATGGTCGGTTTTTTCTGTGCCCAATGTAAATCGTAGTCCGATTTCATGTCCACCAAGACTGACAGAATTGATCTGCCGGCTGTATTCATAAAAATAGCGCGCAGTGAATCTTTCTGACAGTCTCACGCCGATGCCTGTATAAAGGGCGTATGTTGCCCTCCATCCGCACGTCAGGTAAACTCTCTTTTTGTAGTCCATCGTGGCTGACAGATCAGGTTGGATTGGCAAACCCTGTGTGGTTCGAATCAGAATATTTCCCGAAAGGCCCCAATTGGGTGCTAGTTGAAAGTAATTCAAAATATATACAACGTAGTTCGAGAGCGGCTTAAATATCAGTTCGCTTCCGTAGACCGGTTCCTTGAACACAATATTCCGGTTCAGGATGTGATTAGCCGAAGCGCCGAACTGCAGTTGGTGCAGCCTGAACGTTGTACCGATAGAGGCGTCAGGAATAGTAACCGCCTGTTGATTCGGGTATTGTGCAAACTCTTCAGGCGATTCAGATTTAAATTTACTGAAGTCGCTCACCTGCCTGTTAAAGCCGCCCGAAATGCCAAAAGCAAAGTCAGCGGATCTGCTAAGCTTGAATTTATGTTTTACCGCTAATGAAAAGTATGTGTTGCCGGAAATACCGGCTTTTTCATTCAATATATTTATGCCGGCCGCGTTTTTAGCACCGTTAAAAGGACCGTCGATTGTTATTTGCGTCACTTCCGGACTTTCTGCAAAGCCCAGCCAGTTCTTTTTGTAATGGCAGTTTACCACGGGGCCTTCAGCCTGGCCGATTGCAGACGGATTGAGTACATATGTGTTGAACGACGACTGGTTGAGCAATACGCTTTGTTGCGCATCCGCCCTTGAAGTAATGATAACCACGACCGAGAACGTGATCAGATAGAATTTGAATTTATTCTTTACCATACATCAGTTTTTAATGAATTTGAATGTGCGGTTAATATTTCCCTTTAAGCTGTTTGCTGTAATTGACAGTATGTACAGTCCGTTGCTAAGCGTGGTGGTGTTTATGGTACTATTGAATTTTATCTCGTTATTATGTGTGCTGAACTTTACTAATTTGCCGGTAATATCCATTACCATGGCAGTTATCGTACAGTGGTCGTTCAATTCAAAGTTGATCTGTAGCAATTCGGTTGAAGGGTTTGGGTACACCTGGAAGTCAATGAGCTCAAGTTTATCGGGCAATAGAAAGTTTTCCTGTTTTAACTTTCTGAAGAGAACACTGATCTCCTTGGTGATCCTGTCAGTGCAAAAGCCGTTGCTCACTTCCAGCGAAACGCTGAATGTCTGTGGGATCACAAATGTGTGGGAAGGATTTTTTTCCAGGCTCGTTAAACCGTCACCGAAGTCCCACACCTGGCTGGAAGGTTCGGGCACTGATAAGTTCACAAACTGTACCGGTTTGTTTATAGTGTCCTGTGTTGAGGCGAGAAAGGAGGCCTGGATAGTATTTGTGGTGAGATAAATGTTGGTTGTATCGCTGGCTTTACAACCTTTTACTGTTACTGTGGCCCAGTATTTCCCTTCGAGTTGCGCGAATACCCTGGGTTGGTTAGATAAAAGGCCAGTGGTGGATTGCCAAAGCAGACCCGAATCGTAATTGGCTTCTAAAACGACAGGACTTGAACCACACAGATAGCGGATATTCTTTCCTATGTCGAGTATAGGAGAGGGAATAAATTTAATTGTTACATAGTCTGATCCACTGCATCCCCCGGGACTTTTTACACTTACACCGTATATTCCTGCACTTTTTATCTCGAGCTGCTGTTTGGTACTACCATCGCTCCATAAATATTCGGCACCTGGATTTCCCGCAAACAGTTTGAAGTTTGAAGCGCTGCAAACTGTTGTATCAGGACCGAGGTTTACTTTTACATTGGGATAAATATTTATTCCCACGGAATCATATTGAGAGCAGCCGGTGGCGGGGTTTGTGACTTTCACTATGTACAGTTTTGAAGAAAGAGCGATAATCGTTTGTGTTACCTCTCCCGAGCTCCATTCATAATTATGTCCCGGATTTTGTGCATCGAGTAAGACGGATCCGCAGACTGATCGGTTTCCACCAAGGTTAACAACGGGATTGGGAAGTATTGTAACCTTAACAGTGTCGCTTGATTTGCATCCGTTGGCTGATACCACTTTGAGCCAGAAAATACCTGAGCTGCCAGGATTTAACGTAGTTGTCACTTGACCGTTGTTCCATTGAAACGAGGTTCCGTTGGTAGTCGGGGTCAGAATGAGTGGTGTTGCACTTTCGCAGGTTGAAATATCAGCTCCAAGCTTTACAAAGGCTGCGGGCAGAACCTGTATGTTGATGGTATCGCCTCCGCTGCAGCCATTCGCATCTGTAACTGATACTGAATACTGTCCGCTGCCTGATACATTCAGGGTTTGCTGGGTTAAACCATTGCTCCATTGATATATGCTGCCGGGATATCCCGCAGACAGTTTAATTTGTCCGCATACTGTTGTATCATTTCCGAGGTGCGGTTTAACAATATCATTTAAGGTAACAACCACTGAATCTTTTGATAAACATCCGTTATTGCCTGTCACCTGCACATGATAGATCCCGTCTGAAACAACAATTATTGTTTGTGTTGTTTGTGCACCAGGAAACCAGGTATATGTTGCGCCAGGATTGCTGGCGTCGAGCGTATAAGATTTTCCGCACGTGCTCACGTTGCCACCCAGGCTTATAACAGGATTTTGCAAAACACTTACCTGTGTGAAAGCCGTATCACTGCATCCAAATAAACTACTGCAAATGACATTTGCCGAATAGGTTCCCGGCAATAAGTACATATGTTTTTCATAATTGACAGTAGTGGTGCTGGTTGGCCCGCCGTCGCCGTGTTCCCAGATATAACTGTTAATGCTGCCTTGCGACTGAGATAATAACGTTGTGGAGTAAGATTCACAAATTGTATTTGCAGAAAGTTGAGCGACTGGTTTCGCGTATACCGATATTGGAACCTGGTAAGCTTCAACACAACCGGAATCAGAGGTTACTTTTAGCTTTGCGTAATTAGATCCGGAAATAGTATAAGTATTAAATCCGTTTACCTGGCTACCGGTTTGTGAGTTTCCATAATCCCAATTATTCAACACAATGCTGCCAGAGGACACCGAGGATGTGTTTGTAAAATACAAAACACTTTTTTCGCATACCGTTTGAGAGGTGACAGCAAAAGAACAATATGGCCGTGGGTTAACGAAAACAGATTTGCTCATCGAATCCGGACAACCAACCGCCGCGTTAAATTTCAACTTTATAGTAAATAAGCCTGGTCCTGAATATATTTTTGAGATAAAGTTGTTTGATGACTTTGAACCATCACCAAGCTCCCATGATAAACTGCAGCTTCCGGTATTGCAGGTGGAAAGGTTTGTGATCTTAACTGTATCTGCGAAACAGGAATTATTGGCGGAGAATGATGCCGAATTCCTGGGATGAACAAGCACAGAGTCGGTAAGGGAATCACGGCATCCAAAACTGCTTGTCGATCGTAGCTTCACCACCTGGTATCCACTGCTGCTAAAGGAAAAGGAGGGTGCGGTACCGGTCATTACGGAATTCCCTTGTACGAATAGCCAGGAGTTGGAAGTGATCACTAGCGATGTGTGACTGGAAACTGCAGTGCTTGTAAAATTCATAAGTCCTGACACGCAATCAAAGCTATTGGTAAAAGATACTACCGGAGGTGGATATACAATTACATTGGTAGCGGTTGCTGTGACGCTGCAACCATAATTGGAAGTGGATGTGAGACCTATCGCGTGTATGCCCGCGACCTGGAATTTTTTCCTGAAAAGATTTTGCAATTGGGAACCGCTACTCGCATCGCTGAAGATCCACGAATTGCTGTAGGTGCCTGTGGAAATATGAATTGTGTCCTTAATCGTTATTGAATCACCCAGACAAGCGTTTAAGTGATTAAAATATCTGATCACCGGGAACGGCGCTTCAGGCGCGATAACAACACTGTCAATGGAAGTACACCCTCGTACATCTTTTAAAAGAACTTTTAGTGTGTGACAGGTGGAGTCGGCTGTCACGTCAAGTGTTTGCCCTAAGTGTGGCGGACTCGTATTCCATTCCCATTTAAGAGAGGTATTGGGTACGGGTGAATTATTTCCGGCATCAATCGTTATCGTGTCTCCTTTGCAGATGTGAAGCGTGTCGGAAGTGAATATTGCCAGTGGGGGATTTGGACAATCACTATCAGCAATAGTAATGCGAAGGAAACGCCCATCAAGGTTGATATTTGGATGTTGAAGATCGGAGAGAGTTGTAGAATAGATAGAGTCACTGGAAGCAAAATTTCCTGCTGTAAACGTATTTCTGCTGGTTGTAAGGCTATTCCAGTTCATATCCCCACCCTGTGATACAAACATTTTCAGTGCGGCACGATTTATATATCCATTATTGAAATTGGCCAGGTCTCTGAAATTAAATGCCGCATGTATGGTGTTGAATTCAAGAGAGTACGATTCTGAGCGGAGATCAAAATATCTTTGCACGCTCGTTTTGCCTGCGTTCACTTGCGTGTTAAAGCCCCGGACTATAATAAATTCTGAGTGCAGGTCTAACGTGCCAGTCATCACTATACCAATATTTGCCGGATTGATGATAGTACTTGATGGAAAACGAGTGTGATAAACGACTTTCCCTGTGTCAACAAGATTTGACGGCATGAACCTGGCGTTCCTGTTTTCCTTTTTAATGTAAGGGTGATTAATAACTGAGGGCGCGCCGACCGCATCTGTAAGGATCCATTTTCGGCCATTCATTACAATACTTCCGTTTTTGAATTCTAAAGTATCTTTTGCGTAGACATCATTTTGAAGTACGATGGAGCCCGCCGGTTTATCAATCACGGTCTCCCAGAGGATGATCCTTGCTATACCTCCGACAGTGGCCGTTGTGCCCGCAGAGTAGGTAGGAGAATTCCGAAATACGATGCAGGCTTTTTTTGAATTGCCACTTCCCGCAGATGCGCTGAACTTGAGAGTATCATTATTGATGAGATTTCCTGCCAAATATAACGTGCCGTTAAAACGAACCTGCTTTACCACATCGCATTTCAGGTTATGAAAATCACCATTTACACTTAAGTACCCGGTACTGTCGACTCTTAAAGAAGCCACGTCTCCGTTTACGAACAGCCCGGTTTGTGCTATCGTTTGATAAAATCCGAAAATGGATAAATATATAAGCGTTCTTTTCAAATTCTATATTTTCATAATGAACTTAAGTACGAAGAACTGCGGACGGTTTTCATGCGCCTGATTATTCAGACCGTCAGTTGATCCGTCTCCTGTTTGCCCGCTGAACTCTGCCGTTGGGTGACTATGAGTACTGCCGCCACTTGTACCATCACTTCCGTTGTCAGGAATTACTGTTTTCCCACTTCCACCCGTAACTCCGGTTGTACCAGCTACAAGCGGTACGCTGTGAGTATGATTTCCACCTGAAACATTTAGAGAAGATCCGTCGCCATTGCCGTTGTGTTTATGTTTGGGTAGCTCTGCTTTGGCCAATTGATGGAAGTTCTCACCTCCTGTCGCGCCAGAAGTATACGCAGGATTGCTGTCACCTGGCGCGGGAGTTGCTTGCGATGTGCCTGCTGCAACAATAAACCGGCCCCTCAGATCAGGAGTACCTGAACTTCCATCACACTCGGCCCAGCCGGTCGGGATGGTATTGCCACTCCACATTACTATGGTACCTATAGGAACAAGAGCATTGACCGGGAATCCGGTCACAGAAAGTGCGCCTCCCACATTTACCGCGCCGGCGGTGCTTAGAGCGCCTCCGCTGCTTATGTTTCCGGTTACTGATGTATTACCAACGACATCGAGTGCCGATGTCGGATTTTGTTTATTTATTCCAACAGAAAAAGTGGCAGAAGAAGAGGGTGTGGTGATTACTCCGGCAGGGTTTGTTGGCGAACTGCTTGCTGGTGTTGACAATGTTAGCGGACTCATGGAAACCCATCTGTTTTGTCCGGCGTTAAAATAATAATGCATCCTGTGGTTCACATCATACACTACAAGTCCGTCAGCTGCGGTATTGGTGCCGCTTATAATAGTGTTCCTGTTGGCGGTAGTCATGCTTGGTGTCAATAATCCCTTAGTGATACCTGCCGGGGATTCAACCTGCAACGCTGCCGAATTATGTGGGGTTAGAATATTAACGCCAACCTGTGCGGTAACTGATATTCCGTATACGAGCATGATTCCCGTTAAAATTATTTTCTTCATTTTTTTGCGGTTGAGATTAATATTTTTGGCGACCTGTATATATTTCCGCGGTTGTCATAAGCACGGATTTCGTATTGATATTCTGATTCCATGGCTACCTCCTTATCGGTAATGTTATCTTCCCCTGTTAGCGCAGTGAGTGGACTGAACAGCACGTCTGACTTTTCTTTTTTATAGACGATTACTCCTCTCAGGGAATCACCTGCCAAAATTTTCCAGCCTAAGTTCACAGTATTACGCTTCTGATTGTATGTAGCTGTAAAATCTGCGATTCTTAATTCGGAATTCAATTTTGGTTTCACTTTCACGATACAGGAATTTGATGTTGCTGATAGATTGTTTGTGCTGTCCTGAGCGAGAAGAAAGTAGATGTATTCGATTCCTGCCTCCGCGTGCCTGTCGGTATATCTTGTCATTCCAGGGGCGATTATATTATGGTTAAGCTTTTCAATTTTGGTGAGCTTGCAATCTTTCCGGTACACATGGTAACCTGCGAGGTCTTGTTCTGTATTCGAAAACCACTGTAACAGAACATTGCCATTTTCAAGAATTTCGGTACTTTGAAGAAAAGGAGATGAAGGCGGGAACTTGTCGGGCATCGCGGCTTTCGCAGGATCTGAGTAAGGACTTCTGTTCAGCGTTTCATCCACCGCAATAACCCGGTATAAGAAGTTATTCTTAGCATTGGCTGGCAGCTGGTCTTCAAAGGTTGTTTCTTTCACAGGCAATGGTGTGAGTTTTACGTAAGCATCGATTTTGTCTTCATTGATTGTGCGGTAAATGTGATAACCCAAAATGTCCTGCTCCGGATTTTTCTTCCATGCAAGCTTTATTTTTCCGGAATCTGGCTTAAGTATCAGTCCCGTTGGTTTTTGGGGTGGCTCGGCGTCCTGCACTTCAACTAAATATGGATTTGAAATAGTTTCGTTACTGTCTTTGTCAATGACTCCTACCATATACATATAAGAGCTGAAATTGTTTACCGCATCTACAAAGGTGTTTGACTCTTTGTCTATGGGTTGTTGATTTACTTTTACATAATCAGTGTCATTGTTATTTGTCCGGTATATATTATATCCCATAATATCTGCCTCCTTATTTTTCTTCAGCCACCATAGTTTCACCGAGCGTCCCGTCACCAAATGATAGATGCTATCAACTTTCGATGGTGGCATCTTGTCCTTCAGGTACACCTTCATTATTTTTGAAGGAGCACTGTAGGATCCAAAAAAGTCAACGGCCGTGAAGTAGTATTCGTAAGTTGTTGATGCTTTCAGATTCCTGTCGATAAAAAAAGAGGGGCCGTAATTATTATTGCCGTCTTGTTGTTTGCCTTTTGAAATGATGACGGGATCATTTGTTATTTTTTTGAAGCGGCCTGCCGCACTATCGTTTCGGTAGATTTCAACGCCGTAATACCTGCTTGTTTCCGGTTTCCACACAAATTGTATTTCATTTTTGCCTGTCTTGAAGGTGATGCCTTCCGGTGCAGCTATTGGTTTGTAGTCTGTACGGCCATCTATGCTGCTTTCACCTACCAGGGATTCCTGTCCCTTATCCAATCTCATTACTTTATAGGTGAAGAAGTTTATAGGTTTATCGTTCAGCGTATCATTCCATCGTAATCCGAGATAAGCTGCAAACTCATCACTTTTAAAACTCTTCAGTAAAACGGCAAGTAAAGCAATACTTTTTGATCCTTTTGAATTTTTGGCCAGCTCGCAGTAGTTTTTTAATTGGGGATCCCGCTCAACATCCTCATTTGTGATATCCTGTGCGAATGGCCTGATTGGACTTTTATTCAATAGCTTCCAGTTTTCTGCTCCCTCACTTTTCCTATAAACATTATAACCTTCCTCATTTATGAGCTCTTTGCCAAACCACTTTATATCAATGATCTCACTATTGTGCGGGTCCACACGGGTATACACATTGTTTTGCGCGCCAAGGCCTGAGGAAAACATAACTATGGCGGCGAGAATTCTATTCATCTGTTTTCCGTTTTATAGACCGGCTTTTTATGCCGAAGTTGTATGTATATCCGGCATTCCCCCTGAACTCCCTGAAACTTTGGCTTTGTGCGGATTTACCGGTGCGGTCAATAATGCCGCAGTCAAGCTTCGCCGACTGGTGCTTGTCGATTGTGAACTGAAATGTAAAGTTGGCGTTCCCGTTCCTGTTTAGAAGCTCAGGTCCTGAAAATACATCCTGGAACCCGGCTGAAAGTCCGATCCTGATCTTAGACCTGTAAAAACCCTTGGTAATTCCTGTTTGAGGACCATATCCTGTATTTGTAGAAAATCCTGCAGCGATTGCCTCGTTGTATAATAATGACAAATTAATGCTCAGTGCTGCTTCGGTGAATTGTATAAAGTATGAGGTCGTAACATTCTTAAAAACTGTCGACGGCTGTGAACTTCCGTTAGATTGCTGGTAAGTGACTATGCCGCTGAACTGGCTTCGTATTTTTTGTCCCCAACCATAGGTTAAAGAAGAGTTCGCATTTTGATTTAGCTGGACAAACCGGATGGTGTCGGAAAATGCGTCTCTCATAGGTAGGCTGTTAGAACTGAAACTTGAATATGACGTTGTTAAGTTCAGGTTCTCCGTAAAGTTTACCGACATATTCAGGGATCCAATGGTGCGACGGGAGGTTAGTGCCTGGATCTTGTCGAGGTTGTTTTGCTGCAGGCCTAGTGCTGAGGAAAGACTGATCTTATTATTTAAGATGTTTATTGAAGAATTTATGGAGATCTCTTCAATATCATTGGTGAGAAAAACTGATCCAAGAGTCCGGTAATCCGGATCCACTCTTTTGTACCGCAGACCCAGTGACCATTTGCCGGGATTATAATCAATGAAAGCTGTAAGTGCTTTATTAAATGTGGTGGTGGTGCGTGGTGTATAGACCTGGTTGTAATAGGTAAATTTTTCAAGAGAGGTTTCTTCTGAAAAAAGATTCTTGGTAAACATGCTGAGTGAGATCTCGCCGCCACCCACGACGGCTGGTATGATGCGTTGCCTGGTGGTTATGGCAAAAAGTTGATTCTCCTGAGGATAGATTGTGAGGGAGGTATCAAAGGGAATTGAATTAACATCATCTTTTATTTTAAGAAATATAAACTCGCCACTATGGTATTCTGTTCCAACCTTTACTTTGGCTCCGCCACCAAATCTTGAATACGATGGAATGCTGATATATATACCATTAATTCCTCCCTGCGGTACGGCTTTTTCGAACCTGCCGAAAAATGCCGACCCACTGATCCTCGATTTTTCTGGGGCGATCTCAACGCCTCCTCCCAGAAACATGGCGCCCGATAAAGAATATTCGGAAAATTCAAGCGTCCTGTATCCTGCGTGAACAGTGAGCCATCGGTATCTTGGACTGATACCGAACTGGTTAAATGGCTGGCTGAACTTGTCCAGACCATTATTATATTTATTCGAGGACTGCGTGATCACTGCGCTGAATGGCACGGAGATCTTGTCGAAGAGTGTAAAGTTCAGATTGGCATTTATAACCCAGTAAAAAGGATCGCGCCTGGGCTGGATACCTTCTGCACGGTACAACACCGAGCTTGCGCCAATAGATCCTGATACCGAAACAACTTCTTTATGAAGAATGTTTCGTGCATCTTTCACAGTTTGTTCAATATCCTGAGAGAGGTAATCGACTGTGAGCAGAGATAGGGACCCTATCAATACTTTTTTTGGGTTGATAGGTCGAATGTAGAACTTTTACATACTACCTGTCAACCAATTGGGGGCTTTTTAGACGAGGGCCGGAAAATGACATATTAAGTTGCCTGTTATAGTTGATGAAATTACAGGTGAATTCCACCAAGGTGAAAAAAAATTGCAGGACCTTCGCCCTGCAATCATACATTGTATATCGTAAATGAAAGAGATGTATCTCTGTTTATTTTTTTAGAAAAGGGATCTTACAAACTTTCGCCTTAATTGCTTTATCACGTATCATAACGAAAATCTCCGTATCAGATTTTGAGAATTCTGTTTTTACATAACCAAGTCCGATCGCTTTATTTAAAGTAGGCGATTGTGTTCCTGAAGCTACTTTCCCAATAATATTTCCCTGTGCATCGGCTATCTGGTAATCGTGACGGGGAATTCCGCGGTCGATCATTTCAAAACCAACCAGTTTCTTTTTTACGCCTTCTGCTTTTTGTTTTTCCAATGCAGCGCGGTTGGTAAAGTCCTTGGTGAATTTGGTGATCCAGCCAAGACCTGCTTCGAGTGGAGATGTCGTATCGTCGATATCATTTCCGTACAGGCAGAAACCCATTTCAAGACGAAGCGTATCACGAGCGCCAAGACCAATAGGTTTGATGTTAAATTCTTCGCCTGCTTTAAAAATATCGTTCCACATTTTTTCAGCGTGGGCATTATCAAAATACAATTCAAATCCTCCTGCACCTGTATAACCGGTGTTGCTGATCACAACATTATTAATACCGTTAAAAGTTCCTTTTACAAAACTGTAATATGGAATATCTGCCAGTTTTACGTCAGTTAACTTTTGTAATGCTTTTAATGCATTAGGACCCTGCACTGCTAAAAGTGAAGTATCGTCAGAAATATTTTTCATCTCAACACCCCAGCTATCGTGCTGTTTGATCCAGTTCCAGTCTTTATCAATATTGCTGGCGTTCACCACCAGCATATAAGTGTTCGAATCAATGCGATATACGATCAGGTCATCAACAATTCCACCTTTTTCGTTCGGGAGACAAGAATACTGAGCTTTTCCATCAGTAAGTACAGAAGCATCGTTGCTGGTTACTTTCTGGATCAGATCCAACGCATGCGGACCTTTCACAATAAACTCACCCATATGGCTCACATCAAACACACCAACACTGTTTCTCACCGCAGCATGCTCTTCATTAAGCCCGGTATAAGAAACCGGCATGTTATAACCGGCAAACGGCACCATCTTAGCGCCTAATGAAATATGTTTTTGCGTTAAAGCTGTTGAGCGCATTGCTTCCGTATTTGTTTCCATGATATTTAGATATTGAGTGATACTCTGAATTATAAGTTATAAAAGTTCCATGTTCCATGTTCCATGTCCCAAGTTGTTGCGGGTTTAACCTGGAACTTGAAACCTGGAACCCGAAACTGATTATTGTAGATTTTCGATTACCATCGCGCTCGCACCACCACCACCATTACAAATTCCCGCTGCCCCGTATTTCGCTTTGTTTTGTTTAAGTACATTGAGTAGTGTCACAATGATCCTTGCACCGCTGGCTCCAAGAGGATGTCCTAATGAAACCGCGCCGCCATGCACATTTACTTTTTCGGGATCAAGACCCATGATCTTGATGTTTGCCAGACCAACAACACTGAAAGCTTCATTCAATTCAAAGTAGCTGATGTCTTTCATTTCGAGTCCCGCTTTTTTTACAGCTTTAGGAACTGCAAAGCTTGGAGATGTAGTGAATCTTTCAGGAGCCTGTTCTGTATCAGCATAAGAAACTATACGGGCAAGAGGCTTAAGGCCTAATTCCTGCATTTTTTCCTTGCTCATTAAAACTACTGCTGCAGCTCCGTCGTTCATGGTGCTTGCATTAGCAGCGGTAACAGTTCCTTCTTTTCCGAATGCCGCTTTTAACAAAGGGATCTTGTCAAAGTTTACGTTTTTATATTCTTCGTCCTCTGCAAATTCAACGTCGCCTTTTTTTCCTTTTACGGTCACAGGGATCACTTCATCCTTGAATTTTCCTGCTGCCCATGCTGCGGCCGATCTTTTATAAGATTGCACAGCAAAAGCATCCTGGTCTTCACGCGAGAATTTATATTCCACCGCGCAGGCGTCGGCGCAATTACCCATTGGTACATTTCCATAAACATCCAGCAGACCGTCTTTCGCAAGACCGTCAATCGCAGTTACGTTCCCATATTTGGAGCCCCAGCGATTGTTTTCCAGGTAATATGGTACGGAGCTCATGTTTTCCATTCCTCCGGCAACAACAATATCGTTGTCTCCTAAAAGAATGCTTTGTGCTCCAAGTGAAATGGATTTCATTCCGCTGGCGCAAACTTTATTTACTGTGGTACAGTTAACGGTATCGGGCAGACCAGCAAATTTAGCGGCCTGGCGGGCAGGGGCCTGACCAAGGTTGGCTTGCAAAACGGAGCCCATATAAACTTCATTCACCATTTTGCCATCGAGCTTAATACGGTCGATAGCCGCTTTAATGGCTGCAGCCCCTAATTTGGGTGCAGGAACGCCGGCAAGGCTTCCTCCAAATGATCCAAGAGGTGTTCGTACAGCGGATACAATATATACTTCTTTCATAGTGTTAGTGTGTAGTAGCGGGTTTTTTAAGTCGCCTAATTTAAGAAGAATTCCGGGTTTTTTATACAAGTTTCGCGCAGAGGGCGCAGAGAACGCAAAGAACAATTGTAAAAATAGTTACCCCTGCGAACTTTGCGCGCTTTGCGCAAGATTAGCCGTCATGCTTTCCCTGCAAATACCTAATTTTAACCTTTGTTATGGAATCAACAGAAGGGATTGTGATAAAATCAACGGGCAGCCGCTATATGGTGAGGTCAGAGGGCAACATCTATGACTGCGTGTTAAAGGGAAAATTGCGGCTTGACGGCCGAAAAACTACGAATCCTGTGGCAGTTGGCGATGTGGTTGATTTTGAGATCGAAGAGAATGGGGAAGCTTCTATTAAAACTATCCATCCTCGTAAAAATTACATTATTCGTAAGTCTATTAACCTGAGTAAACAAGCGCAAATTCTGGCTAGTAACCTCGACCAGGCTGTGTTGATTGCTACCCTTGTTGCACCACGTACAAGTTTAGGATTCATTGATCGTTTTCTGATCACTGCCGAAGCTTACAGGATCCCCGCTAAAATTATCTTCAATAAAAGTGATGTATTGGATGAGTCGGGACTGGCCGCCCAGCAGGAGATCATCGACCTGTATGAAAAAGTCGGCTACGAGTGTTTTGTAGTGAGCAGTTACGATCCAAAGAGCGTTCAGAAGTTAAGGGACATATTTAAAGATAAGCTAACCCTTATTGCGGGACATTCGGGTGTTGGGAAATCAACTTTTATTAATGCTCTTGAACCTTCATTAAATATTAAGACAGGGGAGATATCTTCTGCACATTTAAAAGGTATGCACACCACCACGTTTGCGGAGCTACATCCTTTAAGTTTTGGTGGCGACATTATCGATTCACCAGGAATAAAGGAACTCGGCCTTGTTGAAATGAAAAAAGAGGAGGTGGGTCATTATTTTCCCGAGATCCGCGCGCGCATGAATGACTGTAAGTTCAATAACTGTCTGCATGTGAACGAGCCCAAATGCGCGGTATTGGAAGCTGTGGAAAAAGGCGAGATCAGCGAAGAGCGTTACATCAGTTATCTCGGCATTTTAAATGGGGAAGAAATGGACTGGAAAAAGTGGGAGTTAAAGTAAATCTCTAAATTCTAATATCTGATTTCTAAGCTCGGCGCTTACGCTTCCCGAACTGTAAATTATAACGATCTTAATTCCTGATTACTTTTTTAACTGATTTTGTTCCGTTTACTCTGAGGGTGACAAGATAGACTCCATGAGGATATTTTTCAAGATCGATAGTAATGTTCTCCCTGTTTCCTTTGCCTTCAAGTTTCCGAGTAATAAGGAGCGATCCAGCAACAGTCATCACATCAATTTCTAGTGTAGAAAATTCAAGGTCATTCAGTGAAACTGTGATGAGGTTGTTCGTCGGGTTTGGAAAGATTGTCCAGTTAAAGTTTATGCTCTGATTTTGTTGCAAACTGGTGATTGCAGTATTATCCCTTAAACAAGCAAGGTATGCAGTAAATTGCGGCGTGTGAGGGAAACTTAATGTTGATTCGCCAAACTGCGTGGTTTCCGTGAAATTCCCCGTTATAAAAAAGTCGGGGTTTGAATAGCACATTGAACGCAATTGATTAAGTCCACCCGATGGACCGGTAGGATTTACTGCCCAGTGCAAAGAACCTGAGCTATCGTATTTAGCAAGAAAGATATCTCTGGAGATCTTTGTTGTATTCAAAGTAATATTCTCATTTCCTAAAATTGCTTGTATATCAAATTCGCCGGCAACTACGCAATATTCTTCAAATGTGGCCAGGCTTAAACCCCACCTTGCAGTCGACCCCCTTGCCCACAACACTTTGCCGTTAGTATCCATTCGGGTGACAAACATCCCTTTGTAAGGCAGAGATTCGTTATCGAAGAAAGAAGGACCTACGCTACAGCCTGTCACATACAAGTAGCCGAATTTATCTAATTTCAAAGCATGAGCCTCACCATAATTAGATCCCAACTTCCGAGCCCACGATAAATCACCACTCTTTTTAAATTTTGCCACAAACATATTCGTATAAGTTCCGCCTTTTAGAACCGTATTTTGAATTTGAATGCTGTCATAGAAATATCCAGCTACATAGCAATTTGAATATAAATCAACCTCTATGTCGGTTCCGATCGGTGACCCCGTGAAAGTTTTTTCCCAAAGAAAGCTGCCGGAAGAGTCATATTTTACGAGGGAAGTTGCATTGCCATCATAAAAAAAAGTATGATACAGCACATATACATTTAGTCCGCCATCAGTTTTTACAGAAACTCCTTCATTATCTTTTAAAGTATTAACTTCTTTTGACCAAATTAAACTTCCATCATTGTCCATTTTGATAACAAATGCCTGCATATTTTCGTGCGGAGCGAAGGTAAATGAAGGGTCGGCCGAACATAGCGGCCCTGTATATTTGTTATAAAATCCTGTAGAGATTAGATTTCTGTGGCTGTCAACAGTCATGGATTGAACTTTACCTTGAACCCGTTTTGTCCATATAGTTTTTCCGCTTTTAGTATGTTTGGCAATAATACAAGTTGGCCCTTGGCAAATATTTACATTGTCGTAATTACTGCAAAGCTCCGGCGCCTCATAGGCAACATAAATAAACTCTTCATCAGCTGTAATCGCGTTTCCGTCACAACTCCAGGGAGTTAATGGATCTTTCGCCCACATCCAAGTTTGAGAATATCCCCAATTCAGCAGCAAGACAAAGATTAAAGCTGGGTATACTTTCTTCATTGTTGTTTACATGAGATTTTTATGCCAGTTTAACTGATTGATAATAAGTGAGTAAGAGCTAAAAATTTGAGAAAACATATTTCGGGCTTACGACTGGAAGAAATGGAGCTGGAAAAAGTGGGAGTTAAAGTAAATCTCTAAATTCTAATATCTGATTTCTAAGCTCGGCGCTCAAGTTTCCAGAACTGGAAATTTAATAGAATGAACTAATGGTCCAGTTAAAAATCGACATTCAACACAGGTTCCGATTTGTTGACAGAATTATGCTGGTAGCCGAAATTGCTGACACTATTCACCGTTTCCTTATCCTTGAAAAAGAGAAAGCACTTATTACACGTTGCTTCTTTCTTTTCAAAAAGAGCTGTGAAGTTGGAAATGGTTTCTTTTTTACCCTTGTGTGATATTATGAACGAAATGCCTTCGCCGCTTTCCATGTTATAACCTGTGAACGGGGTGAGCTCACAATCGATAGTGGCCGCCTGCTGCACCGAATCAGTCACCACATTTTGTTTTAGAGTGAATAAAGTATACCGGTCATCTGTATCAGCTCCCGTAAAATGAATTGTGATCACCGGGAGCGGCCAGTCGGCACATGCTTTTTTTGTGCAGCAGCCAGATAACAATGCGCCAAATGCTAACAGGAATACGATTTGTTTTTTCACAAGATTAAGGTATGAAAATCCTGAATGCGTTCATTCGAATATTTTTAAAAACGTAAATATTATCAGTGGGCAGTGATATTGTCACCAGATAGCTATGGGGTCCGAGGAATAATTCCTGTGCGGAAAATCAATAAAAGGGACGTAAGCTTTTACCACTAAGTACACTAAGGGCACTAAGCTATTATCCGAAAGGTACCTAAACGCCTAAAAAGCCCAGTCCACTAAGGAAAGCATGCAAGCATGCTTTTGACCCGAAGAACACTTATCGGTGAAATATACTACTTTTTCAAAAACTCCATGAGTTTCTCCACCGCCTTCGCCCTGTGACTGATCCTGTTCTTTTCTTCAGCCGATAGTTCAGCGAACGTGCTTCGTAATCCTTGTGGAATAAACAAGGGGTCATATCCAAAACCGTTACTGCCCCGTGGTTCGTAGGCAATAGTCCCTTTTATTTCTCCTTCAAACGTATGTTCCGTTCCGCCTTTGATCAATGAAATGACTGTTACAAACCTCGCCTGCCTTTTCGTTACATTGTGTAATTCGGCTAGCAGTTTTTTATTGTTGTCGTTTACATTTTTTTGCTCTCCTGCATAACGGGCGCTGTAAACTCCGGGCGCGCCGTTTAAAGCTTCCACTTCCAGACCGCTGTCATCGGCAATTACCGCATAATCCACGTTTTTTGATCTCAGATAGTTAGCAACGTACCTGGCTTTCAGTAAAGAGTTTTCTAAAATGGTAGAGCCGGTTTCAGCTATATCGCCGGTGATCATAATGTCCTGGAGAGTAAGAAGCTTATAACCTGCCGGCAGCATGGCATTAAGTTCTCCGATCTTGTTTTTATTGGTGGATGCGAATATGAGGTTTGTCATTTGCAGTTATTATTTAGTGCCTTGTATTTTTTCCCTAATCCGCACAGTATCCTCGCTGAACGAAACGTAGTGTTCGCCCGAAAATTTATGAGGGTTTTCTGGCGTTTGGTACATTACAATCCCAAAATTAACCTTAATGGAACGTTTCATGAAAACTTTTATTCTTTTTTCATTCGCCGTGTTGTGCAACGTTACATTGGCGCAGAATGAACATACCAAATGGTATTTTGGCAACCAGGCCGGTCTGGATTTTATGAACTCCCCGGCAACACCTATGATCAATAGCGCTATGTCTGCAATTGAGGGATGTGCAAATGTATCGGATGGTAGCGGAGCATTATTATTTTATACAGATGGCTGGAAAGTTTATAACAAGAACCATCTCATCATGGACAACGGCAGCGGTTTAGATGGAATTCCCAGTGCTACACAATCTTCTTTAATTATCAGGAAACCGGGATCTGACTCACTCTTTTATTTATTTACAGTTGGTTTACACCTCGAATACTCGCTTGTGGATATGAGCCTTGCTGCCGGACTCGGCTCTGTAACGGTGAAAAATTTCACCCTGCTGAATATGGCGGATATAAAGGTACAGTCTTCAGAAAAACTGCATGGTGCGAAACATTGTAACGGCAGGGATTACTGGATCGTTACTCACCCGATGAACGTCGGTACGTTTCACTCATTTCTCGTAAGCGCTGCAGGTGTTAATAGTGTTTCGGTTGTGTCTGCGGTTGGAGAGGACACTCTTGGCATTAGGGGAACGCTGAAGATCTCTCCACAAGGTAATAAGCTTGCATTAGTGGACGTCCGGCATAAGTGTGTGATAGTGCATGATTTTGATAATTCAAATGGAACAGTGTCTTCTTCCTCTCTTGTTTTGAACGGATTACCCAATATATATTCAGCTGAGTTTTCTCCTGATGGATCCAAGTTATATTCCTGCGATGGTCTTACTGGAAACGGAGGTGTTACTGTGTACCAGTGGGATTTATGCGCAGGTAATAACACAGCAATTATAAACTCGAAAACGATTGTGTATTCCGATAACGGAATTTCCGGTGGAGCGCTTCAGCTGGCGCCGGATGGAAAAATTTACAGGGCGAGATACGCTATCGATACAGTTGCTGTAATTAACTTCCCTAATTCTGCAGGCTTAGCCTGTAATTACAAAAATGCAGGGCTCCCGCTTGCGGGTAAAAAGTGTTCCTGGGGCTTGCCGAATTATATATGGCCGGAACCAAAGGCAATACCAGTGGCAAGTTTTTCGGCAAATTGTCAAAATGTTTCATTCTCTGTGCAGACACCTTCTGCGGGCTGCACTGTGGTGACCCCAACGGTGGTAAGTACACTTTGGAACTTCGGTGATCCTTCATCTGCATCGAATACTTCGACCATCACAAACGCACAGCATTTTTATTCGTCGGCAGGATCATATACCGCACAGTTGATCATCAATTACCCGTGTACTTCTGACACAATAAAAACTATGGTTGTAGTTAGCGGGCTTAGCCCAACAATTAACATAACCGGTGACAGCACGATCTGTGCAGGCGAAAAAACGATACTGCTGGCGGGTGCGCAGGGAAATGTGACGTGGAATACGAATCAAACCGGTAGTTCGCTGACCGTTTCACCTGGCAGCATGTTTACATATGTGGCTACCGTCACAGGAACGAACGGCTGCACATCATCCGCTAAAATTAAAGTTCTTGTGGAAAAATGTTTGGGAATTTCAAAAGAGACAAGCGCGGAAGTGCGCATCTATCCGAGTCCTGCCGGGGATGTTTTATTCATCGAGTCTCAGATGTCAGGCTATTGGATCTCGCTTCGTGATCCATTGGGCAGATTATTATCACAAGAAAAACAACAAAACGGACCGCAAAATAAAATCGATGTTTCTGAATTAAATCCTGGCATCTATTACCTGGATATAAGTGAAGGTGATAATACGGTAAGGCTGCGATTTATAAAACAATAGAATACGTGTCAGGTTTTATTTCCTCAGCTCAAAATTCTGTCCCAGGTAAACCTTCCGAACCTGCTCATCATTGGCAAGATCTTCGGCGCTTCCGCTTTTGATCACACTTCCCGAATACAATAAATAAGCCCTGTCGGTAATGCTTAAGGTTTCGTGAACATTATGGTCGGTAATTAAAATTCCGATATTTTTTTCTTTTAGCTTTCGAACCACCTGCTGAATATCCTCCACTGCTATGGGGTCGACACCAGCGAACGGCTCATCAAGCAAAATAAATTTTGGATCTGTTGCAAGCGCGCGTGCAATTTCTGTTCGCCTTCTTTCTCCTCCGCTTAGCTGGTCACCAAGATTTTTGCGCACGTGATGAAGGGCAAATTCATCGAGCAATGTCTCACATTTTATCTGTTGCTCCTTTTTGGTGAGCTTTGTCATTTCAAGAATGGCAAGCAGGTTGTCTTCAATGCTCAGTTTACGAAACACTGATGCTTCCTGGGGCAGGTATCCTATTCCCAGTTGTGCGCGTCGGTACATGGGTTCATGGGTGATCTCAAGATCATCTAAAAAGATCTTTCCGCTGTTAGGCTTTACCATTCCCACTATCATATAAAAGGAGGTAGTCTTACCTGCACCGTTAGGGCCCAGCAATCCTACGATCTCGCCTTGCTGCACCTGTACCGATACTTTGTTGGCCACGGTGCGGCTTTTATATCTTTTTACGAGATCCTCGCTTCTTAAAATCATATTTACAACGCTAGCTGGAAGCCAAATTTAACTCCAAAATTGTTAGGAAGGTACTCGCTTGTGTACGTAAGGCGCCAAAAGGCGTCGACCCTGAACACTTTAAAGATATTTTCTACGCCCACGCTCGCTTCCACGTATGGTCCGCGATTAAGCGCCTGCAACGTAGGAGGGAAGATGAGTGGTTTACGGTTCTTAGGATCAACGGTACCCCAGACACCTTTGGCTGTTACGACTTCTCTCATTTTTAACCTCCGCAGCAACGGGATCTTATTTAAAAACAAACCTTCGAAGTGATGAAATACGCCAAGTGAAACAAACTGGTCGCTGGTAAATTCATAATAATGCATCATGTTAAACGCCATGTAATCGTAAATGTACGTTTCGTTACCTCCGTGGAGTTCCATCAATACGTAAGGTAAAGTTCCCCAGATCTTCCCGACTTCAAAAATGTAATCGGTATATCCTAAAATAGGCGTCACCCTTAAACGATCGCTTACGTTAATTACCAGCTTTTGATAATCGTACTCGCCCTTAAAGGCATTTTGCAGCGACTTGGCGTAATTAACCTGGATAATAGGTTTTGTGGTACCTATGGAGATCCTTGAAAAACCTTCACCTACATACTTTTCTTTCCAGGCCAGCCGAACGTTAATACGTGCTTCTGTAGTAAAGATATTTTCTTTCTCCCCGATAGTGCCATCGTTCTGGCGATAAAAATAATGATTGCTTCCAAGCGGAGTAAACTGTCTGCCAACCAATATCATTTTGGTGATCAGGCCCGGGAACCATTCCCGCTGGTACCATGCCTCTGTGCCTGCAACACGTGTGAGGTTTGTAAGGGGATTAGTCCTGAACAGTGAAGCAAAAAAGTTATCCTGCGAAAAACCGTTGGTGCTCTGACCGAGGATCTCGTAATCGCTTTTAAAATTTACTCCTACGATCTGCCGGCTTGGATTTTTAGTAATAAAGCTTTTGAAGCCCAGGGCGTATTTCCATTGCTCGTCCTTGATACCATACGCTACATAACCACTAAGCTCGTACCATTTACTGAAGATCTCGCTGGTTCTTCCGCCAAAACGCAAGCGCAAACCTTCCACCCTGTTATAGGAAATGAGATTGGAGTAAGGTCCGATCTCAAAATTATTGACCTTCTTATAACCGGAAATAACCATGTAAAACACATCCACCCAGCTCTTGTAAACAGGTAACGACTGTATGGTGTCGATCATTTTAAAGATCTTCTTCTCACGCACGGTTAGGCTGTCGTGCCGGTTCTCGTTCCAGTATTCATCGCTGCGGTGCAGAGCTTCCTCTTCCACCACGATCTTATCGGCAAACTCATAAAATTTATCATCGTATGGCTGATTGATCCTGATCTTCTTGTAACTGGTGGTTTTGCGTCCATAAAAACCAACCGCCTTTCGTGTGGGCGCAAAGTCGATCACCAGCCGGTCCTTACTTAAGAACCAGGTGCTGTCGGTGTATTCAAATTCCTGGATAATATTGGCAGTATTAATGAAGTTAAGGTTTGCATCTTTTGGAATGGACATCTCCAGGCGCTTTACTCCCCAGGTAGTATCGGCGATCCAGATATTGCCGGTAAAGCTCAATTCCTGCTGCCGGCGCGGCTTGAACATGAGATGGTACACGTACTGATTTCCTTCAAAGGCACTGTCCTGCAAATAAAACTTATAATAGAACAGGGCATTCTCACTTACGGGACTTGGCATCTGCTTATTAAGCACGAGAATATTATTGTCGTAAATATTTACGTTCTGGTACATGTCACCCAGCACCTGTGAAACGCTGGAATTCTCCATGCCCACAATTTTGCTGGCCACTACCACTTCCTTACGGCGTACAGGATCTTTTCTGTAATAGAAATTAGAAATGTTCTCAATTATGAAGAATGGCAGTGAAGGTTTTTCACCACTGAAGGTGCTGTCAACGTTATCAAACACAAAACTGATAGGTTTGAGGATCTTTTTATTCCTCATTTCTTTGGGGATGCGTGTGAGATCGAATTCCACCTTGTTGTAGGTTTCGTATTCGTAGGCATCAAGATTATTCCGGTTATTTTTTTCCTTGTTTTTCACGCAGTTACGAATGATCCTGTGGGCGGGATTTTCCCCGGCCTTTACAACCACCTCCTCAAGCTCTACGCCTTCGCTCAAAACCATCGGGAAATTCACTTCCTGGTCGGCCACATCTTTTTTCAGAGGTCTCGACATCCGTTTGTAACCTACGTAAACGGCTATTACAGAGTCACCGGCAGACGGCGCTTTTATTACATAATTCCCGTCGAAATCGGTCTGGGCACCAATAGTGGTTCCCTTTATGATCAGGGCCACAAAGGGCAGGGCCTCCTTGTTATCGGCCGAGAATACTTTACCGCGAATAGTAACCTGGCCCACCGAAACAGTTGCGAAATAAACCAGGAAAAAGAATGTAATTACCGCCTTCAATGCTTGGAATCTGTAGGTGCTAAAAATAACGAATTAATTAAACAGGGAGCGGACTCACAAGGCACACAAAAATAGGAATTTACCGCAGCGGGCAATAGGATTTTATCGATATTTTTGTTTTAAAATATATTTTGTAATTCAGAAATAAGGTTTAATATTGCATGCTAGAGTATATAGATGACCCGGATTTTATTAACTGTTTGCACTTTTTTTCTGTTTGCCGGAACCACCAGGCTGATATCGCAGAGCAATGTTATTGTTCTGGATGGTAATTACCAGGGCAAGGTGCTGTACGTTCAGAATCCTTTCGGTCCGGGTGGAGTGGGTTTTTGCGTTACCGAAGTAAAGGTTAATGGCAACATCACAACTGACGAAACCAACTCAAGCGCGTTTGAGATCGACCTTAAATCACACAAACTGAATATTGGCGAGAAAGTAGAAGTAAAGATCTTTCATAAGGATGGCTGTAAACCAAAGGTCCTCAATCCCGAAGTTTTAAAACCCCGCAGTACATTCGAAATTGTGAACATGGCCGCCGATAAGGATGGTACCATTAAATGGTCAACCAAATCCGAAAGCGGACGACTTACTTTTGTGATCGAGCAATTCCGCTGGAACAAATGGGTGAAAGTTGGAGAAGTGGAAGGTAAAGGTACTCCTGCTCAAAACGATTATTCTTTTAAGATCACTCCTCATAGTGGCAAAAATCAACTGCGTTTACGTCAGACCGATTATACCGGCCAGCCGCGCTTAAGCAAACCTGTTGAATTTATGGGCGAAGGCCTGGATGCCGAATACGGTCCCCAGAAAACAAGCAAGGAGATCAGCTTTTATGCAAAAGGCAAGCAGGACAAACCTGTGGAGACCATGTATGAAATTTATGACCAGTATGGTAATATCGTTAAAAAGGGATACGGCAGCAAAGTGGATGTCAGTAACCTTCCCAAAGGCGGATATTATCTGAATTTTGACAATAAAATGGGTGAGTTTGTAAAAAAATAAGCTCTTTAAGTTTCTTTTACAACCCCGGCCGATGAGTCCGGGGTTTTTTGTTGCTAATAGTTTTACATTTGCAGCATGTACACTATTTCGATCAATGGAAAACAGTCGCTGAAGACCGAGCTGAACATCCATAAAAATACGTTCAAGGGGATGCTGGATGGTAAAGAAGTTAATGGTGATTTTGTGAAGATCAATAACCACCAATACCATCTGCTCCATAATGGTCAGTCTTATAACATTGATGTGGTGAAGATAAATCACGAGGAAAAAACGATCGTACTGCGCATCAATTCACGTAAATACAATCTGCAGCTTAAAGACAAGTATGATGAATTGCTTCACAACCTGGGAATGGATGCGATGGCCTCGAAAAAAGTAAATGATATAAAAGCACCAATGCCAGGAATGGTACTCAATATTCTGGTGCAGGAAGGTGCAGAAGTGAAGAAAGGTGAAGCTTTGCTGGTGCTTGAAGCAATGAAGATGGAGAACATCATTAAATCGCCCTGCGATGGCGTAGTAAAACGTATTGCCGCCACCAAAGGCACTGCCGTTGAAAAAAATCAACTCTTAATACAATTCTAACATGGCCGATAACAGAAGAGATTTTCTCAGAAAAACAGCATTGCTCGGGTTAGGTGGATTTGCTGCCACCGTGGTTGGTAAAGAAAAACTTGAGTTCATAAACGAACAGGCGAATTTACTTTCAGGCGCGGGAACTATCATCCTTCCTGCGCTTCCGTATGCGTACGATGCCCTGGAGCCATACATCGACAAGCAGACGATGGAGATCCATCACGACAAGCATCATAAAGCCTACATCGATAAGCTGAACACTGCTCCCGCAAAAGATATTGATCTTACAAAAGATGTTTCGGAGAACTGCAAAAAGGTAGACAAGCAAACATCTGATCTTGTCAGAAATAATCTTGGCGGGCATTATAACCACACGCTTTTCTGGCAGCTTTTGCAGCCTAATAAGGATGGAAATGCAAATATGCCATCAGGTAAGCTCGCTGAGGCAATAAATAAGGACTTCAAAAGCTTCGAAGATTTTAAAAAAGAATTTTCCGATAAAGCTGCAAAACATTTTGGCAGCGGCTGGTGCTGGCTGGTAAAGGATGCTGGCAAGCTTAAGATCGCATGCTCTCCTAACCAGGATAATCCCTTAATGAAAGTGGCAGAGCAGAAAGGTGAACCGGTGCTTGCACTGGACGTGTGGGAACATGCATATTATTTAAAATACCAGAATAAACGCGCCGACTATATTTCAGGATGGTGGAATATTATTAATTGGAAAAAAGCCGAAGAACTATACGCAGCAAAATAAGTTTCAGGTTCCGTGTTCCAGGTTTCGGGTTGCACCGCGCTCTAACCTGGAACCAGGAACCTGGAACCCGGAACATTAAGTATGACACACAAAAACTTTAAAAACATCGACAAGGTCACATACGGCCGCGGATCATTTGCCCAATTAGCAGAGACTATTGAACCTGTAAGAAAAGAGAATAAAAATTATTTTGTTTTCCTGGTCGATAATTATTTTAAGGGTAAGCCACTTTCAAATAAGCTGGGTAATAAAACAGAGGACCTTGTTTTTTTTATCGATGTTGATCCTTACGAACCAACTACTGAGCAGATAGACCAGCTACGCGACGAGATCCTTTCAAAAAAAGGACTACCAAGTGGTGTTGTGGGAATAGGTGGGGGCAGTATCATGGATATTGCAAAGGCCCTTTCCCTGATGCTTACCAATGAAGGTTCATCAACTCTTTACCAGGGATTAAATCTCATTAAAAAGCCAGGCATTTACCATCTTGGTGTTCCTACAATTAGTGGCACGGGCGCTGAAGTTTCGATGACAGCAGTGTTAACCGGACCTGAAAAAAAGCTTGGTCTAAAATGTGACTGGACAGTGTTTAACCAGGTGATCCTTGATCCGGAACTGATCTCCAGTGTTCCAACTGACTGGTGGTTTTATACAGGCATGGATACATATATTCACTGCATTGAATCACATAATGGAATTCGTAATAATGCTTTCAGTCTCGCGTACGGTGATCAGGCTCTGCATCTGTGCAGGGAAGTTTACCTGGGAGAAAAGTCAGGAAGGTCTGCAGAGAATGACGACAAGCTGATGGTGGCTTCATTAATGGGAGGACTGAGTCTGACCTACAGCGAAGTGGGAGTTTGTCATGCACTAAGTTATGGACTCAGCAAGATTCATGGCACCCGCCATTGTTACGCCAACTGCGTCATCTTTCAGCACCTTGAAGATATTTATCCTGAAGGTGTAGGAGAGTTTAAGCAGATGATAAAAAAACATGGCATTAAATTACCACAGAATTTAAGTAAGGAATGGAATGAAGAGACATTAACTAAAATGGCTACTGTGAGTTATAACCTTCCTTTTATGTGGAATCATGCGTTCGGCGATAACTATAAAGAGATCGCCACGATGGATTATATAAAGGGGTTGTTTAAAAGGTTGTAGTTATTGGAGTTGCCGTTAATCTACAATTTCTAATCTAAAATCCTGATCATCGTGAAACAACTAGTTTTTTAGTAATTAAAGTATTGGACGACTTAATCGTGACAAGGTAAATTCCGTTTGCAAGATCTGCAATTTCTATTTCGGGCGCGGTAAAGTCACCATTTTTCAGAACTCTGCCGCTTAAATCGACAATTGTGTACCAAGCGAACTTTTTATTTATTCCTTGAATTACAATGTCGGTCGACGCTGGGTTTGGAACTATTTCGAATTTCAGCATGTCAGTATTTTTCACTATGCCCACGTCGTCCATCCTGATTTTTATCAAAATGTTGTGATCGTTAGTGTTGATTATATTGCCTTTATTATCAATTCGCCCAGATTTACTAATTCCTAAGGCAAGATATTGATTCTCTGTCCCATCTTTGAGTTTGAAATGAAACTCCCCAATTTTTCCGGCACCAATTGCATCGATATAGTCGGTTCTGACGGTTGCGGCATAAATTTTTCCAGCGCTAAAATCGGGTTTCCGAAAATCGATTGTTTGATTAGTTTGTTTTAAAAAGGAAGGCACAAAGTTCAAAAACGCTTGGTCGCTTTCTATAAGTGTTTTGTCAAAATTCAGATCGAAATTAGTGCCATACACATGTAATATATTTGCTGAATCACCTAGGTAAATATCTGCTTTGTTCCATTGCCCTGCAATTAGAGTGCCGTTGTTAACGAGCAGCCTTATGTCGTTACCTGCTAATTGAGACCCTTTGAATGGATGGGTTTGTGTTAAGTTGAAATGAATAGCAAGAGTATCGTTCTGATCTACAATCCCGTCACCATTGCAGTCGGCATGGCATTTATTTTTGCCGGTGGTGATATTGCCTGACCAGTTTGCACAATATTGCGATACATATGAATTTCCTCCGGGGTTTCTCGTATTTCCGGAGCTAGCGTAAGCGAGACCAAGCTCTAATACATCTGAAGTGCTAACAATTCCATCGCTGTTCGCATCGCCGGGCCAAACATCTGAGCAAAGCGAGTCCACTGTGACTGAGAATTGTAGAATAGAGATACAACCAGCAGTATTTATTCCGCTAAGTGTCAAAACTGTTGATGCAAGCGGTAATATATTAATTGTTGGAGATTGTATAACTGCATTCCAGCTGAAGGAGGACGCTCCTCCGGCCGAATATGTAGCGCTTGACCCTTTGCACACAGTTTGGGTACCATTTACAGAAAGAGTGGGTAAAGGAAAAACTGCAATGGTTGCAATTGCCATCGACGCACTTTTGCATCCGCTGCTGTAGCTTCCACTAATACTGTAAGAAGTTGTGGAGACGGGTGAAACAACCGGCCCTCCATTGGTAAAGGAAAAAGTACTTGCACCACTCGGTGATAATGTAAAAGTGCTACCCACGCAAATTGTTCCACCCGTTACAGCTAGCGTTGGAAGTGGCAATGGTTGCACATTAAATGTAACAGTGTTAAGGGATACACAGCCCAAACTACTCGTACCGACGAGACTATAGGTTGTGTTCACTGTCGGTGTTACAAGGGCGCCGCCGTTTATATAGGTATAGCTAACAGCGCCCGTTGGTAAAGGCGTGAAAGAGCTTCCACTGCAAATTGTTCCGCCTGCAACTGTAATTAACGGAGAAGGGTAAACAGTAATTACGATTGGAGTGCTGCTCACCGCACAACCGTTAGCGCTAAATCCTCTGACTGAATAAGTGCCTGATTGGACCGCCGATATGGTTTGGGTGGTTGCTCCGGTAGTCCACGAATATGAGCTTGCTGCTGTGCTAGTCAATTGTACGTTTTTTCCGGCACAAAAGGAGGTGGTGCCACTAGCCGAAACAGTGGGTTGGACGCCCTGGCAGAACTTGGCCACGAACACTTGACCATCCGCCCAAGAGAGATTATTTAATCCCGGGGAGGGGTCAAAATCCATCAATCCTTTAAAGTGGCCGGCTACGTAAATATTATTAAAAGGATCGGTCACCGCATTTCTGATATTTACCGATTTATTATTTTTTAAAACTAAAGCGTCGATATAATTTCCAGAATTATCTAATTTGCTGACAAAAGAGCTAAGCACTCCGCTAGCAGGTACCCAAATTGATGACGTGCCTGGGTCTACATCAATAGTCGACGAAAATACAACGGTGGTAATAACATTTTTAGAATTGTCGAGCGCAATAGAATTTCCCCAGTCATTTCCAAAACCAAGCATCTGCTTTGCCCAGACAAGGTTACCGGCGGTGTCCAATTTAGTGATAAAGGCATCACCTTGCCCAAGGCTAGTTAAAACATAGGACAATCCACTAGGATCAAAATCGCAGGACCCGTTAAAGTTTCCGGTTGAATAAATACCGGTTTTATCCGCAGTAATAGAAGACACTTGATCTAAAAGCGAGCCGCCGAATTGTTTAGCCCAGTGAAAAATTCCAGCATCACTCAGTTTCAGGATATAGCCGTCAAATCCTGTAGCAGTCATACTACTCGTTCCTGATCCCGAATTGAAATCGGCAGTTAACTGAAATGCACCGCCAACATAGACGAAACCCTCATAAGCGCAAATTGCGTTACCGCCATCGATCCCCGATCCACCTATGCCTTGTGCCCATTGAAAGCTTCCGTTTGAATTCAATTTTTGAACAAAAATATCCCCATTCGATCCTGCTGTCAACGTAAAAACCTGGCTTCCCGGATCAAAGTCCACGGTCCCACTATATGCTCCGGTTATGTAAACATTTCCTGCTGTATCGGTGTTTATGGCGCGTGGCAAAGAATATTCGGCAGAATTGGCCCAAATGAAGTTGCCGGCAGTGTCGAGTTTTAATACGAAAGATCCAAGATTATTATTTGTGAAAGTTGCAACTCCGGTTCCAGGATCTAGGTCACATACACCGTTAAATGTGCCGCAAATTAATAAATTTCCATTGGGATCAATACTAAGGGCTTGACCGTTCATTCCAGGGTTACCATTAGCGGGACCAAAATGTCTGGCCCAGATCAATCCTCCGTTTGGGCTGAACTTTGTTACATATGCAGCTGCAGCGCCGGGAGGTGTTAACGTATATACACCTGCACCGGGATCAAAATCAATTGTTGTTTGAAAATTTCCTGTGGTGTATACATTTCCTTGAGCATCGGTCGTAACAACACTAATTAGTGTAGAAATAGTATCGCCGAAGCTTTTAACCCAATGGTAGCCGTTTGCTTGACCCCGAACAAATGACGAGATAAGACAAAAGAAGAGTAGACTTGTGATTCTCATAATTTTTTTGAGTGCAAGTGTAAATATAGAAAAACTGTGGTTTTTTCGCAGATTTGTCAAAAAACGAAACGAATTATGATCAAAACACACGTACTGCAAGCTATTGGTTTCATTCCACCTTTATGCATTATGTATAGA
>CBIHOL010000036.1:0-39639 GCA_966211905.1 uncultured bacterium
TTCCAACTGTTACTGCTTATCCTGCAACAGGATACTCAGTGCATTCATTCGAGTGGAATTTCGGTGACCCGCTTTCCGGCGTGGCTGCGAATTCGTCCACACTTACTAATCCGTCGCATTCTTTTTCTTCAAATGGCACGTACATAGTTAAACTGGTGCTTAATTACAAATGCGGCGCAGATACTTTAAAAAAACAGGTGCAGGTTACCGGTCTACCTGAAATCTTTACAACCGGGCGCAAAACTATTTGTAAAGGCGAGTCTACCATTCTCACTTTTTCGGGCACGGTATCTTCCTATAGTTTAAATGGAAATTCAATGCCTCAACCTTCGGTAGTGTTACAGCCTTCAGTTTCCACCAGCTACACCATTAGCGGAGCGGATGCTGTTTCGGGCTGTAAGATTGCTAAGCAAGTTTCCGTGAGCGTATCACCCTGCCAGGGCATCACGGATGGTTTAGGTACAGATGAGGTACAGATCTTTCCTAATCCTCACGATGGCCTGGTGAATATTAACTTGAAGGAAGCCGCAGTCGTTGAAATTTATAATGCCCTGGGACAATTGATTTATAAAGATAACATGGAGGTGGGGACTCATTCCATTTCTCTGGAAGGCAGACATGAAATGCTTATTTTTTATGTGACGACATCAGAATCTACGCAACATATCAAAGCCTTGTCGCGTTAAAATACAGAGCGTACTTTAGATTTTGGCATTGTTAAATTTATTTCCGGTAAAATAAAGGATCTCCTTCCATCGGTTCTACATCTTTTTTAAATCTCGTAAGCAGTTCTTTTTCATCAGCGGTAACAGGAGGATATGCCCTGGCTACGCTCTCCAGTAAGCGAATAGCCTTTTTCTTTAATTCCGGGCTAAGATAGTGGCTATTGGTCTTAATATTCTGCATTGCCATGTCATAGGCAACTTCTGTAGTAAAAACTTCCTGGCGGCTTAGTACCTTAAAAATAATTTCCGATACCATCGCCTCATCTCTATTGTCACCGAGCTCGGCAACGCACATGTCGAGAAATCGTTTGCTTTCTTCTTTCTGTATTGCTCCATCAGCTCTTGCCATTGCATAGGCAAGCTCTCCAATGGCGTAGTAAAGGTTTTCGAGAGGACTGAGCATTTTTTGACGGCTTTAATTTTCACTAAATTAGCAAAAAATGACACTGCAAAATATCATAAGTACCCAAATCAGGGAAAGAGGCCCGATCTCCTTCTGCGATTTTATGGAAATGGCGCTTTATTATCCTGAGCTGGGATATTATACCTCTGCGAGAAAAAAGATCGGCAACGAAGGTGATTTTTATACAAGCTGTACCGTTTCACCGGTGTTTGGACACATGATCGCCAGGCAGATCGCCGAGATGTGGGAATTATTAGAAGAAAAGCAGTTTACTATTGTCGAATACGGCGCGGGCACCGGACATCTTTGCAAGAGTATCCTCGGGTATTTACGTACGCATCATGCGCGCTTTACTGATCTGCGATATTGTATAATTGAAAAAAGTCCATCGTTACAACAACTGCAGCAGCAATTCCTGCAGGATGAGAAGGTGGAGTGGGTGAGCGGTATTGAGCAGGTTAAAGATCTTAAAGGATGTGTGCTGGCAAACGAAGTGCTTGATAATTTTTCTGTTCACCGCGTTGTAATGCAGGATGAACTGATGGAAGTGTTCGTGGACTTTGACGGCACGTTCCGCGAGGTCCTGAAACCAGCCTCCAAAGAGCTGCATGATTTTTTTGCAGAGCTCCATGTAAAATTGCCACGGGGATTCGCCGCTGAAGTGAACTTTGGTGCAAAAACCTGGATTAAGGAAATTGCAGCGAATCTTCAAAAGGGTTTTGTAATTACAATCGACTACGGCTACACTGCCGGCGAATTAATGGAAGAGCATAGGAGGCAGGGTACAATTATCTGCTACCATGAGCATTCTGTGTCTGAAGATTTTTACAGCCAGATAGGTGAAAAGGATATCACCGCCCACGTAAATTTTTCTTCCCTGGGTTTATGGGCTTCGCAGAATGGATTGTCTTTTTCCGGATTTCGAAACCAGGGTCCATTCCTGGAGGCGCTTGGTTTTTTTGAGTACATCAGATCTATCCGTACCATGGATGCTGACGTTGTTTCAACAGCCAGAAAAGAGGATTTTATATCACATGTTCTTATAGAAGACATGGGCAGGAAATTCAAAGTCCTGGTTTTACAGAAAGAAATGCCGGCGCACAGGCTCCTGGGATTTAAAGAGATTTATTCTAAGGCTTCCTCCGGATAAAGCTCTCATCTGGCATAGTTTTTTCGGATCGTTAACATATAACCAAATCCAATTATGTTAGAACCCGCTAGAATTGCCACAGCAAAAGTCAGGAACAGTATATTAGTGTGGGCAGCCATCTGCTGCGTCTTTTATATTGTTTTTTTATTAATTATGAAGTATACCGGTTTGATCCAGGTCACAGGTTTACGCGCTATCAACTACGTTGCGTTATTTGTGGTAACTTTCATGGGAATAAAGAGGTGGGTGACGCAAACAGAGCACTTTGTGCCTTTCTTAACGGTTTTTGTTTCAACACTTTTTACGGGAATTGCTTCTTTTGGCCTCTTCTGTATTTTCCTGATCTTTTATGCCGAGAGTGACCCCCTGCTTAACGACCTTTTTCATCAGCATGCACCGGACACTTTAAAGTCTGTTCCTTCTGCGCTCATCCTATTTGAAGGAACCGCGGTAAGTATTGTGATCGCATTTATCAATATGCAGTATTTTCGCCGCTACGAAGAAGGTGAAGTATCACCAGAGAAAAAAGCCCATAAAACACATTCGTAGTTCGATTTAAAGGCTACTAAAAAGTCCGGTGTGGAAAATTGTACTCATTTGTACAGGTTCACACCGGACTTTTAATTTTAATCTTTGTTACTTTTTCTTTTTCGCGGCTTTTTTTGCTGGCTTTGATTCTTTTCTTTCCCGGCTGTCCATATCGTCGCGGATCTCCGGTCTTGGTTTTTTCGACATGCCCTGCTTGCTTTGTTTGTTTGTTGTGTTCCTGCTGGTTTTCATACTTCTGTTTTTTGTATTTCGTTTTGTTCGGTTAGTGTTTCGTCAGATAAGTGCGCGCTCAGGCTGATGTTAAGATTCAACGCTTTTGAAACCGGGCAGTTCGATTTTGCTTCTTCTGCATATTTTTCAAACTGTATAGCGCTGATCCCTGCTACCTTGGCACCAACGTCGAGATGCGACGCCGTGATGGTCCCGTTTTCCATGGTAACTGTGCAATTGGTTCTTATGAGCTCCGGCACATGACCGGCTTCACCAAGAACAAAGCTAAGCTTCATGGTAAAACAGCTGGCGTGCGCAGCGGCAATCAGTTCTTCGGGGTTAATGCCTTTTTCTTCGCCAAACCTCGTGGAATACTTGTATGGAGCACTGCTGATCACCTTGCTTTGCGTGCTGATCTTGCCGCTTCCTTCTTTGCCTGAACCATGCCAGGTAACTGATGAACTTCTTTTCATGATAGGGGATTTTAATTTATCTGATGCTGTAAATGTTATACCAGCATCAAATGTAGATAAACTAAAAACTAAAGGCAGTTTTGGCATTTTCAATATATTCGCGCTATGAAAGTCAATTTGTTTATTGTGGTTTGTTTTTTCATGATGTCCTGCGGGTCTGATTCCGAAAAAAAAACTGTCGTTCATGTGTTTCCTGAGCAGTTACATGGTCAATGGCGTAACGTGTACATGAAGCTTGAGATGAGAACATACAAAAACACTGACTCTACCAAAATTATGGAGGTCACAGAAGATAGCTGGGAAAAGGTAATGGGCATCAGGCCTATCAGGACTTACTTCTGGTTCGACGGGAAATATAATTCCGAGCACTATAACCTTAACGACAGCCTGGTTTATAATCCCGCGGGAAAATGGGTTCTTAAAAATGACAGTCTCATCATGAGCGACACATTTCCAAAGGCTGGATTACAGTACAGGTATAAGCTGGCCATTAACGGCAATATGGCCGAATTCTGGGGTATGGAAGATCTCGACGGTGATGGAAAAGCCGACGACCTCTATTACGGCACACAGCGTAAGTTCCGCTAAACGTTTTCCTGCGCGGTTTTTTCGAGAGTTTGCAGGAATACTTCGGCAGGCTGGGCACCTGATACAGCGTAGCGGCGGTTGAACACAAAGAATGGAACGCCGCGAACACCAATTTCCTGTGCTTCCTGCTGATCTGAAACTACCTCCTGCATGAACGTATCACTATTTAAAACTTCGTCTGCCAGGGCGCGATCAATGCCTATTTTCTGCGCGATCTCAATCAGCACATTTCTGTCGGCTATATTTTTACTGTCGGTGAAATAGGCTTTAAAAAGTTCCTCTTCAGCTTCGTTACCCTTGTTTTCTTTTTTTGCAAGCTGTATCAGCCGGTGTGCGTCCATGGTGTTAGCCACCACTGCCTTGTCAAGTTGATAGTCAAGCCCCGCATTGCGTGCCATCTGCGTTACCTGCCCGGTGGCCTGGCGGGCATGTTCAAGCGACCAGCCTTTGATTTCGGCAAGGTGCTCTACGCTTGTCTTTCCGGGTTCTGACTTCAGATCGGGATTTAACTGATAGCTTTTCCAGGTTACCTGCACCTGTCCGCGGTCCGCAAACTGGTTTAACGCATTTTCAAAATGTCTTTTTCCAATATAGCAGAACGGACAGACCACGTCTGACCAGATCTCAACAGTGATAGTTTGTGGCATAATTAATTGAGGACAGGACCCGAAGGTACTTAAAAGTGTTTTGGACTAAACTTAAACTTCGTGAGGGTTCAACCTGTCAACTACATTGATGAGAAGGTCAAAATTAATTGGTTTTGGAATGAATGCTTCAGCGCCGATGAGCAGCGAATCATCAATCAAAGGATTATCAATGATGGAGGATATCAGCACAATAGGAATGTTATTGGACATGGCTTTAAGGTTGGCCACCATCTCGGTGATTACCGGTGAGCCGGGAAGATTGATGTCAGAAATAATACACTGTATATCTGAATGCTCTTTTATTTTATTATATGCGTTCTGTTCGTTGGATGCAAGGTATACTTTATGTCCTTTTTGGTTCAGGGCAAATTTCACAGACTTCATGGTCATCTTATCATCTTCAATCAGCAGGATATTCATGGTCAGTATTTTATATTATAATAGTTACTGTACAAAGGTAAGTGCTGCAAAACAGATCATGCGGAATTTTCGGTTAAATGCCGGAAATACGGCCCAGGCAAGCGGAAATCACTATCCAGTTTCTAATTTCTAATATCTAAACAAAGTTGGATCTAAGAAGCCGTATGCAACCGCACTTAGAATTTATTCCAGAAAGTTTGGGGATTACAATTTAGTAATTCACTATTGTTACCTAGTCCAATGTAACCCATTTGTTATCCTTCACTACATAACTGAATCCATCACTCATTTTATGAACTTCGGTTTTATGTTCATCGCTATAAAAGCTTTCGCGTTCAGTGATCCTTAATCCGCCGTTCTCCCTTGTGAGGTAATTGATCAGCGCATCCATGGTTGGCGGAATTTCGTGCAGCCACATATCGTCGCCTTCTTTAACAAATGCTGAGCTCATACAAAATGAATTTGTGCTAAATTACATCAGCCGGCAGGGCGCATGTGTAAAACCTTGTTAAAGATTACCAGGTAATTTGAATTCAGGATTATAGATAAGGCCGATAATATTATTCCAGGGATCAATCACCGTGGCCACCATTATTTCTCCGCCTACATTCTGCGGAGCTTCATGCGGAGAGGCACCCAGCTGCAACAGCTTGTCGTAACTCTCATTAATATCATGTACGCCCCAGTATGTCAGCACGTTCTCACCCTTGTGACCGGCATTCTCTTCCGGTTGCAGGCCAAGTTCAAATCCCTCGATGTTAAAGCCCACATAAAAGGGTTCTTTAAAGTAAGGCTGCGTTTCAAAAACAGCGCTGTACCATTTTGTGGCGTTATCAAGATCCTGCACTTTGTAAATGCAGGTGCGGAGTCCAAGGAAACGTTTCATGCTGATCTTTTAAAAGTAAATATTCAATAAAGATAATCACCACAGGCATTATGATTGCTTTTAGAGGGAAAAAAGCGACCATGAAGATCAAAGTAAAAAAAGAAGAGGAGGAGGAACAGCCAAAACCACACCACCATGAGAAAAAAAATGCCGACGTTCCTGCCGGCAGAAACCGCAAGGGCGATAATTCCCAAAAAAGTAAAGGCAAAGCGGAAGGTAGAAAATAAAAAAAAGGCTGCGCATTTGTGCGACAGCCTTTTAAATTCTTTAAGGATCAGTTTAGAGGATCCTCAATAACCAAAGGATAAGTAATACCAATGCAATGATCCCGAGAATATGGATCCATCCTGCACCACCAGACCAATCAAGAAGCAAGCCGAGCAGGTACACGATCAGGATCACGACAACCACAACCCACAAAAGACTCAGAGCTTTATCGCCTGAATCCTGCCTGGTTAGATCGCCCACACGTTTTACCGCTTTAACAGGATGTTTAACCGCGAGTTCTATCGCCTGGTTACGCATTTCCTTTTTTTCCGCTTTAGAATAATTTTGCGGGGTGGTCGCTTTTGCGGTGAGCACTGGTGCCGGCGTAGCAGCCGGGCTGTTTGCAACTACTTCCTGTGAAAGTACCGCAGGTGCAAATTGCTGGGGTGCACTTTGTTTTTTCTCACCTGCTTTTGCAATAGTTTTGTTTTCAGGTGATTTAACGCCTTTATGATGCTGCACAAAAAAACCTTTGTTGTAGCGGCGTTTGGTGATCGATAGGTTAGAACTGCAGGAAGAGATGACAAATCCCGCAAGAACACATATCACTGTAAGTTGAATTAGCTTTTTCATAAATTTTTTATTGATTAAGAATAATTTATGAAAACAAGCTCAAAAGATATACCACATCATTTATTATTGCGGTATGGGCTTTGAATGGGGGGAAAAAGGAAGGAGGGATAGAATTTACATAAAAAGAGAAATGCTCACACAAACGCAGTTTTTCTTTTATTTTAGAGTTGTAAATTCTATCACCTCCCTATATGCTGAGTAAATAGACGTGAATACATTTGCAACATCAATGCCATGCCAGAAAGGCCCTTTTTAACAGATTTTCGGGCAATTTATGTTAAGTTAGTATAAAATATTCCCCGAACTGTAGATTACAATTCCCACTCTGAGCAAATTTTTTGGCAAAGTAAAATCAATAACCGGGTGGCCGACGGGGGTACATTTTAAAAAATAGTTTCCGTCCTCCGGAATTTTTAAGATTCAGGAGTGGCAAGCAAACGAGGATAAATTTGAAAGGCGTGGGGAATTAATGCTACAATTACTCAGCTTTTAAGCAATTTGATTGTTTCTGATGGATTAGCGGCAGCAAATACGGTGTTACCCGCTACCAGCACATTGGCACCTGCAGAAATAAGTTTCTTGTAATTCTGCAGATCTACACCACCGTCGATCTCAATAAGTGCTTTCGATTTTTTTTCGGTGATAAGCTGCTTAAGCCTGGTAACCTTATGAAAAGTATTTTCAATAAATTTCTGACCACCAAATCCCGGGTTAACACTCATTACGCAAACCAGGTCGATGTCAGCAATAATATCTTCAAGCACCGTTACAGGGGTATGAGGGTTAATGGCGATACCCGCTTTCATTCCCAGGCTTTTAATATTCTGAATGCTCCTGTGAAGATGCGCGCAGGCTTCAAAATGAACGGTAAGAATATTAGCTCCTGCGTCCCTGAATGCTGTAGCGTAACGATCGGGATCCATGATCATCAGGTGCACATCCATTGGTTTTTTAGCCACTTTCTGGATCGCCTTCATTACAGGGAATCCAAATGAAATATTGGGCACAAACATCCCGTCCATAATGTCAACATGAAACCAGTCGGCTTCACTGTTATTGATCATTTCCAGGTCTGCCTGAAGATTGGCGAAATTAGCAGAAAGTACGGAGGGGGCAACTAGATGTGACATAAAATAATTTTGACAAAAGTACGGAAACAGCGTGTCAATTCAAATTCAGGCGCTCTTTAATGGAGGTACATCCTGTTGTGAAGAATAAATTTTACCATATGGTTGTACTGCTGCTGTGTGAACCGGCAGCGACAGGAATACATCGACATTAAATTATCAACCGGCGGAGTGAAAAAATCTCCGCGAAGATCTTTAATAGCCGGATAATAATAACAATACGTGTGTGGCGGCGCTGGTGGAGGATAATAGCTATGAGGGTATGGGTCCGCTTCAGTATCACAAAAACCATCGCCTGCCAGATCACAGTTCGTGCGCCGAACTTTTTCTTTTGTCATCAGGCTGTCGGGCGACTGCAGGTCCGAAAAGGTATCAGGGAGTCCGAAATAGTGACCCATAATATGCAGGATGGAGCTGCCGGTTGTTCCTGCTGCATTGGGTGTGATCGAATTATCCCTGTCATCATTTTTCAGGTTCTTGTACTGGTACACTACCACATCTTTTTTCGAGTTCTTTGCACCAGGCACCCCAGGCGCATGCGCGTAGCCTGTTTTTTCCTGATCAGGTGTCCATACAATATCTTCAATGAGATATATATTGATCGTATTTTCGGTATACCATCCGTTTGTCACGCTTCCCTCGGCTTCAAGGTTCCAGTGATTGTATTCGTGGTTAGGGATTACAACCAGGCTGCAATTCACAAACGAAACACAGATCCGTTTAAACCCGTTGTTTAATATATTCATGATCAGTGGGATCGTGTCATTAACAAGTCCCGCCATATTTTTTTTCTGGGTGCTGTCCTGTATAACGTAAAACACCACTGAGAATCTTCTGTCCAGGCAGGTGTCGCGCTCCACACCGTTGAGGTAAAGAAGCTGATTTGTATTATTTTTTCCTCCTTTGCTGCCAGGTGTCTGACCCAATACCGTAAGTGAGGAAATGATTGAGTAAAAAAGTGCTATTACGTAAAGCTTTTTCAATATATTAGCGTATGGACATTAACAAGTGCCTAAAATCAAAAATAGAATATTTTTATTCATGATCCGGCGGAATCTTTGTTGTTTTTTGTTACTTGTTGCACTTTCTCCTTTTTCGCGAATAGTTGGTCAGATCGCTTTATCACAGACTGCAGGCTGCGTTCCGTTTTCAGTGAACTTTACAGCTCCTCCCGGCTCAAGCAATCATTTCTGGAATTTCGGAAAAGGACCTTCGCCCAATACGCAGGCTACACCCAGTGAACCTTATGTTACACCCGGCATTTACTTAATAACATATACCGGTGTTGTTAATGGCAGCCCTGTTACTTACACAGCAAAAGTCACAGCCAGCGGCCTTCCCAGCGGATCCATGTCTTATGTGTTGCCAACCAGCCATTGCAATCCTATGGCGGTTAACTTTTCAGCCAGTGGTGGTAGTCCGGGAAGCACCATCAGCTGGGCGTTTGGTGATCTTACACCAGTTATAAACGGCGCGTCGGTAACACATACCTATACTCAGAAAGGGGCATTTAAGCCGGTGGCAATTGTTATTGATGCGGTTACAGGCTGCAGCAATGTAGCCACTTCTTCAGGAACCATTTATGTGTCTGACCCACCGCAATTATTTATCACTTCATCCAAAGGTTTGCTGGGATGTAATCCCCCATTCACTACTTCCCTCGACGGAAGCGGGAGCATTAGCGGCTCACCTTTAGGAGGAGCTTTAACTCAATATAACTGGACCATGAACGTGGGAAGCCCGCCTAACGCCAGTGTGCCCACTCCGGGTCCTACAACTTTTTTAAAGGGAAAACATATTATTACGCTGCAGGCCACAGACAATAATCAATGTACCGGCGTTACATCAGTAACCCTCGATGTGATCGATCCAAAATTGTCGGTAGCCGTACAACCAACTGTTTGTATCGGAGCTATGGTGACGGTAACATTACAGTCAACAACAAGTCCGCTCAATTATACACATACAGGTTCGAAGGGAAATAATAATTCTCCTTATACATTTCCTATAAATACACCCACGGTTATCGGCACCGGAACTGCCACGGCACATGATACGGTTGCAATTTTTGATAAACCGGGCGCCAACTCTTTTACTTTTGAGATCCTTCCGGGTGGACTGTGCGCGCCCATCCGTTCAGTGATTGCCGTGTATGTTGAATCGGTGACCGCTGATTTTGTGGGAATTCCTCCTACCAGCACCTGCAATTACAGCATGCTGGCAGTTTATAATGGAAGTATGTCAGCCACTAACACTTCGCTGTCACTGATCTATGACTGGGCAATAGACGGGGGCAACTCCACCAATATCGGATTACCAACTACCGTGACCGGTAATCCAGCTACTTTTTCCCTTTACCAGGGAAGTAAGAATCCTTATACGATATACAGGAACTGGACACCAAAAATTATTCTGAATGTTACTTCTACATCAATTGCGAAATGTTCGGCAAGTATGTCAAAAACAATTTACGATACTATCAGGAGACCTACTGCGTGGTTTGAGACCAGTGTTCAGGACAGTTGTGGGCCACTGGTAGTTTCGTTCAGGGACTCGAGCTTTACATTGATGAGTCAGACGGTTAATGTAGCTGCAAATCCAATTACTGGTTATACTTTATATAGCGGGGGAGGGACACCTTCTTTTGTCGCCGTTACTCATCACAGTAATTTTCCCATTACGTTTACTTACTCTTCCCCCGGTACCTATACACCGCAAATGGTGATCACTACCACAAACGGTTGTATAGACTGGTCGTTTGTGGACACGATACGGGTAGTGGTTCAGCCCACGGTGAGTATCACCAGCATTTTTCCGACTGGTACAGTTTGTCCCGGACAGCTGGTAACTGTGAATATGACTGCCACCCCTAGCAGCACAGGAGTCACAAACTGGCATGTGGCGACGGATGATGGATTTTTTTCAGGTTGTGTAAGCGATAAATCCCCTTCTTTTGGATTTACACATGTGGGCACACATGGATTTACGGTCACTGGGCAGGAGCGAGGTTGTAAATCGGAACCTTATATTTCCCCGCAGACTATTGTAGTGCGGGGCCCTGTTGGCAGTGTACGTTACAAAACTACCTGCAGTCCGTCAACACGTAAAACAATTACTTTCGATATTCTTTTGCAGGAAGCCTCATCGGCATTGTTTCATTTCGGAGATAACACTCCTCCCATTTTTTTAACGGGTAACGGAAACGGGGATTATCCCCAGAGCATCGTACATACATATTCGGCGAGTGGTAATTATACAGCCACACTTATTAGTGCAAATCCTAATTCTGGTTGTGGTCAGCAAACGGTAAAAACGGAAGTAACTGTCAGGGAACTTGAAGCAAAGATCAAATTGCAGAACATGTCTGTTCCCCTTATTTCGGGGTCTATCGGCTGTAAGATAAAACGGTTCGTTTTCGACGGCAGTCTGAGTACCGATGCTCTTATTGGCTGTAACAGCGGCTATACCTGGTTTATCAAGAACCCCGACAATACCATGCACCTGCCGTATGTTTCTGGTACGCCAACTGTTGCAACCGACACATTTTTTACCAAAGGCAATTATGATGTTACTCTTATCGTAAAAGATATCAATATGTGCAGCGATACTGAACGAGTGACAGTTCGCATCAGTGAGGTAGTGCCTGAATTTACATTCAACGCCAATCCATTCTGTATGTCCAACGGTTCTGTGCAGGTCATCAACACCACACCAACCACGCAGGTAGGAACTGATCATATGACAAATTACTATTGGGATTTCGGCAATGGAACTTTAACCACTACAGGCACCGACCCAGATCCCTTATGGCAATACATTATCCAGCCGGGAAATCAGATCTTTACTGTAACGTTAACGGGAACAAATAATGTTGGTTGCTCAGGCACCACTTCCACAACACTTCAGATCAACAATCCTTATCCAGACCTTAAGGCCAGTGCCTGGACTCCCTGCCTTCCTAAAGGAACAGGAAGTGTTGTAGCTTTTTCTGCACTGGCAGGATATGCGAGCTACAGCATCAGTTATGGAGATCCGGGTAGCACAGGCTGGGTTACAGCTTCATCGCTTAAAAATCATCCGCATAATTATACAGTTCCGGGTATGTACACAGTGTCGGTAAAAGTGCAGGATGCTGCCGGATGTATTGGTATTGAGGACCGTGTTCTAATCGCCATCGGGCAACCAACGGCACAGATAAAGTTTCCGGGCGATAAAAATAAAGGCTGTTATCCCGACAATGCCGCACAGACCCTTTTTGTGGACGTAAAGACAAATGTGACTCCCGTAAATAAATATATCTGGCAACAAGGCAATAACACCCCGGTTACCGCTTCCAACTCAATACCTCCAACCGTAGAGAAAGGCATCACGATCTTTAAAGTAACTGTCAGTGTCGACGGTTTCTGTCCTTCTGTTGATACTGCACTCGTTATTCTTTCTGATCCACGCGCTAAACCAGTACTTGAAAAAAATAAGGTCTGCCTCAATAGTCAGATCAATGTCAGTCTTAAAGACACCGCAGACATTGAATCGTGGGAATGGGCTTTTGGTGATAATGTAAAACAGCCGAGGATCTTCGCCATAAGTCCCCTCGCTCTTTTTAATCCTACCCTCGCTTACACTTATTCCATTATGCCCCTGGACTCAATGGGGAAGACTACTGTTCTGCTGATCTATTCCGGCGTTCTTAATTCCTGTCCCCGCGCGTCCACCCTGCAACTGCAGATCATTGACGTGTCTGCGGCTTTCAAACATCAGCAGGATATCTACCGTCATTGTTTAGGAAGTACTGATGCATTTATAAGCACCATGCGAAATCCTGCCGGGCATAATCTTGAATATCTCTGGGACTTCGGCGATAACAGCGACGGCCAGGGTCAGACAATATCTCATCAATATAAAACAGCAGGTCAGTACAGGGTTCTTCATAAAGTACGGGAAAAGGATTTCGGATGCGAAGACCAGTTAGCAAAAACCATGACCATCCTTCCGTTGCCTGTGGCAGCACTTGATATTGATCCTGAAATGATCTGTCCTGAAAAACCGTTCAACGTTGTGGGATCAGGTACGCCGGGCGTTTCCGGTTTGCTAACAGGAACGCTGGTACCGTCTGTGTCATTTACGTTTGACGCCAGGAATACCTTTTCAACCCAGGCCATGGCAGCTGAATCGACTACGTATACACTTAAGGTGACGGACGAAAATAACTGCGTGAGCGAGCCTGATACCGCCGTCATTCTTGTACCACTACGCGCCAAAGAAGTTCACTGGGATACTCTTGTTATCATCGGGCAGCCTGTTACCATTAACGCATTCAGCGGAAGCAATTTTACGTATACGTGGAGTCCTTTAATTGAGAATCTTAGCTGCATTAATTGTTACGACCCTGTAGCTACAACTACGGCTCCTCTCACTTATACTGTTGAAGTGATGGATCAGCCTCTTCAGTGTTTCATTACAAAAAACACCTACGAGATCAGGATAGATCCCCGCATTTCACTTGACGTGCCTTCAGCTTTTACACCGAACAGCGATGGTGTGAATGATATTGTTTTCCCTGACGGATGGGGGATCAGGAGCCTTGTTTATTTCCGGATCTTTAACCGCTGGGGTCAGTTGTTATTTGAAAGTAATGATCTTAAAGTAGGATGGGATGGCACATTCCAGGGCGTGCCGCAGAATACGGACACGTACGTTTACCAGGTGCTCGTTGATACTTATAAGGACGAAAGGTTGTCGAAGGAAGGTACCGTTAAATTACTCCGTTAATTTTTAGTGTAGGAATAACATCTTGCTCACAATTATTCTTGCCATGTAATTATACTGCAGCTGCGAATAACGGCAGCGGGTACCATAACTGCTCATATAATTATCCAAAGGCACAACATAAAATTCACCTTTACCGTCGGCAGGTGAAGGAGGGGGAGGAGAGGGTACAAAATTATCAGCTTCGGTATCGCAAAAGCCATCACCGTTAACATTACAATTACTGCCATCCACAAATTCATAAGATGCGATGGGAGGAACAGGACCAGGTGTTACAGGGGTGCCGATCTCATCATACGTATTCGGCAGACCAAAAAAATGTCCCATCTCATGAAGGATATTAGTGCGGAGAGCCATCTGGGTAGAGGTCAGAACATTTTTTCCAAGCACAATAATATTCTTTGGATTACTTCCCGGTTTGTAGGTGTACGAAGGCAGCTCGGAGCCCGGCATATCATACATAACGGTCTGGGCCAGGTAAATATTGATAGTGTTCTCGGTGTAAAAATTATTGATCACCATACTTTCTGTAAAAACTGCTCTCCAGGTATTGAATGTATGGTTCGGTATCACCTTCAGGCTGCAGGTTACAAATTTTACGCAGATACGTTTGAACGCATCGTTAAGCAAGGTTACTGCGTCGTTGATATTTGCTTGTGTAATTCCCCCTCCCGTTGCCTGCGGATCGTCAACGATATAGAACATCAGTGAAAACTGCTTGCCCACACAGGTGTCGTGCACAAGGGTACTAACCAGGTTCAGAACGTTGTTTGAATTTCCCTTTGTTTTATTTGTGCCTGCGGTTAAGGTAGACATACAGGTGGTAAGATGTTTTTCACTCTGGGCAAACGCAGCGCAAAACAGCGAAGAAAGCAGCACTATCAGGAGGTTTTTTTTCAAAGCAACGAAACGATCGTATGACAATTTATTTTATATTTGATTAGATCAAAATTAGAACTTTTAGGCACATGTGCAAATATAGGCTATTGTTATTGTTGTTATGCCTTAGTGTCAGCCGCCTCTTGTCACAGATAACCGCCACTGCAGGAACAGTTGTTGCGTGCGCACAGAATGGAATAGCCTTCGTCACATTTACTGCACCCGCCGGCGCCACAGCCAGCTCCTGGACCCTCGGAAGTGTTGGAAACTCAACGTTTCATGTTGGACAAAGTCCGTTTCCAACTGGTACCCATGTAACCGTTTACAATGGTACGGTTGGTGGCGCACAGGTAACATTCAGCACACTGGTAGTAGTGCAACCACCACCTACCGTGGACTTTACTATCCTTGAACCAGCATTGCCCTGTACTATTAAAACCGTTACTATTACCGATCAGAGTACCGCTAATTCGCCCATTACCACCTGGCTCTGGGCTTTTGGTGACGGAGGCTCATCCACCACGGGCGGCACGCAGATCTATGGATACACGGTTGCAGGGTCATTCAGTGTCACCCTGAAAGTAGCAGATTCTTACGGTTGTGTCAACCAGGTCACAAAAGGTCCGGTCAGCGTTACACTTTCACCTAACGCAGTTATAGCCAGCAATCCGTCTCCTTTATACAGTTGCACAAATACTTTTTCGGCCCAGTTAACGGGTACGCTTTCATCAGGAAATAATTTAAGCTATAGCTGGAACTTTGGCAACGGGCAAACAAGCACTTCACCTAATCCTGTGGCAACTTATACCGGCCAGCAGAATCCATACCTGTTAACATTAACAGTAAGCTCGGGTCCGTGTATCTCCATTAAGAGTGTACCGGTAATTGTGCGGCAGCCAACATTGAGTGTGACCCTGCCCGGCACTGTTTGTCCTAATGTGAAGCCAACCGCTACTGTTCTTTCCAATCAGCCGTTCGCACTATGGAATATGGGTGCAGGAGCAAGTCCCACAATTATTCTTACTCCGCCGCCAAATTCGCCGGTTGTAACGTTACCAGCTTACAGTGTAACGGGAATTTACACAGTTACTATTAATGGGAGCTCTTCACAATGCACTATGGCCCCGGTTACAAAAACAGTGCTCGTTGAAAAGGTGACCGCGGATTTCAGCAGCCCTTCACCATCTACCACCTGCCTGCGTAACTATTCACCCATCTACACGAACCTTAGTTCCAGCAATACCACGCAGTTCCAATGGTCGTATATTGATCAAAACGGAAACATTATTACTAATTCCACGCAAAATCCAACACTGAATTTTGTTTACAATCCCCCCGCTGACCCGTACACACACGACAGCATTGGCTTTAATCCTACTGTTACGCTGGTAGCTATTTCTGCGGCAGGTTGCAGGGATACTATGGTAAAGGTGCTACATCATCTTCTGCCTCCTACAGCATGGCTCTCAAAAAGTATTCAACAGGGATGCGCTCCACTTACAGTTACTTTAATGAACAAGAGTTATAGCTTCCCGCAGCATGGTATTACCTCTTACACATGGGTGAGTAACAATACAACACCTTCAGTTGCGGTTACAGGTACTTTGCCGCCTAATATTTATCCGCCCAATATTCCTCCGCAGACATTTACTTATTCTCCAGCCGGTACGTATAGTCCTTACCTGATCGTGGAATCAAAATCAGGAACAACCACCTGCACGGATATTTCTTTTTTCGAGCAGGTAATTGTTGCGAGCCCGCCGAGCTTTTCGTTTAACATTGGACCAGCTATTGTATGTCATACTACGCCGGTTGTAGCAACAAATACGAACCTCGCAAATGTTGACCACTGGCATGTTCAAAGCAACAATGGATTTTTTTCCCATTGCATCACAGATCCCACTCCTTCCTGGCTCTTCACCCAAACCGGTATTCACACCTTTAGCATGTCGGGTTACACAAACGGTTGCAAGGCTAATGTGCCTGCTGTGCAAAGCGTGCAGGTAAAAGGGCCCATTGTGAGAGCACGATATGAAACAAGCTGTGTGAACGACCGAAAAGTCGTAAAATTTATTGCTTCGCTCCAGGAGGTCAACTCACTTAGTGTTGATTTTGGCGATTTTTCGCAGGCCGTCAATTTAAATACTGCGGGTCAGTCAACTGTTGCTTTAACTCACTCTTATACCTCCACCGGTGATTTTCCGGTATTCTTTGAGGCCACAAATGGCGGCAATGGATGCGGTCCTTCCACATATTCACTGCTGGTAACAGTGCGGGAAGTAAAAGCAGATTTCACCATGCCAGCTCTCATCTGTTCGAAGATCGCATATCCTTTTGATGCCACACCTTCAGTGGACGAACTTGTGGGATGCGGACGCGGATACGCCTGGTACATCGATAATCAGCCTCCGCAACAAACAGATATTAATCCTGCTCCACTTGGTTTCAGTTCCGGGGGTACACATACAGTTACTCTTTTAGTGAAGGATGTTAATAGTTGCACAGACACTGCGAGAAAAATTGTGACGGTAAGTGATGCCAACCCTTCGTTTATCCTGAGCAGCAATACCATTTGTTTGTCCAGCGGCACCGTGCAGATCACCAACACTACGCCTGATATTCCGGATCCGATAAAAACCTATACGTGGAATTTCGGTGACGGGCAGATCTTCCCGACCTCCCAGAATTTTGTGCCGCTTAAAACTTACACCTCTGCCAATGTACCGTTCAGCACTTATACCATTACCCTGACTGCCGAAAATGATAAGGGTTGTATCAATACCGCCACTCAGCAAATAACTGTTTACAAAAGCGTGGTTGATTTCACCGCTGTGCCCCGCATCCTGTGCCTGGCTCCTAATACCGAATCAACAGTGGTGTTCACGGCGCTGAATACTTTTATGTCCTACACTTATAATTTCGGAGTGGGATCAAACCCTGTTCTTACAACTTCCGAATTCACGGCCAGCCATTCTTTTCCGGTTGGTGTTCACATAGTCAGCCTGCAAGCCATGGATTCGCGGGGTTGCATTGCAAAAGACACCGTGCGCATCGACGGGCATACTATTCCAAAGGCCGATTTTCTTGTAAGCACACCTAACTCCACAGCAGCAGCTAATGTGATCTGTTTACCTGGCATTGCCACTTTCGAAAATATTTCTGAACCCGCGCCTACGTTTGCCTCCTGGGACGTAAGCGTTGGTAACGTAAAACAATCGGATAAGATCTTCATTGATTATTCTCATATAAAGACCACTACAGTTATCCCGGTCACCCTCACGGTTACTACAGGTCCGCCTAATTTCTGCATGTCATCCGTCACAAAGAACTTCACGTTGTATGTTACACAGGCCGATATTGTTCTTTCCCGAACTTTGATCTGTCTTGGAAACGATATTGGATTTTCTGTCGACACCAGCAAGGGCGGCGGAATTAAAGAATGGAAATGGGATTACGGTGATTTCACTCCGACCGAAACATGGCTGGCCGGAAGCGCGCCGCCGGTAGTATCTCATACATACACAAACTTTAATCCACAGGCAGCGGGAACTATTTCGGTGAGCCTTTTATATTATAATTCCGATAAAAGCTGCACGTACTTAAAACAGCGGCCTATCCAGGTGATCAGGGTAGAAGCTGATTTTTTAAGGAATGCCGATTCCACGCTTCTGGATACCATGCACTGCATGAATATTCCGGATATTTTTACCAATACCTCAAAAAGCAATGATGGATTTCCCGTCGATATAAAATGGGCGCTGCCGGGAGGACGTACTTCTTCTGATCAGATCGTCAACCATACTTTTTCACTTTCGGGTGTGCAGGCAATTACTTTAACTGCCGTTAATGCAGTGAGAGGTTGTTCCAATACTACGGTCAAAAATATGACCATTGTGGCGCCACCAACGGTTACCATCCTTCCCGACGATTATTGTCCAAATGTTCCTTTTACCATGACCATCGTTACCTCTCCCAATGTAGTTTCCGGCACATGGACACCCATTGAGAAATTTTTATCTCCGACTACCTTCAGTGTATTTGGTGATTATCACGTGAGCCAGGCGAAAACTGATTCTGCAACCGTATTTTCTGTGCAGGTCACCGACCGCACACGATGCGTGAGTGACACGGTAAGCGCCTACATCAATGTTCTGTTTCCGCCCGCGCCCGAAACATGGGACACTGCAGTGGTTATTGGTGAACCGATTCCCATCAATGCTTTTGTGGGCCAGTACAATTACGACTGGCAGCCTCCTGCCCCGGCGCTGAGCTGTACAAACTGTCCGTATCCCATCTCAACTTCAACTGATAATATTACATATGTGGTGAGGGTAGAAGACCATAAAGGTTGTGCGGCAGTAAACAATCTTTTCCGTGTCGACATTCTTCCTAAGTCCAGTATCGACGTGCCAACCGCATTTACACCCAATGGCGATGGAATAAATGATGTTATTTATGTGGATGGCTGGGGAATAAAAAAACTGATCTACTTTAAGATCTTCAACCGCTGGGGTCAGCTCATTTTCGAAACCAATGACATCTCCCAAGGCTGGGACGGAAGATTTGACGGGGTACTGCAGCCTGTAGAAACATATGTTTACCAGGCATCTGTTGAAACTTATATCGATAAGGAGCCCATTACGAAAAATTCAACTTTTAAATTATTGCGATAATTGAAAAACAGGATCTTTTATATCTGCCTGCTGCTTCTCTTCTTCGGAACCGTGCTCCGGAGCCAGGACGTGCATTTCAGCCAGTACTATTTTTCCCCGCTCACTTTAAATCCTGCCAATTGCGGCAATTATAAAGGTGATTACCGTTTTTTTGGAAATTACCGGAGTCAGTGGAAGGAACTGAATAATGCTTACAAAACATTTTCTGCAGGCGGGGATATTAACTTGTATCCCAACAACCTGAATGTGAGTGGAGGGTTATTATTTTTAAGTGATCGTTCTGCCGAGAACCTGGTGGTGACAAAGATCCTCCCTACCGGGGCAACTCATATCAAGCTGGCAGGCTATAAGCTGCACGCAGGAATAACTCCGGGAATTGTCATTAAATCAATCGACTTTTATAAGAATTCCTTTCCCGAGCAGCTGAACTGGGAGACCGGAAGATTTGATAATACATTGCCCAACAGTGAATCAAATGTACAGCAGCGTTATATTTTCCTTGATGTGGCTGCCGGTGTGGGAGTATCCAGAAACTTCGGACGTTTTGAGCCTGAACTGGGTTATGCTGCTTTTCATCTCAATGTTCCAAGGGAAAGTTTTTTTGATGCGAATAACCGCTTAAAAGTGCGGCAGGCTATCAATGCGCATTTAAGATATTCGCTCACTGAGAATATTCTGTTGCATGGTCACAGTCTTTATGGCTTTACGACTAAGGTCAGCGATTGGGTAAGCGGGGTCAACCTCGAATATATCCTCTCCAAGAATTCATTTTTTACCAATTCCGTTTTTGCAGGCTTTATGTTTCGCGATGGCATACAGAGAAATCCGGATGCATTTGTTCTTACAGCGGGTTTTAATTATTCGCATTACACGTTAGGCCTCAGCTACGACATTACTTATTCAAAGCTTAAAACTGCGGTTGACAGTAAGGGAGCTTTTGAGATCGCATTTATTTACCGCGCAAAAAGCACGCGCCTGAACAAAAAAATATTGCCTTGTGAAAGATATTAAAGTAATTATAATACTGTTGATGCTGTTTAGCTGTGCCATGTTCGCTCAGCCGGACAGTATGCAGCTACGCACCGCTTCACCGAAGATCCTGAAAAAGCTTGGCAAAAATGCTTTAAAGCAAAATGATCCCGGGTCCGCCATCAGTTATTTTGAGGCTTACCTTGCAAGGAATAAAAAAGATGCTGAGGTAACAGCGCTGCTGGGCAAGTCATTCCAGGGCATCCGCGATTATGAAAGGGCGCAGCACGCATACCTTCGCGCGTATACCATTGACAAAAAAGCGGCAGGAGAAGCTTTATATTATCACGCACTTATGCAAAAATCAAATGGTAAGTATGATAGTGCGGCGATCAATTTCCGTCAGTTCAGGAAAGAATACAAGGGCGAGGATAAAGCCCTGAAACGTATCGCGGCGCGTGAAATTATTTTTTGCGATTCAGTCCAGAAAATGGTGCTTACGGATCCCAAGATCCTCATTGATCACCTGGATACAACCATCAATAAAGTAAATGCCGAAGGTTCTCCTCTCAATCTAAATGATTCCATGCTGGTGTTTAACTCTCTGCGAACTGAAAAAACGGAGTATATAATTGAAGATGATACCGCTTCTGTTCCGAAGAAAAAATTGTACAAGGCCCGTTTTTATAACAACAAATGGAATTTTGCCGGCGAATGGGAGGAGTTTAATTCTGAAGAATTTAATACCAGCAACGTATCGTTCAGCGCCGACCGCCAACGAATGTATTTCACGCGGTGCAAGCCCAATATCATGGAAGAAATGATCTGTGCTATTTATATGTCCGAAAAAAAAGGAGATGCCTGGAGTGAACCGGTTAAACTTCCAAAACCGGTTAATATTAATGGATACACTGCTACACAACCGGCCGTGACAAGGGATCCGCAAAAAGGATATGATGTGATCTATTTTGTGAGTAACCGTCCAAAAGGTAAAGGCGGACTCGATATCTGGTATACGATGTACAATAAGAAAAAAGGAGAGTACATGGAGCCAAAAAATATTGGCAATAAAATAAATACAGTGCAGGATGAGATTACTCCTTATTTTGATAATGAAACACGTGCGCTTTATTACAGCTCTGATGGTACGGGGGGGTTGGGCGGTTTTGATATTTACCGCGCTACAGGCGATGGCAAACGATGGACAGGAGCACAGAATATGGGAATTCCATTGAACTCGGGGGCTGATGACGTTTATTATACGATTTCTCCCAACAGGCATGAAGGTTTTTTCGTTAGCAATCGCAAAGGTGGAAATGCTTTAAAGAACAGCACCTGCTGCGATGATATTTATAACTATAAGAACAAGGATTTTATAGAGATCAATGTGGATGGCACTGTAAAAGAAGGCGATTCTGTTGCCATTGCTAACGCCACAGTGGACGTATACATCAAGGATAAGATCACTAACGAAAGATTCCTGGTGAAAAGCCTGGTTACAGATCCATCTGGTAATTTTTCAACCAGGCTGGAGCCCAGCCAGGAGTATGTGTTTGTGGTGCGCAAAAAAGACTTCCTGAGCGGTACCGACGAGTTAAGCACTAACGCAGTTACTTCCTCGCAGCGGCTGAAGTCAAACATCAATCTGGGTCGCAAGCCAAAAGGTACTATCATCATTCCTAACATTGAATACGAATTTAATAGTGCCGCGCTTACACCACGAAGCATGCATTCTATTGATTCGGTTTTATTGAGTCTTCTCGAGAACAACCCTGAGATAGTAGTACAGATCCGCTCGCATACCGATAGCAAAGGGAATGATAACCTGAACATGAAGTTAAGTCAGAAGCGTGCGGAATCGGTGATCAACTACCTGGTAAAAAAGGGAATTGATCCAAAGCGCATGGAGCCTAAAGGTTTTGGTGAAAGTCTTCCCATTGCTCCAAACGATAACACTGATGGAAGCGATAATCCCGAAGGCCGCGCCCGCAACCGCCGCACAGAGTTCCAGATCATTGGCAGCATTAATTTAGAGCTTGGTGATGATGAGGTGGAGGTAATTCAGCCAAAGGAACGGTAGCGTGGATATGTCAGACGCAGATCCGATAGCTATCGGATTCGCAGAGTTCACAGAGTTAAATTGAAACAACGGTAAATTTAACGACGTCGAACATAATCCTTCTGTCGTGTTATACCGCGATTGGAAATTAGACATTGGAGATCAATCTTGTCGACGACCCACCAATGTGCGTCTTCACGAGGGTGCTTAAGAAGTGTATTGGCACCCGAAGTGATCTGCTCGTGCGGTGGGACCGAAATAGCAACCGCATGCCTTCGCACCGGCAGATCGCTTCGCTTGAGGTTTCACGCGGAGCTCGCGAAGACGCTCTTGAGGTTTATGCCCTCGCGGTTTTAGACATTAGAGATTAGTAATTGCCGGATATCCCACCAGGTACGTCACTTGCATCCCGATTCCATTCCTTTTTTTTCCTGATTCCCAGATATAATCTTTAGCATCCAGTTCATCTGCAATTTTTTTTAATTGATGAGGTTGGTATAGTCGCAGCACGGACACCATTCCATCCCAGATGGTCATTAAAGGAATCAACGGCAATAAATAAGTAAACAGCAGCCTGGAAATTTTAAATGGTCTGAAAAACGGGGTAAACAGAACAAACATGATCGGTTGCACGATCAGGATCCCTAAAAGAGTGAATATATGTTTATCTCCTCCGTCAAAAATGGCAATGGGAACTTTTTTATCTACTGCGTCTTTTAAAATTCCACGTACATCGTGTGGTTTAAAATGATGAATAGCCGAGAACATGGTTCTCACTCCCGGAAGTTCAGCGGGAACATCTTTGGCATCCACCGCACTGGCAGTGTACCCGATCCTGCCCTCGTTGCGCTCACTGATAAGCGCAAACGCGTTAACGTTGGGAAATTTATCTGTGAGCAAAACCGAAAGCTTACTGTTGTTCCTGAGCAGGTCGCCTGTCACTTTTTCGATTGCGCCGCCACCACCCGAACAAAGATCAACTACATGGTTCTGGGCAGTGCGTTGCAAAACATCTGCAAGGATCTTTTGAGCGGGTTGATAAAAATTGGTTGAATTTAAAAAGAACCTCAGAAAGTCTGTCCCTCCCTGCCGGATGCTGTCAGGAAACCAGCTGAGGTCTTCAAATTCAAAAAGATGGATCCTCATACTGCACTTTGATCTGGTAACGGCATGTCGTGCCCGCATTTAAAATGTCCCAGCGGACACGCCCTGTACCCATGTAAGCCACAGGGGCGGCATTTTAAATGTGTTACTCCATAAACCTTTGAATCATCACTTAAGGGACTGAATCCGAATTCGGGAACAGTAGAACAGAAAAAAGCACGTACTGGTGCATTAACAGAAGATGCCAGGTGCAGCGGAGCACTGTCATTCACGTAATTCATTGTTGCTTTTCCCATTAAGGCGCAGGACTGGAGGAGCGAAAGTTTTCCTGCCAGAATAGTGATCTTTGGATGTGAGGATTTAGATTTGATTTGCGTGCATAATTCAACATCTCCGGGTGCGCCCAGCAAATATATGATCGTTGATTGTATTGTCTTATTGCACAGTTCCACCCACTTTTCAAGCGGAAGCTGTTTAGTGTTCCACACCGACGCAGGAGCCATGCATACATATGGTCCCGAACCCTGATATTGCGCCACCTTTTCTTTGTCGCTGACAGCAGGGTAGAGGCGTGGTTTAAAAACTTCACTATCCGAAAAATCACCTATCAGCTCATTGTAACGGTGTGTTTCGTGACGCCCGTCGCCAATCCGATGACGTGCTGTGTAATTAAAAAGGAATGAAAGTGGATTTTCTTTATATCCGGCAATATGATGTGAGCCGGAAAATCCTGCGAGCAATCCGGAGCTAAAGTACCGGTGGCAATTGATCACACAGTCGTAACGGTTTTTTCTGATCCTGCCAAGAAGGCCGAAAAGATTTTTGATCTTGTTTTCTTTTTTCTCCCAAAGCAGCACTTCTTTTAAGAAGGGATGTCCAGCATAAATACTTTCGTTGCCGGAACGAACCAATATGGTGATCTCAGCTTCCGGAAGACGTGCATGTAATTTTTCTATCAGGGAAGAAGCAAGAATAGCGTCACCAATGAACGCGGTTTGAATGACCAGTATATTTTTATAGCCGTTCAACTATCCGTGGATGGTTTCCTGCTTACCATAATTTTTCACAACGTTAGCTTCATGGTCCAGCCACTGTTGCCAGCGCGCGTTTACGTCTTCCACGTCATTGCCGTATTTGCGCGCAAATCCAAGGAAAGTTGTATAGTGAGTAGCTTCGCTGATCATCAGTTCCCTGTAAAATGAACGCAGGTCCTCGTCGTTAATGTTTTCTGAAAGGATCTTGAAGCGCTCACAGCTTCGTGCTTCGATCATGGCGCCAAACAGAAGGCGGTCTATCAGCACGATCTCTTTTTTGTGTCCCTTACGCATGAATTTATACAGTTCATTTACGTAATCGTCCTTGCGTTCAAAGCCAAGTGTAAGACCACGTTCGATGATCTTTTTATGTACCATTTCAAAGTGCGAAAGCTCTTCCTGTGCGAGGCTCAGCATTTCTGAGACCAGCTCGGTATGATAGGGAAAACTAACCACCAGTGAAATAGCGTTGCTGGCGGCTTTTTGTTCGCACCAGGCGTGATCGGTAAGGATCTCGGAAATATTTCTCTCAACAACATTGACCCATTTCGGGTCGGTCTCCAGTTTTAATCCTAACATTAAGTAAACAGATTAGCGCTGCAAAGTAACGATATTTTTACCTAATATTACCACGTGACATTGCAAGGAAAGTTATTTTTGATCCCGGTGCCCATCAGCGATGCGCCCTTGTTTGACTACATTCCCCACTATAATTCCAACATTGTTTGCGGATTAAAATATTTTATTGCTGAGGATGCAAAAACTGCCCGTCGTTTTTTAAAAGCCTATAACTATACCACGATCCAGGAGGCCGAGATCACCTTATTGAACGAGCATACCAGTAATTCAGATCATTCTTCCTTGCTGGCACCTGTGCTGGAGGGACATAATCTGGGGCTGATGAGCGATGCCGGATGCCCTGGTGTTGCTGACCCGGGAGCCGAGATCGTGAAGCTGGCCCATCAGAAAAATATCCAGGTAATTCCATTGGTTGGTCCAAGCTCGATCTTACTGAGCATTATGGCCAGTGGTTTTAATGGCCAGAATTTTTCATTCAACGGCTACCTGCCGGTTGATAAAATGAAACGGCAGGAAAAGATCAGGCAGCTCGAACAGCTGGCCCTGCGCCAGTCACAGGCTCAGTTCTTCATTGAAACACCTTACCGCAATGATCAGATGTTTGAAGCCCTGCTTGCAACTTTAAAGCCATCAACCAGCCTCTTTGTCGGCAAGGACATAACCGGACAGGATCAATTCCTTAAAAGTAAAACGGTTGCTTTATGGCAAAAAGCTGGCAAGCTGCAGTTGCATAAAGTGCCGGTGGTGTTTGGGATTTTTGCCTAACTTTGCCATCGCGCGAACAAAGCCCGCCGTAACGGTATCAGGCCAACAGTGTTCAAAACCGTTCATAGAATGATGAAATTATAAAAGCTTTTCTGCTTTATTTGTGATTGTGAATCTTTTAGCCTTTATACAAGCCAAGCACAACCTGATCTTTAAGGTGTTTATGGTGCTCGTCTGTTCGCTGCTCCTCGCCTGGATGCTTCCAAACAGGCCTGTGAAAGGGCATAAGGTGGATTCTTTTTCCGCTATATGGGCACACGACGACCTGGTGACCGATGAGGATTTTTATATCCGCAAAAGTGATGCGGAATTAAAAAAAGAAAAGGAAAGGATCACTCTCGATGCTCCCATGTTCTTTGAAAAGAACGACGCTGAACGGAATAAAAAAATGCGGCAGCTGACCGCGCTGGCCGAAACCGATCCCGCCACGAATAACAAGCTTCGTCCCCTGTTCGACAGTATTTATGAAAGGGGCGTGATCGAAAATGCAGAAGGTCTTTCAGACCGGCGTCCCGTGTATGTTGCTTCGGGCAGTTATGCAGAAACAGCCTCCAGCTACGATTTTTTTACCATTACAACCGCCGCCGAGTTCCTTGAAACCAACTTAAAGTATGAGAACCTGGATGTTAACTACCTTGATTTCCTGGCTATCAATTATTATTTCAACCGAGAAAAAACTAATTTTTACCTTAACTCAAAGCTGCAGCAGGTCTCGGTATACAAGAATGTGATTCATTCGGGACATGTCCTTGTAAAAAAAGGAGAAGCTCTTACCAATAACAAACGTTTCCTCATTAACCGCTATTTTTATTTTCAGAACCAGAATACCACCGTTACCCCGGTTAAGTTCATGGCCAAATGGGGACTTACATTTATTTTAACCATGGTGTTGCTGATATTCCTGGCTTTCTTCCGTAAGCAGGTGTTTGGTCAGAATACACAGGTTGCTTTTTTACTTCTTCTATTGATGGGATCCGTGGCCTCAGCAGCAGTGTTCAGCCGCTACGGTCTGATGTTGCTCGCCCTTCCGTTTGCATTGGTGCCTATTATGGTGCGTGTGTTCTTCGACAGTCGCACCGCGTTGTTCACCTACCTGATGGTGATCCTGCACTGCAGTTTTTTTATGCCCGATAAGATAGAGTTCATTATTCTGCAGCTGATACCGGGTATCGGAACTTTATTTGCGGTGGCTGAAATGCGCCGACGTCAGCAGATCCTGAACGCTGCGGCCATTGTATTTGTTTTTTATATTCTCATCTATGTCTGTTATCACCTTGGTTTTGGTACCGAGATCGCGGTGAAAAAGTTCAGTTCATACGTGCCCTTCGCAATCAGCTCCATGCTGGTATTGCTGGCCTATCCTCTTATCTATCTCACAGAAAAATTCTTTGGTTTTATCTCAGACTTTAAGCTGCTCGAGCTCTGCGATCTTAATCATCCCCTGCTCCGAAAACTATCAAAGGATGTACCCGGTACCTTCCAGCACAGCCTGCAGGTAGCTAATCTTGCAGAGGAGGCGATCTTTTACATTGGAGGAAATTCATTGCTGGTAAGGGCGGGAGCCATGTATCACGACATCGGCAAAATGCAGAACCCGAATTTTTTTACGGAGAATCAGGCTAATGGTTTTAGTCCTCACCAGGAGATCGAACCTATTGAAAGTGCAAGGATCATCATTAACCATGTGATCATCGGCATTGAGATGGCTAAAAAATATAAGCTGCCCGAACAGGTGATCGATTTCATTCGGACTCATCACGGTACAACAGAAGTCCGGTATTTTCTGAACCTGTTTAAAAAACAAGGTCATAATGCCGACGCGGCAGAGAACCAGTTCCGTTATCCGGGACCAATCCCTTTTAGCAAGGAAACTGCGGTGCTGATGATCGCCGACGGGGTGGAGGCAGCTTCACGGAGCCTGAAAGTTCACGATGCCGTGACGTTGAATGATCTTGTGGACAATATCATCGACTACAAGATCGCGAGTAACCAGTTCATTAATTCAGATATTACATTTAAAGATATTACCACAATAAAAAAGATCTTCAAAAAGCGCCTCATGAACATTTATCACGCACGCATCGAGTATCCCTCGTAGCGTCCGGTATTTTTGCGACTCGGTCTAAAAACTTATATTTGTCTAATAACTATGCGTTATCCCCTTATCCTAATCCTGTGTGTTGTTGTTTTATCAGGTTGTAAAGTTTTCAGGTCTAATTTAATGCTCCGTACCCCGGGCGGTTTTAAGTACGATAATCTCATTGACTCTCTTGGGCGGCTTGACTATAAGATCGCTGCCAATGATGCGATCATGTACAAGGTATTTCCCAATTATGGGTTTAAGCTCATTGATCTTGCCACTACTTCCAATGCCTTGTTCCGTAATGACCTGGATGTGACGGTAGAAAGTGATGGCACTGTAAAAATGCCTATGCTTGGCAGGGTAAAAATTTCGGGTCTGTCAATTAAACAGGCCGAAAATGAACTTGAAAGAAGGTATGATTCATTATATGTCAACTCTTTTGTGACATTGCGCGTTACCAATAAACGCGTCATCATCTTTCCCGGCAACGGCGGGCAGGCAAGGGTAATGCCTCTTGCAAACAACAATACAACGGTTATGGAAGCAATCGCGAGTGCAGGAGGTATCCAGGAGGATGGTAAAGCCTACAAGGTAAAGCTCATCCGCGAAAATCCGGATCCTACAAAAATGCCTTATGTTTATCTTATGGATCTCTCAACTATAGAAGGTATCATGTACGGCAAAAGCAAGGTGCAGGCAGGTGATATCATTTATGTTGAACCGCGCTACAGGCCACTGGCCACATTTACAAGAGAGATCGCGCCGGTTATTTCCCTTATCACAAGTGTGTTGATCCTTTACTCTTTAACAAGACTATTCTGACGGAAAAACGATGTTAAATCCCCAGGCAGATTCAACCAATAATCAGCTTAAGAATATTACGGAAAAGCTCAATACCAGCTTTGACGTGGGATTGCTTGCGTTTTTGTTTTATAAGAGCCGTGTATTTATTCTTTTGTTCTTTACGCTCTCTTTTATGGTGGCGTTTATTTACCTGCGTTACAGCGAACCTATTTACGAGTCGAGAGCGGTTGTGCAGATCAACGATGCCAATAAAGCCGATGAGATCCTGCACCTCCAGAATTTTAATGAAGAAAGTAATGCTTTAGCCGAAGCCATGGAGCAGGTGAGGTCCAGGATCTTCCTGCGCAGGGTAGTAGAGAAGCTGGATATCGCAGTAGGATATTATAACGAAGGTACTTTCAAGAACCACGAGCTTTACAAGGCATCACCTTATTTGGTTCGCATTAATGTAAAGGACGCCGGTTTGTATGGCACCAAGATCTATCTTGATGCCGACGCGTCTGAGACCACCGGTAAGCTCACCATTGGCAGCAATACGTACACGTTTCAGATGAACGAATGGCTGCGCAACGATCGCTTTGAAATGCTGGTTTACCAGAACAATAAGGTGGACGCACAGCAGCGCAAGGAAATGATGTCGCAGAAGAATGAATTTTATTTTATTGCTTCTGATATCGAAGATGTGGCGGCGTTATTACAGTATAAGCTTGAAGTCCGCATCCTGAGCGATATGGCTAAAACCATCCAGATCTCTGTAAAGGACATTAATGCCATAAAATCTTCAGATATAGTGAACGCGGTCACTGAGGAGTATCTTAATTACGATGTTGAACGTAAGAGTGAAAGTTCCACTAATATCATTTCCTTTATTGACGCCCAGCTGGGAACGGTGTATAATGATCTTAAGAATACTGAAAGCGACCTGCAGAAATTTAAAAAAGAAAAGAAATACACCGAGGGAGAGCGCGCCATTAACAGTGATATGGTAAGGTATTCAAGCATCGAAGATCAGATGCTGAAACTGGAAATGGAAGAGAGGATGATCAGCGAGATCCAGCAGAATATTTCCAAAAGTAAGATCACTGATATGTACCAGCTGATCTCATTGCTTTCAGGAAGCGATTATGAAAGCTCGATCAAGGATATCACAGCTACCATCCAGAAGCTTCTTCTTGAAAAAGAAAATATGCTTTACGCTGTAACACCGAATTCGGAAAATATCAGGCAGATAAATTTCCAGCTGGAAAACCAGCGCAAGCTGCTGATAGAAAGCCTCGACGCTGTAAGGCTGAAATATAAGACCAAGTACCAGAGCCTGGTGGAAAGATCAACAGACTTCAAATCAAAGCTGGATAAAACCCCGGAAGACGAAGTGGAATATAGCCGCCTCAGTCGTTTGTATTCTATAAGCGAAAAATATTATACCATGCTGCTGGAGAAAAAAACTGAATTTTCCATTTCCCGCGCCGGTTATGTATCAAAGAATATCATCCTCGAAAAAGCGAACGGACCCGGTGATCATGTTTCACCAAGCAAGAAGAATGCTCTGATGATAGCCTTCCTAACCGCTCTTTTGTTATCAGCTGCAACGGTATTTGTGAGATATATTTTTCATGATAAGATCTATACCCTCGGCGATATTACCCGTTACTCGGCCGGGGAAGTGTCATTGCTCGGTGTGATCCCAAAATACGAGAATGACATTCCGGTCTCGCAGCTTATAGTCGACAAGAATCCAAAGGCGCTTATCAGCGAAGCTTTCAGGACGCTTAGGACTAACCTCGGATTTATTGATGCAACGCCCGGCACCAAGATCGTTTCTATCACTTCTACCATAAGCGGTGAAGGAAAAACTTTTGTCGCAATTAATATAGCCGGGGTGCTTGCCTTTACCGGTAAAAAGGTGGTGATCATTGACCTCGATATGCGAAAGCCCAAGATTCATAAGGGATTTGGAGTTTCAAACACTACGGGCATGAGTACGATCCTGACCGGAACTACAAACGTGGCGGATTGTTTTATGAACAGCCCGATGGATAATCTCAAGTTTATTACCGCGGGACCTTCGCCCCCGAATCCTTCGGAATTGATCCTAAGTAGTAAGCTGGATGAAGTGCTCACTTATTTAAAAACCCGTTTTGATTATATTGTTATCGATAATGCACCTATCGGCCTGGTAACTGATGGTATAGCCACTATTCAGCGTGCCGATTTCCCGATCTACGTATTCAGGGCAGGTTATTCGAGGAAAATGTTTACGCAGATCCTCGACAGACTGAAAAATGAATCGCAGGTTAAGAATTTGTCAGTGGTGCTTAATGATGTGGATGTGAGCCGCAAGATCTACGCCTACAATTATGGATATGGTTATGGATATGGGTACGGCAATGGATCGGGCTATTATACGGATTAATAAATTGTAAAAAGAATCAGTAAATGGAAGTAATTGAAACCACGTTAAAAGGAGTGGTGGTTATAAAACCAAAAGTGTTTGAAGACGCGCGCGGTTATTTTTTTGAAAGCTATAACAGGAATGTTTTCACCAACGCAGGTATTAACGCCGATTTTGTGCAGGACAATCAGAGCTTATCCCAAAAAGGTGTTTTAAGAGGTCTTCATTTTCAGAACAACCCGTTTGCCCAGGGTAAATTAGTGCGTGTGATCACTGGCGCTGTGTTTGACGTTGCCGTGGATATTCGCAAAAACTCACCAACCTATGGTAAATGGTTTGGGCAGGAGCTCACCGAAAAGAACAAATGGATGATGTACATTCCCCCGGGGTTTGCGCATGGATTTGCTACACTTGAGGATAATACTGTATTCTCGTATAAATGCACTAATTTCTACAGCAAGGTTTCGGAAGATTGTATCCTGTGGAATGATCCTGATCTGAATATAGACTGGAAGATCAATAACCCTCTTTTATCCGAAAAAGATCTGCAGGGAAAACTATTCCGCGATTTTGAAACTTTGTTCTGATCCTGCCGTTAAATAACATGAATGATGAGCCTGAATTTCCATTTTGTAATAATTACGCTGTTCGTCATTTGTTTTATTTTTTCCCTGCTTATCAATTACATCCTTCTTCGTTTTGCGCAAACCCTTGGCGTAAGGAACCAGGAGTTTCAGCAGGTACGCTGGAATCCTGATGTAAAGCCGTCCCTGGGCGGTATTTCGCTGTACGTCGTGTTCCTCCTGGCATTCATTTTCACAGTGCTCATGCCAAATAACACTTCTCACTTCAATCTGCAGATCGTGGGAATATTAATGTCTGCGACCCTTGCATTTTTAATGGGTCTGGCCGATGATGCTTTTAATACTCAGCCTCTTCTTAAGTTCCTTACGCAAATCTTCTGTGCCCTGATCCTTATTTTTTCGGGCCATAGCATCAATATTTTCCAGGACCCGTTTTTTAATTACATACTCACCGTGCTGTGGGTGGTTGGTTTAATGAATTCGATCAATATGCTGGATAACATGGACGGAATTTCCTCTATTGTTTCCATTTTCGCATGTCTATTTATGGTGATGGTTAATATTCACCTGTTCGACACGGGTAGTTATGCTACCACACTTAACATGGGGGTTCTAGGAGGATTATGCGGATTTCTAGTATTTAATTTCCACCCTTCCAAAATGTTTATGGGCGATACCGGCAGCCAGTTTCTGGGATTGTTCCTGGCGGTAATGGGAATTGACAATTGCTGGAACAATCCAACCGCTGTGCGTGTTGACGGTTTTCCTGCAGCCAATGTGATCATTGTTGCGCTTGTGTTTGTGCTTCCGCTCACCGATACCACAACCGTGGTAATTAACCGCATGCGGGCCGGCAGATCTCCTCTTGTGGGTGGAAAAGATCACACTACCCACCACCTGTTTTTTAAGGGTATCACTGAAAAACGGATCGCACTGCTGTTCATTCTTATTGCCGCCATAGCAACAGGCTTTGCTTATAACCTGGTGACCGGGTTTACATTCACTTTGTTTTATATTTCCATAACGTACTGTCTGCTGATTTTTGCCGCACTTTTTTTAAATACCATTATAACGCGTAAACGTGCTTAGTTATTTACCAGGAAGATCGCTTTTACTTAAGTATAAGTTCACCCTTACAGTGATCTTCTTCCTGGTATTCACTATTAACTACATTGTTATTAAGACGTTCATATACGAACCTTCTCCCAACAGCATTTCATACAATAACAATAACTTCAACGTGCTGGGACTTAATATCCCGCAAAATCTGGACTTCTGCGGCGAAAGGATCCCTTCAAACGATTACAGGATCAAACACGCGCTCGAAAAAGAGTTCTTCACTTCTTCGTACTGGAAAACAAATTCAATCGTCATCTTCAACAAGGCGCAACGTTGGTTCCCTTATATAGAGCCCATTCTTAAGCAGGAAGGTATTCCCGATGATTTTAAATACCTGGCTGTTATTGAGAGCCACCTCGAAAATGTAATATCACCTGTAGGTGCCGCTGGTTTCTGGCAGCTGGTTCCCGGCTCTGCCCGTAAGTACGGACTGGAAGTGAATGATTTTATTGACGAACGTTACCATGTCGAAAAAGCGACACGTGCTGCCTGTGCTCATCTTAAAGATGCACACAGGATCTTTCACAACTGGACCCTTTCAGCTGCTGCTTACAATCGCGGGATAGGGGGAATTATTGCTGCGTTGAAAAAGCAACGTGGCCGCACGTATTACGATCTTCTTCTTAATCCCGAAACAGGAGCATTCGTTTATCGCATCCTGGCTTATAAAACCCTGCTTTCGAATCCCGAACACTATGGCCTGCGTAAGAAAAAGCTACAGGCTGCCGGCAAGATCCCCTACAATATTTACAGGGTAGATTCAAACGTTACCAGCTTAAAGCACCTGGCAGAACATATTGGTTGTAATGTTGTCACCATCCGGATCTTTAATCCATGGATCATTAAGAACAGCATCGAAAATCCTGCACATAAAGTATATGAAATAAGAGTTCCTGTAAAAAGGGATATGGATTACAGCGCCTATGCCCGTGATCTTTTGCCGGAAGGCGACGGATTGAGGTTGTTTGTCAAAGACACTACTATTGTGCAGTCAGTTGAAGCCGATTCTCTTCTTATGCGCACCTTTGTGTACGAAGTAAAAGTTGACGAGCCCCTGAAGAACCTTGCTGATTTTTTTAAGGTAAATCTCGAAGATCTTAAGAAATGGAATGATCTCGGCACTTCCGAAAACGCAGTTCGCGGGCAAACTCTCACCATCCAGGTTCCGAAGAATTAAAAGGGATTCAATCGAAGTTATTAGATAGACAACGTTGTACCTTTTCACAATAATTCCACTTCAATAAATCTAACAAATTGCTGCAACGTCCGCGTTCAGGTTTTGCCACAATGCCCCGGCTAAAGGATGTGAGCCTAATTGAATTTAGATTCTCCTACTTCTGAATACTTCGCAATTTGGCAATTTTCACACTAATCGAGTTCAGAACCATTTACTGCCTGTGCGATGGATAAACCCGTAGAAGGTCCCGTGCGTTGGCCTTGTCGCCGCGCGGAGCAGCTCTGCGGCACGACAAAGGCCTGCTAGGCCTTTGAGCGAGTTGGTGCGGTGGGTTGGTAGCCATACGGCTCCGCCTTTCACACTAGCTCCGCTCAAATGTGCCTTAGCACATTTGCCGTGATCAAGCAAAAAGTAAGGAACGATCTATAACCGATTAGTTAAAAAATTTAGTCAAAGCGAATACTAGAAATGTCGCATGCTCGCTAAATCTCTGTGGACCGCATAATTTTCACGAAAAATTTTTTAGCGAAAATTATTCCGTATAGTTATTATTAGATATCAGAAATCATTTAAGGAGTCCCGTCTGCTTCCCAATCTCCTGGAACAAACTCTTAACTTTCGCCGCCGTTGCATCATCGCCGGTAGCTCTTACATAAGTGTCTGTAAGTGTCATCACATTCTGGTGATAGAATTTCTTCATCTCATCCACCATCATATCCTTTGTCCAAAGATCGATACGGAGTGTATTATTTTCTTTGGAATCCCACAATGCCACCATCATGCTTTTGCATTCACTTTTATCGCCAGCGTCGGGGGCCTCCCATTTTATATTGATGGGCAAATTGTTTTCGTCAACTGTTACTTTAAAATTTATCTCTGTTGTCTTCATTAAAAAGGGATCACTCCAATATTTTAAAATCTATCCTGCGGTTCCGTGCGTGCTCTGCTTCACTGCAGGGGATATTGTCTTTACATCCATTAAGCAGCTTTGATTCGCCATAACCTTTTGCAAAGATACGTTGTTGATCGATACCTGCGCCTAATAAATAATTTCTTACTGTTTCGGCCCTTAACTGGCTGAGCCTGATATTGGAAGCATCGGTTCCCTTACTGTCAGTATGCGCCCCGATCTCCAGCTTCAGTAATTGGTTTGATTTCAGGACTACAATGATCTTATCCAGGATCTCTTTTGACTCTTCTGTAATATTGTACTTATTGTTTTCGAACAGGATCTTTTCGATGATGGATTTAATTTCCGGAGCCTTGTTTCCACCCTCCGGATTTTTCGCCTGATTGTTCATTAACTGTAACCAGGGATCTTCAAGCTCCAGGTCCCGCAGGCTGGTCAACTCCGCATTGAGAGGTTTGTAGGTGAATTTTTTGCCTTTCTGATGGGTCATTATTTTTACGAGGTTGTGCTCGCTGCTGTAAATAAGGATATTCTGAAATACATCCAGCATGTTTTCCGTATTCTCTGCACTCAGGTAAAACCGCTTAAGGAACGGAAGATAATGGAATTTAAAGCTGCCGAGATCATCAGTAAGCGCGCTGTCTATCACTTCATATTTGTCGTTTAGAAGGATGATCTTAAGCTTACCGATGGGGTTATTGACGTTATCACCAAAAATAGTGGCTTTCACATCCATGCTCATGTCTTTCTCCTCAATAGTAACCTCTTCAAACACCTTGTTGGCGGTCGATTGGAAACGGATCGAATTCCTTTCTGCAACCACAGAATCAAGTGTTCCTACATAGGCATCTGATTTATTCAGAAGATCGATCTTTTCGCCTGGAGCAAGCTCTCGTTTGTCCACTCCTAAAAAATAGGTGTGATCAGGACGAATGTCTTCAAATACAAATGTGCCCAGGATATTTGTTTTTGCCGTCTGAATAATGGTATTGTGTTTGTTGGAGAGATAAATATTCTTGTTGGCAAAGAATTTTTTTTCCTTGCTTGAAGAGGCCACGAGCTTGCCGCCGATATTGGAAGTATAATTGTTATCCACCAGCTGATTCACGTGCTGCTGGTCGAGATCCCAGAAGAAAGAGCCTTTATACGTCCGGCTTTGTGCAACAGCAAGATTTTGCGAATTCAGCAGCGAATAATTCTCATCGGTTTTGCCATCGCGCGCCGCCATTTTTATCTGCACAAGATCGTTCACTTTCACATTGGAAAATACAAATACACCATAACGGTTTGTTAGTGTTGATTTGAGAACTGCACCAGTTCCGCTTATAAGCTGAACATCATGGTTTGCCGCTGGTAGTGAAGGCGCTTCCGAGAGGAGGATTTTTCCGGTAATGATCACTGGTGCTGATTCCTCAGGGGTTTTTATCTCTTGCTTCACAACTACTGGTTTTTTCAGAATTGTGCGGGCAAAAGCATTATTATAACTGCTGTCATCTACCATTTTACTTTTTCCATTGTAGATCACCCTGTGAAATGCCTTGCTGAAGGCCAGGGTATCCACATCATCATCTTCCTTGTTCGCAAAAGGCACATTTAGTTCGTAGGTCATACGGTATTCGTACTTGTCGGAAGGCACATCGTCGGCCTTCACTTCCATGAACATTACAGGCGCGAGTGGATTCTGGAAATAAACCTGGTACACTTTTCCAAAATCAAGCTGCAGCTTAAAATCTGCGCTACTCTTTGTATCAAGCGTTTTTGTGACAACACTTCCCTGTTTTACGAGGATCTTTGTTGATTTTACAGGAGAGTTATTGATCATGTTATGACCAATTAAAGTGATCTGCCCGTAAAAAATATTGGAAAAGAGGACTGCCAATAAAAGTAGGTACGTCTTTTTCATCCCGAGGAATTAAATATATAGGTTTTCATCCTCCATGGCAAATTATTTATAATGAATAGTTATGATACCGGTTTTAACAAATTTGGTGCTGTTTGCGGTACTTTCAATGGGGCAAATCTGAAATTGACATTGTGTGGGTTTTTCCCGCTGATTACGCAGATATTTTCTTATCACTGATAAATCTGCGATAGATCTGCGTGAATCAGCAAAATCCGCGGGAAAGAAATCGAACTTCCTTAGGTAGCTAATTTTACGTGTACCTACCGCAGTCCAGAACACCAGCAACTTTGTTCACTTCTAATCTATCCTCACAATCTGTCGCCAACTCCATAAATGTCTTGTGCATTTTTGGATGCTGTTCCCGGCCTGCTATTTCAGCAAGGGGCACCAGCACAAAATTCCTCAGGTGTAAACGTGGATGTGGAATAGTCATTTCAACGGTTTCAATTATTTCGGTATTAAAAAGCAAAATATCAATATCTATGGTCCGGTCCGAATTCCTGTTATCATCTCTTTTGCGCTCCAGCACGTTCTCAATGGCCTGGGTATTTTTCAACACTTCCCCTGCACTCTGAGGTGTTTCAACAACAACAACCATATTCAGGTACTGCGCGTTTGAATCCGACCCCCAGGGCGCAGTTTCATAAACCGACGATCTGTTCCGGATGCTGCCTACAGATCTCTCGATCCGCTGCATGGCCTCACATAAATACCATTCCCGCAGACCCTGGTTCCCGCCTAAACTTAAAAACACTGTATTCATACCAACCTGATGTATGTAACGGGATATATTTTTAATTTTACCGTTGCACAAATATATCAAAGCCTTTAACTGAGGCATTAAAATTCATTCCTATGAAACAATTCTTCGGAGCATTTTTTGGATCCATTGTCGGTATTTTAATCGCTACCCTGTTATCAGTTCTGCTGGTTTTTGCTATTGTGAAGGCCAGCATCAGCGCGGCGCTTAAGGACACAAAGGAAACTACCGCCCTAACAAGCGAAAATACTCTTCTTCGCCTCAGGCTGGAAGGGCAGATAGAAGACCGCGAAAAAGAAAATCCATTTAAAGAGCTGGGTAATGCCTCAAAGCTGCTCAGTGGCGGAGGTATGGGTCTGAACACGATCCTCCGTAAGATCGAAACGGCAAAAGCCGATAGCAATATCAAAGGATTGTATCTCTGCTTTAAAGATCTTGATGCCGGTTTTGCTTCCCTGCAGGAGCTTCGCAATGCGCTGGCGGATTTTAGAAAGTCGGGAAAGTTTGTATATGCCTATTCTGAAGATTATTCACAAAAAGAATATTTCCTGGCTTCTGCCGCAAGCAAGGTGTTTATTCACCCGGAGGGTAGTCTCGAATGGAAAGGAATAGGAATGACCCTGATGTTCTTTAAACATACGTTTGAGAAACTCGACATGGATATGCAGGTATTCCGCCACGGTAAATTTAAAAGTGCAGTAGAACCTTTTTTGCTGGATAAAATGAGTGAGGCCAACCGTCTTCAGTCACGCACTTTTTTAAGCAGCATCTGGACCTCAATGGTGGAAGGTGTGGCTAAAGACCGTAACATGGATGAAAAGCGACTCAATCAAATGGCCGACAGCCTTTCAGTTCGTTTTGCTTCGGATGCGCAGGGCACCCTGGTTGACGCGCTTGCATACGAAGATGAAGTAATTGCTGAGCTAAAGAATAAACTGGGTATTAAGGCCTCCGATAAATTACATTACGTGGATATCGACTCATATGAGGAACACAAAAAAACCGATATGAAGTTGAATAATACCAGGATCGCGGTTATTTATGCCAGTGGTAATATCAACAGCGGTGATGGTGATAACGAACAGATCGGTAGTGAGCGTCTTGCCCGCGCCATTCGTGAGGCCCGCCAGGATGAAAAAATAAAAGCCATCGTACTGCGGGTGAATTCGCCTGGAGGAAGCGCACTTGCAAGTGATGTGATCTGGAGGGAAATGTTCCTGGCACAAAAAGCAAAACCAACGGTGGTAAGCATGGGTAATCTTGCTGCCAGCGGTGGTTATTACATCAGTTGTGCGGCCGGAAGAATCTTTGCTCAGCCTAATACTATTACCGGCTCGATCGGTGTGTTTGGTGTGATCCCTAATTTTCAGCGCATGCTCCAGAACAAATTAGGAGTTACAATGGATACAGTCAATACAAATAAATACAGCGACCTTGCTTCAGGTTTAAGACCTGTAGCTGCTCATGAGTATAGTTTTATTCAAAGCAGCGTTGAAAAGGTATACGATACATTCACAAGGCGTGTAGCTGACGGAAGGAACATGTCGCAGGCGCAGGTTGACAGCATAGGGCAGGGGAGAGTGTGGAGTGGTAGCGATGCCGTAAAGATCGGTCTTGTTGACGAGATCGGCGGATTGAACGACGCGTTGGCCTACGCCGCTAAAAAAGCAAATCTGAAAGATTACAAGTTGGTAGAACTACCAAAACAAAAAGGTCCTTTCGATGGGCTGCTGGGTACAAAAGAACAGGAAATGGAAACCCGTCTGCTTAAGCACAATCTCGGTCCTGCATATACATTCCTGCAACAGATCCGTTCGATCCTTGAGTTAAAAGGGGTGCAGGCCCGCTTGCCATACGAAGTGATTTTCCACTAATAACAGTTCGAATTTGTTCGGCCAGGTACCGGCGGCGTATTTACGATATACGATGTACGATTGCACGGCACAGAGCATTCGTTTTGAAGCAACGATATTTAAAATTCGTAATTTGGTTCTACGTAGTGCCCTTTGTGAAAACCTTTGTGTATTCTAAGGTAAAAGCAAATGGAGTTTTCAACAATTT
>CBIHOL010000037.1:0-39218 GCA_966211905.1 uncultured bacterium
ATAATGTACCTGGCAGGCAAACGGAATCCGGACGTCAACTTCGACTGTCCCGTGACACATCCCTTCAGTTTTCGGCAAGCCTCCTGCAGCTCGGGACCAGCAGCCCGGTGGATAGCTCCATCCACACCCCCACCACCCATCAATGAATTGTTAGCCGCGTTAACAATAGCGTCTACCTCCATTTTAGTAATATCGGCCAATATGAGATCTATTCTATACATTCTTTTAAACGTTTTGGACTGCCAGTTACCAAACAACCTTTCAGATTATTATGCAGGGTAATACATTATTACAAGACAGCTTCAACCTGCTTCAAGTGTTTATTTAATCTTTCCCGGATCTCAGCAAGCGTGTGATCCTTAATAAGCCTTCCATTTTCGAAAACAGTTTCCAGCAAACCTGTATTGCTTATTTCCTTACTGCATTCATCCTGCAATAAAAGTTCATCGTTTACCCTGTGAATTGCCAGTAATCCTTTTGCTGAACGTTTGGTTCCATCATCCGTCTTCGGACTTTTAAAAATGTTCCTGCCTTCTCCGTTCACTTCTCCATAGGTGGCTTTCATAGCGAAACCGTATGTATCACGGGTCACATATTCGTAAGTATAGGAGCCGATCCCAAGCACCACGGTGAAGGAGGCAAAACCTTTTTCTTTTAAGCCGCCCAGGATCGCTTCCTGTCTTTCCAGGTTGATGCTGTCTCCGTAAATAAGTCCGATATGCGGGTCCAGCAGTTTATAACCCTGATCAGTAATGGTGCCACCAAACACTTCCCACAAACACTCTATGGCACCTTTATATTCGGGAGTACCAGGAACTGCATTTTTGTCTCCAACAATTATTTTAACTGGATCCCCGCTATCAGGGCGGATAACCACTTTGCCATTCCTGGCCAGGATCTTATTTTTTAAACGTGGCATAAATTCCGTGATCACCTGCCAGAAATCCCATGTATCGGATACAATAGAAACTATTCCACTGGGATATAGTTCGCTTACCAGGCGTTCAAAGGTTCCGATCTCATTTTCCTGCGTGCCCATGCACATAACGGAGTGTTCGGTGGCTGGTACGCTACCTCCCACGACTTCACGATCAGAGTCAGCACCGTAATATTTTTCAAGAAAGTCGATCGCCGGAACCGTATCGGTACCATAAAACGAAAGCAAATGTCCCGCAGCGCTGATGCAGGCATCTTCAATGCCGCTCATACCGCGGAAGCTGAAGTCGTGGCCCTGCCAGTATACAAAATCCAGTGCACTTCCTCCAACAGTTTCTTCTGCATAGTGTGTAAATCTTTTACGGTATTGAAATGCCGTAGTAGCGCTGGTACAAGGTTTCCAAAGGATAGCAGACATCAGTGATTCCAGGTAATTGGTAAGCCAGAAAAATTCAGGACGTGTATTCTGAATAGTCAATACAGGGATCTTAGGTCCTACTACCGTACCTTCAGGCAGTGCTTTTATCAAAAGAGGTAAATGACCAAGATCATGAAGTTGCGCAATATGCTCTATGGCAATGCTGTCTTTACCCAGTGCGTTATCCATCCGGCGTTTGTATCCTGCCAGCATTTTTTCTTTCGGCTGTTTAAAAAAACCTTCATCCCATTGGTTGATCAGGTATTCCTTTATAAAATACTGGAGACCGAAGAAAACCAGTTCCTGCGAAAGTCCATCTCTGAATTTGCGGGGTGTGAAGTTGGAATAAACTAATTCTGTGCCTTCAGGATACTGACGGCGGTGATCAGCTTTATAAAAGTCGATCAGCATAAGTGGATTGATGTTCATATTTTTTGGGTTTTATGGATGTTTAATCGTTTAATTATATGCGGTTCGGTTATCGCAAGAATTTCTTCATAAGGCACCTGAAGTGCCTGCAAATCTCCGGCTTTTACTTTCTCAAACTGCTCTTTTACGAAATCGGTTATGTCTTCTATTTTTAAGATCCATTCTGTACAGAATTGTTTTAATATGGAGCCTTTCAATCCCAGCTGTATAGCTTTACGCGACTGTTTTGTTCCGTACGGATCGTGATCAGGATCCCATTGTAGCCGCACTTCGGTCCGCTCCAGTTCTTTTTTCCACTCAACATGACTGTCATAAATTTCTTCCGAATAAGAAGAAATAGTGGCCTGCTCCAGGATGAGCTTAAATTTTTCAACGGGCAATGTAATCGCAAGTATCTTTTGCTGGTGTTCTTTACCGGCCCATCCGGCCCTGTACATCATCCATAAAAAACCAGGCTTGATCCACGACATGCGGGCAAAACTGTAGTGAGGCCCTCCAAATTGCTGGTGTTGCACGGCGTAGTCTGCGATACCCGGATTAAAGGCCTGGTATACAATAATGGTGTTGTTATGTAATTGACCAATTATTTGCTGACCTTCAAGAGGCAGCCGTTTTAATTGATCTGTATATTTTTCAATTTTCATTTTAATCGTTATTCCTTCCCTTTTCCCCGGGATAAAGTTCCTGCACCGGATCACTTTGCCAGAATTGTTTTGTTGCTGTGTCCATTATACTCAGCCTGCCATAATAAGCGGCGCCGGTATCAATATTCCATACGTTCACGCCGTTCATAGGCACCTCCTGGTCATAATTTAATGTAGGTGTATGGCCAATATAAATTTCATTAAACAGTTTCAGGCGCTTGGGAAAAAGCTTGGAATCTTTTTTAATTCTTTTATCCATAGTTAGAGCCATTTCCCATAAGGTGCGGTCCCAGCTGTAGTTTGAACTGTAAGTTTCTTTCTCAGGACCATGCATGGAAGAATAACCTGCATGAATAAACAGATCATTGTTATTATCCACATAGTAATTTTTCATCCGGTTAAAAAAAACCAGGTGGTCTTCCTTCCTTGCACTGTCAACACCTTCATAGGCAGCTAGCGTCGAACGCCCGCCGTGAAATAACCAGGTCGGATCGGCAATGCCTGTTTCCAGATAGCTCTCGCACCAGGTATCATGGTTGCCACGTATAAAAATGCAGGTCTGTTTTAATTCCAGCTCCAGAAGCAGATCTATCACTTCCGGCGACTGGCTCCAACCGTCAACATAATCGCCAAGGAATATCAGCGTGTCGTCTGCTGACACATTTGCCCGTTCAAGGACCTGCTCGAGTGCCCGGAATGCCCCGTGAATATCGCCGATCACTAATGTTCTTTTCATAAAAAATCAATGTATTTAGATGGTACCTGGTCGCAGAGCCACACGCCATTTTCGGACAGGAAAAAAGAATAACCATCCGCATGCATGTCGCCTGCCCTTACTTTGAGAATAACAGGTTTTCCCCTGCGACTCCCTACTTTAATTGCCGTTTCCACATCCTTGCTCAGATGCACGTGCTGTCTCTGCATTTTTTGCAGACCATGGGTCCGTATAGCCGCAACGAATTTTTCAACTGTCCCGTGATACAAAAATGCCAGCGGATCCTGCGGCTTCAACTGCAGGTCAACGTTCACAGAATGCCCCTGGTTGGCCCGGATAAAGCTGTAGTCATCACTAAAAGCAAAACGTTGTTTGTCGTTGGTGCTCACTAACTCGTCTAGGGTTTCAAAGGTCATCTGCCAGCCTTTTGAGTGACATTTTTCAATCAGCTCGTCCACGTTCACCCAGCCGTTAGCGTCCATTGTGATGCCGATCTCTTCGGGTTTATGCCGCAAAACAAGACTGAGAAATTTACTGAGGTGCTTAAGATCTTTCATAATTCCTTTTTTAATTCCTCCCGTACTTCCATCAGTGCAAAGCCAAGAAGGTTTTGCCCCTTCCATTCCCGGGGATTAATTGCATTTACATTATCTTCTGTCATACCGATGCCCCAGATCACATCCACCGGGCTCGCTTCAACAAGTATTTTATTTTTAGTACTGATTAAAAACTGTTTTAAAGATTCGTTCTGACCGAACTTCAGCATATTACCTTTTTTTACGACCTGGTACTTATTCGCATCCCAGGTAACAGGATCAAAGTTTTTAATTTGCCTGCCCAAATCCTTCACATCTTTGGGCAGGGTTGTGGATAATACCTTTTCCAAAACCTGTTGATCAGAAAACAACTCTGCTTTTTTCGCCATCATATAATGTTCTGCAGTTTTATAGGTCGTTCCGTTTTCTACAAACTCTGAAGGCCACCATTGACTCATACATGTTTTAATAATTGAGCCGTCTTTGGAAGGTTGATGGCCCCAAAAGAAAAGGAACTGCGGATCGGTTTGTGTATTTAACCATGCAACAGAATAATTCATGACTCAAATAAATTATATTGTTTATAAAAATCCGTTTCACTTCTGTCAGCGATAGAGTTCGAGCTGCATACGTACTGATAACCTGCATCCCGCAGACGGTCGAGGGAATTATGGCTGAAAATGCCATGAGAAACGATCAGGATCAGCTTTCCCGCATTTTTATCCTTTAACGATCTTGCCAACTCAATAAAAGTGCGGCCTCCATCACAAATATCATCCACCACTATACAGGTCTTACCATTAAGATCGCTGCACAGCACATCGCTTTTCGTTATCTGGCCGGTAAGCAGGTCACGGACCTTGATTCCAGTCGCAATCTCGCCTTTGTATGAAATTGCATGCGCCAGCTTGTCCACTTTTTTATAAGCACCGAGGTCAGGGGAAACTAAAACATAGTTGTCAATATTCAGACGTTTGATGCTTTCAGACACCATCTGGTGATTAAACAGGTTGCAACAATTGTCAAGCAGCGCCACCGCTACATCGCTGTGCGCATCAAATACGATCACTTTGTTCAGTTGCAGGCTATTAATAATTGTGGCGAATACTTTTACCGACAGTGGCTCACCAACTGTCATCACCCTGTCCTGCCGGGCATAAGGCACGTAAGGAAAAAAAGCCTGAATGTGTTTCACACCCATCCTTCGCATTGCGTCTACGGTAAGGCAAAACGTCATCAGGTCGTCCGAACTGTTAAGGCGCGTATTGATCTGCAGCTTGTCATCTTCCGAAAAAGATTGTAATAAGCGTACATGGCATTCACCACCCGCAAAGGTTTTTAGCTCCACCTGCTCATTATCTGAAAAAAGGTTTATCGTTCTCATGATCTTACAATTCAAAGTGAAATCCGTTTTGGGTCAGTTCTTTATAAGCTTTATTGTTAAAGCTGTAATAATTTGCGGCCTTGCGCGCAACGTTCTTTTCCTTCTCATCAAGCATGGTGAGCAGGCCCATACTCAGGATCTTTTTCCGGAAATTCCGTTTATCTATTGTAGTTTCCAGGATAGATTCATAAAGTGCCTGCAACTGGCTAAGAGTAAATTTTTCGTTCAAAAGTTCGAATCCCACTGGCTGGTAGCGAACCTTTCCTTTCAATCTCTGGATCGCGGCTTTTACAATTTTGGCATGATCGAAGGCCAGTTTGGGAAGTTTAGAAAGTTCAAACCATTCTGCTTTGATGGTATCACGTCCTGCTATCAGTTCATACTGATGTTTATTAACCAACGCATAATAAGCAACAGAAATGATCCTTTCCCGGGGATCGCGGTCTATATCACTGAATGTATAAAGCTGCTCGATAAATACCTGTTTGATCCCAGCCTTTTCAGTAAGGATGCGCTTGGCGCAAGCTTCGGTAGTTTCATCCATAAAAACAAAACCACCAGGTAAAGCCCATTTATTTTTAAACGGCTCTTTTTCCCGCTCCAACAGAAGCAATTTCAATTCACCACCATCAAAGCCAAATATCACACAATCGGTGGCCAGGGCTGGTCGTGGATACTCATACTTATGGGTCTTATTGTTAGGCATCTTAGTGTAATTATTACACAAAGATATGCGCATTACAGATACAAAACACGTTTCATAGTGTAAAAAATACACTTTATGCTTTAAATCGCTGATGGTCAGTACTATTGCTTTTTTATATTCAATTATCTCATTCACCCTTCTGTCTTTATCAGTGAATTACTACATACGGTGAGTGAAGAATGATAAATGCTACTTTATAACAAGACCGAGTTCCGGTTACGCATAAAATTGTGGAATGATTGTGAGCGTGAAAACCCCGGGCCCTAAGGATTTCACCTTGAACTTGTGCGTCTTTGAGAAAGCAGTCGGCGCAAATACCTCAAAAATCAGTTTTGTTAAATATCAAAACAAATCTTAGCTTTGCCTCCCTATTAAAATGCCTCGATGGCGGAATTGGTAGACCCGCCTGCCAGGAATTTATGCAGTATGCCCGGATGGCGGAATTGGTAGACGCGCTGGTCTCAAACACCAGTATCTTCACGGATATATCGGTTCGACCCCGATTCCGGGTACAAAACCTCTCAGAATTGAGAGGTTTTTTTATTTTTATACTGTGTATTATGTTTATGCCATTCGTAGTTTAAAGCGGAATTATATTTACGTAGGACAGTCTGTAAATACTATTACAAGATTTCATCGACACAATAGAGGCAAGGAAAAGACCACACGACCGTATCGACCTTTTCTTCTGATTTTCAGTCAGGAATTCGAAGATCGGACGACTGCAAGATCATATGAGAAATTTTACAAGTCAGGAAACGGAAAGTTTACACTTCGGAGTTTACAATTCCCTAACGTCACTTGGGTAAAATCAATTTAAAATATGGGCGGGCAGGCGCGATGGTCTCAAACACCATTGTCTTCACTGACATGCCCGTTCGAGTCCCGCTCGGGGTACAATAAAGCAGAATGCCAGCTAATTTTAGCTGGCATTCCTTTTTTCGTTTGTGCTAATAAATAATATCTATAGCTTCTTCAACCATTCGAGACGGATCCCTTGAATTTTTCTAAGGCGTTACTAAAGTAGTAGCATTTAATGTCACAGCTCCAATTCGCGCCAGCAACCTTCCCTCTATAGATGCGCCGGTATTTACAGATATAGATTGGTCTGCCAATATATTTCCTTTAAAAACTGATGTAGTCCCTAATGTCGCTGAAGTACCGACCTGCCAGAAAATATGCGATGCTACAGCACCGCCCGCAAGTATAATTTTACGGCCGGAGGTAGTGTTAAGTGTTGAAGCAATCTGGATTATAAAAACGGCTTCCGCATTTCCTTTTGCATCAAACGTAAGATCACCTGATGAAATCTCAAGCGATCCACTTGATTTATAAAGTCCGGGCGTTAGTGTAAGACCTCCGATATTTCCAGCGAGCAAAACGATATCTGTCGCAGTGCGTCCTGCAGCTTCGTTGTAACCTGTGGTCAGATCACCTTTGGCAGCTGTCAGCGTCACGGCATCGGGCACTGAGCCTGCAGGTCCGGTTGCATCAACTGTAAAGATGGTGCCATTTACTTCTGATCCTCCAAACCCTGTGATATTACTTCCGGCTGCCGGGCTTAATCCTAAATTTCCGGTAATAGCAGATGTAGGAACATTCGATATCAAAGAACCGGCGAGGATGGCATAACTTGCCGAAGTTCTCAGATTGATCATGGTTTGAACACTGGTTTGAACAGGAATTACTCTGGGTTTCTCCACTACTACTGCTGGTGTTGGCTCCGGTTCTGGTTCCGGCTCATTTTTATCTTTTTTACATGCTGAAGTAAATACAACAGAAGCAATAAGGACGGTTACAAGGTTTCTAATTTTCATTTGTTTTTGTGATGTTTTTTACTTGTGATTTTTATACACGACACTTACATTAAGGTCTCTGTATCAAGCTGCAAATTATGGATATCACCAGCGACTTTGTTGTATCATTAATTAAAACAGTTACATAAATCACTTATGCAGGAGGATGGAAGATTTCCGGGTTCCAGTTAAGTCGGATCCTGGATAAGCAAAACTCTTCACAAAGAAAATCGCCCTGAATCATTTATCCTCTGCTTCACATCACAGAACACCGCACTGATCGAACATATCTCGTTCCCCATTCGCGTTGCCGTAACTTTATTTTATGCGCCTGAACATTCCTGCACTGCTACTGGCAGTAATTACCTCAGTGTCTTTTGCACAAACTGCTCCATCTCTTGTTTGGATGAAAGACATTTATCATGAAAATCCGCGAATGGGAAATATTCCGTTTAAGATTTGCCTGGTAAATGGGGGTGTAGTATATGCGAGCAATAGCGTAGTATCATACGGCACTGAAAACGGTTTCTTCGTACATAAATATGACGAAACCGGCACCAAATTGTGGGAATATTCCAATCTCGGCTCCCGCCCCATGATCCAGCCTGCCCTCGCCGCGACCTGTGATGAACAAGGAAACACCTACATCTCCATGGACGGAAACATGATCAGAAAAATAAGTTCAACGGGTGATGCGCTTTGGACAAAAGATGCCTCATTTCAATATAATGGTTCATTTTTCCCGGAACAACCGAAATACCTGTCATATAGAAATGGCAAAGTGGAAGGCTGTGGCTATAATCTTGTGGAATACGACGGCGATGGCAATTTTTCTGCTTTACTGCGTGAAGAACAAAGAATGCGCGATGTGTCATATGATGATTCCGGGAACACTTACTTTATTGGGGACTCGTTGCCAATAGCCGATCATGAACGTCGTATCGTTAAGCTTGATAAAGATCACCAAAAGGTTTGGAAAGTCGTACTTGCCTATGCTGCTTCGAGTGGAATCGATGTTGATCGTAATGGAAATACTTTTCTCCTCACTGCTGATAAAACAGGAACTGAATTGAGTAAATATGATACGGAAGGGCATTTGTTATGGAAAATTGATCTTTCAATAAATGCTTATTGTCCTTTTACTTCTGTTGTAGCAGAGTCAGTATACGCTGATCGTGGAGGGAATGTATTTGTTGCAGGAGACGTGTCAGACTCGTCGGGTCTTAAGTTTACGGTTTGTAAATTTTCACCCAATGGAAACCTGCTATGGAAATTTGATTGGAAAGAAACGGATAAAGAAATCACCAGGATCCATCCTACAGGGATAATTAACAAGGGAAAGGACCTGTACATCGCAGGGTACAAAAGAAACGAAGAAGGTTTTTATCCGCATGGTTTCCTTATGAAACTTAACGATCCTGATAATCTCTACCTGGGTATCGGACAGCCTTCTGAACCAGCGATCTGGCAGGTATATCCTAACCCATCGAATGATTTCATCATTTTGAAAAACAGTCAGAATTCAGGTCCCGATGAATTCGTGTCCTTTGAGTTAACCACCACAGCTGGGGTCGCTCTTCCCACATCATTTAATCAGATCGATCCACTTACATGGTCGATAAATGTAGCCAACCTTCCTGAGGGCTGCTATTTCCTCAGCGCTAAAATTGGAAACAGCATTGTTGTAAAAAGAATAGTTTCTGTAAAATAGAGCGGGTTAAGAATCGCTCATAATCGTGGTTTTTAATTTCTTATCCTATTGGCAGCGTATTTGCTTCTCAACTTAATGCGCTATTTTCTACTCCTGCTGAACCTCAGTTTCTTTTTCAACGCTTACCGCGCTCAGGTGCCACAATGGGACTGGGCAGTAAATCCTGTTCAACATTTTAATTATTATATGGTCAAATCGTGTATTTCTGTCGATGGAGTTGGATATACATATGTATTATCGGAAAGCCGGGGTGTTTATGCAAACCCGTCGTTGATGCCGGACTCAGGCTCTTTTCTCGCGCGTTTTGACCGGTCAGGCAATGTGGTATGGACAAAGAAAATACCTGGTACACCGCGTACTATCTGTGCCGACATTAACGGAAATGTTTATGTAGGTGGCCGTCGTTATGATTACTCCATTTCACCTACTTTTTCGACAGGGGCATTTATCAGTAAATATGATCACACGGGTACGCTTGTCTGGGAATACACCAGTGCACATAAGTACACTTCGATAACTGCACTTACCGTTTCGCACTCTGGTAAACTTTTCGTTTTAGGCAGCAAGGCTGATACGATGGTAATTGGAAGCAATACGCTTACTGGCAAGCATTCCCTCATGTCTGCATGTTTTCTTCCCGACGGTTCACCGCAGTGGGCAAGAACTGGTGCCATTATCCCTGACACCAGCAGGACATTTGGTTGTGGAAATCAAATATATGCGGACTCGCAGGATAACATCTTTATCACCTATCAATATAGTAGCTGTCCAAACTGGTCGTGCGTTGACGCGGGACTTTTAAAACTCGATAAAAACGGAAATTATGTTCTGCATAAAAATTACAGCGGATATGATGGTGTCTGCAATGGGATTGCTGTTGATGCGGCAGGTGATATTTACATGAGCCATTGTAAATCCGCGTGGACATCTGGCGGCAGCTACGTACTGAGGAAATACAAAGCTGATATGAGTTCATACTATTGGGAAAAAGAGGTTGCTGCCTGGCAATGCCAGAATCAGACCCTGGATTCAAGACCATTGCTCGATGGTCATGGATCCCTGTTTATCGCGGGTGCCATAGGCTCGCAGTGTGGCAAGTACCGTGACACGCTTGTTTATGGCAATGAAACAATAATTACAGATAGCGTGCAGGATATTGCAATACTAAAACTCGATTGTTCAACAGGCAACTACCAAAAGGTATGGCATATCGCGGGGGATCTGTACGACTATGCTGCGCAAATAGATATGGATATTTTAGGGAATATCTACGCAGTGGGTTCATTTAACAACCACAATTATTTCAGTGGCACCGGCGGGGAGACTAATGACACCCTGTGCTTTGATCAACACTGCATTTCCGGTGGATCCGCCGGAAACCAGCTTTTTGTTGCTAAACTGAAACTTTCTGCTCTTGATTTTAATGACAACGTTGGATTAACTGATCATAATCTGCCTGAGATCCGGATCGCTCCAAATCCTACTTCCGGTAGCGTCAACTTTGGTGGTGTGCCCGTTAATTCGGTTGAAGTGTTAGATCTCACAGGACGTCTGCATGGACGATTTGTGCCTAATGCGACTAATTGTATAGATGTGGCTGCTCTTAATGACGGGGTATATATTCTTCGCGTTTTTTCTGGAACAACAGTTTCAACCGGCAGATTAGTTTTGATAAAATAAAAGAATCATGTTCCTGATCCTGGCAAGCAGAAATCAGCTTTGGAAGTTTAACGCTATGCCAGCAGGCCGAACCAGAATGCAAGCACTGGCATACATTTTTGCTTTTCTCACTATATGCCGACCGATACCACCAACTCCGATAATACCAACCCTGCCTCATCGTTTGATGATATAAGGGAGAATTATATTAAAGCGATAAAATTTTTCCAGAAGCACAGTCGTGAGTTGGAACAGGTGCGGAGATTACTGGACGGAAGGTTGACACAGCTGGCTTTTGCATATACACACGAGAACAGGATCCCCACTGAATCCATTATAGTCAGAACCCGGGTCAAAAGTTTTGAAAGCTTCCTGCAGAAAAGTCAGATGCTTAATATCCGTGAATTTACATATCCTTCAGACGCCTTATACGACCTCGTAGGTGCAAGGGTTATTTGCTGGTTCCTGGATGATTGTCGCGGTATTATGAATTGTATTAGTAACAGTAATTTTCTTACCGTCCAGGAAAAGGGTATCTTTAATTATATAGACCACCCCAAGGAATCGGGATATCGCGGCATACATCTTCATGTAAAGATCGCCTACGATACAATGAGCACCGCCAATTGCCAGGTAAAGCTCGCCCAGGAAAGGATCCTGTGCGAAATACAGGTACGCACAAAACTGATGGATGCATGGGCAGATCTTACCCATGAGTTTCATTATAAATCAAAAACAATGGGCATGCAGGATGAGCATCTCGAAAAAATGCTCGAAGCACAGGCAAAACGACTTTATTCAGAAGATGAATCCTTTGTGGCCATCCGCAACCTGTACCAGAAAATGCTGACGGCAGGACGCGATTCCGGAAAGAGCTGAACGGTCATTGCTTCTGAAATCGTGGAACAAGATCAACAAACATTTGAAAAAGCATGCAGGTGAATCAAAAAGGTGAAGTTCGTGATCGGAATTACTTTTGCTACCTCAAAGGAAATAATATGAAAAATACGCTGCTTTGTCTCCTTTGCCTTGTAACCGGGTTTGCTATGTCGCAATCTGACAACAAGCTGAAAAAAATAAATTCTGATCTTCCCGATGAAACAGAAGGAACAGAGATCCTGAATAAAAACGAATGGCAGTTTGAAACTTCTTATCTCCGTGCCAGCTTTCCGTCAGGACCTCAGCCAAGAATAATTCAGGGGCTTTTACGTTACGGTCTTTTTGAAAAAGCAGAATTACGCCTGTTGGTAGAAGATGGTGAAAACCGCGACAGATATATAGAAGAGACAGTAGAAAGTACTTATCCTCTTGCGTTAAGCACCAAGATCAAATTGCTTGAAAAACATCCCTTCCTCCCCGACATCACACTCGTGGGATATCTCAAACTTCCGTACACCTCTCACTCCACCGAGCAGACTAACTACTGGTCACCTATAGCAGCCCTCACTTTCAAGAATGACATTGGAGAAAAATGGAATGTTGAATATACCGCAGGCATGCAACAGGAAGCCTTCAGTAGCGAATGGGTCACCTCTTCCAGTGCATCTGTGCATTACCAGATCCTTGAACGATGGGAGGTCTTCGGAGAATACTACGGCCAATATAAAGCAGGCGAAGATGCCATGCATAATGCAGGACTTGGAACTTTTTTCCAGTTTAATGATCACTTTGGAATGTACACGGTAGGTGGAAAAAGCTTTTCTTCTGAACCGGCCAACAGTTTCTTATCGATCGGACTTACGATCAATTACTAAAACCTTTCTATTTTCCCTGCTCTGTGAAACCAGCGGTTTTCCGGAAATACATCCTCACCTCATCGGTGGCCATACCGCAAAGCACTGCAAATACAGGCATGGCGAGGTAAAACATCCGTTCCATAGCGCCTGACAATAACATCTGTAATAGTACCATCGCCATGAAAAGAAACACGTATCGCCGAAAAATAAATCTCAATTTTATTCTGGCCAAAGGACTGTAAAATAAAACAACCAGAGGCAGAAGGATCCAGATGCCAGGACTACTCATGATCTTGTACCACCCATAAAAACTAAAAAGCAGGGGCAGATTGCGGATGAGTCCGCCTACATGAGCTACATCTGCTGTTAACCAGCTAACCACCGGCTCAGGTGCCAGCAGATCGTAGAGGTAATGAAAAGAGAAAACAAAAATACCCGACAATAAAAATAGTATAAGCGCCTTTCCTTTCGGAATGTGACTGTAAAAGAAAATCACCGGAACCATAAAAATAAAGGACTCTCTCGCAAAAGGTCCAAGGAAGATCGCTGTAATAAGCATAGCTGTGTTCCTTGTTTTAATCCCAAGCAAGGTAAGCGCAACAGTAATGCATACAAGCGAATCGATCAATGGCAAGGAGGCAAAGTAATAAGTGTAACGGGCGGTTAACACCACCAGCAGCCCAATGAGGGCGCTAAAAGGAGGTTGCAGGTGTGCACGGCAGTATCGATAGCAAAGTACTCCGAACAAGGACATCAAAATAATATTGACGATAAAAAAACTGAAAGCCAGTGAAAAATCACCTTTAAAATAACCCGGAGAAAGATGTTCGAAAACAGAACCAAAAATAAAGTTCAGAGCCGAGGCCAGGAATGGAATTATTATTCGGTAGCGCCTCACGGGGCTTTGATCAAGATCAAATTCAGCGAGTCCGAGATACGTTGCACTGTCGGGAAACTGGCTCAGATCGTAACTGAATAAAATAGATAATGAAGGACCCGCCAGCACAGCCAGCGAAAAGAAAAAAACAGCTGCATTTTCTTTTTTTATAAAATTTCTGCTCAACAAAATCCGTTATACATCCAGCTCAAAAACAGAGCTGTCGTAATTAAAAGGAACCGCTGGTATAGCGTACACTAAGTTCAACCCCTCCCCTGCTATGTGAGGCGCCCGAAAGAGCCGAAATATTTACATCATAGCTAAGGCCAAATGCAAACCGCTCCTGCATTTCAAGAAGCAGCGAAATAATTACGGCATCGCTGTTCCGGTAAAAGCCCCCGAATCCAAAAGTAGTGCGTTTATTATAACCTGTATACCTGGTCCCGCTTCCTACAGTATTAAAGCGGAACATCATGCCCGCTAAAAATTCCATGTGATCATCCTGCATCTGTACCAGGTACGAAGGTGCCAGGGCAGCATGACCAGCGGCAATACTAATAAGAAGATCACCGTGAGACACATATTTCTTTGATACCAGGTTGGTGCTATTTCGTACAAACTCCCGCGTGGGTTCCATAAAATGATACATCGAAAAACCGAGTCTTGCCTTTATTTCACGGTGGGTGATGAAAGTTTTTTCATCCTGTCCGTACATCCATAAAAAGCCGGCCGCATAGTCGGCATGAGTAAAACGCTCATGCGCAAATTTTTCACCCGAAGAAAGACTGTTATCATAACCGCTACCTCCGAACTGATTAGGAAAAACCAGCTGGCTGTATTCGACCTGGTGCTGAACGATGGAAGCCTGGAAACCTGCCGAGATCGCGTTTCTTTTTCCGAGACCAAGAAATGTAGCAAGATTAAAACTCCCGATAGTGGAACCCATCAGGCCATCGCCGGCCTTGTCGCGGTAGACCGCTACACCCGTTCCCCAGCGGCCAATGCCTTTGCGGGTATTTCCGTAACGTCCGTTCTTGCGTGACCGTCCGGGTTTTGTACGCACTTCAAAAGACGCGCCCATTGTCTGGAACCTCGAGTTGACACTTCGCCACTGGTCGCGATAATTCAGAGAGCCGCGCACAGGAGCTACGGCACCGGTGAGAGCAGGATTTAAAAGCGAAGGGTTCTCGTTGTATTGCGAAAAATGAAGATCCTGTGCGCGGATCATTGCGCCAGCAAGAATAAAACAGAGGAGCAGGTTTCTTTTCATTTCAGCACTGTTATGTTCCCGCTTTTTACAAATTCAGCTTCACCAAAAAATCTGGCCTTAATAAAATATGCATATACGTCGGCATCAAGAGCAGCGCCATTGTATGTACCATCCCAGCAAAATTCCGGATCGGCCGATGTAAACACCTGTTCGCCCCAGCGGTTAAAGACCCTGATCTGAAATTCACTGTTACAGCGATCCCAGCCTTTCAAACACAGCTCATCATTTAAACCATCTGCGTTAGGTGTAAATGCACTTGGCACTGAAAAATCATTATTGTTATGGCAAACCACATCTACCTTTACGCACTTTGTAGAATAACAGCCATTTGCAAGCCCACGGACACAATAGGTTGTTGTTTCGGCAGGGTAGGCCATTGTTTCGGGACAGTTGGTGCAACTTAATCCTGTTGGCGGGTCCCATTCAAAAATATCTCCGCCGCTTACATTTAAAAGAACACTCTCTCCCTCAGTAATTGTTACATCAGGACTGATCTCAAGGCTGGTGGAATCGATGAGTGAAACAATGGCCGTATTCGAGACGGCAGCTGTGCATCCCTCCGCCGCCAGTGAAGTAGCAGGGATAGCATACGTTACAAGGTATGTTCCGGCTTTTGCCAGCTTAACAAACACCCGCCCCGAACTTTCGTCGAGCGGCAGATCGGTAGAATAACCTTCGCCCGGTGTTGTAAAAAATTTCCCGCCCCAGGTAAAATTTTCGGTAGTATCAGGAAGCACGTCATTTGCCTGACCGGCACAGAGCGGCAAAGAATAACTAAACACAGTGGAAGGCGAAAACGTTTTGAGAACAGTGACCGAAACAGTTTTGGTAGACGTGCAACCACCATTATTTCCTGTCACCGAATAAACGCCTGATGCGGAAGGTGACACCGATACTGAACTTCCTTTTAATGAACCCGGCATCCAGATAAATGAAACATTAGCCGGGGTAACATTATTAACCGCCAGGTTGGCCTCAAGCCCCGCGCAAACAGTATAGTGGTCAACTGAAAATCCCGGCCCGGGCAATACTGTAAGAGAATGTGTTTTCTTTCCGATACACCCACGAACGTCGCGGCTTGAAACCGTGTACACAGTACTCACAGAGGGACTCACAGCCAGAACTGATGTTGTAGCCCCTGTATTCCAGGTATAACTTGTGGCACCGGAGGCAATAAGCGTAACTGTTGAACCCAGGCAAACAATAGGACTGGCACTGATAACAGGATTAAAAGGCTGGTAAAATGTAACTGTAAATACAACAAAACTTTTACATCCGTTAGGGTCAGTAGCTGATAACGTGTGTGGACCGGGCGACCCGGCCGAAATAATAGTAGTTGGGGAAGTTTGCCCGTTAAAGCTCCAGGTGTATGTGGCGAACGTTGATGGAACGGAGCTGAGTGTGGTTGAAGAACCAAGATTGAGACAGGCAGTATTTCCGGTTACAGAAAGGGGTGTGGCATTAACCACCTGCACCACCGTGGTGGGAGTGCAGCCGCATAGTCCACCTACATACGAAACTGTGTACGTACCAACCTGTGAGCCGCCCGCATTTATCTGCCCGCTTGAAAAATTAATGCTTAAACCGGGCTGCGATATAAAGATGCCGGTGCCGCCCTGCCAGTTGGGAGAAAACTTCGGATTAGTGGCCGGTGCATTTTTACAGATCGGAGTTGTATAGGAGAATGTCTGTGGTGTTTGAGCTCCCAGTGTAAGCGAATAAAAAAAAGCTGACAAAGAAAGAATAAACGCTAAAAAACGGCTGAACATGTGTAATTACCAGAAAAGTAAATATATCAAAATCAGTTAAATCTACAAAATAAGTTAAACCCGCTACAGTCGCGGGTTGTCAAACATCATAATTAACGTAATGCAGTATTCACGGGTGTTTGCAACCCTGAGCTCTGCATCAGCGTAAAAGCACTAAAATTAGGATGTTATAGCATGAAAAACACGCTTTTACATTTCCTCCAACAACATGAGATCTCTCTTCTTAATACTGCTTTTGTCGGCACTCCTGCTTCCCACGGCCTGGGGCAGATCTTTAAAACCTAAGCCCGATTCACTTGTTTGCCTGCAAATGGAAGGCAAGATCCTGAACGCTGCCGATGGAGATGACAATACCTGTTTCGTTCAACTCATCTGCGATAGTACCGTAGTGGATTCCATTCTTCTTAAAGGCAAGAAAAAATTTCATTTTGATCTCAAAAAGAACAGGCATTATATCATCAGGATGAGCAAAGCCGGTTATGTAACCAAGAACATTTGTGTACACACTTCAATCCCGGCAACACAAACGGATCTCTTCCAGTTCGAATTCGAAACAATATTGTCGCAGGAAAAGCCTGGTCAGGTTATTGCTGAAGAGGCGCGAAACCTGCCGGTGGCCAGCATCTACTTCCATGAAAAAAAGAACACTTTTTATTATCATCGTGCATTCAGCACGTATTATCAAAAGCAGCTGTGTAAGCCGTATCAATAAAAAAACCGGCGCTTTCACCGGTTCTTAAACTCTAGTATCTTTTATCTCTTATCATAGGACGACGGCGCCTGTCGAATTCATTTGAAGAAAATCTGCGCCTGTTACCCTGCGAATCATCGCGACGGTAGGAATAGTCATCATCATTATCGAAGCCACGATTGCCCATTGCCTCCTGCTTGCGGATATATCCACGCTCATGGTCGTTGTAAGGCGCGCCCTGACCGTATGAAGGATAACTTTCATAATAATTATAGTCGGGGGCATCGTTACGGTCGTAATTCTGCTGGTACCTTTCATTATCGTAGCCATTATGACGGTCGTACTGATTCATGCCAGCATCGGCACGGTAATAATCCGACCTGTTGCCTGAATTATTATTCCGCGAGTTATAATAATCACTTCTATAATCGTCTGAACCATTTCTCCAGCGCTCAAACTCATTCATAAAACGTGAGTTCTGATTCCCGTAACCGGTAACCTGTGTACGAGGATTCCTGCGACGCGGTCCATAATCCATCTCCGGCACGTATTGCTGACTGCCGTTCCCCCACTCCATCTCTTCCCTTTGGCCGAACCTGTAATTTCTCTCATCATAATCGGGGTTGCCGTAACCCCTGTCGGGACGTGATGATGCTTCGTAATAACCGTTATTTTCGTAATTTTCATTACGGTCCTGATAAAAATCCGGCTCGGAATTTCTGCGCTGATCGTATCGGTCCTGCTGACCCCTCCAGGAACCCCGGTAGTTTGATGTTCTCATATGTATAATTTTTACGTTAGATACTCTGATAAAAGTTTTATGCCAGATTTACCTGTGCAAAAAGACAGAGCCTTTTTCTTCGCTCACACGGTAAGTGTGAATTGGTGATTTAGCAGGGCCTGCCTTCACTGCACCTGAACACACGTCGAACTGGGTACCATGCCAGGGACACTGAACCGTACCACAGATCATTGTTCCTCCCGCCAGTGAACCACCTTTGTGAGTACATCGATCCTCAAAAGCAACAAACTTATCTGCTGTCCGCGCAAGAACGATCCTTTCCTTTCCCACATGCAATAACTTCATCTGGTCTGTTTTAAGGTCGTTCGCTTTTGCCACTTCAAGAGGATATGAAATATCTCCCTTAAAGTATTCTTCCTTCCAGTGCCCGGAATCAGCATAACGGTTATAAACACCAATATGATTGCGGTGCACCAGTGTACCTCCCAGCCACCCGGAAAACCACATTGTACTTACGGCCGCCAGCTCCATCACCAGCAGGATGACGTGATTAATGTTATTTCTCACAACTAAGGCTATAATAAAAACGATTAGTACACTGGAATTCAGCATGCCGTGTTTTATGACCCTGCTCCTCGCAGAACTTTTTGGAGGCACCGTGTACACAGCATCCAGTATTCCGGGGATGGCGGCAAGGCTGGCACCGGCAATGCCGGCAATAGTGAGGCAGCGCCCTACAAAAAAAAGATCAGAGCTGTGCCGGCAATATGCCAGTTCATCAAATAACAAAGTGCCTGTGAAAAATGCAATGGGGAATACCACAAGCATTGGGTGAAGAGGATGTGTTTTGAAGTTAGCTTTACTTTTCATTAGGGCTATTGGAAGCAACCTGGCTGCCAACAGGCAGATTTAGCCATCACAGCCAACTTATAGTTGTTTTAAGCGAATTAAAGTGAAGGTTTGAAGAAAGGGAAGTAATTTTAGCTTTAAATAGAATTACATATGAACACATTAAAATCGATACTGCTGGTGGATGATGACAAGGACGACCAGTATTTTTTTTATAAAGCGCTTGAAGAAGTTGACTCATCTGTAGATCTGCATGCGGCCGATAACGGCAGCGAAGCCCTTGAGAAACTTTGTTTTCTTCGTCCCGACCTTATCCTGCTCGACCTGGTAATGCCAGTAATGAACGGGGTCACTTTCTTGAAAGCGATCAAACAGAAAAAAGAACTTGCTCATATCCCTATCGTTGTGTATACCACTGATCTCAGCATCTTCAGGGAAAAAGAACTCATGGCCCTTGGAGCAGAGAAGGTAATTTACAAACCACAGGATTTCGAAAGTACCCTGAAGATCATTGAAGGTCTTCTTAACATGCGGGAAATGCGCCAAAGTGCATAACCAGGATTTCTGTGGAATTATTTGCACAAACCTGACAATTTTCGCAGAGGCGTCCCGCATCTCAAACAGTCACAACTGCCAGATGACGGACGCCGGCTGGTATATTTTTTGACAGTCAATCTAAAAAAAACCGAATGAAACACTGGTTGGGACTTTTAATCTTTGCATGTCTGTTTAACGTTTTGCCCGCTCAAAACACCTCAACCCCTACCACATTTATGGATAGGTATTATCTCATAAAAGGAAGTTACGAAAAGATGGAAGAGGCCTGGGGACCTTTCTCCAATTGTGATTATTCGCTTGATGATTTTATGAAAAGATATTATTCATTCAAGGATGCTTACAAGGCATTACCCCGCTATGAGGCTCAATACGCGGCAAGCAATCACTCACTGTCTGACTTCGAAAAAAAATATTACGAAATAAAAAAAGTTTATCCTGAACTCTATCGTCTTCACGGCGATTATGCCGGCAGCTCGTGGGACCTGCAAAGTTTCCTGGCGCGGTATCATGAGATAAAAGCAGTATATCCCCGCATGAAAAAGAGCCACGGCTCTTACGCCGCCGGGAAGAACACACTTGAAGAATTTATCAGACGGTATAACGGCATAAAGGACACCTATCCAAAAGAAGAGGACATTTTTAATGAATATGCTTCGGGAAACAAAGTTCTCGACAGCAATCAGAAAACAGTAACTGCCCCCTGAGATCCCTGTTAAAAACGCCGGTTATCTAATAAATTCAGGGCCTCCGGACCATTTTAACAGTTCCATATTGGTGATTGGAAAGGCAGCCTTCGTCTATCACATCCTCGCGCCGGTATAATAACCGTAACCCCTTTTAATGGCTGCTGTATAAGAATAAGAGGAACTTTAAAACGGAAAGCCATGAAAAATTCACTTAACATTTTGCTCCTGAGCATTTGTATGCTTGCAGGAATTATCAAGGCGGGCACCAGCAAACACAACGCACCAGACAGTTCGTTCTGCCTGGAATTACAGGGAAAGGTGCTTAATATGGAAGAAGGAAGTGACAAGACCTGTACAGTGACCATCTGGAAATTCAATGGATTAGCTGATACGTTGGTGCTGAGGAATGGACAAAAAAAATTCCGCAGTTACTTCCAAAAAAACACATCCTATACGGTTACTGTTTCGAAGACGGGATATTTAAGCAAGGTGATAATTATAGACACCCGGCTGAATGACTTTGATGACAAGCTGTATCGTTTTTATTTTGACGCTACAATGGAGCCCGATAACGGGGACGCTGCGTTCATAAGACAGGAGAACAGCCCGGTTGCGCTCATCTTTTTCGATAAAAAGAAAGGCTGCTTTTATTACAGTAAATACGCAAAGGCCCTGGCCTCCCAGCGGTAAAAACGGGGATCTAAAAAAAAATCTTACGGCATGAAATTAGCGGGAATGTTTTTTGAATACGGAAACATTAACGCTAATTTTTTGTTATGAATAAATCTGTCTGGGAAGGCACCGCAATCACCACACACAGCTACAGCACATTATCAACCGACCTTACCGCCGACGTTGTTGTTATAGGCGCGGGTATATCGGGGCTGACCACGGCGCTTCATCTTGCTGAAGCCGGGTTATCTGTTATAGTTCTTGAAGCAATGCAAATAGGTCTTGGCACCACCGGAAACTCTACCGGGAATCTGTACGCCACAGTTGATCAGCATTTAACGGAAATAAAGAAAAAGTGGGGACCGGATGTCACGAAAAAAGTGGTGAGCGCGCGCACACATGCTATTCTTGAGATAGAGAATATCATCCGCCGTTTCAATATTGACTGTGATTTTGAGCGTGTAACATTCAATCATTTCCTCGAAACATCATCGAAGGAAATGGAAGAATTTATGGAAAAGGAATATGAGGTGATGCAGGAGTGCGGCCTTAATCCTATAATTGACAGCAGCTGTGGCTTACCTTTTAAGGTAACCCGTGTGCTCAGCATTCCCAACCAGGCGCAGTTCCATCCCTTAAAATATATACGCGGTCTTGCACAAAGTCTCCCACGCAACTGCCAGATCTTTGAAAACAGTGCGGTACTTGATTATGACGAAGCGGAAGGTGTTGTAAAAACAGCAACTAACAAAGTAACCGCAAAACACATTGTGATGGCCACTCATGTTCCAAAGGGCGTGTTTGCAGTGCAGACAGTGCTCGGACCATATCGTGAATTTGGTGTGGCAGCGCCTCTCACTTCTTCTACCATGCCGGCTGGGATCTTCTGGGGCCTCGACCAGCCCAAACATTCACTCCGCATCTGCAGGCATGGATCAGACACATATGTAATGGTGATCGGAGACAAGTTCAAGACTGGTCATCCGGAGAATACATTTGATTATATAAACGAACTTCAGAAATACCTGAAAGAAAAACTCGGCGTAACTGATTATCAGTATACATGGGGAGGTCAGCAGTATAAACCCGCCGACATGCTTCCATACATCGGGCAGCACAGCGATAAAATGTATTATATGACCGGCTTCAGCACTGATGGGCTTGTGTATGGCGCCCTGTCAGCCCGCATTGTAAGCGACATGATACTGGGCAATCATAACCAGTGGAAGGAAGTATTTAATTCGTCAAGGCATACCCCGCTGAAATCGGCTAAAGAATTCATAAAAGAAAATGCAGATAATGTAGTGCAATACATCAAGGACATCCCCTGGAAGGTAGATGCAAAAAAAGTGGCCGAGATCAAGCCCGGGGAAGGAAAGATAATCCAGGAAGGCGGGGAAAAAATCGCGGTGTACAAGAACATAAACGGACAGATAGAAGCCGTGTCGGCAGTTTGTACGCATATGAAATGTATAGTAAACTGGAATACCGCTGAAAACACGTGGGATTGCCCTTGTCATGGCAGCCGCTTTAAAACAAACGGGGAGGTAATAGAAGGACCTGCAATTACACCGCTAAAGATGAAACAAACCGAAAAGTAAAAACAGAAAAATGACTATCGTTTATTCTATCGTCGGACTTTTCGCATTGGGCGCCCTGATGGGAATGTACCTGCTTGCAATGGTGCTTCAAAGCAAAGAGACACCAAAATTCGTAACGGTACTGCACGGACTCTTTGTAGCAGTGGCCCTGGTAATGCTCATAATCTATTCAGTTAATGATGGACCCGATGTAACCGCGAGCATTATTTTGTTTATCATGGCTGCAATGGGAGGTGCCGTACTTGTTTACAGAAATATCACAGCAAAAAAGATCCCCAAATGGCTAGCCATTGCGCATGGCCTTCTTGCTGTTACGGGATTTGTGATCCTTCTTATTAAATTTTTTGCTGACTAGCTGCTACCTCAGCATTTTTGCGATCTACAATAGAACAAATGATGCGTTCAAGTTCATGAACGTCGCCAGGCTTGCGATAGAATTCTGTCGCCCCGTTCTCGATCACCTTTGTCCTGATAGTATTGTCGAAATTGGCCGAAAATACATAGATGGGGATCTGTTTGAGAATATCGTTAGCGCGTAATCTCTTAAGCACCTGCAATCCTCCTGCAAAGGGCATGTACAGATCAGTAATGATAAAGTCAGGAAGACTGCTGTTCTTATTTTCAGAAAGTTTCAGAAGGTGATCAACCAGTTCCATCCCGTTATAAACCGAATTAATAGTGAGTGATGGCGAGGCCTGTTGCAAAGCCGCTTTAAATCTCGAATGGTCTTTGTTATCGTCGTCGGCCAGAAGCACAGTGTAAGTCGTTTTCATTTGAACGGGGTTTTAATGTATACTAAAATTACGTCCACAACTGCGGATAATCCGTTGTATTCGACGGAAGCACAGAATGCGGCGTTGACAAGGGACATTTTTTGCTTGCAACTCCCCGAAGATGCGCTATTTGTAGAAAAATGTCCAGTTAACGTGCCATAAACACGGGCGATGCGCGGGCATAAGGATTGAGAAAAAGGACTACCAAACCGCAGCGTTCTGTTGCATTAAAAATTAGCTGTCATGAAAAATCCGACTGTCAGTCCCGTACTAAAAAATTTAATAAGCGAAAGATCCGATCTGTGTGTATCAATGATCATCCCATTGCATGAGCTACCTTCTTTTAAAAAAATGGATACCATCGTTGTAGATCATGCCATAGCAAAACTAAAGGCACTTATGGAGCCTTCGTATCCGCCAGATATAGTAACTGAGTTCATAGGAAAGATCAGCTATCTGAAAGACGATGTAAAAAGAGTTAATGGCATGAAGGGCATAGGCATCTTCATGTCGGATAAAACATTCCACACAGAAACATTCCCGTTCGAAGTGCAGGAAAAGATCCAGGCGGGACCCACTTTTGAAGTGCGCGACCTGTTATACAAGGAAATCCAGATGCGCGAGTACCTGCTGTTATCACTGACTGGTTTTGAAGTTAAATTATTCAGAGGAAAGTTGAATCATTTATCAGAAGTCACCGACAATAACTTTCCCGCTTCCGTGAGGGAAGCAGAATTTGCAGAGCAGGCTACCATAAACCAGGAGGCGAACTCCACACAGAAACTCAGCATAAAAACAGAGCTATCAGAAAGCAGCAGGGCTTTCTACAATGTGCTGGACAAAAAGCTAATGGAATATTTCCAGTCAGAAGAAGTGCTGCTGCTTGCGGGAGTTGAAAAAGAGATAGCCTGGTTCGAAAGCGGGACCATTCATAAAGACAGGATCAAAGGAAGGATCAATGGCAGTTACGACCATTACAATATGCATGAACTCGAAAACAAAGCATGGGAGTGCATGCAGCAGTTCACAAATGAAACTCAGAAAGAAATTGTTTCCTCACTCAATGAACTCTTTGGCAGGCAACTTGTGTCGGTGGGAATACGCGACGTATGGCGGAGTGCCATGACAGGTAAAGGAAACATGCTTGTGGTGGAAAAAGATCTTATGATCCCCGGCTTTGTAGGAGACGATGAATACCAGCTGTGGCTATCACCACCGAAAGAAAAACACAATATTATAACTGACGCCGTTGATGATATAATTGAAAAAGTGGTGGAGAAGAACGGTAAAGTAATGTTTGTTGAAAATGGTACCCTGGTTGAATTCGCGGGGATAGCGATGATCAATCGGTACTGAAAGCGTGCAGTAACACACTAATTCACTCGCCATCGAGCTTGTGGCCCGATGAGTGAGCCTGCGCGTTGGGTTGGTAGCAACTGAGGCACTAACAATATTTGAAGCTTTCGTGATTTCAGCAGTTTTACACAACAGTTGATGATTTTATTACCTAAAATGGGTTTTAACAGATCCCTGTCCGTCCCATAAGGAATTTTTAAGGCGGACGATAGTCACTGAAATTAAATCGGTAAAAAGTAAATAAACCGGGCTTAACTGCAAAAAGGTACAAAAGCTGGTTCATTTGCGCCACAGGAATGGGGAAATGGTATTCGATTTGCGACCCTCTCATGAAAAAAGGATCTCATGAAAACTAACAATATGCTCATCGCCTTATACTTCGTACTATCAGTTGCGCTACTGCTCTTCACTCGCTCAATGGCAGCAAAGGAAGAGAATGTTATGCTGGGCGAACAGCTAAAAGTGGCGAACACTCCTGCTTCCACCGAACCGGAAGCCGCGCAGCAGCAAAAAGCTCATATCCTAAGAACAGCAGACCCGGCAGATGAACCTTCAACAATTACCAAAATATCAAAGTCTGTCAAAACATCACAGGATAAAGTATCTGCTCAAAAACTGGAATAGCAGAAGAAAAGAGAGAGTGGAAGCAGCAGACTGAACGTGCAAGCGTTTCCTAACATTTTTTCACAAAACTTTTTTCCCGGCCTCCCTAACTTTGAAATTGGAACTTCTGCAATAAATGAATAAGATCTTTAGAATAATAGTCGCTGACGATGATATTGATGACCAGGATCTGATCCGCAGATCTTTCAGCGATTCAAAAGTTCAGGTGGAGGTGAATTCTGTATACAACGGTTTGCAGCTGATGGATTATCTGCTCCGCAAAGAAGCCTACAGGAATATTACCGACCCTCTTCCGGACCTCGTTATGCTTGATCTCAATATGCCGCTTATGGATGGTTTTGATGTTCTTCAACAGATCAAAAAACATCCTGCACTCATAAATATTCCAGTATATGTACTCACAACCAGCCGGAATCCTGAGCATCGCAAAAAAGCGCTTGACCTGGGAGCTACCGGGTTCTACAGCAAAGGAGCCAGCTCTAAGGAGATCCGTCGCATTGTGCAGGAAGTTTGCCTCGATTGCTTTTCAAACCTTATTTAACAGCCACGTGCGTTGCTGTTCCTGGGGGCATGCAACCGAACCATAACTGCAATAAATACAGCATTCTTCCTTTCTGCTTTCGTGCAATTTCCTGCATTCCGGGCAATAAAAGTGTTTTCTTGATGCATACAGCGGCATTTCAAATTGTTGTGTGAAACCGCATCCTGTGCATTGCAGCACCGAGTATTTTGTTACCTGTTTGTCCATTTACCGGGTAATTAATACAATAAAGATACGCCCCGAACAGGCCGTATATCAAGGGTTTTAGACCACAGGCCCGTTTTGTTGCTCAACCGGGGTCTTTTAAAGGTTGGGAAAAGACGAGAAAAGAGGAAAAATAAAAAACCATCCCTGGAGAGAGATGGTTTTTATCGTAACCTGTGCCTGACCGGCAGGACGCAATTAAGCTTCCTCTTCGGTAAGCTGCTTCAAATCGAGCATTTTCAGGTACGGAGATACCATTTTTTTAACGTCATCTAAAGATGTTAAGCCGTATTCCTTTGCGGCAAGGTAAAGGGCAATTACGCCGATCCCTAATAAGATTTCCTTTTTCATAACTACAATTAATTTTTATACCGTTTTATATTCCAAAAATATACCAGCTACGAGTGAGACAGACTTAAATTCGTTCATCAGTACTTTAACCTCGGTAAGCTGGCAAATACCTAGCGTGGCGATGATTTAAGCGTTTCTCTCCGCACTCTTATTCTGCAAGCGACATTACATAGTAGCGGAATATTTTCTACAGCAGCCGGCGCGGTTAATCTTCACGCCCTTCCCAAAATCCACTGGCAACTGGCACAAGATTATACTACATGCATGAGGGAAAATAAACATGTATATAAAAGGCCCTATACTGATAATTGACGATGATGCCGAAGACCGGGAGTTGTGCCAGGAAAGCCTGAGATCCCTTGGTTGTCCGAATGAGTTACGTGCTTTTACAGACGGCACGGAAGCGCTCGAGTTTTTAAGTACCACAAAAGAGAATCCATTTCTCATTCTTTGCGATATAAGAATGCACCGGATGGGCGGAATTGAATTGCGCCAGGAAATAGAACGCTCGGAGCGGCTTAAAAAAAAGTCGATCCCCTTTGTTTTTATAACCGGATCGGCGGAAGCACAAGATGTAGAAGATGCATACAATCTCTCCGTTCAGGGGTTTTTTGTGAAGCCAAACACTTTCGAAGGCTGGCAAAAAATTATAAACAGGATCTTCGAATACTGGTCAATGTGTCTTGAGCCCGGCAAAGTGACTTATTAAGAATTACCTTACTGCCTGCGCTTAATAAGAGAATACAAGATGGTACTACGGAGTAACCAGTCGTAGCCACTGAATATTGATCTTTTCAATACCGTATACCTCACCGTTCCTGAGAATAAAAGCTTTCTTATCTTCATTATAGGTAGCGAGATTAAAAATACCCCCGTAACGAATTAAAACTTCTTCCTGATGGTTTGGCAATTTATCCTTCGGTCTATTCCACTGCATAAATACCGCCGCAAATATAATTTTTTTGAAAAAACAAAAAAAGACACGCAGCCTTGTGACGTGGTGGCCGCCAGAAACAAAAAACCCGGGGGATACCCGGGTTTTGAAATTTTTACTTTATCAGTGAGTAGACGTCCTTATCTACATCAGAAACATTTATCAGGTCGTATCCCTGTTTTTTCCCGACACGCGTAGGGCGGATCTCGTACGTTTTCACCACCGGTCCGTTTGGTCCCGGAAATGTTACAGCGGCAACGCTCATTTGAGGAGTAGTTAAAAAAGAAATAGGATATTTTTTTTCATATGCACCGTCCGCGCCCTCATCAATTTTCATTGTATCTTTTGTGATGCGTACTTTCCAGCCAGTTTCATATACCCAGAAGTTTCCTTCATGCATGTACTTGTACTGGTAATTGTTCCAGTCGTTAATGATATTATGCCTGGAGGTATCTACAGGGGGAGGCGTTTCAACTACCGGCTCCGGTAATGGATCGGGAGCAAGCCCGCTATTTTTTTTACAAGCCCATATTGCCAGACAAGCAGCAAGAATTACAATTTTTTTCATACAATATCCTTAGATATCCAAAGGTATATAAATTATCTAATTGAGCAAATATTTCGCTATTTCCCACCATTTACGCAGGTTATAACCGCAGGCGGAGGCGAAGGCGGAAAAGAAGTGAAGTTGTTAAAGGCTGCATTTTAATGCCTGAAAGAATAATCCTTTTTTACATTTGCCATTTATTTTGCCAGCTGGCACAGTAATTTCTTTCCACTAACAGTACCAAAAACTCAGAAGATGGAAGACACATTGCACCACAAACAGCTTCGCCGCGACCTGGTAAGTCGCTTACGGAATAAAGGGATCTCAGATCCGAATGTTCTTTCAGCCATCAGCAACGTCCCCCGGCATCTTTTTCTCGCCGACCCTGAAAATAAAGAGGCCTACGAGGATCGTCCACTTGAGATCGGCGAAGGGCAGACAATATCCCAACCATACACAGTAGCTTACCAGAGCGCGCTGCTCGACCTGCACAAGGGACACAAGGTTCTTGAAGTTGGAACGGGGTCGGGATACCAGGCAGCAGTGCTTTATGAGATGGGTGCGGAAGTTTACACTATTGAACGAAATCATAAGCTGCATGGTATCACCAAGCTGCGCCTTTCACAACTAGGATATTCGCAGATACATACCTGTTACGGGGATGGAAACGAAGGATTAAGTCAGCATGCCCCCTTTGACAGGATCCTTGTGACTGCTGCAGCGCAGGGAATTCCCGCCAAGCTGGTGGATCAGTTGAAACCAGGTGGATATATGGTAATCCCTGTAAACGGGAAGATCCAGAAAATGCTGAGAATCATAAAGACCTCAGCAACGGCTACCAGCATACAGGAGTTCGATAATTTTCGTTTCGTACCACTGCTAACCGGAACAGTGCATTGATAGCTTACAGAACGGATTGTGGTTGTGGCGGTGCCGGTGGCTTACGTGTGGGATCAACACCCGGAGGATTTTTAGTAGGGTCGTTGCGTTCCGGTGCCTGTCGCGACGGATCAGGATGCGGATGAGGCTTTGCGGGTATATTCCTGTCGGGCTGCCCGGGCTGCGGCTTTTCTGTGGGTTGCATAATGATGAATTCTTTTCACATTATTCAAGAAAAACACGTGCCATCAAACTTTTAGACGAACAACTGATTTACAACGACGAATTACGAAATAATGTAAGAATCGCGGCTGTTGTGCAGTTGCGCGAACAATATTTATTCGCAACTTACTGCAATGTAATACGTTTAATTAAGAAGTACTAAAACCGTCCTGCAATGAACACTGACCTCAACAACGTTACTTTCTATATTCTGATAGTGGATGATGATACAGACGATCATTTTTTTCTCAGAAAGGCCATCAATCAGGTCATCCCTCAGGCCATAGTTGAATCGGTATACGACGGAGATGAAGCTCTGCAATATCTCAATAACTGTAAGGCAATGCCCAACCTGATCTTTCTCGATCTTAACATGAGTAAACTTTCCGGAAAGGAAACGATGAAGATCATTAAAGAAAACGAGCACCTCAGGAGTGTACCGGTAGTGATCCTCACCACAAGCCGAAGCGACGAGGAAAAAAAGGAAATGCTTGCGATGGGGGCATCAGGATTTTATTCAAAACCACATCATACCAAAAACCTGGTGGATATTGTTGAAGAAATCCACGAAAAATTTCTTTCAAAAGCACTTTATTAAGTGGCGGCGGCCGTTCGGCTCGTTTTACCACTCGTGTGACATCTGTGAATAACTCCCTGAAAATTTTTAATAATTAAAAAAACGCCAGGAACATTTTTTTGAGCCTATCTTGCTCTCCCGTTTCACACACACGCGTAATACAATATGAAAATATTTACTGAGAACAAATTCTCCCGCTTCATTCTGAAGGACGGGGAGGAATTAAATGGATTGATCGTTTTTTGCAGTTTTGATCAAAGCTATAAGAAACATTACCTTGTAAGAGAGCATAACCTGAGCAGTTTCCGGTTAGCCATGCTGGGAAACAGGGACGCAGCCAGGAATCTTTGCGAGCGTTTTGAAATTGACCGGATCAAACGGTCTAAGCCGATCGAAAACGTTTTTCTTAATTAAATCACCTTTCAGCGCTTTTACTTCCAGGAAAAATCTTCAAAGTTCAAAATTCTCCAAAGTTTAAGGACTTTGAAACATTAACCTTGGAACGCGAACGCGTAAACCTATTACCTCTTCGTGATGACGAGATCGAGGAAGGGCTCAAGGAATGCGGCTGAAATATGCGCAGGGGCCAGTTTGCGAATGATCTTTTTGTATTTATAGTTCAGGTTGAGCCGATAAAGGCATCTCTGAAATCTACTTTGCTGTGACTGGAATTGAAAAAGCGATAGAGCATCTGATAGCGCTTTATCAGGAATAAAAGCAAGTTCAAATTCGTGGTAACTTACTCCCCGCCCCCATCGAGCCAGCTGTTCGTTTTGCGTGGTACGGTTTACGGCGTCAGTAAATAATTTCCTTTCACTTTTATAAGCATACCTGGCCGCCAGATCATCGGGAAGCCAGAAATAAAAAGGCAGGAAAGATGTATGCATATCGAAAAACCACAAGCGGTTCGGCGCTTCGAGGACAAATAATTTACCACCTGGCGACAAAAGCTCATAAGCCTGGTTGAGCGAAACAATACGTTCTTCGGTGGTCATATGTTCGAGGGACGCAAAAAAAATAACGCAATCAAAGCTGCGGGGCTGAAAATGTTTTGAAAGCTCCACACTGTTCCCCTGCACAAGCCTGGCGTTCTGTGAGGAATGCCGGAGCCTGAATTCTGCAACTGCCAGCGACGCCTGGTCGATATCAAGCGCGGTTACAAGGGCACCCTGTTCGCACAAGGCCTGGGTGCTCGATCCTGTTCCGCAGCCGATCTCAAGTACTTTTAACCCTTTCAGTTCCCTCACTTTATTTATCCAGGGTATATATTGTGCCCTGAATCTTTCCAGCCGGCCATTGAGGTGGATCAGGATATCTTCTTTTCCCTCCGCGGTAAGATGATAATCTGCTGATAAAGGTTTAAGCAGGTTAGAAATTATCATCGACTCGAGCTCCTGCAGATGCTCCGACCTGAAAATTGAGAAATTAGCCGAAAGATGAGCGGGAACGTGATGTTGTACCTTGCTGAGACGATTGTAAATTTTTATAAGAGAAGGTTTAAGCATCCGGACCGAAAGTAAAAATTTTCCCCATACCACCTCTCAACTCTACATTAAATAAATACTTACCTTTCAGGTATCAGACTTGACATGCTACCAACCGTTCAAAACACACAGTTCAAGTACGAGCTATTTTTCGAACTTTCCCCCGATCTGTTATGTATTGCAGGATATGACGGTTATTTTAAAAAGATAAACCCCGCCGTGTCAAACCTTCTTGAATACAGCATGGAAGAATTGTATTCGCGGCCCATTAATGATTTTGTTTACCACGAAGACCAGGATATTACTTCAAGGGTGCGTACAGAACTAACCAAACGCAAACCACTTTTTAATTTTGAGAACCGCTACCTCACAAAATCAGGTAATGTGGTCTGGCTGTCATGGACCTCGCTGCCTGTGCAAAGCGAACAGCTCATCTTCGCAATAGCAAAGAACATCACTCACAAAAAAACAATTGAAGCAGGCAGGAATGAACTGGTGGCCCGTCTTTCAAGAATGAACGATGAGCTGAAACATCTTACCTACATTACTTCGCATGATCTTCGTTCGCCAGTAAACAACCTTATGTCGCTTTTCAGCCTTATCGATCTTTCACGCATCGGTGATGATCAGACAAGGGAGGTGATCACCTACATTCAAAGCGCGAGTGAAAAACTGAAGGATCTTTTAAATAATTATGTAGACCTGCTAAGCGCCAAGGATGCGAATGATGCAGAGCTTACAAATGTTGATCTTCGGGAAACCCTTGATACAGTAATGAAGAACATCGGATCGCTTCTTCGGATATCTAAAACAACCCTGGAGATTAATGTTGAAAAAGCACAGGTAGTGACCTTTAATTCTGCGGGATTACAAAGTGTCTTCCTGAATCTGATCACTAACTCCATTAAATATGCCCGTCCCGATGTTCTGCCACAAATTTCTATCAGCTCCGAAAAGAGCGATGGCTTTACGAAGATCCTGTATAAGGATAATGGTATTGGGTTCGACATGGAAAAAGTGAAGGGCAGGATCTTCGGACTGCATCAGAAATTTCATGAACACGGCGATAGTAAAGGCATCGGGCTTTACCTGGTATACAGCACACTTACGCGGCTGGGTGCGCAGATAGAGGTTGACAGCGCGGTGAATGAAGGAACATTATTTACTATTTCAATACGCGACGCTAGTTCCCCTCTATCTTCACTGCGTTAAGCGTTTTGATTTTTCCCGTTTCCGAAGAATACAAGACGAGGAAATAACTGCCGGCGGGTAAAGACGATGTATCAATAACGATCTCCCCGTCTGTCTCATATTCCCGCACCTTTCCGCCCAGCATATTAAACAAGCTCAACGTTCCTTTTTCACCTGAAACCGTTAACCTGTTGCCAAACGGTTGCGGGTATGCATTAAGATCTTTACCTGAAAAACCTGCTTCTTCAATACCTGTACATTTATCTACTTTAACCATCATTGCTGCAGTGTCCGTGCAACCATGAACGGTGGCGCCCTCCACGAAAAATGTCTTACCCCCTACCGATGATCCTGTTTTAAAAACAAAAGAAGAAACGGTAGCGCTGAATACTCCCGTCCATGTGTACGAGTCCGCACCCGAAACTGACACCAGGACGGTTTCATTCACACAGGCCAGGCTTCGGCTAAGTGAAGCAACCAACACCGGGTTCGGGTGAACCGTTACCAGAATAGTTGAAGCACCGGCACAGAAATTATTTGGAAAACTGCCCGAAGATCCCGTCACAGTATAGATAGTTGTAACATTCGGAGCAACGATGATCTCAGCATCATTGGAATTATTATTTAACCAGGTATAGCTGCTGGCGGCTCCTGTAGCGGTGAGAACGGCGGTGCCACCTTCGCAGAATGAAGCGCTGCTCGCAGACAGATTAATATTGAGCTGTGTGCTTATGGTAACAGTTGAAGTGAGAGCAGGACATTTCAGATCAGCCACATCGTAATTCAACGTATACACTGCAGTGGCTGATGGAGTAATAACTAACGAGGAACTACCCGGCGTTCCCGGATTCCAGGTAAATGACGTGCCTGCTGCCGCTCCTAACGCGGCCAGGGTGAGACTCTGACCTGCGCATGTTGTATAACTACTTACTACCGCCTTACATGGCAGCGTATATTTTACTGCATCGATACCGATAAATTCACTGTTTACAGCCTGCTGTGAGCTGCCCCCATTAGTAACGTGATACCTGAAACCGAACCTGCCGGTTTCAGGAGCACTCAATCCGCTGATCGTGGCAGTGTAAAGCGTCCATATCTCAGGATAATCTGTGGTAGTAAGGCTGGGGTTAATAGTAACCAGTAAAGTAGAAAAAGTTCCTGTTGATGTATAGGAGGTCCCTACATTAGTGCTGGTACCTGCGGTGCTCAAATACACTTCGAGCCTGTCGGGATAAGTGGCGGGGTTACTCACAGTACGGGAATAAAATTCAAAAACTGAACCATTGATGAGTGTAAGTGTTGGTGTGAGCAGCCACGCACTTAAAGTGACAGGTGTATTTGCATTAGTGGCCATAAAACTGGATGCAAAAAAATCTTCAGCCCCCCCATTGTAGGCCGGAAAAAACATTGAAGATCCCTGCTCCCAGGCGTGGTTGTTGACAGGAGACTGCGAAAGATTTTTCACTACCCACCCGTTTGCGGCAGGGTTAAAATACTTAGTAAAATTTTCCTGGAAAACCAGCTGTGAATCGACGTGTAAGATGTGAAGCGCCAGGATCAGAGTAATAATTGACTTTTTCATGTCTGTTTTTTTGGTGTAGTTAAAAACAAGAATGACGAGAGAACAAAATAACGTTTCTTATTTTACACTTAAGACGGATTCCGGTTTAGAAAGTTACAGAATACAGAAATCATTTAAAACCGTACATCGATACTAAATCCATAAGTGATGTTGCGAAGTCAGATTTTCTTAAGGGAAGATTATAAAAATGTTTTCATTTGAAAGGTAGTTAAAATATTAAAGAGGAGCTAAGATGAGAAATTTTAAAAAGAAGCCTTTCACTTCGCGGGGAATTAACGCGATTCTCCTTACGTAAAATTCTTCTTTAGAAAGGCAATAGAAAGATATCCGGAAACAGTGCCGTAGAATAGTTCCTTTCAATTTATAATGCATGATCTCTACTGACAATGGCTTCAGACCATTTTGATAGCAAAAGGGGTTCGACTCAGCGAGCAGCGACTTTTTACCGCAGAGGCGCAAAGAATTCGCAAAGAACGCAAAGTTTATTTTCTAAACCGCACTAAAACCGCAGGTCGCAAAGGATTTTTGATTCTCCTGTGGAGAATCAAAAATGGAGAGCGCAAAGCAGAACCCATTCATTCCGGACAATAATGATTCGGAAGCAGGATTTGACATTTAAAGCAGATAACCCTGTTTGACTTTTTTTTTCCCGAAAATGATGTACACAAGGTTTAAAAAAGTTTCTGCCAATGTCAGGCAGCGGGCATAAAAAAAAGCCGCGATGGGTGTTCCGGGGCTTTTCTGTTAAAACATAACTTTTAATTAAAGAACTATTAGTTGTCAAGCAAAAGGTGTGCCCGCAAATTCACGAAGGGTTGCCTCCTTTAATGGGGGTATTAATACCGGTCAGCGATCTGCTTTTACCACCGTATCTTAGTATCAAATAAATCCGTAAGCAGTGGAATGGACCAGCACCAAAGAATCTTTGCCGGATCAAAGGTCTGACGTATGTGTCAGGTACAGGGGTATTGAATTTAAGGCCACCTACACACCCGGTGAAAACTGCTTTCGTCTGCCAAGCGGAAAAAAAGTAACTTTTGAGAACGAGGAGATGCTTTGGATCCCCGATCCGGATGGGGGTGAATGCAGACCTGATGATAAGCCAAAAAAACAGTGATCTTATTCATTATTCTTTACGTCTGCGCATAGTGGCTCCTGATATATCAACTGCTCGTTAAAATATTCTCAGCATTCTCTTCAAGCAAAATACCGTCCGGCAATTCCTGTTCTGTTCGTTTTATGATCTCCAGACATTTCCATGGCAGTCTATCGAAAGCCCGCCAGAATTCCGGACTGGAATTGCTTCGTGAGTTTAAAAGAAATGCCCAGGTATACCCATCGGGGGTGTTGCACACAAAAGAGGCCGTACCTTCGAGGCTTCCTGTATGATAAAGACTGCCGCTACGGCCGATTGACCAACCCAGGGCATATTTTGAATTTACAGAAGAAGGTTTGCCCATGAGCTGTACACTTTTTTGAGTGAGAATAGCGGGAGAATCCCCAAATCCTTTTAAAGATGTGATCATCTTCACCAGGGATGAAGCCGATGTTACCCAGCCTCCATGAGCGTTCATTGCTTCCAGGTTAAATCCACCGTAAGGATCGGGCACCAGTTCTCCTGTCCCGTAAACCGACCGGTTCATCTGAGTGCTGTAATATGTAACTTCATTATCAAACTTATTGGCCTGCAAATTCTTTCCCAGCTTCATATCATGGATATTTAGGGGCTGTAAAATACAACTGTCAACAAATTTGGAGTAAGCAACGCCGGTAACACTTTCAATTACCTTTCCAAGAATGAGATAACCAAGATTTGAATACGAGTAAGCCTCGCCAGGATTGAACTGTAGACCTTTCCGAAGAGAGAACCGGATCAACGTAGAATCACCCACAGGGTCAGGCACGCCTTCCATCATTGTAACATACAATGGAAAAAAAGGTGCATCGCTATGTGAGAATCCATCCACTGGCAACGAACGGTTCCATCCCGCCGAATGTTCAAGAAGATTTTGCACTGTGATGGAATACACGCGGGGATCGGCAATTACATTTAAATAATAAGGATCATGGAGAACAGCATCAGACCCGAAAACCCGGTCAGACAAAGACAATTTACCTTTTTCAACCAGGTTCATAATAGCCATAGAAGTCACCGGCTTCGAAACGCTCGCTATCCGGTAAACGTCAGTGGTTTTTGCTTCCGTGCCTGAAGCTTTGTCGGCATATCCCAGTGCGTTAGTATATACAACTTTACCTTGCTGTGAAATAGCAACAGAAGCGCCTGGCACATCCCACTCGTCTATAAAATTTTTGATCAATGCGTCAATCTCCGGATTCCGGTTCGCAAACACAGGCAAACTGCCATAAAAAGCAGATGCCAGAATAACCAGTATTTTTTTCATCTATTACCCCGGAGCACAGGATTGTGTGTGCCTGTGTCCGCCTATTATAATCACAGAATGTGCCAAAAGTGACAGCTGTATTGGGATTTAACGTTGTTTTGGGAACTGTGGACCGCACAGGATGCGACAACGCAATTTATATTTCCAAGTGAGATTTTTTTCAGAGAAAAAGTCAGGTATTCCTGCTCATCCTGACACAAGCAACATAAATTGCCCTTTAAATGGCACTCATTTTGCATGAATTAACACCACACCTAAATGAAGGTAATGCGCTTCTGCACAATTTTTTTATTCTTTTTATATACTTCCATTGCAAACGGGCAGAACTGGGCCTGGGCCTACCCTCTGAAGACCAAGGGATCGTCTGCGATCAGGGCCACAGAAACAGATACTCATGGCCATCCATATTTTTTGGGGAGTGTCCAAGATTCTATCTATTTCCACGCAGGGAACGGAACTTTTGCTTCCGGTAAAGATATTCAGTGCTTCGTTACAAAATATGACCCGGCCGGGAATCTCTCATGGGTAAGCGGCGCCAGCGGTGCACAAGGACTTGTGGTAAGGGATATGGCTGTTGACAGTCAACACAGTTGTTTTATCACCGGTAGTTTTTTAGACACGACCACTTTCGGCAAAGGCAACGATACACTGGTACGCACCTCCGCTGCAAACAATTACGATTACTTTTTCGTGAAGCTTGATTCTGCAGGAAAAACCAAAAGATTTGAAACAGATGGTCAAAATTGCATGGATGAGGGCATATCGCTCATTTCACTTTCATCTGATGAGCTGATCACTTCCTGGTACGACGAAAAAGTTTGCAATTCTTCAATAGATTCCAATTATATACAGAAAAGAGATATCAACGGTAATTTGCTATGGAACCTGCCTGTGCCAACCTCCACATATGCGCTTACGTACGCACGTGGCCTGCTCACATCCACACGTGACAACGGATTTCTTGTCGCACACTACTGGAACAGCCAATCGCCGCTTTGTTTTACAGGTTTTAAAGACACAATATGTGTGTCTCCAAATATACCGGATCATTCCACCGATGCATTCCTGGCAAAATATTCAGCATCAGGGGATGTTAAATGGGTGAAGACTTTTCGTGGACCAAATTCACAGTATATCAGAAATATTACAACTGATGCGTCGAACAATGTTCTGGTACTTGGCGGAGGATATGACACGAGTCAATATGAAGGTGTAAATCTATTGCCTTTATCTTTCCGGACGGACTATCTCATCAAAACCGACTCTGCCGGGAATTATCTGAATTCTCTGAGTTTTCCCATTGATACGTTTAAAAAAGCATGGAGGGGTTACTGGATCAATCAACTCGAGACCGATCGCTTTGACAATATTTATGTAGGCGGAACTCTGAACAGTACTCTTGAGATCGGCGGTCACGTCGTTGACCTGAACCTGACAACCGGTCAGCATGCTTACATAATTGTAAAACTTGATAAAAACCTGAAGTATGTATGGTCGCAATTCTTCAGCACACAAGTATTTTATGCAACATTTAATTGCTGTCTCGCAGTGAGCGATGATTATGTTTTTGTTGGAGCCAATCACAATGCCAGCGTCTACTTCAATGATTTTCCAGCATCTTTCAATGTACCCGTAACAAACCAGAGCTTTTCTTTTGTAGCGGCCATTCATAATGGCACTTCTACGGTTGGTGTCCGCGAGGAAGATCTCTCCACAAGAATGGAAATGTCGGTCTTTCCTAATCCGGGAAATGGACTTGTGACAATTAAAAGCGCTCTTCCCCATGATGTCAGAATAATGGTGAAGAATATACTTGGAGAAATGATCTACATCAGGGATTTTGCAAATACCAGCGAAATGCTGATCGATCTCAGGGGACAGCCCGCAGGAGTGTACTGCGTGGAATCGGAAATTGCAAATTTGAAATGTGTAAAAAAAATTGTGATCCAGTGATCCTTAATAATTCACAATAGCATTTGCTATCATAAACTTAGAAACAGTACACCCGGCCCATGCACGATTAAGCCTGCCGTAGTTTGCGCTGCTGAAAAAACTGAACTTTTGCGGGAAATTGTAGCGTGCGGTAAATATTTTACTGGTAAATTTTCGATACTTTAGTCCCATGCTCACTTCACTCGTTATCATCTTCCTTGTTGGTTATGTAGTAATCACACTTGAACATTCCATCAAGATCAATAAGGCCGCCACCGCCCTCATCACAGGGGTCCTGTGCTGGACGATTTATATTGTCATGTCGCCGGATAAACAAATGGTGAATGAATCACTTGCCCATCACCTGGGCGAATTGTCCGGCATTCTGTTCTTCCTGTTAGGCGCCATGGCAGTTGTTGAATTGATCGACGCTCACGATGGATTTGATCTGATTGTGAACAGGATCACTGCTACCAACAAAGTAAAATTACTTTGGCTTGTCTGCCTGATCACATTTTTCCTCTCAGCAGTTCTGGACAACCTTACTACTACTATTGTAATGGTATCCCTTTTAAGAAAACTTGTCAAAAAAGATGAGGACCGGATGCTTTACGCGGGAATGGTGATCATAGCCGCGAATGCAGGAGGAGCATGGTCGCCCATCGGGGATGTGACCACCACCATGCTTTGGATCGGTGGACAGATCACGACGGTGAATATCATCAAAATATTGATTCTGCCTAGTTTTGTTTCAATGGCTGTTCCCCTGGGCATTTTATCCTTAAAACTAAAAGGAGATGTAGAGCGTCCGCTGGCGGAAGCAACAAACGGGGAGAAAAAATTAACGGCGCGGCAGCAATCTATTGTGTTCTTCAGCGGGGTGCTGATCCTTGTGCTGGTCCCGGTTTTTAAGACCCTAACACATCTGCCTCCGTATATGGGAATTTTACTCGGCCTCGGGCTTCTATGGCTATTGACTGAAATATTACATGGAGGCAAGGATGATGAAGATAAACATGTTCTTTCTGTGGTTCATGCGTTGAGGAAAATCGATACGCCAAGTGTCCTGTTCTTTTTCGGAATTTTAGTCAGCATCGCCGCACTACAGTCATCGGGGATTCTTTCCGACCTGGCTTCGTGGATGACAAAGACGATCAGCGATCAGAATCTAATCGGTCTGACATTTGGATTATTATCCGCACTTGTGGATAATGTTCCTTTAGTAGCCGCGGTG
>CBIHOL010000038.1:0-39071 GCA_966211905.1 uncultured bacterium
ATTTGGTTTGTATAAAGCCATACAAGACAAACACTACGTTATAGCCTTTCTTGTTTTCTTTGCAGGCAGCATCTCATTTGGCACTTTTTTTGTTCTCCAGGCACGCTGGGATCAACCGAGGTTAATTATGGTGCATATGCCCGCGCTGTTGCTCGGGATCTTTTATGGACTGTACCGGTTCTTTCAAAAAGATAATTTCAGCCAGGGAATATTTTTCCTCGTGCTCCTTGTCATCTCAGGATCAATGCTGATCTCCACGGTTAAAAGAGGAAAGAAAAATGTTCCCGTGCTGACAAAAAACTTAAGCGGGGATATTTATTATGGCTATACACCTGACTGGAGAAACTACCTTCAGCTGAGCGCCTGGTGCAGGGATAGCCTGCCTGAGAACAGCCTGGTGGCAGCGCGTAAGGCACCCATGAGCTTTGTTTACGCCAGGGGAAAACACTTTTTTCCTATTTATTCTGTGATCGCAAAAGATACAACGACCCAGCAAAGTAATCCCGACAGTGCACTGGCATTCTTTAAAAGAAATAAGGTGACACATATCCTGATTGCCAGCCTGCGCCTGAACCCCAAACAAAATACCGGCGATATAATCAATACTGTTCATCATATTGCCATACCTATTATGCAGAAGTACCCTGATAAGATCAGGCAGGTGAAAGTGATTGGCGGCGAGGACGAACCGGCTGCATTATTTGAATTAAAATACTAACGTGGATTTCAACTATACTAAAATAAAATTCGGAAACTGGCTTTACAAAACCTCCTTTCCTCTTTATAACCTTATTTACGCGAGGTTTAAGAACAAGAACGACAAGGAAGAAATAAACCTGCTGAAAGACCTCGTTAAACCAGGCGATCATGTGCTGGATATCGGGGCCAACGTAGGTTTCTATGCACGGATCCTGGCCGACCTGGTGGGTAGTTTGGGAAGAGTGTACTGCTTCGAACCTGATTCCACCAACTTTAAATACCTGGAAAAGAACGCAGGCAAATTTTCGAATATTTTACTTTTTCATAAAGCTGTTTCAGATAAAGCAGGCATCATAAAGGTTTATAAATCAAAACTGCTGAATGTCGACCACCGCACCTACCCGGTAAATAATTACGACAGCATCGAGGAGATCCCGGCAGTGGCTATTGATGACATGCTCACGAGCGGAACAATTAAAAAGGTGGATCTGATCAAGATAGATATCCAGGGTTATGAGCTGGTGGCATTTAAAGGCATGCAAAAGCTTCTGAAGAATTCCAAAAACCTGAAGATCGTGGCAGAGTACTGGCCACACGGCTTTAACAGGGCGGGCTCATCAGCAGTTGAATTTTTTGATTTCTTTACAGGCCTCGGTTACCGTTTTTCTTTAATTGAAGCCGGCGGTTTAAAACCACTCTCGAGAGAGTATGTAGTCGCCAATAATGACGGGGCCTTCGAATTCAGCTTTAACGTGCTGATCTCGCGATAAAATATCTTGCTATAGAGGAAGAGCGATCAGGTCCGTAGAACCTTTGAGAGGAATATGACGCTTATAATTACTGAGCGTGATGTTTGCCCCTGACTTTGTATCAATGAGCTGGTAACGCAGGTCATTAAAGTAATTAAAGTAGAAATCAAACGTAATATTCTTTTCGTCCATCACATAAAGTCCGATCTCAAAAATTATTTTCGGTCTGAACTTAGCGATCGCTTCTTTTGCTCCTTTAAACACCTCGTATTCGTGACCGTCTGTGTCGATCTTTATAAAATCAATTTTCTGAATTCCCGCCCTTGACACAAAATCATTTAAGCTTACCGATGGAACACCTTCAGCGCTTTTTGGTGTACCCAGGTGCACCGGATGATCTTCCGCACCACGCTCGCCGTTCACTTTCCAGCTGCTATAAGCCACAATTCCCGGATTGATATCCGAACGTTCAGAAACGAAAGAGTTGATGACTTCAACATGTGAGGCAAGTGCAGGATTAAGAGAGAGATTTTTCTTTAAACGTTCGAGAGCATAAAATGTTGGTTCAAAAGAGATCACTTTGCCCTGAGGCACCATTTTGGCGAACTGCAGGGTCATTAAGCCGACATTAGCTCCGATATCGATCACCACTGCATTTTGAGGTATCTTAAGAAAGGGATTTGTAGTGATGTGGCTTTGAAATTTTCCAAAAAGAAAAAGAGAAAGCTCGATACCTTCAGCGAGGTCAACCTCGTATTTCACGCCATCGCGATCAATGATCCTTTTATTCTTGCCTACAAATAAAGTTGTAAAGCGGTATAAAATTTTAGCGCCAAAAATTTTGATGCGTGTAATCGGCAGCCAGCTGTTGATCATTGTTGTAAATAAATGCCTGCAAAGATAAATGAATTATTTAATTGAGTATTTTTACAGCTCTTTAAATGGAGGGTATTTCCAAAAATAATCTGCAGTCCTATTTTAATGGCATCGCGAAGAAGCGTAAGAAGCGGTTTTTCAGCAAATACTATTGGAATGAGATCACACAATATTGCGACTATTTTTCGCATGAAGATTCCTCCGTGCTTGAAGTTGGCTGCGGGAATGGTGACCTTCTGGCGAATATTAAAGGTTCTAAAAAGACCGGGATCGATTTCAGCGATGAATTCATCAGCTGGGCGAAGGAAAAACATGCCGGCAGTAACATCCAGTTCATAAGGATGGATGCCAATAAGATCGAGCTTCATGAAACCTACGACCTGATCATATTAAGCAACCTTATTGGGTTTGTGGATGATGTTCAGAATGTTCTGATGCAGGTAAAAAACTGCTGTCATCCCAATACCAAGATCATTGTGCAGTATTATAATGCACTTTGGGAACCGCTGATAAAATTCACTGAATTTATAGGCCTGAAAGAAAAAACACCGCACCAGAACTGGCTCAGTACCCGGGATATCAGCAACCTTCTTTTTATTTCCGGCTTTGATGTTTACAGGAACAGCAAGCGACTTATCTTTCCTTTTTACGTCCCGCTTATCTCGCACGTCCTGAATAAATATCTCGCGAAGTTCCCGGTGTTTCGTTTTTTCAGCTTCAATATTTACAATTTCGCGAAGCTGTTGCCGGAAACGGATGAAAAGATCTACGAGAAAAAGTACAGCACCACTGTAGTGATCCCCGCACGAAATGAAAGCGGGAATATTGAAAATGCCATTCTTCGTCTTCCCCAGTTCGGAAAACACGTAGAGATCATTTTTATTGAAGGTAACAGCACTGATGATACCTGGGCGAAGATCCAGGAGATCCAGAAAAAATATTCCGGCACACATGATATTAAAATAGGCCAGCAAAAAGGAAAAGGAAAGGCAGATGCCGTGCGTGAAGGTTACAAAATAGCTACCGGCGATATCTTAATGATCCTTGACGCAGATCTCACGGTGCCCCCGGAGGACCTTCCTAAATTTTACAACGCTATAGCAAGTAATAAAGGAGATTTCATAAATGGAACTCGGCTGGTTTATCCCATGGATAAGGAAGCCATGCGTTTTTTAAATTACCTGGGCAATCATTTTTTCAGCTGGGCGTTTACCTGGCTTTTAGAACAACGCTTTAAAGATACTCTCTGCGGAACAAAGGTGATGTTTCGCCTGGATTATATTAAGCTCACCAAGAACAGGAAGTATTTCGGGGAGTTTGATCCATTCGGAGATTTTGACCTGCTGTTCGGCGCACATAAACTTAATTTGCGCATTGTGGAAGTGCCCATCCGCTACAGGGAAAGAACCTACGGCACCACTAATATCTCACGTTTCAAGCATGGCCTCATCCTTCTAAGAATGTGCGCGTTTGCCAGCAGGAAATGTAAGTTTATTTAGAATTTGATGCCTTGGCGAAAAGGCACTCACATGTATGCCTGCGGTGCTAGCACTAAGACACTAAGAAAGACACTAAGAAAATTTTCTGCGTTTATTTTACTGCCTAAAATACAAGATCACTTAAGAAAGGATCTCGTCCCTGCTCAGACTGGACGAGACGAGATACTTTTTGGAAGAACACACAAATAAATAAAGTGCCTCTGATTACCGATCCCGCTTTAGAAAAACTATCTTTATTGTACTAAAACCCACAACAATGAATATTGGCATTTTTGGAACCGGTGCTGTCGGAAAAGCATTTGCGACACGCCTCAGCGGCCTTAACCATAAGATTATGGTTGGCACAAGGGATCCTAAACAAACCATGGAAAAAGAAGGCGCAGCAACGTTTTCCGGGTTTCTCGAACAAAATCCAGGTATCCAGTTGGGTACTTTTGCTCAGACCGCCTCATTCGGAGATGTGATCATTAATGTATGCAAGGGTGAAGTAGCAATGCAAGTGATAAGATCGGCGGGTGAGAAGAATCTTTCGGGAAAGATCCTGATCGACATCACAAATCCACTGGATTTTAGCAGAGGAATGCCACCTTCGCTTATTCCTGAATACAGCAATACCACCTCTCTTGCCGAAGAGATCCAGAAAATAATTCCCTCAACCAAAGTGGTAAAGACGCTCAACACCATGTGGAACGGGTTAATGATAAACCCTGTGCAGCTTGCAAACGGAGAACATGTCAATTATATATGCGGCAATGATGAAGACGCAAAAAAACAGGTGAGGTCATTGTTAAGAGAACTGGGATGGAGCGATGATGCTACAATGGACCTCGGTGATCTGACAGGCGCAAGGGCTACAGAAGCCACTTTACCCATCTGGCTACGGGTGTACGGCGTCAAAAAAACCGGTGCCTTTAATTTTAAGATTGTAAGCTGATCTGCACATTTAAAAAGTTTAATGTCAGCTCTGACCTCTAATACTATTTACGCCTCACGCGGTACAGATAGAGATCACTGAACTTCTCAATGGCGCCCACTGCAGAATCTACAGCCACTACCGACAGCGTATCAAAAAACAACCTGTCTTCAATAAGGATCCTTTCCGGAGACCTGGTGCTCATCAGATACACTTCATTTACATGCGTACTGTCCATATAATAATATGTACCGACAGTATATCTGTCGCGACCATTAACAAGATACAGAGCGTTCGGTAAAAGCGGGACAGAGGAAATCACACTGTTAGCTCCCACACAATAATAACCCTTATCTGTAACTGCCGAAAGAAAGTTCATTGCTCCAAAGTCGGTTATAACGGGTTTGCCTGTTGGTATTTTCGCTGCGACAGCTGAAGTTGCTTTAACCTGGGAAAACGGAAGGAGGAGTTCTTTTGCAGCTGAGTACATGCCGCCCGGAACCTGCATTATAAGGAAAAAAAATACGCATGTTCGTCGCCATCCGTCGGGTATGCCACCATTAAGCCATAGCGCAGCCAGAAAGGATATGTAGAGGAATCCAACATAACGGGCGCTCACAAGAGGGAATAATAATCCGAATGAAAGCTGCAGAGAAAAAAAAACGAGGATCAGCCACCGGGACTGTGACCTATCAAAGACCTTAAGTATTAATACAACAAAAAGACAGGAAAGAAAAAGGGATAAATATTTGATGAATGGAACTGTTATGCCCCCTTCCAGGAGGAATTGAGTGTTCCAGAAGTGGTGACCCCACCACGCGGGCATTGGCAGAAATGCCCTTACGGGCGCCTGCAATACGTTCCAGATCCTGTGTCCCGCTGTCATAGGCAGATCAGTCGTTGACTGAAGAAAAGCCAGAATGTCGATAAAAGCCGCCGGCAAAAGCACGAGCGCCGCACACACAAGCTCCTTTCTTCTTTCTTTTTCGTGCCATAAGGAAGCTAGCCGGTGTGCATATAATCCCGCGGCAAGGAAAAAACCAAACATGTGGGTGTTTGAAAGCAAAAAAAGAGAAAAATAAAACAGTCCTGGTTTTGGTCGGTTGCTGTTCGATGCAACACATGCCAGCATCGTAAGCATGGTTGCCAGTCCATATCCGCGTGCAAAAACATTGTATTCGAAAAGTAGATAATAACCTAAGAGAATTACAACACAGGTAGAAAGTCTGAATCGCGATAAAAAAACAATAAGGAATGCAGTTACAATTGCCGTGAGGTAAGAGGCCACCGGGAGCACCGAAAGACTGTGTGAGAATTGTGCCGCCAACCACAGTATCGTATTCCAGGATGTGGGATGAAGATAATAGGCGCTATTTAGCAGGAGGTCCAGGTAGGCGGTGCCGCTTTTCATCACGTTCCATGCATCGAGCTCATCGCCCCATGTCTCATGATTTATGGTAAGGAACAAGGTAAAAACCGCAGAACAAAGAAATACAAGCCAACGCCGCCAATCGCTGAAAACAGAATTCAAAGGGCGCAGTGGTGTATCCATTGCGCTGAAGGTATTAAATTATCCCTTTAGCTGCAGACGTGTTTTCTATTTATAGAATAACCATTTTCCCAGTTCTCTCCAGCTGGTCTTTTTACCATACATAAGAATTCCGGTCCTGTATATTTTAGCTGCAAGCCAGGTCATGAGAAAAAAGGAAATGAACAATACGGCGAGCGACACTACGATCTCCCAGGGCGGTACACCGTTAGTAATACGCGACATCATGACTATCGGAGAAGTAAACGGTATCATAGAACCCCAGAAAACTGTTGCTGAATCGGGGTCGAGGATCGTTTTGGTACTTATAAAATATCCTACCATCAGCGGGATCATTACCGGTGTAATAAATTGTTGAGAATCCGCCTCCGAATCAACAGCGCTGCCAATAGCAGCCATGATGGCGCTATAAAACAAATATCCCCCGATAAAATAAAGAAAGAAACAGATGAACACCTCTATAAAATTGATCTTCTTTAGTTTTGTGAGCAATTCAAACATTTCAAGCTTGTCGTCAAATTTCTCGAGCTGGTTAAGATTGATATTGGTCCCATGTTTTTTCACCATTTCCTGCTGCTGTTCAAAGACCTTCAACTGTGCCGAAGCATCCTTTAAGAAGATGCCTGATAATACCGTTGTGAGCGCAAAGGTTATAATACCCATGATCACAAACTGGATGATGCCCAGCAGCGCAATCCCAAGGATCTTTCCAATCATCAACTGGAAAGGCTTGACCGAGGAGACGATCACTTCAACAATACGGCTTGTTTTTTCTTCCATCACACTGCGGAATACCATCATGCCGTACATAATAATGAACATGAACATCAAAGCTCCTGATATGAAGCCCAGGAAACCAAAACTGCTTTGTTCTTCCGTCTTTCCAAGATCATCCACTTTCCGCATGATCATCTTTATGCTCTGTTTGGAATTAATGATCACGTCGGGATTGATATTATTGGCGCGTAAATTATACTCGTAGATCAGGCGTTCCATCTGATCTTTCATATAAGTTTGAAAAGCGTAGCCGGGCGATTTCTTATAATATAACTTGGTTGCCCCTGCACCGCCTTCGATGATATTGGGAGCGATCCAGAATACGCAAGTGTAACCTCTGCTGTTAAAACTGCCCACCGCTTCATCCAGACTTTCACTGCTGAATGATAACGAAATAAAGTCATTGCCTGAAAGCTTGCCCACAAAAAATTTAGACTCATCGATCACGAGCACTTTCTGCTGCGTTTTCTCTGACTGTGACATTTTAATGATGAAGGCGAGGAAACCTGTGATCAGCAAAGGCGCCAGCAAGGTCATAATAATGAACGTTTTGTTGGTGAGCTTTGATTTGATCTCCCGTGTTATGATTAAACCGATCTTTCCCATCTTATTCTGTAAAATTACTTTTAGTACCCACAGCCTGGTTGCCCTGGTGCACATGACTTATAAAAATATCGTTCATACTAGGTATGATCTCATTAAAAGAAATGATCTCGCATGTGGGGATCACTGCTTCCAGCAATTTACCTGAGCTTAAATTACCGAGGGCTTTTAAAGTAAAAATATTAATATCGTCCTCTACGCTTTTATCGATGATCTCTGCTCCTGTCCACAAAGCGTTGGTAAAACCCAGTACATTCCCTTTAAACGCAATGCGGTAAGTGTTACTGCGGTGGGTTTTGCGGATCTCCTTCACAGAACCGTCCAGGATCTTTTCGGCTTTATTGATCAGCGCGATATTATCGCACAGCTCTTCCACACTTCCCATGTTATGAGTGGAAAAAATAACTGTTGCGCCATTGCGTCTTAATTCGAGGATCTCGTTCTTTATTAACTGGGCATTTATGGGATCAAACCCACTGAAAGGTTCATCGAGAATCAGCAATTCAGGCTCGTGGATGACTGTGACAATAAATTGAACCTTTTGCTGCATGCCTTTGCTGAGCTCCTCTACCTTTTTCTTCCACCAGCTTTGCATTTCAAATTTTTCGAACCAGAATTTGATCCGCTTTCGGGCGTCGAGATTGCTTAAGCCTTTGAGCCTTGCCAGGTACAAAACCTGGTCGCCTACCGTCATCTTTTTATAGAGCCCTCTTTCTTCGGGTAAATAGCCAATATTTTCAACGTGTGAAGGATGAAGTTTCTGACCTTTAAAAAAAACCTCACCTGAATCCGGACCAGTGATCTGGTTGATGATCCTGATAAGCGACGTTTTACCGGCTCCGTTAGGTCCTAGCAATCCGAAAACACATTTTTCGGGCACCGAAAGAGATACGTTGTTCAACGCTACATGCGAGCTGTATCTTTTAGAAACATTTGAGATCCTTAGAATTTCTGTCATATCAATACTCAAATTTAAGAATTCGAAATTACCGGGGCATGCTGCACGGACAGTAGCCGTTAAATTGTTTCATTACTAACGCACGGTTCATTAATGGTACAGATGTTACGGGCTGGAATTTTATTTCAATCCACATCGGTAACACCGCCACTAACTACAAATTTCATGGTTTCAGCGGCGTCGGCGGCTAAAGGGGTTGTGTTGGCCCTGGGCACTATGATCAGCTTTCCCGATAAAGAATATGAGAACGGGAGATAAACGGCCACCTTGTCGCTGATGCCGATGTCCTTAAGATCTTCATCCGTAATAAAACCGATTTCATGCACATTAGCGGCAGGATTGGTGAGAACCAGGACAGGTTTATTGAATTTTTTCTTATTTCCCACAAAAGCATTGGTAAAATCCTTCACAGGGGAATAAATATGCCTGATGAATGGAGCGTGCTCCAGCTTCTCCTCAAAAAAGCTGAACAACTGCTTAAAAATATATGATGAGGCCAGCACTCCCAGTAAGGCAATGAAACCAAGCGTAAAAACCATTCCCAGCAAGGTGTTTAGCAGGTAATTCTCACTAAAGCCCACTACGGAGAACATGGATGCAAAAAAGTCGAACAGCTGGTATAAGACAAAACAGGTAAAGATCAGAGGGATAAACAGGATCAGTCCCTGCACGAAATAGCGAAAAAAAAGTTTCATATGATGATCGGCAAATGTAAAATGCAAAATTAACAACAAATCGCTTGCTGACTAACTATTCAGAAATGCAATATTGTGTAAAATAGATCGTTAAATGAATTAATTGATATCTTTAAAGCATAAAAGAAACAGTATGAAACGCTTCCTTCTGATAGCCACACTCCTGTTAACTTATTGTGTGAACGCACAGGATCAAATTTATAAAAAGGATAATACGAAGCTGAGTGTAAAGATCCTTGAAGTGGGCATAGATGAGATCAAGTATAAGCTTTGGGATAATCTTACAGGACCAACATATATCGAGAACAAAAGAAACGTTGATATTATAATATATTCTAACGGACAGCACGAAGTGATAAAAAGTTCTCCTGCCGCCCCGGTGCAACAAAGGGAACCTGAATATGCGGCTGCTCCTGCCCCTGCCCGTCCAAAGCCAATGGACAAAAAAGATTCCCTGCTTTTTTACAGGTATTCGCATAATATCTCCATCAACTTTCTTAATTTTTTTAATAATGAAATAGGGATCCTGTACCAGCGTGAATTCTTTAAAAGCCGGTTTAATATCATCCTTCCGTTTGCTTTTGGAGTTGAACAGCCTGGCATTACCCAATCGGTATATTTTACCGGCACAGGTAACAACGGTTATACTCTTCAACGCAAGCTTTACGAAGTAGGGTTCGGGATAAACTATTATCCTTCTTTTAAAACAAACGTCAATTATTTTATTGGTCCCATGTTCCGGTACATGAAATATGACGGCATTCAAACCTTTTATCCTTATACGGGGATGTACGTGCAGCAAAAAAACAACACGCTTTCGCGCTTCTGCATGACCATTACCAACGGTTTTGTGATAAGAACACGCTCAAGGCTTACAACAACCATTTTCGGATCACTTGGATTTAAAAGTGATGCTATCAATGATCCAATTACCGACCAGTATGGCATCCCGGTGTCCAGTCTCGAATCACCATTGTCGCTTTATTTCTGGTCTGGCTTTACCGTAGGATATAATTTCTAAGCTTCCGGTTATGAGATTCTGGTTATTACTCCTTCCCCTGGCCCTGTTGTTATCATGCGCCGTTCAAAAAAGAAAATATCAGAAGGGTTTTTATTTTTCGGGTAAACATGTTGCAAAAAAATCCAACACTGGTCCGGCGCGCCAAGCATCATCCGGACATAAAAAAGTAATTGCAGAAGAAGTTTCAGAGCTTCCCGAACAAGAGCTTTCTGCCAGTGCGGGAAAAGGAACAGATATGCCCACAAGCTTTCCTCCCCGCAAAACAGTGCTCGTGCAGAACACGGATACCTGCGACAAAATAGTGTTTCGCGACGGAACAGAGTTAATGGCAAAGATCCTGGAAGTCAGCCAGGACGAGATCCGATATAAAAAATGCGAGATGCCCGAGGGCCCTTTTTTCGTGAGCAGAAAAACTGACATTTTTATGATCAGCTACGCAAATGGAAGTAAGGAGGTTTTCAGGGAACCGGTTGCTCAGGCCGCTCCTGCTCCCCGGGCTTCATATCCTACAATCCCCCGGTACGCAGATCCGGATAAAGTAAGAGCCGACGCGGTAACTGCATTAGTGCTGGGAATCACGGGCCTGTTTTTATATGTTGGGAGCATACCTGCCATTGTTTTGGGAAGACGAGTGCTGAAGGAGGTTCAACAAAACCCGCAAAAATACAAGAACACTGGTGTGGAAGGAATGGCAAGGGCCGGACTCGTCATGGGCATTATTAAATGGGCGATTGTTATAATTGTTATACTGCTTTCACTTAGTTTATTGTTTGCACAATGAAACATAGAAACGTGCGGGCCTTAACGCGCTAAAGAAATCGCTATTTTACAGTCAGAGACAGGAGAGGATCTCCATTCAGATAACCCTCAAGGTGGTCACCTATTTTCACTGCACCAACACCCTCAGGTGTACCGGTATAAATTAAATCACCCACCTTAAGACTAATAAATTTTGATACATGGCTTATCACATCGTCGAACGAAAAGATAAGATCCTTTGAGTTTCCTTCCTGCCTTGACTCCCCGTTTATTTTCAATGAAAAACTGATATTCTGCAGGTCCAGCTTGTCTTTTTTTATGAAGCCTCCAATGGGAGCGCTGTTATCGAAGGCTTTGGCCTTCTCCCACGGTAAACCTTTTTTCTTACAGTTTTCCTGGATATCGCGTGCAGTGAAATCGATGCCAAGACCGATCTCCTCGTAATATTTATGTGCAAATTGTTTTTCGATGTGTTTACCTGCTTTTGAGATCTTAATTACAAGCTCGATCTCATGATGCAGGTCGCTTGTAAAATCCGGCATGTAAAACACATTCTCCCGCAGCAGCGCAGTGTCTGGTTTCATAAAAAACACCGGCTCTGTTGGAAGCTCGGCTTTCATTTCTTTGGCGTGAAGCGCGTAATTACGGCCTATACAGATGATCTTCATAACACTGATGACACGTTTTTATTCACGTGCAAGGGTCTAAATATAAACAAATCCCCTCTTTAAATTTTGTACATTTGTCGCCTTAATCATGGAAGGTAAATTCGACATTATCATAGTTGGCGGAGGCATTGTAGGCCTTGCCACTGCTTACAAACTCACGCAGAAACATCCCAATAAAAAAGTGCTGGTGCTTGAAAAAGAAAAGGAAGTGGCGGCACATCAGACCTCGCATAACAGCGGGGTGATCCACAGCGGAATTTATTATAAGCCAGGATCATATAAGGCGAGGAATTGTGTTGCAGGTCGACGGGAACTTGTACAGTTTGCCAAAGACCATCGCATACAGCATGATATTTGCGGAAAGATAATTGTGGCCACGCACGAAAGTGAGCTGGCCCATATGAATAAGGTTTACAATAACGGCATTGCCAATGGTGTTGAAGATATTGAGATCATTGACAGTAAACGGATAAAAGAAATTGAGCCTTATTGCGAAGGCATTTCGGGATTATGGGTAGGTTGTACAGGTATAATTGATTATGGAGACGTGGCGAGGAAATATGCCGAGCTTATTAACGCATCGGCAGGTGGAAGCAAAGTGCTTACTTCACAAAAGGTGATCGGTTTTGAAAAAAATACCGATAGCACCACTGTCATCACAGATAAATCACGTTTCACTGCCAGCTATATCATCAGCACATCAGGACTGCAGGCCGATAGGATCACTAAGAAAGAAGGAGCGAAAACAGATTCAGCTATTGTAGGATTTCGTGGAGATTATTACGATCTCACTGAAAAAGGTCTGAGTAAAGTGAAGAATCTTATTTACCCTGTGCCTAATCCAAAGTTTCCTTTTCTGGGAGTGCATTTTACGCGCATGATAAAAGGAGGCACAGAATGCGGGCCAAATGCTGTGTTTGTGTTTGACCGTGAAGGATATAAAAAAACCGCGTTTAGCCTTCGTGATACAGCAGAAGCTTTCGGCTATAAGGGTACCTGGAAATTCTTTGCCAAACACTGGCGATTTGGAATGGATGAATATCGTGGTGCATTCAGTAAAACTTATTTTTTAAATCGACTCCGTAAATTAATTCCATCACTCGAGATGGATGATATCGTGGCCAGTCGCTGCGGGATCCGTGCTATGGCATTAGGACCTGAAGGAGAAATGCTCGACGATTTTAAAATTGAGCGTCACGGCAATGCCATGCATGTAATCAATAGTCCCAGTCCGGCTGCGACTGCGAGTCTTGCTTACGGAAATGAGATCGCGACAATGGCGACAGAGTATTTTAATTTGAAGTAAGCGTTACGTTTCTTCTCCCGCTGATTTACGCGGATTTACAGGAATACATTCGCTCCGCAGATTACGCTGAAAGTTTCAGCTGCGAGAATCTGCGAAAAAATCTGTGGGAAGCCAACCACGCTGTGGGACCGTCAAGAAAAGCTTAAGGTTATTGCTTGACCACCCTGGTGACATTCGCGTTTTCACCTTTAAGAAAATAAATTCCAGATTGCAATGTGGATATGTCCACAGATGCATGCGAAATTACTCGCAGGTCCATCACCTTATTCCCTAAAAGATCATACAGTGATAAGTTAACTGCCTGTGAAACACCGGTTTCAATTTCAAGAAGATCTTGCGCGGGGTTTGGCCAGATGTGTATACCGGAAAATGAATAGGAATCCAGACCTGTACACGTTTTTACATCCACCGTGTAAGTGGCATTGGATTTACAGCCGTTTGAGGTGCTGCCAGTTACAGTATAGACTGTTGTTGCTGTTGCCTGGAAAACAATTGAAGGTGTCTTCTGCGTGCTGCTCCAGGTATAAGTTGATGCACCGGAAGCTGTGAGTGTAACATTACTTTTTGCACATACTGATTGTGATGGTCCTGCAACGGTGACCACGGGCGACGGCTTAACATGGATCACCAACGAGGCAATATTGTTGCTTGCTCCTGCGCTATTTGACGCCACAAGTGTTACTGTATAAGTACCCGGCGTATTATAAACACAAACCGGATTGTTTACCAGAGTTCCCACTGGCGTTGAACCTGGAAGCTGCCATGACCAGGAAGTAGGTGAATTGGTAGAAAGATCTGTAAGCGTAATTGGCTGACCTGCGCAAATATTCGAAGCTGAAACTGAAAAATTAGAGACAGGAGGCAGTATGGTAGTAATACATTCAGGATTTTGCTGGTAAAGCGCGCTTACTTCCGCGCTATTGATCACACGGTTGTAAAACCGGACATTATCGATCTCACCAAGAAAGGGCGTATTATAGATCATTTCATTGCAGCCTCCAAGAATAACCCCTTTTCCCGGGACGTAAGCAAACGGAATAGAAACCGGTGCAGTTGCTTCAAGCACACCATTTACATAAAGCTGGATCGCGTTGTTATCAGTAGCAAATACGAGGTGATACCAGGTATTTAGTGCAACTGTGGTGGTGCTTTCAGCATAAAAACTGGCCGGCCCATTCTCTTTATAAGATCTGAAGTGGTAAGCTCCATTTGAAAAATACGTGATCAGAGAGTACGCTGCGAATGAAGAGTTGCTGTTGTTACGGGTAAATACTATATGATCATCTGCCTGATACCCGTTGACCATAACCCAGCCAGAAAACGACACCGCGTTAAGAGGCTTTAGTTCGGGGACATCGGGAAGCTCGATATAGCTGCTGGGAGTTCCTGAAAAAGCGATTGCGGATGCAGGTGCACTGTTACTGCCCAATACAGTAGCGACGTTGTATGATATTCCATGCGAAATCCCGATCTGATCGTTTGCGTTTCCTGCCAAAGGGTAACAGGCAGTGAGGCTTGATGACAGATTTACTTGTGCCTGCAATGTATACAGGAAGAATAAGACAGCTAAGGTCAGGAACTTTTTCATGGGTGATCAATTTCAAATCTAAGATACAATATATAAAGATTGAAAAAACATGAAGAAAGTGTTACGTGTCTTCTCCCGCTAATTTATGCGGAATTACACGAATACACTCGCTCCGCAGATTACGCCGAACGTTCCATCTGCGCCGATCTGCGAAAATCTGCGGGAAGCCAACCATGTTGATGGTCCAGCCTCTATCGATGAAAAGAGTTGATTTTTGATATCATTAACCGACGGTAATTTTACTTAGCCACCAACACCTGCCTGTTGAAAAATGGCTATGTAAAGGGCTGATGTTACAAGGCGAGGCAATACTGCCTTGTCCGTGAGTCCTGGCACGTAATACCCACTGTTGCCGCGACTGGTGCCACTCCCCTTTTTCCATACTTTTTGTTACCTTTAGAACTTCATGAGAAATAATAATTTAAAGGGGACGGGCGTGGCAATTATCACGCCTTTTGATAAAAAAGGAGCGGTAGACACAAAAGGGTTAAAACGACTTGTAAAACATCTTCATGATGGAAAGGTGGAATACATTGTGGTGATGGGAACAACAGGAGAAAGCGTGACACTGACCTCTGAAGAAAAACAACTTGCAATTGATACCGTAATAAAAGCAAATGGAAACAAACTTCCATTGGTGCTTGGCATAGGCGGAAACAATACCGCTGAAGTGATCAGCACATTTAAAAAAACAGACCTGAAGCCTTTTGAGGCTATTCTTTCAGTAGCGCCATATTACAATAAACCTAACCAGGAAGGATATTACCAGCATTACAAAGCTCTTTCGCAGGCTAGCAAAAAAGATATTATCCTTTACAATGTCCCGGGCAGAACGGGCAGCAACGTTACCTGGCAGACACAAGTAAGGATCGCAAAAGATTTTAAGAATATTGTTGCCACCAAGGAGGCCAGCGGAAATATTGAACAGATCATGAAGGTGATCAAGAACCGTCCGAAAGGATTTATGGTGATAAGTGGTGATGACAATCTTACTTTACCAATTATTGCTGCCGGAGGAGAAGGAGTAATTTCTGTAGTGGCCAATGCTTTTCCAAAAGATTACAGTGAAATGGTAAGATTAAGTCTTGACCATAAATTCGCTCAGGCACAGCCACTTCACTATGGACTGGTTGATATTACTGATCAGCTTTTTGGTGATGGGAATCCCGGAGGAATTAAGCATGCTTTGAGCGTGCTGGGAATTTGTGACCGTTATGTAAGATTACCGCTTAGCGAACCTAACGACGATGTTAAGCAGGCATTGAACCGCCTGATCAAAAATTATAAATGAAAAAAGTCAGGATCCTCGATACTATCCAGATCCAGCAAAAATTAAACCGGCTGGCCTTTGAAGTATATGAAAATAACTTCGCGGAAAAAGAGCTGCTGGTAGTTGGCATCGATGGTAATGGTTATAAGGTGGCCATACAGCTGGTGGCTAAACTAAAGGAGATCTCAGGAATGAAGATCTCACTCGGGAGAATTTCTTTAAACAAAGAGAAACCCTGGGAAGGCGAACCGGTTGTTGATTTTGAAGAAAAACAGTTTGTGAATAAAACGATCATCCTTGTAGATGATGTACTGAACAGCGGCAAAACGCTGATGTACGCCGTAAAATTATTCCTCGACAAACCGGTTAAAAAGATCAACACAGTGATCCTTGTCGACCGCAGCCATACAAGATTCCCCGTCAAAGCCGATTACGTGGGATTAACGTTAAGCACTACTTTACAGGAACGTATTGAAGCAGATTTTTCAAAAGCTAAAAAGGAAGCAGTTTACCTGATTTGACCAGCCATACCAAAATATCCAAACAGAAACTGATCCAGGACCTGAAGCTTAACGCTCTGTTGGAGGTTACTAAGGCAATCAACAATAATTATTCAACGGCGCAATTACTTGACCTTTTCCAGGATATCCTTGAAAACCGCCTGGGCGTTGGAAAGCTGGTATTGTTCCATTACGACCAGGAGTGGACCTGTATACTCAAATACGGAATCGATAAAGAATTCAACCATATACATTTTGAGGACGAGCTGCTTGCCATTCGCGAAATTGAAACGATCACTTTCAGTAAAGGAGAATTAAGCAAAAGCTTTGAAATTGTAATTCCCGTTTTTCATAAGTCTACAGCACTTGCATTTGTGCTGTTGGGCGATGTTAACCAGGAGAAACTGGAGTTAAGTGCGGCTATCAAACATTTGCCATACGTGCAAACGCTTACCAATATTATTGTGGTGGCCATCGAAAATAAAAAGCTGTACAAGGAGCATATTCAACGAGCCCAGATCCATAAGGAGCTTGAGCTGGCACAAAGCATGCAACAAATGCTTTTCCCGCAAAATCTCCCTAATAATGAGATCCTGCAGGTAGCAGCAAAATATCTTCCTCACCAGAGTGTCGGAGGAGATTATTACGACTTTATTCCCCTAAATAATCACGAGTTTATTTTCTGCATGGCAGATGTGAGTGGTAAGGGCGTGGCTGCGGCATTACTGATGAGTAATATACAGGCTACCTTGCACAGTTTGATAAATTACACACATAACCTTAAGGATATTGTGATCGAGCTCAACCGCAGGGTACTCGATAACACCAAGGCAGAGAAATTTGTTTCCCTGTTTATTTCAAAGTTAAATACCAAGAGTCAGCAGCTTACCTATATCAATGCAGGACATAATCCTCCAATTCTGTATTACGATAATAAATTCTCTGAATTAGCAAAGGGGTGCACTATTCTTGGTATTACGCAAACGCTGGCCAAAATAGAAGTAGACACACTGGATTACGGTGGAGAATTTATCCTTGTTTGTTATACGGATGGTTTAACAGACACTGCCAGTGCTCAAAATGACATGGTATCTGTAGAAGCGATCAAGGAAATAGTAAAGAACAACAGTCATTCACCGCCTGAGTTCCTGAACGAGGCTATTCTGTTTTATGCAGAAGAACTAAAAGGTGAAACGGCCTTCCCGGATGATATTGCGCTGCTTACGGTGAAGGTGGCGGACCTTCATTTTTAATTTCGGAATTACTCCGGTCGCTTAACTACAAAGGCTCCTGTGGAGCCTCACAAAGTTTTACACAGAGGACACAAAAGCCGACGCACAGGCAGTTCACGGTTTTGTTAACCACATAGTTCACATAGTTTTTATAGGAAGAAATTTCCGTGTTCCTTAGCAGGCACACATAGGCAGCTTTGCTGCTTTCACGGTATTGTTTAAACGCATAGAACATACATAGATTTCATAGGAAAGTTTGTTTGTTGCATGCTGGACACATAGGGCATCTTCGCTGCTTCAAGGTGTAGCAAAGCCGTGCAGGAGTACTTTATGTGTCAAGATATCCCGTTCGGGAATTCCGGTCCCGCTGTTTTTTGGGATAATAAATATCAAAACACACCAGGGCAGCCATGTAAGCCCAGAATGGCAGGGACAATTTATCTGTATCGAGGAAGTTGTTTAAAAATCCGTGTACAAAAAAAGTCATAAGGCCCAGGAACATTCCCAGGCACAGGATCCTGTCTTCACGCCCGGTTAAAGAATAATACAGCCTGTATCCCAGGTGGGTGGTGTAAAATAATAATATTAGCACTATTAGCATCCCAAATAAACCTTGTTCTGCGAGAGGACCAAGATACTCGCTATGCGCATTACCGTTGGTACCGAAATTGGTACTGATGATGGTGAGCTGCCTGCTGAGCTGGTACGGCGCGTATTTGAACATGTAAGTGCCGGGACCAAAACCAAACACCGGCTTATCTTCCCACATGCGTACGGCGCAGCTCCAGCGGTTGAGACGCTCAACATTGGAAGCATCGGTAGAAATATTAAAAATAGATTCGATATTCTCTCCAAATCCTCCTTCTGAGTCTGTATTGATCCTGTTAAGCGCAATGATGATTTCCGTTTGAAAAACCAGGAATACGGCAACCAGCGACACAATAGTGATGATAATAGTGCGAAACTTAATGCGCAGCCAAAGTGTAACAAGAATGCCAATAACAACTGCGAGACTGATCCAGCCGGCACGGGTAAAGGACAGAATTATTCCGACTGAAAAAAGAAGGAACAGTCCCAATGAAAAGATCTTGCCCCACTTTGACACAGTTTTAAGAAAGAGAAATGAGAACAGAACAGGGATGAACATAGCGAGGGCTGCGGCATAGGCTGTATGGTCATTATAGAACGGCGATGAAACCCAGTCGGCCGCCTTCTCATTAAAATTAAACCTGGCATGCACCACTATGGTGTAACATACCACAATAGCCAACGCTGCCGAGTAACAATAAATGAATGTTTTGATATTACGTTTATCGTGAAAAAGATGCTGGATAATGTAATAACAGCTGAACATGAACCATAAACGCGAAACAAAGAACTTGGCGGAAACGACGATATCAGTGCTGGTTAAAACTGTGATGAACATCCACAATAACTGGCAGAGAATGATCAAACTCACGGGATGCCGCATGAATTTTATATCGCTTACTTTCTGGTTCAGGTTGTTAAGGATGTACACCAGCATGATGCCGGCCATGAGCGGTTCTGTGGGGATGCTCAGGTCGGGTCCCTGTGTAAGGCCCATTTCTTTTAAAGAGATTGCAAGCGGGGTGCAGAAAGCAAGCAGGAAAACCAGCTTCTGCAAATGAAAAATGGCAAAATAGATCACCGCCAGGATGAGGGGGAGACAATTGTACGGGTAAAAATAAAACCGCTTGAACAGGTATACATACATGTTTCCCCCGATGAAACACAACATGAGGATGGGGAACAGATAAGTTTGAAGGTATCTGATAAGCTTGCTGTCCCTGAAAAGACCAGCCAGATATTCTAGTTTTAGAAAATTCAAAAGTCCTTAGGCCTTTGCCCTGAAACGTTCTCTAAGCAACAGAAAAAACAATCCGAATAAATTCGCAGCCAGAACAGTTATGGCCATTAGCACCATACGTTTTGGACGTGCCTTAAACTCATTGGGAATAGCTTTTTCCACAACAAATTTGAGTGGGATGATAGCATTATAATTAACCAGGGCCTCGTCATATTTCATTTTTATATCGGGATACTTAGCCCCATACTTGTCGAGATTGTCCTTTATGTTCATGTAAGCAGAACCGTATTTTTTCAAGGTATCGATCGTAGGCTGCAGCCTGTTAATTGCCTCCTTGTCGTTTTTAGAAAGAGCTTTCGCATATTCTTTCGAATAAGCCTTAACCTGCTCCTTATAATGTAAAACACCTTTCTGACGGAGTATAAAGAGACTGTCCTCCAGCTCTTTCATTCTCAGAAGAGTATTGTCGTACTCTTTTTTCACAATATCAACCACTTGTCCTGCCAGTTCACGATTCATGTGAAAGCGAATGGTATCAGCAAAATCAGCTATGCCGTTGGCCACTTTTGCCGCGTCGCTTGCTGTATAATCATACACTTCAATTTTGATGCTGTTGAATTCAGTTCGTTTAATAACGATCTGGTCATCCCATTTTTGCTTTAGAAAATGATACCTCATGGTAGTATCTATCTTCCATTTTTTCCAGAGATCATAACGATCGGCCACACGCATTTTCAGGTTGTCGGTGAGCAGGATCTGCATCAGCTTTTCGCAGTCATCAGCGTCACCCATCATCATGTAATCTTCCTGGTTGCCGGCGTTGGCTTCAATTACAAGCTTTGAAACCGAAAACTGCCTTGCCGGAAATACTATTGCTGTTGACTTATACTGTTTGGAGAGCACGAAAAAGACTACGATACCGGTAACAATTGCGGTTACAATAGTGATCCACATGAATTTTATGCGCCATTGAATGATCCTGGCAATTAAATCCTTAGCTGAGATATTCTCAATCATATTCTGTTATTTGTATTTGATAAAGCGGAGAACCGATTTGGGGTTAACCATACCGGTGACAAAAGCCAGCAGGCCGCTAAATGTAAGCATAATTACGAAATTTAGCATCCAGCGGTTGGTTAAATGAAGAGTGAAATAATTGATAAAAAACAGACCTGCAATAAAAAGGAACAACGAGATCAGCAGCCTTTTATTTACTTTAAAATGGAACACCCTGTAACAGATGTATACCTGCATGAGACCGGTTACAAGCTGTGTGGCAAGACTGGCAATTGCGCTACCCAGGGCCATGTATTTAGGAATAAGCAGCAGGTTAAGGACCACGTTGGTGATGATACCACCCATGGCGACAAGGTTCTGCTTTTTCAGGTGACCGCTTGCTGTAAGAAGAGTTCCGAAGATATAGCTGAGAGAGGCCGCAGTAAAACAATTCATTAATACTGCAAGTATCTCATACCCTTCCGTATTGCCGGTATAGATCTTTTCGAAAAAATGTTCGGCGTAAAAAATAGTGCTTATAGAAACGATAAGCGCTGGAGTAAGAAGAAGCGTGAACGAAAGTTTGACCACGTTTTCAATATTTTCACGGTGCTTGATCATACGGCTGAATAAAGGAAGCAGCTGCACCGAAAAAAGGTATGCGATCTGTACGGCTGCATCGAGCAACCTGAAACTCTTGGCGTAAATACCGCTCTGTTCTTTTCCAAGATCTCCTCCCAGAATATTATAGATCATTACCGTGTCGAAACGGTTATAAAAAGCCATTAACAGGAAAAGAACCGCATAAGGCATGCTCTTTTTAAGGATCATCCTGTTAAACAGCCAGTCCCAGTTCAGTTTAAAAGTGTGGGTCTTATTAAGTACTATTATGAATGCTATCACGGCGGTGAGCGCGTACCCGATTGTCTGGGCGTAAACAAAACCTTCCACTGTAACCTCGGAGCCAAAAACTCCCAGCAGCATGCCCCCCACTACAAGGATCATGATGATACGGTCGAGTACCGATACGATGCTATCGATCCTGAAAAGATGCAGGGCCTGCAAATTTGAACGGAGAAAAAGAATAAAGCTGAGAAAGAAACTGTTTACCGCCAGGATCATTAATAGTTTGAGGTTAAATCCCATCAGGATAAAACCAACCATAAATGTGATGAACACGTAAAAGAAACCCAGGGCAAATTTAAGACCGAGCATCTTACTGAAGTGTTTGCTCAGAAGATGACTGTTCTGCGCGATATTCTTATTATTAAAATTGGTTAGTCCAAAATCAAGGAAAATACTGAGTACCAGGCAGAGATTAAAGATGGTGGCATATTCACCATAACTGATGTCGCCGATGCGTCCCTGGACCTTAGGTTCGATGATAATTGTCCAAAAAGGCTTGATTAAAAGATTGAGTACCAGCAGGATCGCCAGATCGAATATAAATTTCTTTTTTTGCATCAAAGGCAGGCAAAGATACTTTTTTTTATGGGTTTAGCTAATCAAATTTCATAGATTTGACCGTGCAGATTGTAGTAAATACGCGGCTCCTGTTGAAGGACCGCCTCGACGGGATGGGATGGTTCACCTATCAGACACTAAAAAGGATCACAAGAAACAACCCTGATGTTCATTTTATTTTCCTCTTCGACCGGCCTTTTGACGAATCATTTATTTTTTCGGATAATATCACCCCCATTGTTTTATCTCCGCAGGCAAGGCATCCCCTGCTCTATTATATCTGGTTCCAGGTGCAGGTAAAAAATCTTCTGAACCGGGTGAAACCAGACCTCTTTCTTTCGCCGGACGGTTTTTTGTCGCTCGGTGCCAAATGCAAACAGCTGCCTGTAATTCACGATATTAATTTCCTGCATCATCCTGGAGATAGTAAGTGGCTTACTGCAAAATATTACAACTTCTTTTTTCCGAGGTTCGCCAAAGCGGCCACACGTATTGCCACTGTTTCGGAATACAGCAAAGCTGATATTGCAAAAAATTACGCCATTCCCTCTTCCCATATTGACGTGGTTTACAACGGCATCCACGATTTTTTTAAACCTCTTAATGAAGAGCAGAAAATCGAAGTCCGCAAAAAATTTTCTTACGGGAAGGACTACTTTTTATTTGTGGGCTCCCTGCATCCACGGAAAAATATAGAAACACTTATTAAGGCATTTACTTTATTTAAGGAAGAAAGTCGCAGCGAGCTGAAATTACTGCTTGCTGGTCCGGGATTCTGGGGGATGCAGAATATCCGAAAAGCGCTTGAAAGCAGTTCCGTAAAACAGGACATCATTTTTACCGAGCGCTTAAGTGATGCCGATCTTGCACTCGTTACCGCAAGCGCGACAGCCCTGACCTTTGTACCTTACTATGAAGGATTTGGAATTCCACTTATAGAAGCTATGCAGGCGGAGATACCGATTATTGCGGGTAATGTGACCAGCTTACCAGAAATTGCCGCAGATGCGGCTATACTTGTGAATCCGAGGGATCCCGTTGAAATAAAAAATGCCATGATCTCGCTTTACAAGGATAAGTCGTTAGGACAGGCTCTTGTGGAAAAAGGAAAAAAGCAAAAAGAAAAATTTTCCTGGGATAAAAGCGCTGATCTGCTTTGGCAGAGCATACAGAAAGCTATTAAAGGCTAATGCTATCCAGGATCCTTTTGGTGCTATTGGCATTCTTTTGAAAATAAGCTCCAAGGTCAGTCTTTACCTTTTCGCGTTTCTGATCATCACTTAGAAATTGTTTTATGGCCGCTGACATCGACGCAGCATCCGATACCTTAACACCGGCTCCTAACCTGAGAAGCTCCACCGCTTCATTGAACTTCACATAATCATCGCCGTAAAACAAAACCGGTATACCATAAACAGCGGCTTCAAGGCTGTTATGTAACCCACTGTCGAATCCACCACCAATGTAGGCGACCTCCGCGTAATGATAGCTCCGCGATAACATTCCCATGGTGTTAAGCACAAGCACTTTGGCGTTTGCATCAATACCTTCGGTAAAAACACTGTACGACAGTCCTCTTTCTTTTATTTTTTTTACTGCCGAGAAAATAAAACGCTCATCAATATCATGTGGTACAAGAAGCAATTTGAGAGAAGGGTCATCCAGGTTCTTAAACGCATCTAAAACCAGGTCTTCGTCTTTCGGCCAGGTGCTTCCTGCGATGAGGAGCTTGCCCGAACCTTTAAATTGTGCGAGACCGGGGATCTCTTTAAATGTCTGCCGGATCTGCAGTACCCTGTCGAAACGGGTATCTCCGCAGATCTCGAAATTTGAAATGCCAATGGATTGCAAAAGCTCTCCTGACTGTTCATCCTGGATAAATAATTTTGAAAATGTTTCAAGCGACCGGCGGAAAATGGCGCCATACCATTTAAAAAAGGGATGATGAATTTTAAACACAGCGCTTACCAGGTAGGTAGGAATATTTTTCTGCTTTAACGTGCGCAGGTAATACAACCAGAATTCATATTTAATAAAAATGGCCATCGCCGGATCAACCATAGAGATAAAATCGCGGGCGTTCTCGCGGCTGTCAAGAGGCAGATAACAAATAACATCAGCACCCGGCCAGTTTTTAAATGCTTCATATCCGCTGGGTGAAAAGAAACTAAGCAGGATCTTGTGACCGGGATATCTCGTCCTCAGACCTTCCAGGATAGGACGACCCTGTTCGAACTCGCCGTAAGAGGCGCAATGCACCCAGATAAAAGGATGATTCTCGTGGGGCTTTAATTTACCGGCCAGCTTCACCCTCCAGTCTTGGCGACCTTCTATCCACTGCGCAGCTTTGGTCTTACGCAGGGAGGCCGCCCTGATGGTTAATCCATATCCCTTTACTACCAGGTTGTAGAGAATCATTCTTTACCGCTCAGTTATAATAAAAATCATTGGGTCTTTTCTTGTAGAGCGGCAGCACCCAGCCCACGCGCATACCGGTGAGTATGTCCAGGCGGCGTTCAGTGTCAGGTAAAGTGGTATCATAATTTAATTTGCGCAGACTTTTTGTAAAGGACTGGTAACAATCAAAGCCAAAATAAAAATTGAGCATCTTGTTTTCGCTAAGGAACAGGTATCCGAGAAATTGGGTAAATGAAATTCCCGCGCTTGACCGGTCATAACCATAAGCCCGCTCATCCTTTATTGCTGCAATATTTCTCTGGGCATCATAAAAATTGATCTTGTGCTGCATTACACCAATCCCAATGTTGAACATTAATCCTGAATTGGCATTGGCACTGGCAAGGCGGAATACTTTCCCAAAAACGGCATGCAGGGTCACTGCCCTTTCGGTGATCCTGAGGTCGGCAGGAAAACCAGTATTGTCAACCACGTATCCTTCGGGAGTTTTAAGCTGAGAGAGCACATCCTCTTTTACATTCCGGCCAAAAAGGTAATTGACTTCAACCCCATAAATAAAATTCTTCCGGGTCTTATAAAGAAATTGAGATCCCACAGCAAGATTGGGCCCGAAACGTTTAACCATATCGCCTCCAGGGAGGTGAGCTCCAAAATGCAGTCCTACCAACGGTACCCCGATGGCTGAATCAAGCTGTGCCCTGCACGAAAGGGCTGCGAGGAATATTAATATGAAGATTCTCATCAACGCCCAAAAATAAGGATATTCTAAGTGGAAAATAAATATGCTTTTAACGCGTTTATATATAGTAATTTAGGAATATCCCAAAAATCCGCCCAATGAAAAAGAGTATAGCTTTTAGCTTTGTTGTATTTGCGCTCCTCGTCAGCTGCCGGAAAAAAAACGAGCCTGTAACCAGCAACGTGACTTCAGTTTATTTCCCCTGTAACGGGTGCGTGGAGGCTGACGACAGCACGACTGTGATCACGCAAACTGAAACATCAGTTCCCACCCCTACCACCAGCTCTACAGACGTTGATGCGATATTTTTAATTACAAGCTATACTTCTGTCGCTGCGGCCCAAACAACAGTAGTGAATAGCGGAACGGTCAATTTTGAGGATTATCCTCCTTTAATGAATTCTATTTATGGGGTACCGCTGAAAAGAGTTTACCTGAACGGAGATTCACTTGTTCCCGGCTCATTTTTTGGGGAATACTGGAGCCTTCCATCTACCAACTTTAATGGGAATCACTGGAAGGTGGAAGGAAGCAAGGGCATTCCTTCATTTACTATTGCATCTCCACCTGAACCCGTTTGTAGCGGCCTTCAATTAATTCCCTCGTCTATCAGCCTGAGCAATGGTGTTACCATTTCTCTAACACTTTCCAATGCTAAATCCGCAATGCTTGAACTCTCGAAGGTAAACGGGAACTTCACGCAACGGAAACAATATCTTCTCTTTAATGGAATTAACAATATTCAGATACTTCCCCAGGACTTAGGTGGTTTTATTGCCACAACAGGAGCGCAGATCTCAGTGGGGTACGATAATAGCACCAATCACCTGGTCGGAGAAAAAGTGTTTAGCTTCCAACACCACAGCACTTTTGTTAAGGAAATAGAGCTCATCAACTGATCCTTCATCACGATTTTGGCAGCCTCTTTCCACGAATAAAGTTTTCACAATCACCCCGATATTATCCTGTATATTTGAACAACTCCCAAATTACACAGAGATGAAGAACATTTTAGTAGTCATTATCCTGGTTCTCGCAGTATTTTTTAGCTGTAAAAAGAAAGACGACCCTGCGCCGTCCAATAATTCAACAACGGGTTCCACAACCTCGTCATCCACCACGGGCGGCACCACAGGCGCAACTACAACCGGAGGAAGCACTACCGGTGGCACAACTGGCACCCCAACTTCCACCGCTACAAGTTTTCATGGTATTCTTTCAATTATGAACTTTACCAGCCAGATGTCGGGGCAAAACGTGCAAATGAAAACCGGAAGCGCTTATTTTTCCGAAACGCCAGTACAATTTATGGGAAGTAGTAGTGTAAGGGTTAAAAAACTAACTCTTAATGGAGATTCTTTAATCCTACCTGCCAATGGTTCGCAGTATAGCTCTATGTTTCCGGCAAATATGAATGGCAGTAAATGGGTGGCAGAAGGCGCAAATGGCTTCCCGTCGTTTACATTCGACGCCACTTTTGCAGAGCCCACCTGCACAAACCTCAATTTAGTTCCAGCTTCCGTAAGTAGGAGCGCAGGACTTAATCTTTCTTTTACGGTAGCAAACGCCAAAAAATCCCTTTTAATGCTTGCAGATAATAACGGGAACCTTGCAGGGTCTTTTGCAATATCGCTTACCAATGGTGCAAACTCTATTCATTTTACAAGCGCACAATTAAGTGTAATGGACACTACCATGGAAGGTCAGTTTATGATCCAGATGGAAAATACCAGCAATCACCTGATCGGTGGGAAGGATATCAGCTTCAAGAAAGAACTGATCTTTATGAAGCAGGTTGTGATAAAGAATTAAAAATTGAGAATTAAGAATTAAGAATTAAACTGAAACTGCTAAAACAACGACAGCACGCGATAATGAATGGCTGCTGCAGCTTTTTATTGCGTCTCCATCCTGCTCCTGTAGGTGGTGATATGTGGATTAACAATATCCGTCTCAATTATTCCATCCTTTAACCTCACGATCCTGTGAGCATGATTGGCAATATCCTCTTCGTGAGTAACAAGAATAATTGTATTTCCTCTTTTGTGGATCTCTTCAAACAGGCCCATGATCTCTACTGAAGTTTTGCTGTCGAGATTCCCGGTTGGCTCATCGGCCAGGATGATGGCGGGATCATTTACCAGGGCGCGGGCAATGGCAACACGCTGACGCTGACCACCACTGAGTTCGTTCGGTTTATGCATCATGCGGTTACCCAGACCAACGCTTTCGAGCACCTCTTTTGCTCTTTTATCACGCGCAGCTTTTGGCATTCCTGCATATACGAGCGGTAAAGCCACATTATCTAGAGTAGTAGCGCGGGGCAGCAAATTAAAGGTCTGGAAAACAAAACCAATTTGTTTGTTACGTACTTCCGCCAACTGGTTATCGCTCATACTGGCAACCGAAAGGTTATTCAGAATATATTCGCCCGAGGTAGGTGTATCAAGACATCCCAGCATATTCATAAGAGTGGATTTGCCGCTGCCGGAAGGACCCATCAATGCTACATATTCATTTCGCGAGATAGTAAGTGACACATCCTTTAGTGCTTCAATGATCTCCTCCCCTATTTTGTAGGTCTTTTTTAAGTTCGATATGGTTATCAGGTTGCTCACATCGGCAAATTTAGCTTTTATATCTGTTCCGGTCCGAAGGACTCCTTCGGAGGTTCCGGGTTTCATGTTTTACCGGACTGAATGTTATATTTTTGCTTTTCATTTTTCCAGTGGGTTTTAAAAGAAAGATAAAGTATTTCCTGGTTCATACCTTAAACATCACTAACACTGAAGCACAGGAGTACATTGACTCGGGTAAGGTTTATTATGCCGGGACGCTGGTAACAGACAACATACTGATTGATGATATTTCCGAAATCAAAGTCGAAAAGAAAATTGTGCGTCCACGTAAAAAACTGGTCTGTTATAAATTTTACAAACCACGGGAATATGAAAGCACACTGAATAAAAAAGCGAATAATACTATTGCCGGTTTTTTTCCGGATCACCAGGACCTTGCCATTGCCGGTCGTCTTGATAAAGAGTCAGAAGGATTGTTATTATTAAGTAACAACGGAAAATGGATCCAGGAGATCTGCGACCCCGACTCTCACAAAGAAAAAGAATATATTGTGGAACTTGACCGGGAACCGGACAGTGATTTTTTCAGGTCTTTTTCAGCCGGGGTGATGTTGGGTGACGGCTTAACAAGGCCATGCAGATGCTCTCCTGTTTCAGGTAACACTATTAATGTTGTTTTAACTGAAGGACGAAACCGCCAGATTAGAAGAATGTGTCACAAATTGGATTATAAGATCTTAGCTTTGAAGCGCATACGTATTGCAGATTTCATTCTTGGGGAACATATGCACCCCGGGGATACCATGGAAGTTTTGGATTTTGGCAAGTTTTAACACTTTAAATGTTACAACATCTAATGTTATAACATACATTTGATGCCACAAACAAAAACAACATGAAAAAATTTTTCACAACAGCAGCGGCCACATTTTTAATGGTAACGGCCGGCATTTCGCAAACCAACTGGAAAGTTGATGCATCACATTCAAAGCTTCGTTTTTCGGTGACCCACATGATGGTATCTGAAACAGAAGGTAAATTCAAGGTATTTGACGGTACCGCCAAATCAAAGACCGACCTGGACTTTACAAATGCGGATATCAATTTTACAGCGGACGCCTCCTCGATTGACACTGATGATCCGAAACGCGACGGTCATTTAAAAAGTCCTGACTTTTTTGACGTGGAAAAGCATCCAACCATGACATTTAAAAGTGTGAGCATGAAGCCGACAGGAAAAGGAAAAACATCGTACGATCTTGAAGGAGATCTCACAATGCACGGGGTTACAAAACGCGTGAAATTCCTGGCTATAGGCGCTGACAAAGTGGTTAAAGATCCTTATGGAAATTATAAGTACGGCTTCCGCGTTAGTGGCATTATTAACCGCAAGGACTTTGGGTTAGGCTGGAATGCAGCCCTTGAAGCCGGTGGTGTTGCCGTAAGCGAAGAAGTGAATATTGTGTGCCAGATCGAACTAAATAAAGCATAAAACAATCCCGTTTCGGGGGAACTAAGGTATGGCACAGAATTGTTGGTTTGCCAGCGAAATAAATATACCTTAGTATCCCTCGCAATCGGGAAAACGGCCTCAGGCTTTCAGCGATGCACAAAAGAGTAGAATTGAAACTGGAAGACGAAATACAACAGAAGAACTTTAAGACTCAGCAACAAAAACTCGCAGTAAACATCCTGTATTCCAGCAACTGGCTGAACGGGCATTACGCCGTATTTTTTAAAGGACTCGATATCACCATTCAGCAATTTAATGTCCTGAGAATTCTGCGTGGGCAGCCTGACCCCTGCGCTTTAAAAATAATCAAAGAACGCATGCTCGATCGCATGAGCGACGCCTCACGGATCGTAGACAAGCTCGTGACTAAAAAATATGTTATCAGGACACAATGTCCCGGCGACCGCCGCAGCGTTAACTTAATGATCTCCGATAAAGGAAAAGAACTGCTTGAAAGCCTTGATTTTATTGACGATGCAACGAAAGACATTTTCAAGAACCTCACAACCAGCGAGATCGAACAAATAAATGATCTGCTTGATAAAATGCGCGGCAACGGGTGATTTCACCTCCCAATCTTCATTATTAGCCGAAAGTAAACCCCGTTTTAACCAAAATACCATCTAAGCGAGTTGCCTCAGCGTACCTTTAATTATAATTACTACTGTTATGTCGCTCGAACAAATAAGCAAACTGGAAATTCAGATCAATAAGTTGAGATTAGAACTTATTAAGATAATTGCGGAAATTAACCGTTGCATTGCTTCTGATAAACGCGTTACCCGCAGCCAGAATTATATGGATCTGAAAGCCACCTATCAGAATAAAAAAGAAGAGATCCACTACCTGCGTGGATTGATCCGCGAAATGTCGCCTAATTCACAGGCAGCGTAATCCCAGGATCGTCTCTATTTCCACTACTCGAACAACAATCGTTTACGGGGATTACTTCCGAAACATGTCATCTATTTTACGTCTACGTATTCTTTTGCACAATTAGATTTTGCCATCAGCGACGTAATAAATCGCGGTTAAAATCCCGGTAATTTAACAGTGAAAGGAAGGCTAATTCTTTATCTTTAATCTGCTTCTGGTCATGTTGCAATACCAATGAGCGAATGCACCCTGTGAATGAGTGTGAAAACGGAGATCCTTCTCCATCCTGCTAACTTTGTAAACAGTTCTTAGTCATGTAATTAATTATGAATTGAATAGTTTCCTTAAATATAGATTAACAGTATGCTTGCTTCTGGCTTTTACTTTGCTGGATGCCCAGGAAACTGCAAATTCATATATCAAAAATTTTACTTCTACCGGTGATATTTTCGGAACCAGGTATTTCATTGAGAACAAAGGGCAGTACGACACTGTTCTGCCTCCCGATCATAAAATTTTATTTGCGTACGATCACAATAATGAGCGGATCTATTTCACACAGGAAGGTATATACTATCATCTGATCAAAAATTATTCTCTTAGCGAACGCGATATGGAAAGGCAGGAGGAAGGCGAAAAAGTTCGCGAAAAACCTGCAAAACATGCATACATAAAGATGTCGTGGCCTCATGGCAATACGAACGTCATAATAGAGCCACAGGAGCGCCAGGGACATTATCTTACATTTGGCACAAAAGAACTGAACTCGTATCCGTACAAAAAACTTATTTACAAAAACGTATACCCCAACATCGATATTGAATACACACTCCCGGAAAATGAATTTCACGGCATTAAATACAGCCTGGTGCTGCATCCAGGTGCCGATCTGCGAAATGTGAAGATCCTGTATTCAGGTGACGTAAAAAAAATAAAGCTTACTGACAGCAACTGCGTGATCATAAAAACACAACTCGAGGATATTATTGAACATGCTCCTGTTTCATTTGACGGCACTAATAATAAACTTGATACGAGGTTTTTGCTTAACAAAGACACTATCGGTTTTGAGATCCTTTCAGGTTATTCTCCTTCAGAAAACATCATTGTTGATCCATGGGTAACCACGGTTACCACTCTTACGAATAATAATGTGGCGTATGATGTAGATTACGATTTCGTTGGTGGTACCTACATTTACGGAAGTACCGGTCAGCCGAAGGTTGCGGCATATGATGCTGCCGGAAATCATCTCTGGACTTTCATGGGTTCGGTGTCGGCCATCAGCTGGGTAGCACAGCCGTTAAGTTATGTCGGAAATTTTGCCGTCGACAAGTTTACTGGTAAAACATACATCGGGCAGGGAGTAAATAATGGAACCACTGGTAGCCTCATCGTCAGAATAGACAACCAGGGAGCGTACGACAATTTTGTGACCCAGGGCAACAGTAATAACCAGGAGGTTTGGGACCTTGGCTTTCACTGTACTTCAGCAGAAGTGTTTGTGATGGGTGGTGGACATACTTCAAACAATTCAGCAGCCACAATTAATACACTGACAGGAATTCTAAGCCTTAGTTGTTTTAATCCCCTCAATACAGCATTTGTGCATGATATCGGCTGTCATACAATTGATGAAGCGGGAAACATCTTTGTTTATTATGTTGGAAGCAACACGGGACTGAAAAACAGGATAACCCTTGTAAACAGTTCTTTTAATGGTAATGTCTGGACAATGAACAGCACCTTTACCGTACTGGCGGAAGCAGCAAACAAAAATAATTACCAGGGAAGTGTGCCAGCATCCGGCGGTTTTAATGCCATGCATGTAAATCAGAATTATCTTTATTATTACGACGGTTTAAATCTCGCCGCTTTTGATAAGTCAACAGGCACGGTAATAGCGCAAACCACTACCGGGCTTAGCGCCAGGGCACAGGGTGGAATAGCGGTTGACGATTGCGACAACATTTACGTAGGAGGATATGGAAACATACTTACCTATAATTTTAACGGCAGCACCTTTACTGCAGGTCAGTCCATTTCACTTCAAACCACCTCCTATGTTTACGACATTAAATTAAATAAAGTGAGCAAGATGCTGTACGTTTGTGGCAGCGGTTTTGTGGGCACTTACCAGGCGGCGAATACTCTTGCCTGCACCACCTTATCGAGTGCATGTGCTTTCGGTCAGGGTGGAATAAGCGTCACTACAACATCCATCACCTGCGCCAGTCTTGGAACCGCCACCTGTGTAGCCGTTGGAGGACAAGGACCGTATACATACACGTGGTTACCTTCCATGCAAACCGGCTCAACTGCCACAGGTCTCAATCCCGGCCTCCACTCCATCATTGTAAAGGATTTTGGATTTAATACTACGTACACAGCAAGTACATATTTAACGCCACTGGTTGCTTTAACCGGAACTGTTGCGAATCCTTATAACCTCGATTGTGCGGGTGTGGCAGGAACAGTGGGCATCACCAATTTTGCAGGGGGATCCGGCTCACAGACTTACCTTTGGACCAACGGAACCACTACTCAAACTACGCCTATCGCAACATCCATTACGCCGGGAAATTATACGTTTACGGTTATTGACGGACTTAGTAAATGTGTATTAAGCCAGACATTTGCTGCAAAATCGCCCCCTGCGCTTACCCTGAATATAAATGCCAATACCATGTCTGTATGTCCGGGAAGCAGTGTCACACTTACCCCGCTTATTTACGGAGGCACGCCCAACTACACGTTTGCCTGGTCCGGATATCCGAACGCAAACATTCTCTCAACCACGCAAAATGTGGCGGGCATTCATGTGTATTCACTCACCGGTACAGATTCAAAAAACTGTCCGATCACCAAAACAGTAGGTATCACTTTCTTTAACACCCCTACTCTGTCGGTTTCCAGCGTTTCTATTTGTCCTTTGCAAACAGGCACCCTTTCCGTTTCAGGTGCCAACAGTTATACATGGAACCAGACACTGAACGGCACTACGTTTACTGACAGTCCAATGGTTTCAACTATTTATACGGTAACCGGCACAGGGACTCTTTGCTCAGTTTCAAAAACAGCGGCCATATATGTGAAAGCTATTCCTACGCCTACTTTAAAATCCAATAGTCCGGTCTGTCATAATTCCATGTTATCCTTTTCGCTCTCGGGAGGTGTTTCAGCAAGCTGGACTGGTCCTTTAGGTTTTAATGCGTTCAACTTAAATCCCTCTGTTAATCCCGCTGCAGTCAACAACTCCGGTGTTTACCAGGCAACGCTCACCGGTGTAAATTCCTGCACTGCTGCAGCCAGTACCACTGTTTTGATCCATCCTGCACCTCCAGTTTCTGCTACAGGAGCAACTGTTTGCACCAACGATACGCTTAAGCTATCGGGCAGCAGCACATTCCCTAACTGTCAATTCCAGTGGAAAGGACCTTTATCATTTTTATCTGCATCTCCTTATCCTTTTATTAAGAATTCTGCATTAACTACGAGCGGTTTTTATACGCTCACAGTTACCGATGCCAAGACCTGCACAAGTTCAGCCGTGGTGCATGCCACAGTTTATCCGCTTCCCACAATTACCTTCACCACCAACAGTCCGCTATGTGCTGGTGCAACGTTAAGTCTCAATGCGGGTGCAACGGGCAATGTACAACAGTTTTCATGGGTCGGACCGGGAGGATTTTCTTCAGCTCTCGCAGCTCCGGTCGTACTTAGCGCAGGAGCTAATTCCAGCGGAGTCTATATTCTTACAGCAAAGAACGGACCCTGCGTAAATAATCTTTCTAAACAGGTTATTGTTTATCCTTTGCCATATATTACTATTAGCGGTAACCCTGTTGTTTGCGAAACTGAAACAATTACTCTAACCGCAAAAGGTCCTGCCGATGTTACCAGCTATCTGTGGACAGGCCCTGGCACTACCGAAATCAAACCAGTCCTGAAAATATTTCCGGCAACGATAGCACACTCCGGACATTACAATATTAATGTTACCGACATCAGGGGATGTCAATCTAACTCGAACGTGATGGTCACAGTAAATCAAAACCCGTTACTTACTGTAAGCGATGTGACCGTATGTTTCAGAAATGCAGCAATGCTGAAAGCAGAAGGCGCTTCAACCTATTTATGGTCTGGGCCAGGGCTTGTATCTAAATCAGGTTCTGAGGTAACGGTGCTGGACGCCAACAGTGTAACTCCTGTAGTTTATTCGGTTACAGGAACAGGAGCTAATAATTGCAGCGCTGCCACAACAATGAGCCTCTTTACCAATCCCCTGCCGATACCCGAATTTATTATTACGCCTGCTTTTAACCTCTGCGCCCAAAGCAGCGTTACATTAACGGCCAACGGCGGAATTGAGTACAGGTGGAAAGGTCCATCGTCCCGCGAGTATGGCGGAAAACAAGTGAGTTTCATTCTCGAAAATTATAGTTTTAGTGGAATGTACACGCTGACAGTTAGCGATACCAAGGGATGTTTTGCATCCGCTACACGTGAGATAGACGTTGTAGAACTACCATGGGGACAGCTGAGGCCAACGGTTACAGCCTCCTGTATTCCTTTCTGTGCTGGCTTTACGTTTATACCTGAACATCCTGGTTCTGTTAATGCCACACATTACATTAATAACAAGCAGATGATAACCCCATCGTTCACCCATTGCTTTAACCAGTCAGGAACGTTTACGGTGAGCACCACTTTAACTGATCCGAAAACCAGCTGCAGAAACCACTTTGAGCAGTTCATTTATGCGTACCCTCAGCCTCTTGCAGATTTCACATATCTTCCAAAGACCATCATTGAAAACACGGAGCCGGCAATTTTCACGGATAATTCCGAAGGTGAACAGATCACCAATTTTAGCTGGCATTTTGTAAATAACAGTGAGCACCAATCTTCTGAACAAAGCACGTCTTATTTATTTCCGGACGCGGGAAAATTTCCTGTGGCGCTGGTGGTAAAAAATATCTGGGGCTGTAGTGATAGTATCATTAAGAGCATTACTGTTGAGCCGGACTTTATTTTATTTGTACCCAATGCGTTTACACCGAATTCTGACAATTTGAATGAACAATTTAAACCCGTTGTCAGGGGAGTAAAGGAATATCATCTGAGCATTTTTAACCGCTGGGGTGCCTTGCTTTTTGAATCCAATTTACCTGAAAACGGCTGGGACGGCACCTTTAAAGGGGAGCCGTGCAAGAATGACGTCTACGTGTGGAAGATCAATGCTACCGGAACCAATGGCGAGATGCGCTCCCGGAACGGGCAGGTTACTTTAAATAAGTAGGTCGATACAGGCATAAGACCCCACACATTCAAAAATGCTTGTAATTTTACACAAACTATGGAAACTACAAAAGAACTACGGCTGGCCGTGCTGATCGACGCCGATAACATTCCATATTCCAATGTAAAAGGAATGATGGAGGAAATTGCCAAATACGGCACGCCTACTTTTAAACGTATATATGGCGATTGGACCAAGCCACATGTGACAGGCTGGAAGAATGTGCTTCTTGAGAACGCCATTACGCCGATACAACAATACAGCTACACACAGGGCAAGAATTCCACGGATTCAGCAATGATCATCGACGCCATGGACATTCTTTATTCGGGAAAAGTGGATGGGTTTTGCATCGTTTCAAGCGACAGTGATTTTACACGAATAGCTACCCGCCTTCGTGAAGCAGGGATGAAAGTAATAGGTATCGGCGAAAAGAAAACCCCCACTCCATTTATAAGTGCCTGCGACAAATTTATTTACCTCGAGATCCTTAAGAAAAGTCCAAAAGCTACTAAGGAAAATACCAATTCCCCGACTCCCGCAAAGGCCGAAAAAAAATCCACTCCTCCTCCTGAAGAAGAATCTGTAGCTAAGATCGATGCTTCTCTTGTGCGACTACTTGCTCACAGCATCAACGATCTTGCAGATGAAGACGGGTGGGTGTTTTTGGGAAGTCTTGGGTCGCTTCTCAATAAAATTTATCCCGATTTTGATGCGCGGAATTATGGTTACTCAAAACTTGTTGATCTGATCAAAAACATCCGGGAATTTGAAATTGACAGGCGCAAATCGCCTAAGGGCAATAATTCGCACGTATACGTGAGAGTGCGTTAATGCTCGTTGCCGCGTTTCGCGTCTCGGGTTTCGTGTTCCTGGTTGATCTTCGGTATCACACGTTTCTATTTTTTATTTCGGGTTTCGTGTTTCGCGTTTTCGTTTCCGTATTTGCGCGCCGAAATCCTTCAAGGTCTCGGCAAGCCGGTGCGCAGGGACCTTGAAGGTTGCGGGCGGGTGCTGGGTTTCGTGTTCCGAGTTTCGTGTTCCTGGTTGATCTTCGGTATCACACGTTTCTATTTTTTTATTTCGAGTTTCGGGTTTCGCGTTTTCGTGTTCGGTATTTGCGCGCGGAAATCCTTCAAGGTCTCCGCAAGCCGGTGCGCAGGGACCTTGAAGGTTGCGGGCGGGTTTCGTGTTCCGTGTTCCTGGTTGATCTTCGGTATCACACGTTTTTATTTTTTTATTTCGGGTTTCGGTTTCCCGGTTGAGCGCGGAAAACCTTGAACCTTTGAACCTTTGAACCCTTGCCCATCCGATGATACTGAGGGCGGGTCCGCCTCCGGCGGAAACCCTTGAACCCTTGAACTTTTGAACCCTTGAACTCTTGAATTCGCTGCGCTAAATTACTCCGATGTAAATTCCTCTATCACCTTCACAACATCTTCCTTCGCAAGAGCCTCCATTAAGAAGGGGCTGTTCTCTTTCACCGCCGTTTCAAACCAGGCTTGTTTACACATGTAAACCCTTTGCCTGGTATCTAATGCAAGCAACATATTATTTGCGGCGCCACTCACCTTAAAATTGGCAGGGCCCATATTATAACTACCGTCGTAGGTTAAAACGCCGTTAACTGCTTTATTGATAACGTAAACACAAAGTATTTGAAGCGGATCACCTTTTGTGTCAAAGTAAGTTTTGTTTACAGTAATGGGGTTATTCAGCCGGTTTAGCTGGTCGCAATTCCAGACTCCCAGGCCGTTGATACTAATAGATGTTTCCAGGTTTTCGCGTAACGACATGCTGGCAAGTTCTGTAAGATAATTTATTGAGTCATTTGCCCGTTGAAGTGCCCCGGTAATTCTTACCTGTTCAAGGATAAATGGTTCATTTTGTTTCAATGCCTGGTACCGGGTGCGCATTTCCGCTTTATGATTATTAAAATAATCCAGCCACATTTTGTAATCCATAGCGGTTTCCCCTGTTTCATTTTCCATCCACAGTCGCGACCAGTCGTAGAAACAATACAGGGAATCAGCGCAAAGGGCTTTATTGCGAAGTTCCGCGGAAGTGGGTTTCTTTTTCTTCTTGTATTTCAGTGCAACACTTTCATCATATAATTTCATGTTGGGGATCTTGTTCTGTGCTACAAGTTCTGTGAAGGCTGTCCCGCATAATGGCTTGCCTTTATACAAGGCACGCAGAGCAAGCCTGATCTTTTCATTGTTGCGGGTCAGGTAGAGCCAGAACTCATCATCCTTTAGCCAGGTCATTGTTACATCTGTCCATGAAGCACTTTCCCACTCCGCTTTAAAGGGTCGTTTGTTAGGTCCCTCATACACAAACTCGAAATCACGCAGGCCGTTAGTATTATTATCCTCGCCGAAGATCACTTTGAAACGAAGTTGTTCTTTATGTCTTCCCGTTATAACAATTTGTTTAGCCGGAAAGGAAACCTTTATTCTTTTCCGCGAAAAATACAGGTTTGCACGCACGTAATACACCGGGTCTTTTTCTTGGCTTAAATGCAATCCGGTATTTATAGCCATTACGACAGCATTCTCAATTGGAATTACACAACTGTCTCTACCCCGTAATCTTACCACCCGTGTATTTTCCCATTTATTGCGTAAACGTTTTGGCGGTCTGCTGAACGATGGCGCGAACCAGGTGTTACGGTTGGCTAAGCTCCACCTGCTGTTTGCAGTATCAAAACGGTAAAGATTCAGATTGTCAAGATCACCGGTGCGGGGAAAATCAAGATCAATGGTTTTGTTTCGGGCGAGTTTCAGTGCCTGCTCATCCTGGTAAGCTTCAATTTTAAACATACCCGCGGAATTAAATTGCAGCATTTCATTATTCTGATCCGGCCAGCTCATAGGAATTGCCGACCCAATGAAATCACCTGCATTCCGGTATTCGGTGTACACGATCTGAACCGAACCCGTAACCGGTTTTCCATCAAGGTGTACAAATGCCTCCACGGGAATATGGAATACAGTTCCGCTTGAATATTTCAGGTCCGACTCCTGATACGCCGTTACCGTGTAACGCATCGTTGCAGCAGGCAGGCGCATGGCGTAACCGGCATCGCCCATCAGAGGTTTAAGAGTTACCTGAACTCTCCTGTTCTGCTGTTTGCCATCAGGTCCATTATTGCCGGCAACCGGACGATTAAAAGCGAAGTGATCAGTATGAATATCTTCCTGAGGATAACCCGCTTCAATAAAAAAACGCTTCACCTCTGCCGCCCTGTCACTGCTTAGTCGTTCATTGTATTGCAAAGAGCCTTCGTTGTCGGTGTGACCTTCAATAGAAACCTTATAACGGAAATGAGCGGTGTCTGCGGATGCAAGCAACTCTTGAAGTTTTTGTTTTTCTGCAGGCTCAAGTGCCGATGAACGACTTGGGAAATGGAGAAGAAGCGTAGTGCTTTGCTGTGAGCAAAGACTTAGTTCCATAAAAATTAACACTATCAAGATGTATTTCATGGCTGGGCGTTTTTACTGTTAATGCTTCAACTTAAAAAAAGATACAGTTCCTGGTTCCAGGTTCCAGGTTCCAGGTTCCAGTTTCGGTATCACACGTCAACTTAACCACAAAGCCACTGCCTGGCTCACAAAGAGAGCTGGGTATCACACGATCCACAACGGACCTTTAGATTTGTACCATCTCTTTTTAATTAACATGTATTGTTAAT
>CBIHOL010000039.1:0-37602 GCA_966211905.1 uncultured bacterium
GACTGGCGAGGTAAACAAAACCTGGCCTGTGATTTTTGAGAGCACGAAAGTCTCGAAATTTTATATTTTTTAGCCAGGTTTTGAAACCGCCCCTAATCGGCCGCCAAAAAAACAAAGCGGCCGGGTGCGGCCCTCGCCGTCCTTCTATGTAAAATCAATTCAACGCAGAGCCGCTCCGCGCGGCGACAAGGCCAAGGCACGGGTCCTTCTAACCGCCTATCCACGCACTAGCAATCTGATAATTTCTAAATAATTATTGTCGAAGGACATCTGTGGTCACCTTGCGTTCTTTTTTTTGATTCTCCGCAGGAGAATCGAAAATCTTTGCGGACTTTAACATCACGGCAAGTCGCACAAATTAAACTTTGCGAGCTTAGCGCCCTTCTTTGTGAACTTTGCGGTAAAAAATACGGAATTGAATCTGACTCCCTCGAAGCTAAATAAGTCTGTAACGCGCGCCGCTACTAACTTACAGTAGTTTCATAAAAATTACCCCGGACACTACTAGTTTCTGATTTCGGGTTAATCGGTGGTGGAAGAAATTAACCGCGAAAGAATTTAGAATTTAGAATTTAATTATTCTGCTAAAACCAAAAGTTAGATATTAGATATTAGAACATTCCCTTCAGTTCTCCAAGCGCCGATATCACCCTTCCTTTATATTCACCGGGATCGGAAGTTAAATAGATGGCCTCCCAACCCGCATTCAACGCTCCTTCCACATCGCTTTCAAGACTGTCGCCAACCATTACCGCTTCATGCCTGTTGCAGCCGGCAAGTCCTTCCGCATACCGGAAGATCTGCTCCTCAGGTTTTACCAAACCTTGTTCCTCACTGATGATAATGTTTTCAAAATATCCACGTAAACCGCTGCCGTCAATTTTAATATGCTGAAACTCTTTGAATCCGTTGGTAATGATATGAAGCTTATAATTTTTCTGCAGATAGGCCAGTGTGTCAATACACCCTTCTTTCAGACAAGTGCCCCTGGTAGTGTTTGCGGCAAAATAATCACTGAGCTTTGCGTGCTCTTCAAAAACCGGATAATTAAAATGAGTAAACACTTTCTGCCAGCGTGATTCCCGCAATCCATGCTTGTCGATCTGTCTTTTGTAAAACAGGGACCAGAGCTCGAGATTTATTTTTTTGTAAACCGTGAAAAAATTATCGAAGTCACATTGCAATTTGGCACTGAGGTTAAAATCGCCAAATAATTCCTCAAGCACTTTCCGTGAATTCCGGTCATAATCCCATAACGTATCATCGAGGTCGAAAAAAATATGTTTAATTTTCTTCAGATCAGCCATCCTTTAAGGTTATCGTAAAAGAACAGGATGATCAGGTACATGGCGAATCCCCAGAAAATGGTGGAAACACTCAGGTAAATAATGATCTTTCGTTTTTTCTTAAAAAAGCGTTCTGCCAAAAAGGCACCTACCGGAGTAGAAAGGAACACCGGAGTAATAAAAGCGATACCGGCCAGCCCAAAGCGTTGTTTTATATAAATGACCTTGCGGTTAAACCTGGTAAAAATACGTTTACGGTGAATGAGGTTTCGTTTTGCGCGGAAATTATGAATTGCCGTAATGATGGCTGCGCTCAGGTAAGTGAAAACGATGTTGCCCATAATACCACCGCTGCAGGCCACCAGGTAGCTTTTCAGGAAATCGAATTCAAAAACCATAACTGCCGTGGGAAAGCCAATTTTAAAAGCGAACGAGCATGTTAAAAAAACAGATAGGATCTTCAGGAATTCGGCCATACAGCAGCAGCAAAAATACACAAACTAAACGGTTCGGGGCAGCCGCTGCCGCGAACATTTGTTATGCCAGTTTAACGTTAATATAGCCCTGATATTAAGATATATTCCGTAAATTTACGCCCCAGTTAACAAACCAAAATTTACTTATGTCAACACAAACAGTAAATGCATCCCAGGCACACCAAGAAAGTATGTTTGAGGCTGTATTGGCCCGCCTTGATGCGGCTGCGAAAATAATGAACCTTAGCGATGAAGTGGCCCTGGTTCTGAGAAATCCAAGCAAACAGGTTAGAGTTAGTTTGCCGGTAATGATGGACAATGGCACGATAAAGGTGTTCGAAGGATACCGAACGGTTCACAGCACCCATCTTGGTCCAAGCAAAGGCGGGATCCGTTATGCAATGGATGTGAATGCCGATGAAGTAATGGCTCTTGCAGCCTGGATGAGTTTTAAATGTGCAGTGGCTAACCTGCCTTACGGTGGTGCCAAAGGCGGAATTAAACTTGATCCCCGCGCACACAGCGTTGGTGAACTCGAGCGTATTACCCGCGCATATGCGGTTTCAATGAAAGACGTTTTTGGTGTAAATAAAGATATTCCTGCACCTGATATGGGTACCAGCGGTCGCGAGATGGCCTGGATCCTTGACGAATTTAACAAGAATACGGGCGAAGACAGTCCTGGTGTTATTACCGGGAAACCTGTGGCAGTTGGTGGATCATTAGGTCGCGACGCCGCTACCGGCCGTGGTGTTATGGTGAACACCCTTGCCGCACTTAAAAAAATGGGAATGGATCCGAAGAAATGTACCGCTGTGGTGCAGGGCTTTGGTAACGTAGGTTCACATGCTGCACGCCTGTTGGTTGAAAAAGGAATTAAAGTGGTTGGTATTGGTGATCACAGTGGTTCTTACTATAATGAAAAAGGAATTGATGTTCTTGCTGCAATAGAATACGCAGCACGTAATAACAGGAATTTAAAAGGATTTACCGGTGGAACTGAAATCCGCAACGAGGAATTGCTCGTTAGCAAATGTGATGTATTAGTTCCTGCCGCTTTACAAAACGTAATTACCGAAGAGAACGCTCCTAAGATCCAGGCGAAACTTATTGTTGAAGGTGCCAATGGCCCTACAACTCCAGAAGCAGACCCGATCCTGAACGAAAAAAAGATCATCACTGTTCCTGATATTCTTGCAAACGCCGGTGGTGTAACTGTAAGTTATTTTGAGTGGGTACAAAATAAGGCGGGTTATTACTGGACTGAAGAAGAAGTAAATTCTAAGCACGACCTTAAAATGGAAATAGCATTTGAGGCTGTGTGGAATATCGCCGCACATTTTAAAACCAGTATGCGTATTGGTGCATATATCACCGCCCTGCAAAAATTAGAGCAAGGTGTGAAATTAAAAGGTGCTTATTAAGCACTTAAACACGTAATTTTAAAGCACTTATTCTTTTGTAAAAAAAAGTTTAAGTGCTTTATTTTTTTAAAATAATATTTAGATTTGTGAAACTAGCATTTTAACAATTGATAGCCGGTCTACTCTTAATAGCATATCTTTTGGGTTCTATCCCTACCTCCGTTTGGATCGGTAAGGCGTTCTACAATATCGACGTCCGTGAATTCGGCAGCGGTAACGCCGGCGCCACTAATACATTCAGGGTGCTGGGACGAAGTGCCGGGATCCCTGTTCTCATTATCGACATTTTAAAAGGGACCATGGCCGTGGCACTGGCCTGGTTCAGCGGATTTGAAAATCAAAGTGACGAGTTCATTAACCTGCAGCTCGCCCTTGGGGTAGCAGCTCTGCTTGGACATATTTTCCCGGTATTCGCAGGATTCAGAGGTGGAAAAGGAGTTGCTACTATGCTCGGAATTGTGATCTGTATCGTGCCTTTTTCATGCTCACTGGCCCTGCTGGTGTTCCTTATCGTTTTATTCTCAACACGTATTGTTTCTCTGTCTTCTATGGCTGCGGGACTTTCCTTCCCCATCATCCTGAATCTCATTCTTGGTAACGATAACAGGATCCTGGTCATTTTTTCAATCGTTGTGGCAATCCTGCTGCTCATTACGCATCGCAAGAACATTCAGCGCATCCTTCGTAATGAAGAATCCAAGGTGAAACTTTTCACTGTCAAAAAATAATTCCGGAATTTTAAATTTTCGATAACACCGGACTGTTCTGACTTTCATAGGTTCAAAAGTTCAATTCCGTCTTTTGAAGCACGAGGTATCATCGACTCTTTTAAATGTGGGAGGTTCATAAGTTCAATTCCGTCATTTGCATCATGAGGTTTCATCGACCCTTTTAAATGTGGGAGGTGCAAAAATTCAATTCCGTTATTTTAAAGATTAGCTAACATTCATCCTTATAAATTTCAGAGCTCAAAAGTTCAAAAGAACCCTTGACCCTTTGAACCCTTGAACCTTTGAACCCTTGAACTTTGAACCTTTGAACTTTGAACCTTTGAACCCTTGAACCTTTGAACCCTTGAACCCTTGAACTTTGAACCCTTGAACCGGAACCAAACTTGGAAACCCGAAACCCGGAACCCGAAACGCAAAACCCGAAACCCGGAACCATTCCATTCACAATATTTAAGTCCTTCCCCACGTTACAATTTGAGCCTTTGCCTATCTTTGATTTTATGGCATTTAAACTTTCTCTCCTTTTCACGTTCTTATTTTCCCTCTCCGTTTTTGCGCAGGATGAAGATGATTACGTGAACGACCAGGTACTTAAGTACGATGACTATATCTATAAGAAAAACATCCGTACCGTCCAGTTTCATGAAAGTAACTGGGAATTTGCTCCTGCCATCATTCCCCTTGGCGGAGGGAAGCAGGTGGAGCTAAGTTTCGACGATCTCGATGCGGATAAAAAAGAATACTCCGTTTCTTTTATCCATTGTGATGCTGAGTGGCAGCCCAGTGACCTCAAAGTCAGCGAGTACATCGACGGTTACCAGGACTTTAATATCTGGAACTATTCTTATTCAATGAACACCTTCCAGAAGTACACACATTACGATGTTACATTTCCACAGCCAAATTATTTTCGTTTCACCAAAAGCGGCAACTACCTGGTGTATGTATACATTAACGGTGATCCAAAAAATATTGTATTGAGTCGCAGGCTGCTCATATACGATGAGAAGCTTATGTTTCAGACAACATTACGCCAGGAAATAGGAGGCGGCGGACAATTCCAGAAGCAGCATATCGACTTTAACATTGTGCCCAGGAATTACGACCTCAACAATCCTTTTAAGGACATGAAAGTGGTGATGGTACAAAACAACCGCTGGGATAACGCGGTAAAGGGTATTAAACCAACATTTATAAATGGCCAGCAATTGGTTTTTTCGCTAGACGACAAATCGACGTTTAACGGAGGAAATGAATTCCGTTATTTTGATATCCGGAGCATACGTTTTTACACTGAAAAAGTGAAAGAGATCTATCGCGACAATGATCTTAAAAACCATGTTGTTCTATATCCAGAAGATAACCGGCGTGTTAAGCCCTATCTTTATTACAGCGATTTCAACGGCAATTTTATGATCAGGAATACTGAAGTAAAAGGCGACAGGGATACCGAAGCAGATTACGTATTTGTGGACTTTTTCCTTCCTTACCCAAAACCCGAACCGCAGGGAAATTTTTATGTAATGGGAAAACTTACCGACTGGCGGATGACCAGCAATAGTAAGATGAGCTACAATTACGACCGCTCAGGATATGAAGCGCGTCTGTACCTTAAACAGGGTTATTACAACTACATTTACGTGTTAAGTGATGATACGAAAAAAGGCGGTGATGAAACTATTGTTGAAGGAAGCCACTGGGACACTGAGAACGATTATCTGATCTTTGTTTATCATCGAAAATTCGGGACCTACTATGATCAGCTGATAGGCTATCATAAAATAAATTCGCTGCATCAATAGGTTTGTCCTGCATTCCGTATGCTTAACCACAAAGACCACTCCGTGGTCTCACAAAGAGAGTTCGGTTTCACACGATCCACGAAGGACACAGCTCCAACGCGCAGGCGCACCTGAAGTTAGTTTTCGGGCGGCATTCCGTTATCTTTCCCGCAGCTTTTCGCAGATCTTTGCGCAGATGTCGCTGATCAGAACTTTCTGCGTTATCTGCGGAGCGAGTGTATTCGGATAAATCTGCGCAGATCTGCGGGAGGACAAACAGCCCATTGGCTGTTTGGGCCAGCGTGTGCGCGGGCCATGCTAAACCCTGCGCTTAGGATTATCAGTAAGAAAAGCCTTCCACCCTGTATAAGATTTACCACCCACTCCAATATTTTTATTCTGATAATAGTGGCATAAAGCAGCTCCAAGTGCATCCGTGGCATCCATGTAATCATGCACAGCGGTGAGCCCAAGTATTTGCTGTAACATTCCTGCCACCTGTTCCTTGCTGGCATTCCCGTTACCGGTTATGCTCATCTTTATTTTTTTTGGAGAGTATTCAGTTATAGGAATATTCTTACTCAAGGCCGCTGCAATCGCCACGCCCTGCGCTCGTCCAAGCTTCAGCATCGACTGCACGTTCTTTCCGAAAAAAGGAGCTTCAATTGCCAGTTCGTCAGGCTTAAATTCATCAATAATTCCACAGGTGCGTTCAAAGATCTTTTTCAGGCGGATCGCATGATCGTCGTACTTATCAAGTTTGATCACTCCTATTCCCAGCGGCTTAAGTTGAGTGCCGGTGATATGCAACAGTCCATATCCCATTACCAGGGTTCCGGGATCTATCCCCAGGATGATGCGGTCTTGTGCTGGCATATTTATTTGTTGGATCCTCCCAAACCTGTGTGTTTACAGCTTATTGCAATTGTGTGGTTTCCCGATGTGTATTAAATGTAAATTTAGCGGATTAACAGGAACTTTTGAAACGAAGAAAAAAAATACTGTCAATAGTTGTCAAGATCCTTATTGGGCTTGGCAGCTTTGGGATCATCTACGCGCGCCTGCACTCTGATTTTACTGCAGATAAAGTGGAGCTGCTTTCCCTGGCAGCTTTCTCTGCTAAAGGATTAATGCTGCTTCTTTTCTGTTTGTTCCTGATCCCTCTCAACTGGGGAATAGAGGCTCGTAAATGGCAGATCATCACCCGTCCCGTAGAGTACATCAGTTACCGCCGTGCAACTAAATCAGTTTATAGCGGTGTATGTCTCGGCAATCTTGCTCCCGGACGTGCAACAGAATTCCTGGCAAAGATCATCTTCTTTCATATTTCAAACCGGCCTAAGGTGACGGTACTTCATTTTGTTGGAGGCATGTTCCAGCTTTCGGTAACCGTTGTTACCGGATTTATCGCTCTTATTTACCAGCTTAATAATTTTGGTGGAGAATATGCCTGGATGGTGCGTACAACAAGCGTTATAGGAGCCCTGCTTATCGTTGCCCTCGTTGTTTGCATTTATAAAATTGATACACTGTTGAATTATCTCGCCAAAAAGATCAGCAAGGGTGAGCCCATGGAAGAGTTCGCTTACCGTTTTACGCCCAGGTCACTTGCGCAGCTTTTTGGCTACAGCATTTTAAGGTACTCCGTTTTTTATACGCAGTTTGTGATCATTTTACTGGTATTCAGTCCGCATGTAATAGATTATACGGTGCTTTCCGGCATCGCCCTTTATTTTCTCATCACCACGACACTTCCGATGATAAGTGTCCTGGAAGCCGCTATCAGGGCGGCGGTGGCACTGGTCGTTTTTAAAGGGTCCGGCATAAGCGACACTGTTCTTGCATTATCATCAGTACTTATCTGGCTCGTTAATATAATTATACCCAGCATTTTTGGTTATATCATTCTACTGCGTCAGAACTTTAATTTTAAATTGTTCAGATCCAAAAAATGAGCATTCTTTTAATGGTATTATTTTTTCTGCTCCTCCTGTATGCGGGTTTACTAACCTGGCTGGCAACCGGATTTGTAAGAAGCCCTGTAACAAAATTCAGGCGGCTCGATTCAATACCCGTTACAGTTATTATTTGTGCACGCAATGAGAGGTACAATATTGGCCTCTGTCTCAAAACTATTGCCTACCAGGATTATCCCACAGCGATGCTCGAACTGATCCTTGTGGATGATTTCAGCAGTGACAAAACCATCGCGGCAGCAGAGGAAGTTCTCAGCGAATCGGGGATCACGTACCGTATCTTAAAAAACAATGAGCGACTCGGAAAAAAACAAAGCATTACCAAAGCTATTGCCCTTGCGTCTAATCCCCTGATCGTGCTGCGGGATGCCGACACTTATACACCATCAAAAAACTGGCTGCGGAGCATTTCTGATTTCCATCAATATACCCATGCTGACCTGATCATTGCACCGGTAGCATTTGAAGCAAGGCGGGGACTGATACACGCGCTGCAGGCACTCGAAAACAATCTGCTAACCATGTTCACAGCTGGAAGCGCATTTTATCGCAAACCCTTTCTTTGCAACGGAGCCAACCTCATTTTCACAAAACTAATGTTCAATAAAGCCGGCGGTTATAAGAGCCATATGGAAATAGAATCCGGGGACGATATTTTTTTGCTGGAGGACATCAAAAAAGTACATGGAGCAAAGATCGCCTTCCTCAATAGCGAAGAGGCGGTAGTAGAAACGTATGGACAGACGAAAATAAAAAAGCTCCTTCAGCAGAGAACACGCTGGGCTTCCAAGTTTAAGTCGAACCGCAACATGCTCAACTTCTCCCTGGCCCTGCTGATCTTTCTCGTAAATACCGCGTGGCTTTATTGTATCGCAAAATTATTTACGGGCGTAAACCTCAACATAGCATTGTTTGTTATTTTTAAATTGACTATCGACATATTGTTATTATTTTTAGCTACCGGATTCAAGCCCCGTAAAGAACTGAGAGCCTACATCATGCCTGTTGCGCTGCTGTACCCCGTTTACGCGGTAACCGTGGCTCTTCTCTCTTTATTTGCTGATCCCCGCTGGAAAAGATAATTGGTGTTTTTTAAGAAGAAGACAATAGACCTATCATCTGAATCGCTAAGCCAGGTCACCTGGAGGCGTTTCAGGCGCAACCGCCTGGCAATGACCGGGCTCTTTTTTATTTTACTCGCCTGCATTATATCCATCCTGGGGTATTTGGTAACCCCCGACCCTACTCCCTTTGCTAACGATCAGAAACCTGAGCTCTTTATACGCCGTCCGGGCTTCAGATCACAGTTGCTTCTTGTCACTAAAAATGAGGATCACCAAAAAGCTGGTATTATTTCTAAAATGTTGTTTGGGGAAGAACCTGCCTATAACTCATATACTTTTCATTCCTACTCGTTTTCGGGTCCCGATATTCTCATTGAAGAATTTACGGGGAGCGAGCCAAACGATGGAGAGATAGCAGGATTCAACGTGGCAGATGTGGTGTATGCCCTCGATACCAAAGTGCCAGTTTTATTTGATTCTGTAAAACAAACTGTAACTTTTAAAATTATTACAGAAGTGCAATCAAGAACGGAATCAGTTGCGCAGCTCAGGCAAAGCATAACAGAACAACATCTATCCCAAAAAAAATATTTGCTCGGCACCGATCTTTTGGGAAGAGATCTTCTTAGCCGCCTCCTAATCGGTACACGCATCAGTTTAACGGTGGGACTTATTTCAGTTCTGATCTCCATTTTTCTGGGAATCCTGTTAGGAGCACTCGCCGGTTACTTCAGGGGCAAAACAGATATCGCCATCACCTGGCTCATTAATGTGATCTGGAGTATTCCAACATTGTTACTGGTTATCGCAATAACCTTAGTTCTCGGTAAAGGCATCACACAGGTATTTATTGCAGTAGGATTAACTATGTGGGTGGATGTGGCCCGTATTGTTCGCGGGCAGTTTTTGAGTATCCGTGAAAAAGAATTTGTAGAAGCGGGTAAGGCTTTAGGATTTAAGCACGGACGGATCATCTTCAGGCATATTCTTCCAAACGTGATGGGTCCTGTAATTGTAATGGCGGCGAGTAATTTTGCATCAGCCATTTTAATGGAAGCCGGCCTGAGTTTCCTTGGTATCGGCGCGCAGCCACCCGTGCCTTCGTGGGGAGAAATGACGAATGCACATCATGGCTACATTTTGATGGACAAAGCTTATCTCGCTTTTATTCCGGGAATTGCGATCATGAGCCTTGTTTTATCTTTTATGCTTGTTGGAAACGGCCTCCGCGACGCAATGGATACCCGGGCAATGGATGATAGTCCGATAGTCTAGCTCCGATGTGGCACACTGCCTAAATCTCCCGCAGATCTCGCGGATTTCTACGCAGATTACGCAGATAGAACATTCAGCGTAAATCTGCGGAAAGTGTGATACCGTAATAATCAGCGAGATCTGCGTGAAACAAACCGCGGTGCTGAATTCAATCGATCTTATTAGTTTTGCACACTATTTTAACAACATGAATCTTATACTACTACCAATTCGATTAGCTGAAAATAAAACCAATCCGCTCTACTCTTCCGATGACTGCCAGAATATCCTTGACATGTGGGATGAATACTATCCACAAATAGGTTATAACCCACCCTGGAACGGATATTTTATTTTAAAAAATGATATCGTTGTAGGAAGCTGCGCTATTATAAAAAGAGAAAACACCGCCGAGATTTCTTATATGACATTTAAAGAACACGAAGGAAAAGGCATAGCGACACAGGCTTGCAAACAATTAGTTCAGATGGGGTTGTCAGCAGAACCTTACATTCAACTTATGGCGAAAACAGCCCCGGAAAAAAATGCTTCTACAACAATCCTTGAACGTAATGATTTTGTATACTCAGGCGTGGTTCAGGACCATGAGATTGGGGACGCTTGGGAGTGGTTATATTCTAAAAGTAGATAAAACCTTAAGCCTTTTAGCAGTGCTTATTTACGATGTACGATATACGATTTACACGGCGGCCAGCCAGTGGCTGGACGAGCGAGCGGGTGCGGCAGCTTGGTAGCTTAAGCTCAATAACATCTCTCTTTCCACAATTAATTTCAAATTTTCGTTACCCTACAATTCATTCCTCGACTCCAATATATTTAACTCGGTGTTAAATTCAAAGGAATACTACAATGTATAGCAATGACCCGATCAGCCTCAATTTACATTTGAGGTAGTGTTACAACTGCGGAAGTAGCTTTGTAAGCTTTTTTCGCACTACGGCACTATAAACTCAAAAAAATGAAAGAAGAAATCAAATCCCGAACCAAAAAGATCGGTTTGCAGATAATCGTATTAGTTGATCTGCTCCCTCCAAAGACAGCCTCCTGGGTACTATCCAAACAGATACTCCGTAGCTCAACTTCAGTAGGAGCTAATTACCGCGCTGCCTGCCGGGCTAAGTCCACTGCCGACTTTATTAATAAATTAAAGATTGTGGAGGAAGAAGCTGATGAAACAATTTACTGGCTGGAAGTTATGCAGGAGGCCGGACTATTAACAGCCCAGCAGACTGCTCATCTCTTAAAGGAAACTTCAGAGTTACTTGCAATTATTGTTGCTTCGATTAAAACTTTGCGAAGCAAACAACTTTAATTGTTTACCACTCTTTGCGGATTGTCAACTTGTAAATTGTAAATCAATTCACAAATCAAAACTCGCCCGCCATCGGTGTATTGCGGGCGGGTCTGCCTTTGGCAGATAAATCCAATCGTACATCGTACATCGTAAATCGTAAATGGAGGCTGTTAGCTAGAACAAAACTCACAACCGTCAGAGGAAGAAGGGTTCTGCAACTCAAACATTTTACGCTGAAGTTCCGCATCAATTTGTTCCGTCGTCCAGTCAGGATGCGCTATCTTAATGGTGGCTCTTACAAAACCCGGGCTTGGTCCGGAATAGGTGTTTTGATTGTTCGTTTGCATGGTCAGAAAATTATAAATCCGAAAATACATCAGTTGCAATCACGACTAAAGCTAAATTTTTCATTTAGCAGTAGATCAAATATTTAAGGAATTAACCGCGAACTGTTTAAAATCCCTTTTGATCCGTAGAATTAAATATCAGGGTGATCAGAAAGATAAACGGCATTCCTGTCGAGAGCTTCTAAATACAAAACCTGCGGAACAGGAACCCGTATCTTAAAATCTTTAGTGTCACGCCAGGTAGCGCGACCAGCTAGAGTGACAGTCTCGCCAATTTCTAAAACACTTTCCGAAGCAGAAACATTAATCGACCAGCCAAGGAAATTTTCAGTGGACTGGTCATACTTTTTCAGGAATCTTTCCAGCTCCGGTGTGGTTAGATCAAAAAAACCGGAGGATTGCTGCACGTCCTCCCGCACTGCAGCATCGAGCAACTGCGTGTCAACCACCACGTAATTTTTTCCATCGAAAACAACAATATCCGAAACCTTCGTCTCTTCAATGTCAATGTGATGTGCAAACACATTCCGGTCGCTATTGTTATCTTCCACCTTGATGTGATAATAAACACATTTTTTCTGTGATAAAGGCGCGGTAAGGACCCTGCCTGCATTAAGAACCTTCCCGGTTATTTTTACACGCTCTCCATCCTCAATATAAGTTCCCGGAACAGACACCGACCTTATCTTCCTGTGGACCCTTGCTTCTGTACTGAAAAAAAAGTAGTAGGCTGCCACCCCTAAAAGGACGATTGAAATTAAGTAAATGGGCAGGTCGGACATCTGCACTAAAGTAATAATTTTTCTATTCCGGCGCCGTAGTCGTTCATAGATGCAAAACTTCCGGCAATATTTACGCCTTGCCTGCAGTGGAAAATGTTGCGTGGGGTACGATGATTAAAATTTTATTTGCCGGATTACAATTTTTGAAGTTAATTTAGGACGCGATAATCCCTTAAAAAAGACAAAACCTATTTAATGTATAAACCAGGGCTTCACCTGCTTCTTAACCTGCATGAAGTAGACAAAAATTTACTTGAAAATAGCAACGCCTGGAAGCATTTTATTCTTGAGCAGGTAAAATTATTTGACCTTACCCAGGTGGGAGAAGTTCTTCATGATTTTCCTGAGGGTGGATTTACAGCTGTTCATGCGCTTACCGAATCACACCTGAGCATACATACGTGGCCCGAATACGGTCTTTGTACCTGCGACATCTTCCTGTCAAATTTCAGGCAACATAACCACGAAAAAGTAAGGCAGTTAGGCAGGAACCTTGTCCGCTATTTTAATGATCCTAAACACGACTGGATGGAACAGGAACGTTAAATGGAGATCATTAAAGTTGAAAATAATAATTTAAATGCGGCCAAATATCCTTGTCCGAAATGCGGTGTCGATTTTGGTATCCCCAACCACAAAGATATAGTGTGCAGCATTTGTCCCTCCTGTTTTTCCAATATCAGCGATGGCGAAATTAAGAGTACTAAGTCCGGCGGGGCATACAAACAGAACCCTGTGCTGCCCCTGGGGATCAGCGGTACGCTAGAGGGCAAAAAATATACTATCATGTCATGCGTGGAAAAGTTCGAAAAAGGCGATCCGTACGCACAATGGCATGAATATTCTTTACTGGCCGAAGACAATACATATAAGTTCCTGTCCTATTCGGCAGGCCACTGGATACTCCTTGAAGAAATTGACAAGAACCTGATCGAGCCCGTTGAAGGTGATAAGAACAAAATAATTTATCAATCGCGCATTTACGATTTTTTTTCAAAATATAAAGTAAAGGTCCGGTTAGCGGCAGGCCGGTTCCCTTATGATGTGCTTAATCCGGGTGAGAACATTCACAATGAATATATCTCACCTCCTTATATGCTGGCGGTTGAAAAAGGAGGACGGGGAATTGAAACAACTTTCCACGGAAAATATCTTAAGCCCGGGATTGTAGCAAAGGCGTTTGGACTCAATTCATGGCACTTTCCTTACCGCGAAGGAGTAGGCGCATGTCAGCCGCTACCATTTGGCATTCACAAAACATTCTTCGTAGTATGCAATGTAGTTGCCCTGCTTTTAGGGTTATTGGTGTACGGCGCTTTGAGCAACGACAAGGAAGACCTGCTTGTTGAACAAAATATAAATGTTGAGGGAAATGCCTCAAGTCAAAGACTCATCACTCCCAGTTTTGAACTGAAAGATGAATACAATTGTTTGAAAATATCCACCGGGTGTTTTAATCTTAATAATGACTGGATCGAAACCGACATAAGCCTGGTAAATGAAAAAAATGGATCCGAACGAAGCTTTAACTCCGGGATGGAATATTACAGCGGGTACGACTCAGATGGAGGCTGGTCGGAAGGAAGTACAAGCGCCGACAATTTTATTAATTCAGTGGAACCTGGCACTTATCATTTAGAGGTTGATGTTTACAGGGAGCCCAGGAATTATTCAAGGAATATAAATCTTAAAGCGGCAAAGATCGATCCTATGCCTCACAATTTTCTGGTGACCGCAGGTATCCTGGCACTCTTTACCGCGCTGGTTTATTTCGGAGCACAAAAGTTTGAATCGGCCCGCCACGGCAGTTTTTGGGGAGATGACTAAAAAAAGATAAATGATAAAAAGGATTTTTTCAGAAAATAAGTTCGGGTTGTTTCTCATAATAGTGGCCGTGGGACTAATGATCTATGGACAATTTTATTCTACCCGCTTTTTTTCAGGCAGCGACACCAGCGATTGGAAACCTAACGGAGGCGGGGGAAGCAGCGGACAGGCACACAGATTTTACCATAAATAAAAACATAAACCATGAATGAAATGTTTCAGTTAAAATACATCGGCGCATCGATCATCTACTCAGTAGTAGGGATCATTATTCTAGTGGTCTCATTCTGGGTCGTTGAGAAAATAACACCAGAGAACACCTGGAAGGAGATTGTGACGAACAAAAACAACGCGGTTGCAATCATAGCCGCCGCATATATTCTCGCAATAGCTATTATTATTGCTTCGGCCATTCATTAATGCAGTGGCTGCTTCTTTTTACGGTGTTCGTAGTTTCCACCTGCGGACTGATCTACGAATTGGTGGCCGGCACTCTTGCCAGTTATCTTCTGGGGGACAGCATTACGCAGTTTTCGACGGTAATAGGAGTTTACCTGTTCTCGATGGGAATAGGCGCTTTTTTCACCAAGTATATCCGTAAAAATCTGCTTGCAACATTTATTGCCATGGAGATACTCCTGGGCCTGATTGGTGGCTATAGCTCAAGTATCCTGTTCCTCTCTTTTAATTACGTGGATTCATTCAGGATCCTTTTATATGGGATCGTAGTGATAACGGGCACTCTTGTAGGTCTGGAGATCCCATTAATGATGCGCATCCTGAAAGACCGCATTGAATTCGGAGACCTGGTCTCGAGGATCTTCACCTTCGACTATATTGGCGCGCTTTTAGCATCCTTGTTATTCCCGCTCGTTATGGTCCCTTATCTCGGTCTGGTTAGAACATCAGTGTTTTTCGGAATGCTGAATGCCGGCCTTGCGCTGTACCTGTGTTATTATTTCCGGAAGGAATTGCGCAACAGGATAGTTCTCGCCTCACAGGCAGTGATTGTGTTACTTTTACTGCTCGCCGGTTTTGTTTTTTCAGATAATATCATGTTAAATGCTGAAACCCGCATGTTCGGTGAAACCATCATTCGCAGCGAATCATCTCCCTACCAGCGTATTGTGCTCACGCGGAAAAAAGAAGTCCTCAGGCTCTACCTTAACAATAACCTCCAGTTTAGTTCAGACGACGAATACCGCTATCATGAAGCCCTTGTGCACCCGGCATTGAGCCTGGCTCCTTCGGCCCAAAACGTTTTAATTCTTGGTGGTGGTGATGGCATGGCGGCACGTGAAGTTTTAAAAAGCGACAAGGTGCAAAAGGTGACACTCGTTGATCTTGATGAGAAACTCACCAGCCTCTTTCAGAAAAATCCTCTCCTGTTGAAACTGAACCAGAATTCTTTAAATGACAGGCGCCTTACTCTTATAAACGATGATGCCTTTAGCTGGATCAAAAATAGCGGGGAACAATACGATCTTATCATCATCGATTTTCCTGACCCGAACAGTTATTCCGTTGGCAAGCTCTACACCAGCACGTTTTATAGTTATTTAAAAAGGGTAATGAAACCCAAAGCACTGGCTGTAGTTCAGAGCACCTCACCCATGGTTGCGCCGTTGTCGTATTGGTGCGTGCAGAATACACTGCAATATGCGGGATTTGAAACATTGCCTTATCATACTTACGTACCGTCGTTCGGTGAATGGGGCTTTTTTGTCTTTGCGCAGCAGCTTCCGCCAGACCTCAGTATCAAAGACGAGGTAAAAGGGCTACGATATTTTAATGCCACAGAGTTTGCGTCCATGACACACTTCAGCAACGACATGAGGAAAAATCTCGGTCAGGTTCAAAGACTCGACAACCAGGTACTGGTATATTATTTTGAAAAAGAATGGGGAGAGTATTGAATTGAAACGCAGGAGATTCATAAAGACCATCGTAGCGTCCGGTGTATTGGCAATGTTGCCGATACATCAGTGCAAAAGCAAAAAACCCATCAGGATAAAAAGATCAGGACCTTCGAGCGTGAGGGGACATGCATTATGGAATAAGACGGAAAACAATTTTGAAACTTCAGTACTCACTACAAGAGTTCTGATAGCAGGCGGAGGTGTTTCAGGCTTAACAGCCGCTTATACTCTTCAAAAAAATGGGTTCACGGAGTACATGTTACTCGAGCTCGAAGATAAAGCCGGTGGAAATTCCATATCAGGAAAAAACGAATTCAGCAGTTACCCTTTTGGGGCGCATTATCTCACTCAACCTAATCCCGGTAACACAGGGCTTATCGACTTTTTGAAGCAAAAAGGCATCATCACAAAAGAAGAAGGAGGAAAATTATTTTACGAAGAAACGGCTCTTTGTTTTGATCCTGAAGAACGCTTGTTCTTAAAAGGACGATACCAGGAAGGATTGATCCCCAGTGAAATGATCACGGACGAAGAAAGGTATGAGATTAAAAGATTTTTCGACCTCATAGGGAATTACCGGCAAATGAAGGGTACTGATGGAAAATTTATTTTTGATGTTCCGATTTCTTTTGCATCCGCCGATAAAACCCTGGATCACCTCGATGAAATAACTTTTAAGAATTTTCTCGATCGCGAAAATTTTACAAGCGAGTACCTGCTCTGGTACCTTGACTATTGTTGCAGGGATGACTTTGGAGGAGGTATCTCAAAAGTGTCTGCTTGGGCGGGCATTCATTATTTTGCCGGAAGAAGATCTGCACCCGGAAATACTGATACTGGAAAAGTGATCACCTGGCCCGAAGGAAACGATCACCTGGTTAAATTATTGCTCAACGACGTCCATGAAAAAGTGCGCACATCATGCCTTGTCAGCGAAGTTCAGATCAGTGAAGGCAGAGTAATTACAAAAGTTACCGACTATAGGAACCGTAAGAACCTGATTATCTACAGTGAAGCCTGCATCCTGGCGGTACCGCCAAAAATAAATAAGTACATTTTGCATCCGGTTATTAAATATCCGTTCCAGTCACTGGAATCGTTCTCTAATGCTCCCTGGCTTGTTGCGGCAGTCACTCTGAGGCAGATGCCCGAAGCGCGGGGAATGCCCTTATGCTGGGACAATGTGGCTTATGGCACGCAGGCATTAGGTTACATCTATAACCAGCACCAGCAATTACACCGAAAACAAACAGCCACTGTTATCAGTCTTTACATTCCACTGGATGAAGGATCTCAAAAAGCTGAAAGGGCAAAAGCCAGGGAGAGGAAAGATGAGGAATGGAAAAGCATGGTGTTAACGGAGTTGGAGTTAATGCACGAGGGCATCAGCGAAGAGGTTGAAGAAATTGAGTTGTGGGTGTGGGGACATGGAATGGTGCTGCCTGTTCCGGGCCTGCTTAAAAGCGGCAGACTCCGGGAATTAAACACACCTATTGATAATAAATTATTCTTTGCACACAGCGATCTGAGTGGATACAGTACTTTTGAAGAAGGCTTTGACCAGGGATGTAATGCCGCAAAATCAGTAATGAGAATTCTTTCATGAAACAGGCATGGATACGCTCACCGAAATTCGATCTTATGTGGGTTATTGCCCCGTTGATCCTTCCCGTTATTGTGTTGCTGATCCTTCCATCAGTGTTTCAGCGCGAAACTTCAGGCCTGGATACCATCAGCTGGGTAATCCTGATCTTATTGATTGATGTTGCGCATGTTTACAGCACGCTGTTCCGAACCTATCTCAATCCGAGGGCGGGACAAAAGCTTGGTTATAAATTATATGCCATCCCATTTATAGCCTGGCTTGCCGGTGTGGTTTTATTCAGCATCCAGCCCCTGTACTTCTGGCGCTTTCTTGCCTATGTTGCAGTTTTTCATTTCATCCGACAACAGTATGGCTTTATGCGCATCTACTCACGCAAAAGTGAGGAAAAGCAAATTGGGCGGATAATAAATGCAGTTACCATTTACGGATCTACTATCCTGCCAATACTTATCTGGCATTTTAATGGCCCGAGAAATTTTAACTGGTTTGTAGAAGGCGATTTTTTTTATCTGCAGTCGCCAATGGCCGTGATTTACTGTAAGGTCTTGTTCTTTACCATCGTCCTTTTATATGTCATTAAAGAAACGATTAGTTATATACGCTACAGGCAATTCTATTTGCCTCGTTTTCTTCTCATAACAGGCACGGCGGCATCATGGTATACCGGCATAGTTACTTTTAACGGTGACCTTGCATTCACTGCCCTCAATGTTATTGCACATGGAATCCCATATCTTGCCCTGGTATGGCACACCGAACAAAAAACAGATCAAACCAATAACGGCGTGATGCAATTCGTTTTCGCGAAATACGGATGGACCTTATTTTTGGCTATCGTATTTATTTTTGCTTTTATTGAAGAAGGATTGTGGGATTCACTCGTGTGGCGCGAGCACACGTCTATTTTCAGAACCTTTTATATTTTACCCGAAATTCAACACAAGCAGTTCCTCGCCTTTATAGTACCATTACTGGCATTGCCACAGGTGGTGCATTATATTATCGACGGTTTTATCTGGAAAGTAAGGGACGTGAAGAAAGGACAGTTAGGAATTGCCGATGTTTAAAGAAAGGTATACCATTTTAAGGCAGCATGTGCACGGCAAAAGCCTGGTAGGCTTTTGAGCGAGGTGCGCGTGAGCTGTTCTTCAATCGTACGTCGTAAATTGTAAATCGTCAATTGATTACGATCTTCTTCACCGTTCTTTGATCTCCCGCTACTATCTCAACGTTGTAATTCCCCGCCGCCTGCTTGCCCAGGTCCAGAGTAAAACTCTTATCAGCGTTGCAGGTAATTTCCTTTTTATAAACGACCTGTCCTGAAATATTACGCACGGTAACATTTGCAGTACTGCTTTGATTGTTCTCGCAGGTGATCGTGAATTTACTGCCGCCGGGATTAGGGAACACGTTAAAGGATGATCTTGAAACTTTATCATCCTTGAGACCGGTGGTGTTGCCTTCGCGGCTATATTTGATCAAAACATTAGTTTTTGATTGACCTCCGTAGTATCCTCCAACATAGATGTTTTTGCCATCTGAAACTATCTGAGTAAAATCTTCAAGATTGGATACATCGGGATCCAAATCGATTGTTTGTTGATGGTAGACTATTCCGGTTTTTGCGGATAGAACACAGAACGCCGCCATTTTTTGCCCGTCAACTCTCACAGCCGCAGAAACCTGACCGCAGATAAACAAACTATCACCTAAACTGAATGCATCGGTTCCACGCTGCCCAGGAAGCTTAACATCATAAACCAGATTTCCCTCTGCATCGTATTTTTCCACATGACCTATTCCTTGTGTTTCGGAGGTGAGCATGTAACAATAACCCGCATTGTCGGCATATATCCCATATACCAGACGACCAATTCCCATACTCCATTTTTCGTTTCCTAAGGTGTCGTATTGCAACAGACGGGAGCCTGGATTTGAAGTAAACACTGACGAGTATAAGTAAATGTAATTTCCGCCAATATCCAGCAGGTGATTATCCGAACTGCCAATTGTCTTTTTAAATGTTTGATCTCCAGTGAGAGAATATTTTAAAAAATAGCTGTATATATTCGTTGTATAAACACTTCCGTTCAGTATTTTGCCGTTTTTGCACGAAATATTTCCTTTTCCGTCCAGGCTGAGGATTTTTTCATCTGTGATGGTTCCTGCAGGGTCCCGTTTGGTTAACCGCTCATCACCCATTGTGTATATGGCATTTTCGTAAACAAACAAGCTTCTTATTCTAGCATAGTTGGCAGAGCTAAAAGCAACTTCACCACTTGGATTAACTATACTGAAAGCCGATCCTTCGTCGTCGCCGGTTTGTGTAATGTAGATCTTATCATTTAACAATTGAAGACCACTTACCGATGGATATCCGCCCGGTAGGGTTTTTTGCCATTCCAATTTTAAAGGCTCAGCTTGGAATCGAGAAGTCTGCGCTAAAAACAAAATTGGCAAAATAATTAGTGCAGTGAGAATCGTGGCTTTCATGGTAAATCTATCATGATCTAAAAGGTGATCATTCAACTATCACCTTCTTCACCACCTTATCCTTACCAGAAATAATCTCTACAGTATAATTACCCGCTGCTTGTTTACCAAGATCCAGCTCCCATTTAGTTTCCCCCTTACATTCAATTTCTTTTTTCTGCACCACCTGGCCAAGACTGTTGCGGACCGTGATTTTCAGCGCTGGTGAATTTGCGTTTTCACATGAGATTGTAAATTTGCTGCCCGAAGGATTTGGGAAGATAGAGAATGATGATCTTGCGCCTTTTTCATCCGTTAAGCCGGTGGTGTTGCCTTCGCGGGATAGCTTCACAAGAAAGTTTTTTACATTTTCACTGCCGGTGTGTCCGCCTAGGTAAAGTGCCTTTCCATCGTATGCCACATGACTGAATCCTTCGCCGAAACCCTCGTCCCCGCTATAAAAATCAAATGTCTGCTGGTAGATTATAGACCCATCTTTTACCGACAGAACAGAGTAAGTCGGATTTTGATTTCTTCCGGGAGCTGCGTCAATACTCTCACTTCCACACACAAACAGGCTGTCGCCAAACAGGAATCCGTTCAAAACCACCTGTCCGGGTATAATCTTTGACCAGGTAACCTCTCCGTTTGAATTAAATTTCGTAACGATGTTACTAGTCTGAGGCTGAACAGAAAAAACGTAACAATTATCATCCTTATCCGCTAAAATATTGGTAACCAGCCCCACCGGCACACTCCACTTCTGGTTGCCTAGGGTGTCGTATTGCAACAGACGGGAGCCTGGATTTGAAGTAAACACTGACGAGTATAAGTAAATGTAATTTCCGCCAATATCCAGCAGGTGATTATCCGAACTGCCAATTGTCTTTTTAAATGTTTGATCTCCAGTGAGAGAATATTTTAAAAAATAGCTGTATATATTCGTTGTATAAACACTTCCGTTCAGTATTTTGCCGTTTTTGCACGAAATATTTCCTTTTCCGTCCAGGCTGAGGATTTTTTCATCTGTGATGGTTCCTGCAGGGTCCCGTTTGGTTAACCGCTCATCACCCATTGTGTATATGGCATTTTCGTAAACAAACAAGCTTCTTATTCTAGCATAGTTGGCAGAGCTAAAAGCAACTTCACCACTTGGATTAACTATACTGAAAGCCGATCCTTCGTCGTCGCCGGTTTGTGTAACGTAGATCTTATCATTTAACAATTGAAGACCACTTACCGATGGATATCCGCTCGGTAGGGTTTTTTGCCACTCCAGCTCAAAGGCGGACTCAGATTGCTGGCGGAGCACCTGCGAATTAATGATATTGGCAGTGAATAGGTAGAAAGATACAAGCAAAAACAATTTCATGGCAAAGCTTCGCCTTTTTGCAAGCTAATTTAGTGCCGATTAAAAGAATCCATGCCAACTTGCTTATGGGGAAAGTTCTTCCCTTATGTACGGTGACCGGGTCTCGCATAATATCTTAAGATTAAGATTTATTTAAGAACTATTTCCGCTACTCAGACCCGCTAGTTAATAACGATATTCTTCAGCGCCTTTACCCAGCTATCACCGGAATTGAGACTTTCTACAAGCGTAATCTTCTCTCCCCCGTTCTCTTTAAAAATATGATCGTATTCCACCCCTATCTCGTAAATAGTTTCGAGGCAATCTGCCACAAACGCCGGTGAAAAAACCAGCACATTCTTAGCACCTTTTTTCGCAAGCTCCGCCACCACTTTATCACTATATGGTTTCAGCCATTTATCGTCGAGGCGGGACTGAAATGAGGTGGTATATTTTCCTTCCGGAATATTTAGTTCCTTCACTAACTGACGCGTGGTCTCAAATGAATTAGCGCGGTAACAGAATTGATTATTTTTTGTGATCGAATTGCAGCATGAGCCCAGCTGACACGTATTTCCACCGTAATGGGCAGAAGCTTTCAGGATCTGGCGCTCAGGCAAACCGTGATAACTGAAGATCACATGATCGTATTTTGAAATATCATGCTTGCGGGCCTCAGTAACCATTGCCTCAATGAATTCGGGACGATCATAAAACTTGCTTATGATGTGCAGGTCAGGAAAAACTTCCCATCCCTTTATTTGTCTCAGTACTTCCTCAATTGTGCTTCCGGTGCTGGAGCTGGCATACTGAGGGTAAAGCGGCACAATATGGATCTTTGAAGGACGCTGCTGTCTTAATCTTTCAAGAGCGCTTTTAATATCCGGCTTGCGGTAACGCATTGCCATATCAACAATATAATCCTGGCCAAGTTCCCGCTGAAGCTTTTCTTTTAATTCAACAGTATGGTACAATAATGGAGAACCTTTCCCGGTCCAGATATTTTTGTAGAGCTTAGAAGAATTAAAACTCCTGAAGGGCACGATCACCAGGTTTACAAGTGCAAATCGCCCGGCAGGATTGATATCGATTACACGCCTGTCGTTCAGAAATTGTGTGAGGTATCGGCGCACGCTCGAAACATTCGGATCGTCAGGCGTACCCAGATTAATAAGCAATACAGCCTCTTTCATGGCTAATGGGTGTTGAGATCTGTGAGAGGATTGGCATTGGTTCCCTGATCAGCAGGCACCTGATCCGATTCCGCAGTGGGGATCTCTTTTTGTTTGTGTGCAAATTTTTTCTGAAAAAGAATGATCGAAATAACTCCCGCAGAAATAGAAGCATCGGCAAAATTAAAAATGGGACGGAAGAACTGAAAATCTTCTCCTCCCCAGATCGGGAACCAATCAGGAAAATGTCCGCTCACTATTGGAAAATAAAACATATCCACAACACAGCCATACATGCTGGGTGCGTAACCATTGGAGGTGAGCTGGGCAATACCATCGTAAGGAACATACTCCTGGAACGCTTCGTGTAAAGTAGTGCCACGATCAAAAATGAGACCATAGAATGCGCTGTCGAGAATATTGCCAAGTGCGCCAGCCAGGATCAATGAGACCGAAAAAATAAAGCCGGGATGTTCCTTTGTTTTAATGATATGCCTGATATACAATACGCCACCGATGCAGGCAAGGATCCGGAAAACACTCAGGGCCAGCTTGCCGGCCTCTCCTCCGAACTCAAAGCCAAAAGCCATGCCCGGATTTTCTGTAAAGTGAATGATGCACCAGTCGGCCAGACGGGCCACCTCGCCCAGTGGATAGTTAAGCTTGATATAGATCTTGATGAACTGATCGATCAGTAACACAAGCAGAACGGTAATAACTGGAATTTTAAAACTACGGGTCATTTATTTATCAGATACAATTATGGTAAAAAAGTGCTATTAAAAAAGTTGCCTCCCGTAAAGTGGAAGGCAACTTTTAAAATTTGTGTGCCGTAAACATCAGGATTGGCCAAGCTTGGCGTCGATGCCCAAAGTGGCGTGCGGCACAGAACGAAGACGTTCTTTCGGGATCAGCTTACCGGTTACGCGGCAGATCCCGTAGGCTTTATTCTCAATGCGCACCAGGGCGTTCTTCAGATTCACTATGTATTTTTCCTGGCGTGATGCAAGCTGTGCAGTTTCTTCCTTGCTCATTACATCACTTCCATCTTCAAGAAGTTTGAATGAGGGAGATGTGTCATCAGTGCCATGATTATCTTCATTGCTAAGTGTTTGTTTAAGCAGGTCGTAATCCGCCTGTGCTTCACGAAGCTTTTCAAGGATAAGCTCTTTGAATTCCGCCAGTTCCTTGTCGGAATAGCGGGTACGCTTATCATCAGTGTTAACGAAAGGTTTAGGTGCTGCCACGTTTCCTTTTTTAATTAACGGTTTATTAATATCAATTTGCAGGGGACGGTTACGGATGTAAGCCTCCATTGTTCCTCCCGTACTTTTTCCTTCATTTTTCTTCCTTCTGCCGCGACCGCGTTTTTCAGGAACCTCATCGTCATCTTCGTCGATATCAGGTCCGGGTGCGCCTTCAAGGTCGATCATTCCCGCTTCATCAAGACCACCATCTGCAAGAGTAGCATCTTCTTCTTCGGTCTTTTCGTATTCGTCTTTTACTTCAACATCGCTGTCATCTTCTTCCTCAGCGGGAACATCTTCTTCATCATCTGCATCACCGCCCTTGGATTTTTTTCCTCCGGCTTTTGCAGGCTTCTTGCCTTTGCCTTTTGAAGCAATGGCATCAATAGGTTTTCCTGCGGATTTCTTAGCAGGTTTTACAGGTTCTTTTATTTTTTGTTTGGAGGACGATTTCGGCTCCTCTTTCTTTTTAGTGGCTGGTTTAGGAACCGGTTTAGACATTGTTGTTACAGGTTTTTTAGCAACCGCTTTATCAGGCTTTGAAGCCGTCTTTTTTGCGGAAGAGTGAATTGATTTCTTTTCTGGCTTCGCAGCCGCTTTTGCCTTTGCAGGTTTGGCAGCCGGTTTGGCCGATTTCTTAACAGGCTTAACAGGTTTGGCTTTTTTCATTACAGCTTTTTTATTGTCTTTCTTTTTAGCCATATTAATTTAATTTTTCAATTGATATTAGTGTAGTAATAAGATCGTCAACTTCTATTGTGCTCGCGTTTTTCGCTGTAATGTCCTGTACCAGTTGGAGATCGCTGGTTAAAGTCTCAGAGCAAATATAACTTAAATTGTTTTTAATAGCGTTATCAAGGCCTGAATTTTGCTGAATTTTAACCAAAATACGATCGGTTACCTCGAGGCCTTTATCCTTTCTGATGTTCTGGATGCGATTAACTACTTCCCGCGCCAATCCCTCATTCCGGAGCTCTTCACTGATCTGCACATCCAGTGCAACAGTTAACGCACCCTGGTTCGCAACCTTCCATCCGGGAATATCAACAGGGATGATCTCAACATCCTGCGGCTCCAATTCAATTTCGGCGTCGTTTAACTTCACCGTAAACTTGCCTTCACGCTCGATGCCGCTTATGATCTGCTGTGCGTGCTCAAGAGCAAAAGCCTGAACAGCTTTCATATTGGCCCCGCATTTTTTACCCAGGGTTTTAAAGTTCAGCTTCAGGTTCTTTACGATCTTCGTCTGACTTTCATCCACAAATTCGATCTGCTTCACGTTCACTTCATTCAGGATGATCTCTTTCACTGCGTCTATCTTATCGCGGTATTCCTTGTCCAGCACAGGGATCCTGATCCTCTGCAATGGCTGACGTACCTTGATGTTCTCCTTTTTCCGGATGGAGAGGATCATGCTCGAAATTTTCTGCGCAATATCCATTTTCTCTTCCAGTGTTTTATCCTGGTTCTGTTTTTCAACTGCAGTAAGTTTGGTGAGATGAACAGAATCCCATTGCAAAGGTGTTTTGTTGTCTTTTGCCTGCGCCCTGATAACATCCGTAAGGTTCCTGTACATCCAGTCGCTGAAGAACGGCGCAACAGGACTCATCAGTTGACTTACAACCAGCAGGCATTCGTGCAGTGTTTCATAAGCCGCCTTTTTATCATTGCTCATCTCACCTTTCCAGAAACGGCGGCGTGATAAACGTACATACCAGTTACTGAGATGTTCATCAACAAACTCTTCAATGGAGCGTGCGGCCCGGTGCGGTTCAAAATCCTCGTAATAGGCGGTAACCTCTTCTATGAGCGTCTGAAGCTTTGAAATGATCCAGCGGTCGAGTTCCACGCGCTTAGACACAGGTATGATATTCTGCTCGTCGATCACAAATTTATCCACGTTGGAATACATAGCGTAAAAGCCATACGTATTATAAAGCGTTCCGAACAGCTTACGCTGAACTTCTGCAATTCCTTCGTTATCGAACTTAAGATTATCCCACGGTGCGGCATTGGCTATCATATACCAGCGCGTGGCATCTGCCCCGAACTTTTCAAGCGTAATGAAAGGGTCAACGGCATTACCTAAACGTTTGCTCATCTTGTTGCCGTTCTTATCAAGCACAAGTCCATTGGAGACAACATTTTTGTATGCTACCGAATCAAAATTCATAGCAGCAATAGCGTGAAGAGTAAAGAACCAGCCACGGGTCTGGTCAACTCCCTCCGCAATAAAGTCGGCAGGAAAATATTTTTTCCCGTCAATGAGTTCCCTGTTCTCAAAAGGATAGTGCACCTGCGCGTAAGGCATAGCCCCACTGTCAAACCATACGTCGATCAGGTCAGGTTCACGAAATAATTTTTTTCCGTTCTTTTCAAGCACAATTGAATCCGCATATGGTTTATGAAGATCAAAAGTGTCGTAGTTTTCTTTAGTGAAATTGCCAGGTACAAAAGAGGACAAAGGATTTTCTGTCATAGCTCCTTTTGCAAGGGCATTCTCAATTTCTTTTTTAAGCTGCTCCACACTGCCTATCACTACCTGCTCTGTTCCATCTTCGCTGGTCCAGATAGGAATTGGAATACCCCAGAAACGCGAACGGGAAAGATTCCAGTCATTAAGATTTTCGAGCCAGTTCCCAAAACGCCCGGTCCCGGTAGCTTCAGGTTTCCAGTTGATCGTTTTATTGAGCTCGATCATCCTGTCTTTTGCAGCAGTTGAACGAATGAACCAGCTATCGAGCGGATAATACAGCACCGGCTTATCAGTTCTCCAGCAATGCGGGTATGTATGCTCGTAAGTTTCTTTTTTGAAGAGTTTACCTTCTTCCTGCAGCTTCAGAACAATACGTTCATCCACACTCAGGTAAGCTTTCAGATCTTTTATCTTCCCGTGTTGTTCGAGGATCTTTTTCTGATTGTCGAAATCGGTTTTTTTATCCTCATCGGTAAAATAAGCTTCCTTCACATATTCATTCCCGTACAGGTAAATTCCGTCCTGCACTTCAGGTAAAAATTTACCGCGCTTGTCAACAAGCGTAAGAGAAGCGATATTATTTTGTTTTGCTACCCTGAAGTCATCTGCACCAAAGCTTGGAGCAATGTGTACGATGCCGGTACCATCTGTTGTGGTCACAAAATCGCCGGCAAGTACTTTAAAAGCATCACCATCAGGTTTTACAAATGGTAACAATTGTTCGTAACGGATGCCTGTGAGCTCAGAACCTTTAACTTCTTTCAGAACCGAGAAAGGAATATTTTTATCGCCGGCTTTGTAATCCTCGAATTTCAGCTCTGCATTTTTTGCAGGGAAATAATTGTTCAGAAGGTCTTTCGCAAGAACAACAGTTACGGTTTTTCCTGAAAAAGCATTTATTGTTTTTACAATAACGTACGTGATCTCTGCTCCCACAGCCAGCGCGGTGTTGGAAGGAAGAGTCCACGGTGTGGTTGTCCATGCAAGAAAATAAAGTTCTTCTGAATCTGCAGGTTTTACTTTGCCTGCATCCAGTGCTTTAAACATCACAACGGCAGTACGGTCTTTTACATTGCGGTAACAACCCGGCTGGTTTAATTCGTGTGATGATAATCCGGTACCGGCAGCAGGTGAATATGGCTGAATGGTATAACCTTTGTACAACAGGTTTTTATCTGCAAGATTTTTCAGAAGCCACCATACGCTCTCAATATATTTATTGTCGTAGGTGATATAAGGGTCGCTCATGTCGACCCAGTAGCCCATTTTTTCAGTAAGCTCTTCCCACTTATCGGTGTACTTCATTACTTCAAGGCGGCATGCCTTGTTGTAATCTTCAACAGAAATGTATTTTGAACTGGCAGTGTTTCCAATATCCTCTTTAGTGATGCCAAGAGATTTCTCTACGCCAAGCTCGATTGGCAAACCGTGAGTATCCCAACCCGCTTTGCGTTTCACCTGGTAGCCCTGCAGGGTTTTAAAACGACAAAAAATATCTTTGATGCTTCTTGCCATTACGTGGTGGATACCTGGCATTCCGTTAGCGCTTGGAGGACCTTCATAAAAAACCCATGGCTTCGCATCGTCACGCGTAGTGACTGATCGTTCAAAGGTCTTCTCCTTTTTCCAGGAGTCGAGAATATCTTTGGTTATCTGCGAGAGATCAAGTTTTTTATATTCAGGGTACCGCTTCATATGTGCTAAGTTCTTTGGTCCGCTCCGGGATTAAAAGAGAACAAATTCCGGGTTTTTGCGGCTTAAAAAAGAGGAGCGAATTTAATAAAAAAAGGCAAGATACTGGTGTAAACTTTTAGTTAAATAAATACAGCGTCGTTCGTCATTTCTATACCTTTAATTAAAAATAGATCATGATGAAAAAGGCTTTGATTTTTGCATTCACACTTATTGTGATTTCAGGATTTTCGCAAACCGACAAAACGTGGAGCTTTGGTCTCCAGTGTGGTTTGTATGGCAATTCTTCTGAGTTTAGCGGTGGCAGTGAGATCGCTGACGGAAGCTTCCATAATAATGGTTTTGGCAGCGGCTCTTTTGGCGGAACAGCAAGGTATGACCACGATTCGCGATGGATGTTTATGACGGGTTTTGGATTTCTCTCCTATGGGTTTGAGTTCAGCCGGAACGCTGGTTCTTATTCTCTCAAAAATGGCGAAGAAGGGCAGTACAATACCGTTACCCACGAGTTTGGCGCAATTGAGATACCTGCCATGGCATTTTATAAGTTCAGGCTTAATTGCCGCAATGCGCGCTGGCTAATTGGTGCTGGTTTCGCCAGGGTCCTGGCCGGGCAGGCACAAAGCACACAAACCATCTCCGAAGATACAGAAGGTAACACCTCGCTGAAGCCTTATCTGAAAAGCGAGGCCAATGGGGTGGGGGGAGCTTTTACAATGCTGAGACTGGCCTTTAACCGCGAAAGGATCATGAAAAGCGGATCAATTGTTCAGGCAGGGATCTGGCTCAACTGGGGTTTCAAGCCACTTGCGGAAGCTAGCGTAGAATATTCGGCTGGCGGTGAAGATTTTAATCACACCTTCACTAATAAAGGGAACTTTTTCGGGATCCGCGTGTCGTACTTCTTCCGTACAAGAAAAATAAATAACTAAAGATTACATACCACTGCTGAAGTGGCTCATGCTCTCGCGTTTCATAGGAGGCACGTTTAGAACAGGGATCGGGCTCAGCTCAACGATCTTGTGACCAAGGGCGCCACTGAACATTTCACCAAAGCTTAGATCTTTCTGATTGATCTGGATGATCAGGTCACAATCATTTTTTACAGCATATTCCACTATAGCTTCTGCCGGCTTGGTGCTAGGAAGAGAGCGGTTGGTACAATGAACTCCTTCGGCCTTGATGAATTTCTTTACCTGCTGAAGGTACGGGAGAAGTTTGTTCTCATATTCGTCATCATTGGGCTTAAACACCGAAACAATACGGATATCCGCTTTGAAATAATGTGCAAGCTGCACTGCAAAGGAAACTTTCTCACGGCTTTCAGGCGTAAGATCAAAAGGCATTACAATATTTTTGCAGCCATCGCGGTTTTCGGTTGAACGAAGTGTGATGACCGGGCAATTAGCACTGGTAAGGAATTTAGGAACTGTGGCAGCACCGCCAAAAAGACCGCTTTTGAATTTAGCGTTCTCATCAAGTGCCATTACTATCAGCGAACAACCCAGCTCTTCTGCTTTCCTGTTGATGGTCTCATAAAGTTCGCCTTTAACACCTAGTGTTTCAACAGTCAGGCCGCTCTCTTCACGTGTTGCCTGTGCCAGTTGTTCAAGATCGGCCGATTTCTCACTCTCATCAGTAGCTGAAACATGCATGAGGATAATCTTCGACTTTGTGAATTTTGCAAGATTGTATGTTTGCTTAACAGCAATGTACGAGTGCTTCGAAAAATCAACTGGAATTAAGATAGCCTGGTTTTCTTTAATTATCATATTGATTCGCTTTGGGTCTAAATTAACAATAAATTCTGAAAAATGTTAAATTTTTTATAAACTTAAGATTTATTTTGTATTTTATACGGCCCCCGCGGAAAAGGTTGTTAAATGTTCATTGTTTATAACAACATCTGTTGATATCCTTTAACAAAGCGGGTTTGAGTAATGACCCTTGTAAAGTATAACAACACCCATAACACTTAAAACTAATTCCTTTAAGGCTGTAAACGGCTCTGTTACCGTAATATAAGACACGCAAATATCAGGCCACAAACCGAAAAATAGTTGCAATAAACAACCATTGGTTCGTGAATGCCCGGTATCAGCAGCTCAGGAAGGATCTCAGATAGTTGCCATAACCTTTAACTCGATGGCAATAGGAGTGGGCAATTTGTTAATCTCAATGGTAGTGCGGCACGGAGGGTTTTCCTTAAAATATTCTGCCCAGATCTTATTGTATTTCGGAAAGTCGTCCTTCATATTGGTAAGAAAAACGGTTACATCTACTATCTTCTCCCAGGAGCTTCCCGAATCTTCGAGAATGTAGCGGATATTGCGGAAAACGCTGTGACACTGGGCCTCAATGTCATACGAAATGATCTGTCCCCTGTCGTCAAGTTCAACCCCCGGGATCTTTTTACTCCCCCGTTCGCGCGGGCCAACGCCGCTTAGAAACAGAAGATTTCCTACTTTTCGCGCATGGGGGTACAACCCTACCGGCTCAGGGGCTTTGGAAGATTCAATTCGTTCGTCTGACATAATCTTATTTGGCTCAAATTTAACGATATTCCCACGTTCACGCTTTATGCCTTGGTATAAAATCGTAATTTTGATATCCTTTACCGGATGTGTAACAGGATTGAAGCTTATCTCCTTAAGAATATGCAGGATTAGAATTTTCCGCCATAGGCGGATCCGCCCTGGGCGAAACCGGCAGGCGGAAGAATTTAGAATTTAGAGTTTAGAATTTAGAATTTAAAAAAGATACTGCAAAAAACCACCACTTGAACCCCACTTCTAACTAACCTTAGATATTAGACATTAGATATTAGAAATTAAGTCATGAGCGTTAAACAACTCTACACCAACTGTCTTGCCCAGGGGGCCTATTACATCTCACATAACGGGGAAGCCGCTATTATTGACCCGCTGCGTGAAACCAGGCCTTACATGGATCTGCTCCGGCAAAATAACGATCAGCTTAAATATATTTTTGAAACACATTTCCACGCTGATTTTGTAAGCGGGCATGTTGACCTGGCAAACGAAACAGGTGCAATCATCGTTTTTGGTCCGAACGCGAGTACCACATACAAAAGTTATATTGCTAAGGATAATGAAGAATTTAAGATCGGTGGTCTCACCCTGCGTGCTTTACACACACCCGGGCATACTCTTGAATCGACGACCTACCTGCTGCTTGATGAGAACCAGAAACCACTTTGCATTTTTAGCGGCGACACGCTGTTTATCGGCGACGTTGGTCGTCCTGATCTTGCCATCAAATCAGATCTCACGCAGGAAGATCTTGCAGGCATGTTATATGAAAGCCTGCGCAATAAGATCATGCCACTTCCAGATGATGTGATCGTGTATCCTGCACATGGAGCGGGATCTGCCTGCGGTAAGAACATGAGTAAGGAAACCTTCGACACGCTGGGCAATCAGAAAAAAGTAAACTATGCATTGGGAAGTATTTCCAAAGCGGATTTTATAAAGGAATTAACAGACAACATTCTTCCCGCCCCACAGTATTTTGCAAAGAATGCTGCACTTAACAAATCTGGTTACGAGAATTTTTCAAAGGTGCTTGGCAAAGGCATGCGTCCGTTAAGCGTGAAAGAATTTGAGAAGAACGCAGCCGGAAAAAATGTTATCGTTCTGGATGTTCGCAAACCTGAAGAATTTGGAGCTGCCCATATTCCAAACTCTGTTTTTATAGGCATCGATGGTCAGTTCGCTCCATGGGTAGGCACAATTATTTCTGATCTTCAAACTCCCCTCCTGCTGGTAACGCCTGCGGGACGTGAAGAGGAAACAGTGATGAGGCTTTCGCGCGTGGGTTATGACAATTGCATCGGATACCTTGAGGGCGGAATTGATGCCTGGAAAAATTCAGGTAACAAAGTAAGTTCGGTGGACAGCATTACTGCCGAAGATTTTGTGACCCGTTATTCATCCGGAGAAAAAACGCTGGACGTGCGCAAGCCCGGAGAATTTGATACTGCACATCTTGATAAAGCCGAAAGCAAACCCCTTGATTTTATAAGTCATTGGATGCCGAATATCAATCCCGATCAGCGATACCTTGTTCACTGTGCAGGAGGATACAGGAGCATGATCGCCATATCGCTGATGAAAGCGCATGGCATTAAAAATGTTACCGATGTGAAAGGTGGTTTTGGGGCTATCAGTAAAATAGACGAGGTAAGATCCGAGATCACTCCTTCAACTGTAAAAGCTTAAAGTCATTGCTTTAATTTTCTGTACTTTTAGGCATGTTTGAATCGCTCGAAACGCTCGACAGGAACCTGCTTCTCTCAATCAATTCCACTCACTCACCGGCGCTCGACGTGATCATGTGGTATGCCAGCATGACCTGGCCCACTGTGTTGCTTGTATTTTTCGTGGCGTATTTCGTATATCGCAAGTTTCGCTTAAAACGTGCCATGGAATTTATCCTCGGGTGCGCCCTGGTAGCAGCCACGGCTGACCTTACTTCCAATACAGTGAAACACGGTGTTAAACGGTTTCGACCTACCCATAATCTTGAGATAAGGGAAAAAGTGAGACTGGTAAACAATTACCAGGGCGGTAAATATGGATTTTTCTCAGGGCATGCCTCCACCACTTTTGGTGTTTGCACGTTCATCATCCTTTGCGTTAACTGGATCCGAAGACGGTATATGTTCCTTATCGGACTGTGGGCCCTCATTGTAGTTTACAGCAGGATGTACCTGGGTGTGCATTATCCAAGTGATATCCTTATTGGAATTATAACCGGCATACTGTTTGGATGGCTGGGCTTTATAGTAATGAACACTTTTTTCATGAAGCTTGATGAGCAGAAAACTTAATATCATTTTTCTTTTTTATGCATGTGTACTTTCAGCACAGGTACCTGATACCGACCTGTGGTTGTTTGACATTACACAAAGCAAAACAGGTCAGTACTCCATTACCAACGGCCGCAATATCACTAATCGCAAAGGGTACGACAACCAGCCTTTTTTTAATAAAGCAGGTGACAAATTGTTTTATGTAAGCATTGGCGATGACAAGCAGGCCGATGTGTATTCATATAAGCCAGGCAGTAAAAAAAGCGAGCGCATTACATCTACGCCTGTCAGCGAATATTCTCCCCGCCTTGCTGAAAATGAAAGATCATTTTACTGTGTAATGGTTGAGCAGGATAGTACGCAGCGCGTTCACAGGATCGATCTTGAAAAGGGCGGAAACATTTATTCCTCCGTTTTTGATTCCGTAGGCTACTGCACTTTTTTAAATTCAGATACTGCAGTGTATTATAAACTGACACAGCCTCATTCTCTTCGTTATCATGTGATAAGCACAGGTGAAGACAACTGGCTCGCGAATGATCCCGTGAGGTCGATCTGCAGGATCAACCGCCACGAAGTTCTTTTTGGAGTAAAAACGGGCAGCATTGTAACGTTATTAAAATATGATCTGTTCCTGCGTAAAGCGGTAAAATTTGCTGAGGATGACCAGTCTTCAGAGAACTTTATGTACCACGCCGGATTCGGTGTTTTAAGATCGGCGCAGAATAAGATCTCACGTTTTGATGAGACCACAGGGAAATGGACAGAGCTGTTTGATCTTTCCTCCTCCGGCCTTAAAAATGTAACAAGGTTTACAATTGACGACAAAGGCAAACGCCTGGTGGTTGCCGAAAATTATCCCGATAAATAAAGGATAGTTTGATCGCCGCTGTTATATATCTCCTAATCTTTGCAGCATTGGTCCGGTACAACGGATTATTCGGGATATTCGACGACAATAAGATCACGCGCCCTTTTTTTATTATTTGTCTTTTTCTCAAAGCGCTTGCAGTCCCAGCATTCTATTTTGTGTACTCGAAACTGTATGGTGGCCTGGAACAGTTCGACAGCGGAAAATTCTATCACGATGTACAGGTTATCAATGCCTATGCCTGGCAGGACCCGTTACATTTCTTAAAAATAATTTTCGGTTTGCAGGAAGAATCTGTGCACTCGGAAGAGTTCAGGGAATGCCTGGCAAAAACGCTGTACTGGGATAACGGGCTTACCAAGGAATTCAGGCTTAATGATAACAGGATGCTCATCAGGATCCACGCGTTGCTGCATTTCCTGCCTTTCAGCAGCTGGTGGTTACACGCCCTGTTTAGCTGCATTTGCAGTTTTTTAGGACTCACCTTTATTTACAGATCCCTGCAACATTTCTTTCCTGGAAAAGAAAAAGTGGTGTTTCTCATACTATGCTTTTTTCCTTCCCTGTGGTTCTTTACAGGCGGATTTATAAAAGAAGGGCTGGCAGCGCTGATTCTGGGCATAGGGTTGCGCGAAGTAAAACAGCTGGCAGAAAATGGCTGGTCTTTACGAACACTTGCACTTGTGGTAGTTGCCTTACTAAGTTTCGTGCTGAAACCTTATTTATTATTGTGGTCCTTATTTTGTTTCTTCCTTCTTTTTCTCATTTCCTATAAAGAGAGAAAACGCGGCAATCTTATTTTTGCCCTGTGTTGCCTGATGTTCTTCGCGATGCTGCAAATTTCGCTGTATCTGTGGAAGTCGAAAGGTATCCTTGATATCACCAACAGGCATCAGCAGGTATTTATGGGGGTGGCAAGGGGCGGCATCTTTCTTTCAAAAGGCGATTATTATTTGCAGCTTCCATATGATACCCTTCAAATTAAGAAAGTGCGCGATTCTGTTTACACCATTAAAAAAAACGTTTCTTACATGTATTGGGATGATGCCAATAATAATGACACGCTTTATAACCGGTCAAATAAAGATACCCTAACCCAATATGATCTTGTATTTATGAATCCCGAAGCCGGCTCAAATTTACCCGTTGCGCGTTACAATGAGCCGGTATGGAAACAAATTCTCACTGCCCTTCAGAATTGTTTGCTGCGCCCTTTTTTCGGACAACCGGGAGGACCATTTAGTATGCTTGCCTCTTTCGAAAACCTTTTGATACTGATCAGTCTCGTGATTACAGTTGCCGGAATGATCCTGCAACGCAAACCATCTTTATTACCGCTTTGCCTGATCTGTTTTGCGTTAATATTATGTCTTCTTTTTGGATTGACCACCCCTAATACAGGTGCAATACTGCGTTACAGGGCTCCTGTTATGCCTTTCCTGCTACTCGCGGGATTGTATTACATGCCCTTGCGAAAACGCACAAAAAACAATTCTGTTTAATCTTTGTATATTTAAAACCAGCCACCACACAGCGCATGAACTTATTCAGGAAAAAAAAGATCGCAGACATTCTCAGCAGGGCTGAAGCAGATGAAGGCCATCACAGCCTGGCCAAACACCTCGGGGTGCGGGATCTTACTGCATTTGGAATTGCCGCTATTATAGGGGCAGGGATCTTTTCAACTATCGGAAAAGCGAGCGCAGACGGGGGACCCGGAGTTATTTTCCTTTTTCTTTTCACAGCACTTGCATGCAGTTTCGCGGCTTTTGCATACGCCGAATTCGCATCACTCATCCCTGTCAGCGGAAGTGCCTACACCTACAGTTATGTGGCGTTCGGTGAATTATTTGCCTGGATAATCGGATGGGCGCTGATAATGGAATATGCCATTGGCAATGTTACTGTAGCAATTTCCTGGAGCGATTATTTCACTGCGCTGGTGGAAAACGTCTCGCCCTACAAAGTACACGAATGGCTGCGCATGGATTATTTTACGGCGAGAGATAACTACATGCAATTTGATGCGCTGCTGCAAGGCGGGAAGAGCTTTGAGTCAATCATTTCGAACACTGAAACATCAGGTCTGCTTGAAGGATACGCCGCATACAGCAATGCTCCTGTACTGGGCTCCCTGAGAATAATATTCGACTTACCTGCTTTGTTTGTTAACCTGATCATAACCATGCTCGTATACCGGGGCATTAAAGAAAGCCGGAATGCAAGCAATATTATGGTGATCATTAAGATCGTTGTAGTGCTGGTAGTGATCTTTGTGGGCGCTTTTTATGTTGATGTGAAGAACTGGGATCCCTTTATGCCAAACGGGATCGCAGGATTATTAAAAGGTATCAGCGCTGTATTTTTCGCATACATAGGATTCGACGCGATCTCAACCACTGCAGAAGAGTGCCGCAATCCGCAGCGCGATCTCCCCAGGGGTATTTTGTATTCTATCATTATCTGCACCGTCCTGTACGTGGCCATTGCACTGGTAGTGACGGGCATGGTTCACCATTCTGAACTTAATGTGGGTGATCCGCTGGCTTATGTTTTTGAAAAGATCAGCAACCTGCATTGGCTGAGCGGGGTGATCGCCATCAGCGCTGTTGTGGCCATGGCCAGCGTGATGCTTGTATTTCAGCTCGGGCAGCCACGCATATGGATGAGCATGAGCAGGGACGGACTGTTGCCGAAATCCTTTGCAAAAATCCATCCTAAATATAAAACGCCATCCTTTTCAACTATCGTCACCGGTCTTCTTGTAGCTATCCCTATCTTTTTTGTGGATATTACCATGGTAACGGACATTTGTTCCGCCGGTACTCTTTTCGCCTTCTGTCTTGTTTGTGGCGGGGTGCTTAAGCTTCGGATGGATCCTGCCGCTCCCCGCTCTAAATTCAAGACTCCATATGTAAACGCAAAATACATTATTCCCGCACTGTTCATTATCTCAGCATTCTTTGTGCTTTCAGACAGTGAGCGCCGCCAGGAATTCTTTGCATTTCCTACAGCTCTTCATTTTTATTCACAGATCCCCATGCTAACTTTCTTTATCGGTTTTGCCATCCTGGCGGTATTGGCTTTCCGGTTTAATTTCTCTCTTATCCCTTCGCTCGGGCTTTTATGCTGCTTTTACATGCTTTCACAACTGGGATACAAGAACTGGCTTTACTTCACAGCATGGCTGCTCCTGGGTCTGATCATTTATTTTGTTTACGGTTACAGGCACAGTAACTTAGCAGCCAGGAAATAATCTATGTTAGTTTTTATTACAGGAGCCACGTCGGGAATAGGAAAAAGCACAGCCGAACTATTCGCAAAAAATGGCCATGATCTTATTATTACAGGCAGGCGCGAGGAACGTTTAAAGGAGCTTAAGTCGTCCCTGGAACTTAAGCACAAAATAAAAGTGACCACACTTGCGTTTGATGTAAGGAAATATGAAGATGCCGAGAAAGCGATCAACAGCCTCCCGCAGAAAACACAGATCGATATTCTTGTCAACAATGCGGGGCTGGCGGCCGGTCTCTCGGCGATACAGGACGGAGATCTTTCGCACTGGGAACGCATGATTGACACAAACGTGAAGGGATTATTATACATCACAAAGCTGGTTGCCAATCTTATGATCCCCAATAAAAAAGGCCATATCATTAATATCGGTTCAATAGCCGGCACGGAGGTTTATGCCAATGG
>CBIHOL010000040.1:0-37258 GCA_966211905.1 uncultured bacterium
ATGCTAAAGAAAAAAGAGCTTTCAAAAATGTCTGCCGAGATTAAAAAAATGTCCCAGGGCAATGAGTGGTAACGTTTTGCGCATAGCCGCCGGCCGCATTTCGCGATGCCGCCGGATTTTAAAAGTACGGAATTCTTCCAGATGCTAAAACACCGGACGCAAGCCCGCCACAATGTCCCGGCGCACGGCAAAAGCCCAGTGGGCTTTTGAGCGGGCGTGTGCGTCAGCACGCCAAATTTAAACAGGGCTTGCTGACGTGATGTTCTTTCCGGCTGGCGGCTATGCGCTGTTAGCTGCAGTTATTCGTTGTTCACATATTTCTCAAGCTTGGTCCAACTGCCTTTCCTTCGACTATTTCCACACCATGGAGGAACTAATTCAGATGCACGTCGGTCGTAAATGTGTATTTCACTGAGCTCCTGTTCATATGTCAAGACACTTACTTTTATTTTTTTGTTTGACAGGTTCCCGCGACTTTGCCCAAACTTATTATTTAAAATACTGTCAACGTAATGTTTTTTCTGCGCAGATTTAAAATAGATGCTATAGCTAATAAGTCTATTAGCATAAAAATCTAAAAACACATAGAAGCTGTCTGAGAGTTGCTTTGAAAATAAGTAGGTCTGAATTTGGAGCGGATGTGAGCACTCTCTAATGTTAACCTTTTCAAACATTTTTTTTACTTTTTTAGTGTGACCGTCAATTGTTACAGTTAACGTGTCAGCCTTGTCGTCGCAATTAACCTCGTAAATTTTATTTACAGAGTCGCGGTGCATTTTGAAGGTCAAGTTTAAATTGAAAAGGTTGTCAAGAGGATATTTACTCTGCCCATTCATCATGAGAAAACAAAAAAATAAAATTGTCAAGATGAGTCTCATAGGTCCAGTCGAATAATTGCAGCTAACGTTTTGCAGCTAGCCGCCGGCCCCTTTCTAGAAACCGCCGGTTTTTAAATGTACGTAATTCTTCCCGGTGCTAAAACACCGAGTGCAAGCCCGCCACAATGTCCCGCGCGAAGCGCACCTTTTACACAGGGCTTGCTTACGTGATGTTCTGTCCGGGCTGGCGGCTGAGCTGCGGTTATAAGCTGTGCGCCTTTCCCGTGTCCTTAGATATGACGGAAGAAACGACCCCCGGTTGGTTTACAAATAATTTTAAAGGAATAACTCTGAACGGAATTAGGGCTTTAGTTTTTTTGCGTGGGGAGCGGTTCTAATAGGCGTTTAGGCTGTTGGAGATTTTGCAAGCTCTTTTGGCGCCACTAAAAATTATTTGCCGATGAAAGAAGCGCCAAATGTGCTTGCAAAATGTGCGTAGGCGTACACACAGTTGATAAGATCTTTTCGTATGTCATATGCAATGGCGGCAATTTAAACTAATTGCCGCCGGTGCACGGAGGTTTGTTCGAGAAGCCCTGTTCTCGTCACTCGTTAGCGGCAAGACAATTTACCAGCAAAGGACTGCACGATTATGCCCCAAGGGTCTGGCAGAGGTTCTTTAGCATGTTGGGTGGTCTTTCCCTTACGTTTAACCTAGGTTATACCTAGAATATACCCTAGATATACCCTAGTTTATACTACTCTTGGAATGTCGAACCTAGGCCTTTTTTGACTATTTTAGAGTAGAGGAACTGACCCATGGCAAAGCAAAAGGGGATTATCAGATTTACCGGCACCATTGATGGACTTACTTATTATGAAAGCAAGTACGGACCGCTAGTACGAAGAAAAGGAGGTCCAAGCAATGAACAGTTTCAAACAGATCCAGCTTTTGAGAGATCCCGGGAAAACGCAAATGAATTCGGAAATTGCGGCAAGGCAACAAAACTTTTAAGGAGCGTGGTGATGCCAATGATAAAGGACGTAAAGGACTTCACGGTGACCGCACGGTTGGTAAAGCTGATGCACGTCATTAAGAAACTTGACAACATTTCTGCCCGAGGTGAAAGGAATGTCGCTATGGGAATTACATTACCTGCCGCGAAAGATGTGGTGGCAGGATTTGATTTTAACGAAAAGGCACAACTTGGCCTGGTCTTAAAGAAGCAGTACTCAGTAAACACGAACACGGGAGTTATAAGCATCCCGGGACTAATCCCGAAGGACCATCTTAAACGGCCAAAGGCCGCAACGCATGCAAAAATTACCGGAGGTTGGGCAAGAATTGACTTTGGGACCGGGGTTGGCGAACTGGTAAGCACTAACCCGATTGTTTTACCAATAGACGGTGTTTTGAATAACGTGGTGCTGACTCCTGTTTCGTTGCCTACTGGGACAGGGACAGACATTTTTGTTCTACAGGTTGTCTTTTATCAGGAGGTGAACGGTGTGCATTATGATTTGAAAAATGGGGAGTTTAATGCGATGGGGGTGTTGGGATTGGTATAATTAGAAATACGTTGAAAACCCAAATTGTATTCCCGCCGTTCTGGCTGCTGGATTACCAAGAATATCAGTCTCCCAATGATAGCGGTAATTCGCCCGAATTACAGTTTGTGGTGAAGGTCTGAAACTGATGCCTGGAACAATGGCATAAATATGGTCGGCGATGTTTGTACCGGTCTCTTTAAATTTATCCTTATTGTAATCTACGTATTCCGCCCTTACAGCAATATTTAATGTGCTGTTTTCCCAGCCAAACATTTTTTTCTTCAATACAGGTTGAACAATATCTATAAATCCACCTTCTTGCATATTTCCGTATTGCTGTGAATAAGTGTGTGGAACGTCGACCATTGACCAGACCCATTCACCAGTAATTGTGGTGCGCAATTTTGGTAAGTAAGTATTGGCATCAATTGCAAAAAGATCTACTCTCCTGCGTTTGTCGAGGTCGATCCCATCCTCGTGGAATTTATTATAAACTCCCCCCATCCAGGAAATGCCGATCTCTCCTATTTTTCTATGTCTAAATGCAGTTTTTAAAGTAGTTAAAGGAACACCATTGAAACTTTCTTCAAATCGTTCACGATTTTCTTTTGTTGCACCAAGGAAAGTTCTGTTCTCAGAATTACTAATGATCTTGTCGTCGAACCCATTGCTCAGGTATGCTTCGTACGCCCACACGAGGTTATTTCTCCCGTATTTACCAAAGATCCCAAATCCCACATTGCTCCATGTTGAAGGTATTATGGTAGTTGCAGATAGTGGACGGCTGACAAATTCCCATTTAGGCCCATCATGATTTTGATTAAATGCTCCTATTGGATTCATAATTACGCCTCCCCGCAAATTGAGCAACGGATGAAACTCAATGTCCATTGAAGCAAATTCAATATTGATCTCCCGACCGCCTTCTTCGAATTCAATCTCTGAAAGGAATTTGATTCGGCTGTTTATAGTAGATGAAATAAATAGGGTCAGACGGGGTAGTTGGAAAGACAGACCTTCCGTAATGCCATCAGTGACAAAATAACTGCTATTTGCTTCCAGATATCCTCCCAAGGCTATCGGTGCCTTTCTCATTTGCAAAAATGGTCGATTGTACACTGCGTCAAGATTCATTTTTAGCCTTGAAGTATCAACTGGTACGCGCTTAAAAGCAGTACTGTCATTCTGCGCGAAAATCCATGCACTTTGCAAGATTACTCCCAGCAGAAAAATAATTTGTTTCATGATAGATGTATAAAAATATTTTCTGAATTACTTGTTACTTTATAATTCGTGAGATTTTGGTCAGCCGGACCTTGTATTACCGCTCCTTTTTTGTCAAACTCACTTCCATGCGCCGGGCAGGTCAAGATATCTCCACTAACGCTGAGTTCTGCACCCTGGTGAGTGCATTGTAACAGAAGCGCGGAATATTGATCATTACCAAGTTTGTAAATCAATATAGGTGCAGCCAGTTCAGGTGCTCTTACCATTAATGACCTATGAGCTTTTTTCTCAGGTTCCCCAAATTCAGAAGCGGCAATTGAAATTATTTTGTCTTTTGCGCTAACGTTAATTTGTTTCAAGGGTTTACACGATTCAATCAAAAGTGACAAGCCTACTATGCCGATGCATTTCTGACCGCAATCTTTTACAAACTCTCTACGATTAATGATCATAGACTTTCAAGGAACTTCATTAGCTGCTTCCTTTCCGACACTCCCAGGCGTTCATAACTGGTTTTGCTTTTCTGGCCTTCACCGCCGTGTAACAGTATTGCCGCCTCAATAGTACTAGCTCTTCCATCATGCATTAAGAAATAATTTCCTCCCTGTGAATTCATGGAAAGACCTAAGCCCCAAAGCGCGGGAGTTCGCCATTCCGCTGAAGTCGCAGAGCCTTCTGTGTAGTGATCGTCAAGACCTGGTCCCATATCATGCAATAGAAGATCTGTATATGGGTGAAAGGTTTTGTTAGCGAGGACAGGTATTTTATAATCCCCGGTTTTTAGTTCTGACCTGTGACAAGACTCGCAGCCTATTTTTTTGAAAATGTTCTTTCCAGCCACTACGTCAAAGTCATCAGCATTTCTCTGAATTGGTGCTTTCAATGTGCGTAAATAAAAGACTACCGCGTGTAAAGTGGCATTGCTCACCTCGGGGTCGTGCTCAAGACCTGAATAGGTGTCGTAAGGCTCAAAAGTTGAGTTGATTCCCATATCCTGGTTATAGGCATTAGCGGTTTGCTGATGTAAATCGTACGCTGCACCTTTTCTGCCAAATCGCCCAATGTGTTTTCCATTCTGTTCAATAGACTCGGGCCTGTACTGACAATATTCCGGAGTCTTTACCCAATTTGGCACTCCTGATATACCATCATCATCTATATCGTCGGGGTCAGCCATCGCAAGAATATCGGCATCGCTTACCGCGTCCAGATATCCAAGACCGGTATTTGCAGGAGGTAAAATTCTTGAAGACGTTGCGCCATCTGGAATAGCTTCAGGGGAATACCCAGGAATTGCTCTGTTTTGCAGTTGTGGCCCCCCAAGATGCAGATACTTATTGCCTGAATTGTCTCTCTGCCCAAATCGAACAAGCGACGTAAAAGGATGTCCTTTGCCATCACCGGCATGACAGCTTCCACAGGAATTTGCGACAAATATTGGACCTAAGCCCGTTTCGACGGTAAATACTTCGTCGTTAAACGCGACATCGCCCTGGATAAACTGAAGTTTTTCCTCACTTGAAAGACCTTCAACAGGGCCATCAAGGATTGCATTATCAGCCGGCGCCTCTGGCATTACCTTCTTACAGGCGACAAGAACGACGATGGTTGAAATTGCTATTAGTGCTAAGTGGCGATTCATGGATCTACAAAAATTTCTTCGCAAAGATGGGCAGGATATTATAAAATATAATTATTATTTTTGGCATACCTAATAAATAATTTATGAGGCCCGAAACCGTAGAAAATTACCTCAAAACGATTTATAACTTGTCAGTGGAAGGCAAATCCGCTGTAGGTAATTTTAAACTGGCAGATAAGCTGGGAATCCGGCCCGCCTCAGTAACAGAAGGGCTTCGGAAGCTTCATGAGCTGAAATATGTTGTTTACGAGAAGTCATATGGCACGAGATTAACAGCCCAGGGTGCGAGATTGGCGCTTAATATCATCCGCCGTCATAGAATATGGGAAACCTACCTTGTGAAGGAACTCGGCTTTGGATGGGACGAAGTACACGAAATAGCAGAAGAGCTGGAGCACGTTAGAAACGATAAATTAATTAATAAACTATCTGAACTTTTAGGTAACCCGGTTTATGACCCACACGGTGATCCTATTCCGGACGAACAAGGCAAAATTAAAAAGGGTAATTTCATTCAGTTATCTGAGGGAAAAAAAGACATTTTGTACACCTTAAGGGGCGTGTCGGAGCATTCAACGGAATTCCTAAGGTATTTAGCTAAAAACGGGATTACAATAGGATCAATTATTAAAATAATGAGCGTAGAAACCTTTGATGCATCTCTCAAAATCAAATGCAACAGGAAGGAAATTGTTCTAAGTTCCAAAGCATCTCAAAATCTGATTGTTGAATAAAAATTCTACGGTACTATTCTGCCTGCTTGCCGACAAAGAGGATGTCCTCATCGATTATTTATGGTACTTCTTATTCTGTGAGTGAACTTTGAAAAAAAGATCTCATGAACTTCTACATTACACAGCGATTCAAACTGTTTTTAATTTTTGCCCTAGTGCTTCAGTTTTCTGGACAAGCACAATTTTTAAAGGTTTTTAAGAGTTCGCCCTACGATCAGGAAGGGCAAGACATTCTACCAACTGCTGATGGCGGTTATCTGATTTGCGGCTATACCACGAACAGTACAATTAATGATTGTGATGTACTGCTAATAAAATCTGACTGGTTCGGAAATGAACTATGGAGGAAAACCTTTGGAGGAGCCAAGCCGGATTTTCCATATCATATGTTAGCTACATCTGATGGAAATTATTTTCTGGTTGGTTATTCGCAGAGTTATGGTGGTGGTGATTATGATATTTTATTGCTAAAAGTTAGTCCAAACGGAGATCTACTTTGGCAAAAAACATACGGAGGAAATGGAAACGATCTTGCAAGGGACATCATTGCTACCAGTGATGGAAATTATATGATCGTTGGTTGGAGTAAAGCAGCCGGCCAACCAGACAACAATGCCAATCTTATTAAAATAGATCCGGCAGGAACTGAAATATGGAATAAAAAGTTTGGAAGTTCTGCTGATGATTTTGGTAATTGTATTAAAACCACAAGCGATGGAGGTTATATTATGGTCGGGCAGACTTATGGTTTGGGGGCTTCAGGCGGTGACGCGTGGTTGGTGAAGCTTAACAGCAGCGGTGACACTACCTGGACAAAACGGTTTGGGGGGGCACAAAATGACGAGGGATACTATTTAACCGTGGCACCGGATGGTGGGTTTGTTTTTCTTGTTAGAGATAGTAGTAATGCCGGCCAGGACATAGACGTGAGAATGATTAAAACCGACGCATCGGGAACTGTTTTATGGAACAAGGTATATGGCGGTAACCAAAAAGACACGCCAAAAATGGTGCAAAACACAGCAGATGGAGGATTTATTGTGGCGGCAATCAGCCGGAGCTTTGGCTGGATAAATCCCGATATGTGGATCTTAAAATGTACGTCTACCGGCGACACTACTTGGACAAGGCATTACGGAGGAGCCGCCAATGAGCATTGTTACGTCGTAAGAGAGATGTCTGATGGAAGTTATATCGCCGTGGGGAAAGCAGCCAGTTATGGCCCTGACTTTGATCCTATTTTCGTAAAGATGAATTCGCAAGGAACTTTAGTCGTCGGGCTGGAGGAAAGTCAAGACCTCGTAGGTTTTAAGGTGTATCCAAATCCTGTTAGAAACGAACTCTCATTTACCGTAGCAAATAACTCCACAGCGAAATTTTTTATACAGGATGTTTCCGGGCGCTATTTAAATGTGGAATTCACGACACATAGCGATCTAATAACCACAGATGTGTCACACTTGAACTCCGGTATTTACCTGTTAACCGTTGTTAGTGAGGGACGTCGACAAACTGTCAAAATCATTAAGAATGATAAATAAAATCAAAATATTTTTAATTTGCTTATTTATTATAGTTGGCTTGAGTGCATGCAAAAAAGACCCTGGACCTGGTGGGAAAGCAAAAATTCAGGGGCGTGTTTATGCACATGACTGGGATAATTCCGTAAGCAACGAGGTCGGTAAGGGATATGCTCCAGGTGAAAGAGTTTACATTATGTATGGGACAGACAATATCCCGGGAGATGACATCCTCACCTCGGCTGATGGCTCGTTTTCGTTTGAATTTTTAAACATAGGAAGCTATAAAATTTATGCGAATTCACTAGACACATCAGTGAAAGCTAAAGGGAATGATACTTACCAAGCAATCATCAAGGAAATTGAAATTACGGAGAAAAGTCAGGTCGTCGATGTCGGCAATATTTTAATAAACATATAGCACATCTTCAAAATTTGAATTTTATCATCGGCGAACTATATTTAAATCTATTCAGCTTTCCGGAATTCGAAATCTTCCAGGGACATTGTATAGTACCCATTTGTACGTGTCACTGTTAAACGTTTAGGATAAAACCCGCTAATCTGCACTTTTGCCGGTCTTGGAACGTTTCTCGACCAATTGGTGAGGCTCTTAAAATATGAGTGTGTGATCATAGGTTCAATATAATTAACCTTCCCCGCATAAGAACCATATACAAATGTTTCTGTGAATGGTGAACCGCTAAGTTCAGGTGTGTTCATATCTATCCAATGGGTTCCCATTTGCGCATCACTCGCTATAGCGCCCGGATTAAAATAATTTGGAGGAAAATATTCTGCAGCTGGCTTGTTCTTGAAACCAGTGCTGTCTTGAATAAATGATGGAATTGCCTTGCGTTCAGCTGAGCTTATTGTATAAAAGTGAAAATCGAAATGCGGGGCTGCGTAGATCTGTTTAGGTTCATGTCCCTCCGGATTCCAGTTGATGAAGGCGTGGGTGAATGGCGTTTTACTCACTATGGTTGGAGGAAGTGGTAGTTCAAACGAATTTTGATGCTGATGGCCGGGGCCACTGCTTGGCAAACCATCCAGGGCGCTTTCGGTCATTGACAAACCAAGGCTTAGAGGATTACCTTCTGCATCAAATTTAACCCATGAAAATACTTCTCCATTCCCCATAGATATTCTTTGCCCGTCGTATGATCCAGGGATCATTTCCTTTTTCTTACACCCAGGTAAAAGCAACAACGAAAGTAGAGCGAATGTTATTGTTTTCATATTGTTTGATCTCTATACAAATAAAGAAATTAAAGACAGACCAGAACCATTCGGCGAACGCCTTTTTTGAACATTAATTTGTTCATGAATTCTTTGCAAATGTCACAGACATCTACTGCTAAATCAGTCCCCCGTTATTGTTGCACCATATGGATCAACTGACACCTCTATTTTATATCCAGGTACTAAATCAAGGGTTTTCATATCGATTGCGGTAACATATCCGTGACGCCCTGCACAAGTGGACGAATGATGAGGGGCCGGACCGCCGGACAAAACATTCCGGTTCGCTACATATACCCGGTCAAACACATCATCCACTGCAATGCCATGCGACTGATGTCCTGCATAAATTTTGGCAATTACTGAATTAGTCTGATAATTTATCACATAAACGGAACCTCGTTTTTCAGGAAACGTAACATCATCTTCGGTACAGCTTACAAATAGATATGGGCGTTTAGTTGAGAATGCCAACTCCTGGGGATTTTTACCCACAGGGATTATCGCCAAAACACTGTCGTTCCGACTGCTGACAACCCTTATATCATTTGTGCCCTGACAAGAAACTACGTAGGTGGATTTATCGGGTGATGCTATAATTTCGTGAATATCAAGTGAAGGGATCGACGAGGGGAACTTGCCATCGAGGCTGATCTGTGAAGTGTTTCCAAAATCGTTGACCGGAATTTTATATATAAAATTTCCCATTTGAGCGGTCACATACAATGTATCGTCGGTTGAATTAAGCATGGAACCGTGGGGATAGGCAAATCCCCCAACCGTTTTGGTAGCCCGTGTTTCAAAATTTACTTCTACAATTTTGCCATTAGAGCTCCAATCTACTACATACGCCTTTTTTGAATCTGAACTAATCACGAATGTGTTCCAAGAGCCGTCACCGATGTAAATGTGGTCAAGCTTCCTGTTATCATCCGTAGAAAACGTCACCAGGTGGACTCCTAAGATATACGCCACAGCGAAAAATTTCTTATTCGGCGCGACTTTAATCATATGCGGGCCTTCGAGTGCCGGTCCAAGTCCTGCATCCACATAACGCATTGGGAGCATACTTTTAGTATCAATGACAGTGATCTCATCGCATCCCTGGTTGGAGATATATACTTTTTTAGCGGACGAAGAAGCAAACGGCACCTCTCCATTTTCGGAGGGAGCACCTCTCTGGATCCAGTTCCACAATACATTTATTTCATCGTGCGACAACGGCGACTCATTCAGGGGCATAGTGGGTGAGAGTTGCGGCGCCCCAAAACCATCATAAGTATTGGTATACATAAAAAGTGTGCTTTGAGTGGCCCTGAAGGGAATTGTGACTGGGCCACCGCGGCTTCCCTGGAACATTGCTGTCCAATTTTCAAGGTTCAGCCCGGCAGCGGCTTCCATGCTTGACGCTGTATGACAGCCACGAGTTGCACATTTAGTGATAATTATCTGAGCCACATCTGGAGGGTAACCGGTGCCAGCGTGCGAAACTTTTCCAATATCTTTAGTACAAGCAGAGGCAATAAAAAGCACTGCAAATAGAATTAATCTAATCATTCTGTAACTGGTACGGTGAGATCAATCTCCTTCTTTTTTTCTGATTTCTTAATCGTAATGGGTGTTCCGCCCTTCACCGGCGCTTTTGCTGAACTATCATAGCCTACACCATAAAGGTAATAATCTCCCCTCAAAAGGTTTTCGAAATGAGTGTGTCCTTCTTTATCAGTAACTTGCGCTGCGTCATATTTTGAAACGTCGGTTCCCGGAAACTCTTTAGCCCCGTATTTAATATAGATTGTGGAAAACGGGATCACGCGGTCATGATGTTTGGTTATTGCAGCTATAGTTGCTTCGCCACCGGTTCCGTTTTTTTTACAAGAAATTGCAACAACGAGCGCAATTCCCATTATGATCATCTTTTTTTTCATACTGTTCTTGATTTATAAGATTAATTGTTAAAGTTATTTTTTATAGAATTTTGTTTTTGATTTTCAAGGTCCAGTTAATCCTGGATAAAAATAGAAGGCTTTGTTTTCATGTCCTTTTATAAACAGGGTAAACTGGTAGTTGGCTGGCTTCACCGCATACTGAGGGTCTCCCGTTAATTTATCCTGTATGTTGATTAATTTTATTGTTTCAACAGTTCCATCCTTATATTTTATTTGAACTTCAGCTGTTACATCCTTTAACTTCATTTGTTTGTAGTTTCCTTTCAGTAAATACGCCGACAGTTTTCCTTCTACCTGGAGCGGGTTGAGAATAATCTCAAGCTTGTATTTCCCGGCATCCACAACTTCGCCGCCGTGCTGAGGCTCATGTTTAAAAATCGGGCTTTCGTTTTCGTCGTGATCTTCTCCCTGATGATTGTGCTGGGCATAAAACACATTAAACGAAAAGATCAGGACTAAGAGGAATATGTTTCTCATTTAAGTAGATTCAGTTTGACGTTCGGAATCATTGTTATTTACAAATAATATAAAATAAAATAAAGTAACAAGTGTCATCGCTGAAGTTAGTAAAAAAGCAGCTTTTGAACTGAAATTATACCAGATAAGCCCCGCTATAGTACTTGCCAGTAACATAAAAATACTGTTGACCCCTGCATAGGCTCCAAGAGCCTTTCCTGTTTCGTTTGAAGAACATGTGTTACTGATCCACGCCCTTGTGATGCCCTCTGTGCCAGCCATAAACAGTCCATAGGAAAAAAATAACACATAAAATCCAAACGCCGATGTGTTGAAGGCCATTCCGGTATAGGTGATCAGGAAAAATACCAAGCCGATGAGGAACATTCTTTTTAACCCAATTTTATCCGCCAGTCTTCCAAAAGGATAGGAAAACAACGCATAAACTAAATTATAAAAAATATAAACTGCAATCGCTTTATTATCGCTCAATCCACCTTCTTTAACTTTTAAAATGAGGAAGGCATTACTGCTGTTAAACAGTGTAAAAAAAAGCAGACCCCAAACCAATCGTTTGTAGGCATAAGGTCCGTTTTTAAGGAAGGCAAAAGAGGAAAAAAAGGAATGTTTCCCTGTTGTCCCCGTTAGCTTTTTTTCTTTCAGGAAAAAAGTGGTAAGACCTGCGAATAAACCTGGGATGAACGCGATCAGGAACATGATCTTATATGAGCCGGGATTAAAATACAGGTAAGCAAGACCAAGTGATGGCCCAACAACTGCCCCGAGGGTATCCATCGCCCTGTGAAACCCAAAAACAGTGGCTTTTGTTTGTGTTGTGCTGTTATCAGAAAGCATTGCATCCCTTGCGCCGGTACGCACCCCTTTACCGAGCAGGTCGAGGAACCTGGCGCCGAATACCCAGGCAGGAAAAGTGAAAGCCACTGTAAGTGGACGTGCAAATGCGCTCAACCAATAACCCGACCTGATAAAAGGGACCCGCACCCCTTTTCTGTCAGACAGTTCCCCGAAATGGCCTTTTGAAAACCCTGCCACCGCTTCGGCAAACCCTTCTAAAACGCCAATCAGGACGGTTGTAAAACCAATGCTGCTAAGATAAAGAGGAGTGATGGGATATAGCATCTCGGTTGAAATATCTGTCAGGAAACTTACCAACGACAGTACAAGCACAGGTTTAGATATAGACTTAAATAATTTCATCTTTTAGCGTTCTATCAATATTCGTCTCATTCTTCCCATTTCCATCTGCGCAATTCATAATATTTTTTACGGGGAGTAGCCTTTAAAGGATCGATATTATTTTTTCTGCACCAGATCACATGGTATATGGAACCTGGAATTGTTGCAACAAGAGGAATTAATATCGCCCAATGACCCTGCCAATAATAAATACAGATGGTGATACAGTAGATAATTAACCATTTAATGATCCTGCGGACTGCGGGTGTTTCAACTTCTAAACGTCCAAATAACACAAACGCAAATAATTGCAGAAGCAATAGTTCAGCTAATTCAAATTCTATTCCCAAGTTCATTTGATTGACTTTTGGATAGTTTGTACATTCCCCACCAAGCAACCGGAGCAAGAACCATTACACTCCACATACCAGGAAAATAACCATACGGCTTGTCTGTGAAAAACGGTAATACAAAATGCGCCAGCTCTGTTATTCCCATTGAGGCAAAAAATGTCCAAGCCAGATAGTAACCAAAGTCATACCCCTTCCACATAAGAAGAGGAATAGCGAGCCAGATAGCAGCCAGAACGAGCAGCATAATTGCAGGTAATGAAGTAATTTCAGGAACCGGAATTCCGGTTATTTTTGAAAGAGCAGGAAAAAAATCCATTTTTCGCTCTTCGACTTTATGGAGGATAAACAAGGCAAGGCTTATAAAGTATGGCCACGCAATTTTCCTGAAGGGAACCTTGGCAGACACAAAGAGCCAAATAAGAAGCCCGCCCAAATAACCAAATGTAAATAGAAAAGCGGTTAATGCCCCCAATGCATTATATCCAAGCACAACGGCTGTGACGGTGAAAATAACTGCAAACAGAATAGTCAGGTTGTTTTTCCTATTTTTTACACTCATGATATTAAATGCTTTAAGTTCAAACTATGATTTTGTACCACTATTTAAAAGTTGTTTCTTGATTTTACTATTTTTTATTCATTGAGGCCAGACAAGCACATATTAGTGAAATGACGTTGTTAATTATGATTGTGAAAAATATTGCCTCATTGATTTTTTTCAGATGCCAATTTGCCGAAGATATTTTTGAAATAATTATTGCACCACAATCGTTCCCTGCTCCTGCGGACTTTCGTGATAATTGCAAAAGAAATAATAAGTTCCCGCATCATTAAAAGTAAAAGTAAAAGATTCATCACTTTTAATCTTACCGCTTTGAAATAAGCCACCACCAGAAGCTACCGTATGATTTGCATTATCCTTATTGGTAAAAGTAACTGTCGTGCCTTTTTTAACTGACAAAAAAGATGGATTAAACATTTTGTACAGAAGTAATACTTCATTTTCAGCGGGAGTGACAATCTCTTGCTTTTTACAACCACTAGTTGCAATTAACATGTACGAGCAAAAAACTGCTCTGGTTATTAATATGATTTTATTCATGTCTGCTTTTTTTTGAAATTAATCTAATGGGTGCTTAAACATATATTAGTTGAGGCTATTTTTTATTATTGATGGCGGCTTTTCTTTTTTGTCGGTACATGAAACAAAAGTTAAAACATAAACTCAAAATATACTCCTGGTGTGATATAGTATTTCACTAGCCATTAATTCCATCATTTCAGGAAGGTTTCTGACAGCAGTCGTCCAGTTTTTTGACAGCCTCTGGATCTGCTTTAACGTTATCTGCATCGAAACCGAGTTTTGAGATCTTTTTCCTGATCGTTTCAAGTGTTATTTTTCTGACATCGTACACTACTTTAATGGTATTGCTTTTCGGATCAACGCTTGTACTTTTAATTCCGTTTTCATTGTACAGCTCGTTTAAAATACGGCCTCCGCAGCTTTCACAAATTTTGCAGTGATCGCAGTAGATGGTGGTCTTAACAACCGCGGTTTGGATATTTTTATTCTTTTGAGCATTTAGATTTAATGTCAAAAAAAATGCGCCACAGATGATGGCTAAACGAATGATTTGCTTTCTCATAAATAAATTGGTCTAAGGTTAAATTTAATAGATTAGTTGTTTAAAATTTCTTTTGTTGGATTCTTACGGCATTCAAAACTGCCAGCAGAGCGACTCCTACGTCTGCAAAAACAGCTTCCCACATGGTTGCAATTCCACCAGCGCCCAGTGCCAGGACAATCAGTTTTACACCAAACGCAAAAGAGATGTTCTGCCAAACGATTCGTTTGGTTGCTTTCCCAATCTTTATGGCGGTGATGATCTTCGAAGGTTGGTCGGTTTGAATCACCACATCGGCGGTTTCTATGGCGGCGTCACTTCCCAGTCCACCCATAGCAATACCTACATCACTCAGCGCAAGAACAGGCGCATCATTGATCCCGTCGCCGATAAAAGCAATAACACGGCTTTTATCTGTTTTAAGCGTTTCCACCTTTTCTACTTTGTTCTCAGGTAAAAGGCTTCCATAGGCGGAATCGATGTTTAGCGCTTTAGCGACCTTATCAACTACGGCCTGCTTGTCGCCCGAAAGCATTACAGTTTTAATATTCAATTGATGTAAGGCTTCAATAGTGGTCTTGGCGTCTTCCTTTAGTTCGTCGGTGATCGTTATGTAACCCACGTATTTATTTTCGATTGCCACGACTACAATTGTATCAACGATCTGATCAACCTCTGAAGGATATTCAATATTGAATTTTTTCAGGAGTTTGGTGTTTCCAGCAAGAACGGTTTTTCCGTTTACCTCCGCTTTGAGGCCATGCCCTGAGATTTCCTCTGCATTTGCTGACGCAGCGATATTGCCTTTTGCATGTTCGACAATTGCCTTTGCAATAGGGTGAGTGGACAGCGATTCAACCGCCGCCACTGTCCGGATAAACGCATCTGCGGTCATGCTAACGGATTTTACTTCCTGCACTTTAAATACTCCTTTAGTAAGTGTTCCTGTTTTGTCCATCACAACAGTGTTCACATTTGTGAGGAGGTCCAGGTAGTTTGACCCTTTCATGAGAATTCCTTTTCTTGACGCAGCGCCAATACCGCCAAAATAACCAAGAGGTATGGAAATAACCAGGGCACAAGGACAAGAGATTACCAGGAAAATGAGCGCACGGTAAAGCCAGTCTGAAAAAACATATTCACTAACAAAAAAGTAGGGAAGTAGACACACACCGACAGCCAGAAACACCACTGCAGGAGTGTAAATCCTGGAAAACTTCCTGATGAACAATTCTGTCTGAGCCTTTTTTGAATTTGCATTTTGTACCAGGTTAAGAATCTTAGAAATTGAGCTTTCGTTGAAAGGCTTATTCACTTTTACTTCTATGACTTTTTCGAGGTTGATCATTCCCGCCAGGACAGCCTGTCCTTTTGCAATTGTCTGGGGGCTACTTTCTCCGGTAAGGGCAGCTGTATTGAATGATGCGTTTTCAGAAAGAAGGGTTCCATCCAGTGAAACTTTTTCCCCGACTTTCACCTGGATGATTTCATTCACCAGGACAGTGTCTGGGGGGACCTCCATGATTTTTTCGCCTCTTATGACCGTTGCCTTGTCGGGTCTTACGTCCAGCAGGGCCTTTATATTTCTTTTGGCTCTGCTAACTGCGGCAGACTGGAAGAGTTCGCCGACTGCATAAAACAGCATCACGGCCACAGCTTCGGGATATTCTTTTAAAACAAAAGCACCCAGGGTTGCTATGACCATTAAAGTGAATTCAGTGAATATTTCCCCTTTACCTATTGCTTTAATTCCATCCTTAATTACGGGTAGAGCAACGGGCAGGTAGGCAAGTATATAAAGAACCAGCCTGGGTATTCCAATGAAAAAATCTTGTTTAGAAAAATTATCCAGTAAAATCCCGATCAATAAAAGAGTAAAACTCACGGTTGCCGGCCAATACTGCAAGATCAATTTCCTGGTTTTACTTTCGGGCTGCTGTTTTGCGATTGCATCCCCGTGAATCAATTCATCTGCGTTTGCATTATGATAAACCTTTTCGGTTTGAGAACAACAGATTATTTTCCCCTGTGGGTCATAATTATGTATATGGTTTGGATCGGTATTGATCATTTGTTCTGTTTTTAATATTTATCAAGTATTTCTTTTAGATCTGAAGGGATTTCCATCGGTTTAAGAGCAGAAACAGATGCTCCACCAGAGTTTCCAACAGGGATCTTTCCTACGAACGATTTTACACCACCGATCATGAGACGTGGAATCTGCCCGATAATTTCTTTACGATCCTTAATTCGGATTCCAAATTTCAACATCAGCCAATGAGCGTAGGTATGTTCAATGGGGTAGGATTGTCCCAGGATATGCGCGCGTTCCAGATGGGACCAGGCTTCTGTCAAACGATTTTCAGACAACCTATCGCGATACAGTTGAATCTCCTTATCGAAACATATTCTTAAAAGCGTGGGAATTCTGGTATATAAATTCATAAATAAACTTTAATGTTCGTGTTCGCCTGAATTTGTCATTTTCGCAAGCAGGAAAAATGCGCCTTTAGTTGCAATAATAGTATTGGGTGCTATTTCAACCAAAGGAGTGATCTCGCTATAGCCCACATCGGTTGTACCTTTTCTGATTGGGACGCGCTCAAATACCACCTCTCCTTTTTCAGGGAGCGTAATTTCCGTGTGCGAGTGTCCATGCTGATCCTCACCTTGTTTATATTCAGCACCTTCTTTTGCACTTTCGTTTTTCGAAACGATGAAAATAAAATCCTGTCCCTGGTAGTTAACTATCGCCTCGGTGGGAACAGCATCAACAGTGGCATGTTCAAGGCTCACGAGTGCAGTGATACTCATACCATCAATTAATCCTGTTTTGTTACCCTCTACCATTGCGTGAACACTAACAGCCTTTGTATTTTGTTCAAATGTATTACTTATAGCATACACTTTCGCGTCGTACTCTCTTCCAGGATTATTCGTCAGCGTAAAATGAATAGTTTGTCCTTCTTTCAGTTTTCCCAGATCGCGTTCGTAAACAAAAAGGTCAAGATGAAGCTGGCTGTTATCAATTACCTGTGCGATTGCAAAGTTGGCGTCCACTGAGGTTCCAATATTCACGGAAACCAGGCTGATGGCACCAGTGATCGGACTTGTGATATTTATAATGGATTCCATATTTTCACTTGTAAGTCCTGCCGCGTTGATCCCGATCAACTCCAGTTGTTTCTGGAGGCTAGACTTTTTTGCGCGTATAGATTTAAGTTCGGCTTCGCTGGCCTGTACAGTTTTTAAGGCCGTTGCATTACCGGCCTGCAATTCGAGCTGACGATTGTGTTCGGATTCACTTAAAGCCAGTTGGGAAACTGCGGTGAGGTACTCTTCCTGCAGTTTGATAAAAGCGGGGTTAGCAATGGTAGCTATCACCTGCCCCTTATTGACGTTATTTCCTGTTTGAACCAGGATAGATTTTATAACGCCGCCCATTATTGCCGTTACTGTGGCTTTATTCTGGTTTGGCACATTGAGTATGCCATTTGCTTTAAGTGATGAGGTGAGCTGCTTTTTTTCAATGCTGCCAAATTCAAGTTTGATCGATTTAATTTGTTCGGAAGTAAGCGAAGTCTTAGTGGTGCTTCCTTCGGCATGCTCCCCGTGCTCCTCGTGTTCTTCAGCTGCTGGCTTGTTGTCGCTGCATGAATAAAATAATGCTGAAAAGGCAATTGTTAATATTATTAAAATGATTTTCATTGGACTTCTATTTTTTTAGTAAATAATTTATGTTGATCACATCCCGATTTACATTGTTAACGGCTTGCAAAAATGCTAAGCGGATTTCAATGGTTGTTTCGATAGACTGTAAATATTCAATATAACCGATAGATCCGCTTTTATAGGCAACGCCGGCTGTGTTGATTATCGAATTGAGATTGGACAGTCCGCTGCTTTTGTAGTAATTGTATTCATTCAGGCTTTGAGCATACCTTTGAAATGCGTTCTGCAACTCTACCTGCGTTTGAACCCTGCTATAGTCCGCTTCTTTGATCAATGCCTGTTTTTCAAATTCAAGCGACTTGAGCCTGTTCGATGTGCTCAGGAAGGTCAGCGGAATTGTGATGCCTGCATTAAAACCGGTAAACCTTTTTGTTCTGTCGAAGTAAATATCCTGTCCATCAATTGTCTGGACGCCAGTCAAAGACTGATTGAAATAACCAATAGTGAGATCCGGCAACAATTGTGATGATTCTACTTTCTTATTCAGTCTTGCAATTTCCGCTTGCTGGTATAATAATTTAATTGCAGGCGTATTGACAATAGCACTGGTGTCCAGGGTTTCTGACAGCAGTATCGGTTCAAACTGTCCCGGTGTATCCACTGAAAATTCCTCGTTTGAATTGATATAAGCTTTCAATTGCGAAAGGGTTGCCTGGATCTCGGTGTTATTCTGAATGATCAGCAGTTTCACGCGGCCTTGTTTCGCCTCGGCCGTTGTTTTTTCAAGCAGGTTAGTTTCTCCTGTTTTGTATCGGAGCGCGGAAGTCCTCACAAAGTCATCATAGGCACTATCAAGTCTTGCCAGGTGAATATTTTTCACTTGCAAAAATTGCAGTTCGTAATAGGATCTCTGAACCAACGCCGTAATTTCCTTAGCTGTAACCTGCTGTTTGAGGGATTCGCTTTGCAGCTGTGCGCTGTACAAATTTGATTTCGCAGAATAGTATGTTGGAAATGGAATGGTTTGTGAAATAGAAAACCCAAGATCCTTGTTTATACTATTGTATTGGCCATACTGAATGTTTACGCCTGTTTTAGGTAATTCAAAATAAGAGCCGCTTAATTTTCTGGCTGACTCAAGACGCAAACTGGCGGCCTGTGAAAACAGACTGTTTTTAAGAGCTTTACTTACAGCTTCATCCACACTGAGCGTGGAAGCTGACTGAGCACTTATGTTTTGCGCGCAGAGCATTATAACGAACAAGGCAAGCGTAGTGGTGCCACGTTTACTATTGCCTTTTCTCATAAACAAATAATAGAGAATAGGTAGTACAAACAACGTCAGAAAGGTTGCCGATGCCAGGCCCCCGATAACAACGGTTGCCAATGGTTTTTGAACTTCAGCTCCTGCACCGTGGGAAAGTGCCATTGGCAGGAAACCAAGGGACGCAACGGTAGCTGTCATTAACACGGGGCGTAACCTTTCCCGGGTGCCCACCCTTATTCTTTCGAAGATGTCTTTCATGCCGTCTTTTTCTAATTGATTAAACGTTCCTATTAATACAATGCCATTTAGCACTGCCACTCCAAACAAAGCTATAAAACCTATCCCTGCCGAAATGCTGAACGGCATATCCCTGATCAGGAGCGCCAGCACACCTCCAATGGCGCTCATTGGTATAGCGGTAAAAATAAGCACGGCTTGCTTTACACTGTGAAAAGTAAAATACAGAAGCATAAAAATAAGAGCTAGTGCCACCGGCAGGGCTATCATTAACCGTTTGGAAGCAGCCTTCAGATTTTCAAATGTTCCGCCATAGGTTAAGAAATAGCCTTCAGGCAGCTTGATTTGCTGATCCAGTTTTACCTGGATATCTTTAACAACACTTGCCACATCACGGCCCTTCACATTAAAGCCTACTACGATGCGTCGTTTGCCATCTTCACGACTGATCTGTGCCGGACCAAGTTCCATTTTGATCTCTGCAACCTGGGATAAAGGGATCTGCCTTCCGTTATTATCCGGAATATACAAATGGCCGACATCTTCAAAGCTGTTCCTGTGAGCGCTATCCAGGCGGACCACGAGATCGAACCGTCTTTCTTTTTCATATACCACTCCTGCGTTTCCTCCGGCAAAGGCAGTACTAACCATATGATTGATCTCATTAATATTTAAACCGTAGTTGGCAATCTGTGCACGATTGTATTTTATTACCACCTGCGGCAGTCCTTCTACCCGTTCTACCATCGGTTCTGTCGATCCCTCAACATTTTGGACAATATTTTTAACTCTGTTCGCGTATGAAAGTAAAGTATCGAGGTCTTCGCCGAAGATCTTTACTGCCACGTCCTGCCTTATACCGGTCATTAATTCATTAAAACGCATTTGAATGGGCTGGTTTTTTTCGAAGAATACTCCGGGTATCGCCTCAAGCTTTTCGTTGATTTCGTCAGCCAGTTCATTGTACGAGACGTCTCGTTTCCATTCATCGGGCTGTTTAAGAATTACCATAATGTCGGTGGCCTCGGGTGGCATGGGATCGGTGGGGACTTCGGCCGCGCCTGTTTTTCCCACCACCATCTTCACTTCATCAAACTGCTTTATAATTCGTGAGGCCTGCATACTTGTTTCTATACTTTGCGAAAGCGAAGTTCCTTGGGGAAGGATGCAATGGAATGCAAAATCTCCTTCCTGCAAAGTTGGGATGAATTCTCCGCCCATTCTTGAAAAAATAAAAGCGCATATCAGCAAACATCCGATGGTGATGCTTACTATCATTTTCCGGTGTCCAAGGGCTTTTTCCAACAGTGGCGCATACATTTTCTGGAAAAACGCCATCATCCGATCGCTAAAAGTGACTTTATGTGTCTGATCCTTCGACAGCAACAGCGCACTCATCATAGGTATATAGGTAAGAGATAATATTAAAGCTCCAAAAATTGCAAAACCTACAGTTTGCGCCATTGGCCTGAACATTTTGCCCTCAATTCCGATCAGGGTGAGAATCGGGATGTAAACAATCAGGATAATTATTTCGCCGAATGCAGCACTGCTTCTTATTTTAGAGGTAGACAAATACACCTCCTCATCCATCTCCGTTTGTGTTAACCGGGCTGTAGTTTTTCTTAATGCCAAATGATGCATCGTCGCTTCTACTACAATTACAGCACCATCCACAATCAATCCGAAATCAATTGCGCCAAGACTCATCAAGTTTGCGCTTACATCGAAAACGTTCATCATTGCCAGCGCAAATAGCATAGCCAGCGGAATTGCAGAGGCAACAATGAGACCGGCTCGAAAATTCCCAAGGAAAAGCACCAGGACAAAGATTACGATCAACGCCCCTTCAATTAAGTTCTTTTGAACCGTTGATATCGCCCTGCCAACAAGATCGCGGCGATCAAGATAAGGTTCAAGTACAACATCTTTTGGAAGTGATTTTTGTATTGTGGGTAGTTTTTCCTTCACGCGATCAACAACTTCAGCACTGTTAGCACCTTTAAGCATCATAATGACGCCACCAACCACGTCTTTTTCACCATTGTAAGTCATGGCTCCGTAACGCACTGCGCTTCCCAGGCGGACTTCTCCTACATCTTTTATCAGGATGGGGATACCATTTGGATTTGTTTTGACCACAATACTTCTGATGTCGTCAAACGAACTAACCAAGCCTACTCCCCGGATAAAATATGCATTTGGTTTTTTATCAATATAAGCGCCCCCTGTATTTTCATTATTTTTTTCCAGTGCAGTGAAGATCTCCGGTAGTGTGACATTCATTGCTAACAATTTGTCCGGATTAACTGCCACTTCATATTGTTTTAACTGTCCGCCAAAACTGTTGACTTCCGCCACCCCGGCAGTGCCATATAACTGGCGCGCAACGATCCAATCCTGCATTGTTCTCAAATCCATCGCTGTGTACTTGTCTTCACTTCCTTTTGCCGGATGTATTATATACTGGTAAACCTCTCCCAAGCCGGTACTTACAGGTGCCAGTTCTGGTGAACCAACGCCTTTAGGAATCTTTGATTCTGCCTCTTTCAGCCGCTCATTGATCAGCTGTCGCGCGAAATAGATATCAACTTCGTCTTCAAAAACAGCTGTAATGACAGAGAGACCAAACCTTGAGATGCTTCGCAGTTCTACAAGATCCGGTAAATTGGAAATGGTCCTTTCAATAGGATAAGTAACTAGTTGTTCCACTTCCTGACCAGCGAGGGTTGGGCACAGCGTTATGACTTGTACCTGGTTGTTTGTGATATCGGGAACCGCATCAATCGGCAGCCTTGTTGCACTCCACAGCCCCCATAAAATCAAAGCGAGCGTCATAAGGCCCACCATGAATTTATTTTTTATACTAAAAAAAATTATTTTGTTAAGCATACTAATGAGTTAATAAAATGAATAGATAATCACTGCCCGGATAGGGACAATGCAAGCATTCGCCTTGACGATGCTATAGAGTTTTAACTGAGTTTTGGCGGCTGCCAGATAGGAATAATAGCCGCAGAGGTTTTTGCTTCTTTGTCAGGAAAGAAGGCTGTATTGATCACTGCCACCAGTTTAAGGTGGGAATGAAGATCCTTCATAACAAAATGAGCTGCGCAGCAGGAGCACACGCAAAATGGTGTGCAAGTCTCATCTTCATGCTGGGAATCGTCCTGGCACATTTCACTTTTCTTTACCTCGTTACAATCATCGGCATCTCCGCAGGGAGCAACAGCCAATGCAAGGAAATAAACCATGAATATGAAACAAAGTACCCTTTTCACGTTGCAAATTTAACGATTGTCAGCCAAAGTTCAAAAATCGGGCTCGAAGCAGTACTAGAGGCAGGCGGGCGTTATCTTAGGATCAGTGTTATGGAATTATAAAGCCAGGAATAGAGGGCTTTCTGTGGAATTACCAGGTGCAAAAAAGAAAGCCCTACCAAACGGTAGAGCTTACACCCAAAAAAAAGAACGAAGTACTAATTTACGAATTGCAAAGTCCTATTGCAATAGGTGTTCTTACCTACCAAATTGATAAAAATGGATCTTGAAATGGCAATAAAAAAACCCGTTGGTTAGACGGGCTTCATTTAGGACACACAAAAATTAAGGGTTAAAATCTTATTGGTGTAGTAAATCTATTAATTTATATCACGACCAGAGTGGTGGACTTCAAAAAAGTATTAAAGTGTTTCTAACAGAATGTACGGAATGGTAGCCTTATTCCAGCTCTTTCCGAAGAAGCGACCCGCCTGATCCTTAGCAACCGAAATGAAACTCTCGTACTGCGCTGGATATATAGTTTGACAACCCAGGCTGGACGTGGAATTGTAAGACCCCTTGTGAATATTCAAACCGAAATATCCCGAGTCTTCATATTCCGGGACCCCATCACGAATAACTGTTACCTCTGCCATTTGTTGTACCAGGGCCAGGTATTTGCCTCGGTGCAAGCCGAAACGGTGTGAGAAATAAATTCCAGGTTTTAGCCTGGCAATCCCCTTTGTCGAATCCTTTGTACCAACTCCTCTTCTAAAAAGTGAAGGATCGGTGTTTCCGTTATAGGAGGCTGACACGTTCGGGGTGTCGATAAAAAGAGCATCGTCGTAAATGTTCCGGTCGTTCGCTGTTGGTTCACCAAGGGATTTCAGATAATAACCCCGGATGCCAACGATAATTAAAGGATACTTGTCTCTATCCAGGTTAAAGGGAGAGACTAAATTGCGTAATTCGGCTGAAGTTAGCCGTGGGCGGGTATTTGGGAGGGAGATTGCCATGATCATTTCTTTTTAGGTTTGACATAGTTCTGTAGGAGCATGAGTTCAACGTCTGAGAGTTTGTAGTAGATCTTGGAACCGATCTGTATAAAGCTGATCACTCCATTATCTCTCCAAAATTGGGCTGTACGCTTGGAAATATTCATCTTGAGGATAAATTCCTGGTTGTCGATATACTGATCGGAAAGATTGTTTTTTGAAAGTGATTTTTTGCCTTTGATCTTTTCGATTGAGGCCCTGAGCTGTTCTATCTTTTCTATCTCGATCATGATCAACTGATCAAAGGGCATTTCGGAATAATCAATGATTCTGTTCTTGTCCTGAAGAAACTCTGTTTTTAATTCGTACAGGTAATCAAGCTGCTCCATCGAGGATTTTAAACTTCTCAATTGTTTTTTCACATCAAGAATGTTGTATTTCTTAAAATGCCTGGCCTTGCCGGATTCCACATCCTGAAATAAAATTGCTGTATGAATGAGAATCATTTCCATTTGCAGGCGTGTTGGCCAGGTAGTGAACAAATGGAAATTGTTATGTAATAATTTCTCGAGTCCTAACAGCCAGGCTTTGGGATCTTTCACGTGTGAACACTGGTAGTGGAGAAAAGGCATGACCTGGAAATGATCTAAAGAAAATATTTTATGCATGAGTGGTATGCAATACTGATTGTGACCGAAGTCACCGGCATAAATTGTTTCTGAGTCAAAAAAAGGAACATCAAAGTGGTGTAACTGGCTGAAGGCGGGGTTTGCTACGGGATGCTCTAAGAATTCCGTAGAAAGAACGGATTGCAGTAACATGGCATTAATTTTTTGAGTGTGAATTATGGGTGAATTCTATATCTAAGTTAACTCATAATTGCAGCGGTTATTGCTCTCTTAACTATTTTAAACTTATCGATTGGAGTTCCTGAAACGCTTGATGCGCTTTGGTTTGCGTCGGTGTGTAAAATTCATTTCCTGATCGAAACAAAAACTATTTCTATCGAAGCTAAAACGCAAAAGCGAAAACTTAGTTAGTTGGTAATTGAGCGGTTTCAGTTTGTGGATTGCTGGTCTGGATAAACAATTGGTAATTTTTGAGTGTTGAAGCTACGTCCAAACTTATGAAGCAAAGCATCGCACCTATAGTAAACCGAAGCAAAGAAGTGCAACGTTGTGTCATTTCGAACAAAGCGAAGCAAAACGATACAGATCGGTGCAAACGAAACCGGTTTTGTCGGAAGAGATTTTTGTGGGGGTAACTTTGAATTGTCAACCAGGCTCTATTCGCGACAGGGGTGAGGTGACCGCTCCGGACGGCTACTGCAGAACCGGACGGAGTGAAGTTCTAACAATTTAAAAATGTCTATTATGGCAAAGCAAACAGGAATAATCAAGATAAAGGGCACGGTCGGAGACCTGACCTTTTATAAATCGCAGGACGGCGATATGGTCCGCCAAAAAGGCGGCATCGAGAAAAGCCGTATCGAAAACGATCCTGCGTTCGCAAGAACCCGAGAAAATGGGAAAGAGTTCGGCGGCTCTGCAAGCGCCGGTAAGTTAATTCAAGGCACGTTAAGAGCGCTTATGATGAGTGCTTCTGATCCAAGGGTGTTTTCGAGGCTGCTCAGGACGATGAGTTTCATCAAAAACCTGGACACCACCTCTGCCCGTGGTCAGAGAAACGTGGGAGTGGGAATTAGCGCAGCTGGTGCTCTGGCGCTGCTGAAAGGCTTCGATTTCAATAACCGTTCGATCCTGAAGGGACTACTGTTCAAACCGTTCGCTGTTAACGTAACGACCGGGGTGATCACTATAACTGGCCTGATCCCGGTAAATGACGTTGTAAGCCCACAAGGCGCTACGCATATCACCCTGAAAGCGGCCTGGGCAAAGATCGATTTCAAGACCGGTGTTACCCAGTTGCAATTAAGCAACGTGGTGAATGTGCCCATCAATGCTACTCCAGGTAACGTGGTATTAACCCCCGTGGCGGTGCCAACAGGGGCAGGTACCAACCTGTTCCTTTTGGAAGTTGAGTTCTTCCAGATGGTGAACGGTTTGCAGTATTCACTTAAAAACGGAGCCTTCAATGCACTTAGCATTGTAGAGGTTTCTTAAGGAGGTGAATGATGGCAACGAAAGGAAAAAATGGTTTTGTGAAGACGCTCATAGAGCGAAGCAAAGCCGACACTCCTCCGTTCTTTAAAAAACTGCGAATGGCAGGCCTCATTCTAACTGCGGTGGGAGGCGCTTTGGTGGCAGCACCAATAGCGTTACCTGCGGCGGTGGTTGCCGCAGCCGGTTACCTGGTGGTAGCTGGAAGTGTGGTAAGTGCGGTGAGCCAGGTAACAGTTCAAAAGGACAAAGAGTGATCCCGAAGTAGAAATTGCCTGGGTAAAGCTGGCGCAATTTCACTTCGGGATAAATGACGACCCTGATGAAAGTGTCCTGATGGAGCCCTTAAGCTCCATCAGGTACCCTTCAGGGTTTATGTTAAATCAAAAATCAAATTGTCATGGAACCAACGAATGATAAAGCCGTAGAGGTTCAGGTGAAAGTGAGGATCTATGATCCCAATACAAAGACCTACTCCGAGGTGGTGGGTGCGACAGCGAAACTCAGCAAAGCGGATGGGGGTCTCACGGTAAATGCGAAGGATGAATGCATCATGATCTGCATTGATCCGGGCAAACTGCCAAACTACATAGATGCTAAAGTGCTTGTAAGCACTCACTCAAAGACCTTTGGACCAGAACCAAATGCAAATTAAGATGTCAGCCGGACATATCATAGAGAGCAAAACTATCCTGGGCACTGTTTCAGGCACGGTCTTAACCGTAGTGATGAACTTACAGTCATCCGATATATTAAAGACAGTTGTCCTTGCCGCTTTAGGAGCGGTGGTGAGTTTTGCAGTAACGGTAGCGCTGAAGCGGGTTTGGCCTCTGGCAGGCTTCCTTAAAAAGAGGCGAAAGAGAGGAAAAGAACCTGAGTCTTAGTTGTAGACCGTCCTGGTGATCTGGGACGGTTTTTTATTGTTATTACACAAATGACTGAATTTCATGCTGTTTATGACAATATTTCCTGAATATGACCAAACGCAGGAATATAAAGTTGAAAGTGACTGATCGCCGAGTGAAACTGGACTTGAAATGAGTGAGGGGTAGATTGGTCCTTTGAAGTTTTCACCCAAGGTCAGGATACAACTGTCAAAATATCCTAAATAGTCATATGGCACTCCGTTTGAATTAGACAACCGGCCTTATCAAAGTACTACCTGATCTAACCCTATCAGCACTCCGTTTCTTCAGGCCTTATTTTCCTAAAGCCATGAATAATTAACCAAATTAAAATTCATGGAAAAAAACATTTACTCGCCGTCGTACTATCAGATTCTGGAAATCCAGACACATGCTACAATTAAAGAAATTAAAGCTGCTTGGCGTAAGCTGATAAAGATTCATCATGAAGATGTAAATCCTGAGAGCAAAGACAGCGCTAAAGAAAAGAGCCAGCTTATCAATAAAGCTTACGAAGAATTGTCGAACGCAGAAAAACGCACGAAGTATGACACGGAACTTTCAGCCTATAATAGCGCGCGCGAAGAGAAAGAGCATAGATACAGAGAAGCACAAAGAACTTCATACCACTCGACCTCATTTAACTTTGCAGCGGCGCTATTGGTGATTCTATTGATTGCAGTTGTGGCATTGATCTTTTCATCTGCCAAATCGAACAACACTGCAGTTTCCTGAGAAATTTTATAGAATTTAATTAAAGCAAATGGGAAAAAGTGCTCGTAACTGTTTTGTAAGTTATCATCATGACTATGATTCTGATTTTGTGGAAGATCTCCGCGACATGAAATCTGGCATGAAGGTCGCTGACTATTCTTTAAAGGAGGACATCAGTCATCTTTCCGAACCGACCATTTATAAGAAAATTAGGGATAAAATGCGTAACTGTTCCGTAACGGTTGTCCTTGTTGGCTCGCGTACCGGTCACAGGAAGTGGATAGATTGGGAATTGTGGGCATCACTGCGTGGATATAATCATCCGTATGACCCCTACAAATCCTTTAAGCCGAACGGTCTGCTTGCTATTTTTTTGCCAGTAGGTACTTTTTCATCGCATTCAATCCCAGAGAGATTGCAAGACAACATTGATTCCGGTTTTGCAGTTTGCATGAAATGGGAAAATGTCGAGCGAGATTTTGAAAGCAAGGTAAACTTAGCCCACTGGCGCAGAACTAACAACGATTACAAAATCAACAACTCGCGACGTAAGGTGGAAAGCAATTATTTCAATTTCTTCGGGATAAAATTATAATAACGGCAACCATACAAGAGAGATCAAAATTAAATACAAAATAAAATGAGTAATAGACACAAGGTTTTTATCAGCTTTCATCACGGTGAATCATTGACCGACCCACGCTGTGGTCAAAAGTACAAGGAGCGCTTCGAGAGTTTATTTTCAGGTTACTACGATGCTATGATTTCAAAGTCAGTGCAGGATGGTGACATAAAAGACGGCATTTCGACTGAAACCACTCGACAAAAAATCAGAGATGAATACATTGCCGATGCGACGGTTACTATAGTTCTGATCGGTCCAGAAACATGGAAAAGGAAACATGTTGATTGGGAAATAAGTGCTAGTATCAGGGATACAACAAGAAATCCTCGATGTGGTTTGATTGGAATCCTGCTACCTACTTATCCAGATTATAACCGTGAGGCAAACACTTTTAATAAGCATACTGTTCCACCTCGCCTTTGGGAAAACAAAAAGAATGGTTTTGCAAATATCTATGTCTGGAATGAAAATCCGACGTTTGTGCAGGGGTGGATTCACGAAGCCTTTTTAAGGAAAGACAAAGTAATTCCTGATAATTCTTACCCTTTATTTAGCAATAACAGACCGGCAGATCAAAAACATTGGACCTATTAAAATCAAAGTAATGGACAAGTGGGCAGATTATTGTATTTCGAAGTTGACGATGGTAGATGGCTTGATTGATACCGTGATTGTTTGCAAGGACAATGGGGATAGTCTCTCAGAGGATCTCGGGGAAAAAAAGCGTGATTGGATGATTACACAGGTTGAGGGAGGACAAACTTTCTGCACTATCAGAAAAAATAGCGCTGGAAGATGGAATAATATTGGAGATGTAAGCTTTGATGGAAGTATCTTCAGGTGGAAACGAATTCCAAAAAACCTTGGCAAAAGAAAAGCTTTCGTGAGCTATTATCACTATGACGATGAGAAATATAGAACCCAATTTGAAAATTTATTTGATGATTTAGTTACGAGCAAGTCTGTAGAAGACGGGGACATAGATCCGGAAAACTGTGATGCATATACCAAGATGTTAATTCAGAAAGAGTATCTTCACGACACAACGGTGCTAATTGTTTTGATTGGAAAAAAAACGAAGTGTAGGAAGCATGTTGATTGGGAAATTTCAGGAGCGCTAGACTATAAAGTAGGTGATAGGCATGCTGCATTACTCGGATTGTTCCTACCTACCCATCCAGACTTTGGCTCAGAACAATTTACATTAGGCTCGGTTCCAAAGAGACTAGAAGAGAATTGGAAAACTGGCTATGCACTTTTACGAGATTGGACTGATGATAGAGAGAAAATGCAAGAATACATAGAAGCGGCCATTGCGAATCGTGATAATGACGAGCTAATCAAGAATAAAACTGTTCCTCAAATGACGAAAGACGAATGTGCATGAAAACTGCCAGTTATAAGAGCCCGTTAAATATTTATGTCGCCTGGCATCCGAAATTTTCGGAAGGAAAGCAGTATGCACGCGAAATCTATTCGACCTTCTGTCGCGATTCAAAAAAGCCATTGAGTAGAGGGATTGGAATTCCGGTTTTCTTTCGCTCCAAACCTGTTCACGCCACTAATCTACCGATAGAAATAGGCTTCAAAGAGGCGGATAGGAACGCGATCGTTCTCTTAATTGATGATGAGATGTTCAATGACGTGAATTGGAGTTCGTACATTGATTATCTCATCAAAAATATTTCAACTAACACGCGAATCTTCCCTGTCGAGCTTAGTAAATATGCGCGTTACCAAAATGAAGGTACCGCTTTAAGTAAATGTCAATTTATTAAGATGAATCTCGAGCAGGATTTTGCGGAAAAGGTGAAAACCATTAGAAATTCATTGTTGCATGATTTTTGCCGATTAATGATGAATCTGGAGGCATCTCCTCATGCTGGTGTGCCAGCGCCTATCAAACTTTTCTTAAGCCATGCAAAGCTGGATGGCGAAATAATTGCACAAGAATTTAGATCCTACATTGAAAATAATCTAAAGTTGAATACGTTCTTTGATGCGAATGACATTGCGGACGGCTACGATTTTGAGGCGCAGATAAAAGCGAATCTTAAAAATAGCGCTGTGATTGTTTTCCATTCAGACGAATATTCAAATCGAGAATGGTGCAGAATTGAAGTTATCGTTGCAAAAAGAAATAAATCACCATTGGTTGTGGTTCACAACATTGAGAAAGGCGAAAACAGGAGCTTCCCTTATTTGGGCAATGTGCCGACAATTCGCTGGAACAATAATTTCAATGATGTAATTGACCTGGCGTTAATACAGGTTCTAAATAATAGATACTCCTCTGAAAAAATTGAAAAGGAGATCAGGTTGTATGGCATCGATAAGCTTTATAATTGGGAAATAATATCCAGTCCGCCCGAACTGTTTAATTTTATTGATTTAGGAAAAAGCAGGCCAAAAAACAAAAAAGAAAATATAGTCGTTTATCCAGACCCTCCTTTGGGGACTGAAGAATTAAATGTTCTAAGCGAACTAGATTCAAAAACGAAATTCATAACCCCAATCATGTTTTCCGAAATAATATAGTATGGCAAAGAAAAACACAAATATTTCGGGTGTATCAGATTCGATAAGCGAACATATAAAACAGGATTTAGAGGCGGCAGTATCTGTTGACTCCTCTAAATTTCTAAGTGGAAAATCAATTGGTGTTTCAATTTCAGAGAGCGAGGACATAGAATTACTCGGCTTTTCGGATGCTCATCAGGAGGATGCGATGGTTGAATTTGCAAGATATCTGCTCGTTCAGGGCAGCACATTGATTTATGGAGGTGACTTGCGGGATAAGGGATACACCCTACTTTTTTCAGAATTGTCTTTTCAGTATCGCGACCGCTCGCAGCACAGAAAAAACCACTTCATAAACTATGCCAGCTACCCCATTTATCTGGAAACGTCCAAAACGCAGGAATTGGAGTTTAAAAAGAACCGGGTAGAATATAAAAAAATCGCACCACCAAAATCTGTTAAGCAAGTTTCTGAAACTTGGTTTCCTCCGGATACTTCAGAAAACAAATTGATCTGGTCTGCTTCGTTGAAAAGAATGAGGGAAGAAATGAACGAAGCAAGCGATGCGAGAATATTTTTGGGCGGTAGGTCTCAGGGCTATTCTGGTATAATGCCGGGTGTGTTAGAGGAAGCAGTCCTTTCAATCGAATCGAGTAAACCAACTTACCTTATAGGAGCTTTTGGAGGAATAACTGGCGCAATAATAAATGGGATACAAGGTAAAAATCCGAAAGAAATTACCGAGGCATTTCAATTTTCAGATGGGAAATACAAGGAATTCATCACGACAATCCGGAAAAATAAAAAGGGTGATGTGGATTATGGGGGGATGACGAAGGCGATACAAGTATATGGATTGACGAATCTTTCCAAAAATAATGGATTAACGAAGGAGGAAAATCAAATATTGTTTACAACCCCACATATTCCAGTGATGATTCATTATGTGTTGAAAGGGTTGTCGGTCGTATTCAAAAAGAAGAAAAAATAGTGCTTATGCACAATATTTATGAGCAATAAGAAATGAATTTCACTCATATTTTAGACTATTTATATTAGATGGAAAACAGGCAGTAATTCTTTGTATTTGGTGTTCGGAGACATGCATGCGTTAGGATTGCAGCAGAAATCCTTTTTTCACACGGGTTCGTGTGGTGGGAAAAAAGATTGGAACGAAAAGCCCGACCCGCAGGGGAACGCCCAAAGCATGAGCATTTCAGGTATCGCGAAACAGATGTTCGAAATGAAAAGGAACGTAACTCTTATAGTTACCTCCTTTAAAAACGCCATAAAAAGTAATAAACTCGTTAACGAAGGCTAAGGAGATATAAGGGGATTGTTGAAGATTTTCTACTAGAGCCTCAAAACTGCCAAATACCGCAATTATTGTCTGACTAATAGCAAAAACACCCTGATCCCTAATATCCTTTTCAATTATATTTTGAAGATAGGTTTTGAGAATTTTTTCATTCTTGAATGCAAATTGTCGATGTATTGGTTTGGCTTCTTCCATAGGCACACGTTGCCATGTATTTTCACTTACTTGGATCCGCTTTACGCAATTATGATACAACTGCCAAAACGTTCTATCGAAAGTATTATTTCTATCACAGAAATCCTTAAAGTACTTTACTAAAAAGTATTCGATTTCTTGTTGAGAAATTATAAAGTCTTTAGCAAAACTATTGTCAGATAAATAGCTTAGAAAACCTGACTCGTTGAAAAATGGATATTCAGACTTTTGGAAAACATCGAACATAAAGTCCTTAAATAATTTAGTTTTACCATCATAAAATCTGTTTACAATGGCTTTCGTATCATAAAGTTTTTCATAGATGTCCTTGTCTGGATACCCGGCGAAAGATTCACCTTCGATTGCCTCAATATTTCCAGCAAAGAAAATTGTTCGAATAGTTTTTTCGAATTCTTCTGACGAATTGCATTGCAGGACCTTTAGTTTGACGAATTTCTGTATTAGTGCCCTTCTTTTTTTTGCTTTTATAATTGAAATAATTTCCCTCTTAATGAGGTCAAATGGTAATTTTAGCATTTCCTCAAAATGCTCGTTCGAGATTTGTTCTTCACCCTCGAATTCACGGAAATATGCGTCAAAATTGTTTGTACGCTTTATAGATTTATGTGATAAAAAGGAATCAAAGAATCGGTCTGCGACAAATAGACCAATTAAAAGCTTAAATACGCTTTCTTTGTTCGCTGACTCTATATTAAAATATTTTAAGTTGTTATCTAGATATTTAATCAAGACATATTCATCTTTATTGTCAGTTAATGTTTGCAGCGTTAATAATCCCTCATCGCTGGTGCGGAAATAATCATATTGCCTATTTGCATGTAGCTTGACGATACCAGGATACCGAAACCTTAATAGCTCAAAATTAACAAAGTCCACAATTTCAACTTCTCTAAATCTATCATTATAAAGGGGAATAATTCGATTACTAAAACGTTTAACCTCACGAAGATTAAAAATGAAATTGAATAAATGACTCCCTTTGTCAAAATTTCCTACGTTCGTTATTTTTTGGTAATCGTCTTTAACATCGTCAATACAATATTTCTGCACAATGGTATTCAAGGTTTTTTTAATGTCAGTCTCAGAGATAGGTAAAAGGGTATATTCATGCAAAATTACTTTTTCCAAATAGCTTTCGTAATTATAGTCATTTAACTGTCTTAAAGCACTTGTAAGATAGTTCCTATCGTAGGCGAGGATAAATTTGAGATTATAAAAATCTGCAGTATTTCTTACTAACTTAATGATATCTGCTATTTCAATTGAAGATAGTCTATCAAGGTCGTCCACAAAAATCACGAAAGACTTGTCGAGTTTTTTGAGTACAGCGTTTATTTCGCTATGTTGTCCTTCCACGGAATTAATATTAAAGAGATTTGTGCCAAAAGTTACTACAGAGTCTAACAGGCTCTCCTTTGCGCTAGTGAGCGTTTCTCCATATCGTTTTAAATCCACTTTGAGTAAATCGCTATGCCTACCCACTGATTCACTTAAAGCAGAAAAAAAGTCTTGATATAAAGCGTTTTCCTTGTAACCACGCCAAGGATTGAAGTCTATGATTACAACATTGTTGAACCTCTTCATTTCGTCCTTCATCATTTGAAAAAAGGAAGTTTTGCCCGATCCCCAATCTCCATTTATTCCAATAGCTATTGCGCGATCGCTTTTTGTGAAAAGTATTTTCACAGCCAAGTCTTTTGCATGACCTCTCCGCTTAAGTTCATCCTCTCCATCAGGAGTAAGCGGCTCATCCAAGATATAAGGAGTAATGTGTTTTCCTTGCGTTTTTACAGTCATTTGGGCTTTTAACCAGCGCAGCGTCATGCTGACATATTCGATGTTTCTGATGCCAAGTATCAATCCAAGAATGAATGGTAATGCGATGACATCCGCATAATAAAAGGGAAATAAAGTAAAACGTTCAAAGATCCAAACGCCTGAATAGTTTCTGTAGTATGTGTATGTTATTGAGATTATGAGATAAATACTGAGATTAAACCCGGCAACCAAATAGTTCCTGATCAAACGATTTATGAAAATCAGAATGATAATTAGTGCAAGGGATATAAATAATAAATCGACAAGCGGTCGCTCATGTATTTGTGAAAGGTAAGGGTTGACAAGCTTTTTTGTGAGCCATTGCTCTATTAGAGTATGAAATAAAGCGCAGAAAAAGAGGAGTGCGGCAAAGACAATCCATCTTGCTTTATAGAGTTTGAACTCCAGAGAGTCTAAAATTTTCTTCATTTGTTTGCTTGAAAAATGCCACTGATTCGTCTATATGGCATTATTTCGGTTGTGTAACTACAATATAATCAGGAAAATAGTACGGAACAAATGAGTTTTTACACAAACCACGAGATCTACAAAAATCCTCAGTTTAGTATCAATGATTAACTAATATTAAAGCGCTACCTTTTTGCTCGACTGCGTTAGGGATTGCAGCGGAAATCCTTTTTCGAGGTAGGATTTTGCGTAGTGAAAAAGATTGGAGCGGAAAGCCCGGGCCCATAGGGCAACGCCCAGAGCATTTTACTGGTCATCAAAGGTTCGTTTGCTAATAGCACCAGAGGAAATTAACTCGTCAACAAAACTAAAATTGTCCGATAAAGAAAAAATGTATCTATGCGAGTAGGCTACCTGGAGTCCGTTCATGTGATTAAGGTTTTCTTCAGTAATCGGAAACGATTTACCTTCCAGAAAGCCATACGTTTTTTCACATAAAAGGAGTAACATCAATGAAGGACTGATAGGAAAATAGATTTCTATCCCTTTAGAATTAATACCAAGTGTGCCCCTATTGGAATTTTCATTCGCAGTGTTGTATCTCACCACAGGATGGTCAGAAAGTAAGAACTTATGGTCGGATCCGATCAGAAACCAAATTTTCTGAGATATTCCAATGGCAAATTCAGGAGTAGAATTAAGCAATGAGAACCACACCTCCCTTGCTGACCGCTCCTCAAACCCGAGAGTAGCATTCTCAGAAGCAGCACGTGCCTTTACCCTATCCATTAAAACGGAATTAAATTCTTCGACTTCAGTGAGAGCTGTCTTAGTTCGGTTTAACTGTAGAGCAATAAATAGAGAAATTAAAACAAAATCGGCAGTTTTCAATGCAGTCAGTGTATTTGTCTTAATAAGCTTATCTATTACTGGGGCAGTATCGGACTCCGCTTTCCCAAGCAAATATTCGTAACTACCTTCTCGACTGCCCGGATCAATATCATAAAAATGATGCTCAGAAGCAATCGAGCGAATATTCCTCTTATTAGCACGCTTAGTCTGTTTGTCATAGCACCATATATGTTTGCCATCAGTGCTAAAGTTTCGCAGCAAAAATTGCGGAACATAGTGTTGGTTTTTAACGTGTTGCTTGTTCATTATTTCGGAGTCATAGGTGTAAGAAATGGATTTACTAATCGTTTCCGTTTACGATTTTGAATATATCTGTCTTAGCATCGTAAGACGCAATTACCTTGAGGTGTTTCAATTTACCCTCTGGGTCACTTATTTGGATTGAAGTTTTATTGTCTGCTGTACGAACTAAATTAGCTGAACCACCATCGTCCAATGGAACGGTTAAAGTATCCGCATGAGTGTTACCTTCTAGATCGGTGAATGAAAAGCTTTCAATTGGCTGCACTATAGTTTGTACCATTTGCATATTAAGAGTCGCCACAATACCTGTCACATTTACATAAAGGTCATCTCCGTTCCTGCATCTCAGCTCGGGAGTTTCAAATTTAATATTAATAAGAAATGGCATTTTTTGCATTTCGCTGTTAAGCCGTAACCATTGAAGAGTGGCGAAATTATTTATCTGAAGACGCTGTTCTTTGTAATAAGAAATAACATAGTCATTTAGCAACGTCGCTTTATTATTTCGATAAAAAGTGCCTGTGGGAATTATATCCGGTCCGTCCTCATTGATAGTTTCAGTATCCAAGAAAATTCTGGCGGAACCTCCTCCCAGTAACTGGAGTTCTAATTTGGTAATGGGAAACCAACTAAGGATATGTTCAATTCGAAGTCGTGAAGCAACTCGAAGTTCGATGCCGCAATCGCGAGCGACATTTATTGCTTCAGCCTGAAAGCCTTTTGAAGAAACAAAGACTTTTTTATTAATTGAGGGAATCCTTTTACATTTTGTTTCAAATGCCTCTATTTTTTCCGCAGGGACTGCTTTTTTATAATCTTTACATTCGATGGCAATATTTATAATGTGTCCGCTTACTTTAGACTGAATAAAAACATCAAATTCGCGATACCTACCGCCGGAGTTCTTTATGCGATAATTACCATGAACAATTGTGTTGGTAGAATCCTTGAGAGCATTCTCAATTAGCTCAACAACTTCTTCCAATCTCTTTCCCGCGTTTTTCATTTTTTGAATTTTGATTCGTTCGAAATTGTCTCGTTAGGTTCCGCTCTCAAGTTTCTTCTTCAAAAAGGCAGGTCGTCAACGTCTGGTCCCTCTGTAGCAGTCTGATTGTATACATCGTCATATTTAGCTAAAAGGTCAGCATCAATTTTCTCTCTATTTGGTTCAACAAGCCCCTCTATCATTTTTCGAATATCAAAGTCATCGCCAATCCAGTAGACTTGGCGATTTTTTACACAAGCTAAGGTAAATTGCTTTAATTGCTCTGTTGAAAAAGATTCAAATTGGGTGATTTTTTGCAGTAAATATCGCGAATTAGCAAAACTACCACTTGACGCTAAAGATTTAATCAAATGATCTTTTTCATATTCTGACGCAATTTCAATTTCTGGAAATTTCTCTTTGCAGAACTCTGAAATTCGCTTGAAGAAATAGATGTCAGAATTCTTTTTGCGGTTCCATTCTTCTTTTAAGTATGTATTAAACAACTGTGGATTCAGCTCGGAAAAATAATCTTTGTCGTCACTGACAAAATACAAATCTTCATTATCTGGTGTACATTGCAACAAAGTCTCCCAATTTAATGCATCTCCATAGGATTTGTTTTTTCCAGGTGGACGGCCTAAATCATATCGGATACGAGATTCTTCTACCAATTCGTCCGTATTCTCATGAACTAGTGCATGAGAAAATAAACTATCTATGATCTTG
>CBIHOL010000041.1:0-37218 GCA_966211905.1 uncultured bacterium
CATCAGCTTTGCTGATGGGTTTCCGTTGGTAGCGGGAGATGGATTCGAACCAACGACCTTTGGGTTATGAGCCCAACGAGCTACCCCTGCTCTATCCCGCACTATATTTTCTAATGTGCTTCTAAAATTAAATAGTCTTGAAAACCAATGTTTTAGACTAAGTGGGGTTCCGGTTTTTAGCTTTTTGTGTGCGCCTCAAATTCGGAGTGCAAATATACAACTTCTTTAGATAGTAAACAAACAAATTATTAACAATCGGGAAGTAACCCCTGGCTGTCCCTGTCAGCCTGCATTTTGCAAAAAAATAAAGATTCAGATAATACGTTTCACCCTTACAGAAGTGAAGCAGCAGAGGCACCGCACCGCAAAGAAAATCAGGTCATGGATTCAGTGATTTGATCCTCAGTATTTTAAGTAGATGCTGCGTGGCACGTAAATTTATATATAATGAATTGGTCTTTTGAGGCAATTTCCCTGGCACATATTTCTATTGGCAATTATATTACGCTTTGCCAATGATACGTGGGTACATTCGCTTATGTATCAGAATGCACCTCGGATCTGATAAGGTTAGAATGTAGAGAAGTGAGATCATCAAAATACAGGCAATTAGGAGCTTAAAGCACACGTTTGAAATAATAAAATAGTAACAATTAAAACAGTAAATTAAACACATATGAAAATACATCCGCAAGCAGGAAAGATTGCAGAAAAAAATAGTTTAACAGACATTTCGAAGCTCATCGACGCTTATTATTCTAATCGTCCTGACGTTTCTGTTTCTTCACAACGCGTTTCGTTCGGAACCTCTGGTCATCGTGGGTCTTCATTTAATTATTCATTTAATGAAAACCATATCCTTGCCATAACGCAGGCAATTTGTCTGTACAGGAAAGCTCAGAATACAAGTGGTCCTTTATACATTGGCTTTGATACACATGCTTTGTCTAAACCCGCGTTTCAAACAGCTCTCGAGGTTCTCGCGGCAAACGGTGTGCAAACAATGATTGCGAAAGAAGGGGAGTTTACGCCAACTCCGGTTATTTCACTGGCAATTTTAAAATATAATAAGGATCGTAAATCAGAACTGGCAGATGGTATCGTGATCACCCCTTCTCATAATCCCCCTGAAGATGGAGGTTTCAAGTACAATCCACCTAATGGAGGCCCTGCGGGCACTGAGGTTACCAAATGGATAGAGGCAAAAGCAAACGAGTTATTGAAAGGCGGGCTGGCTGATGTACTGAGGATGCCTTATGAAAAAGCTTTGAAAGCGCCTGTTGTTCATGTGTTCGACTACATTAATATGTATGTTCCGGAGCTTGGAAAGATCATTGATATGGATGTGATCCGGTCTTCCGGAATTAAAATGGGAGTGGATCCCCTGGGAGGCGCTGGTGTGCAGTACTGGCAGCCCATTGCAGATTATTACAAAATAGATCTGACCGTAGTTAACAAGACCATTGACCCGGCATTTAGTTTTATGACAATGGATTGGGATGGAAAGATCAGGATGGATCCATCATCAAAATTCGCTATGCAAAGCCTTATTGCAATGAAAGATAAATTTGATATTTCATTTGCTTGTGATACGGATCATGACCGGCATGGCATTGTAACTAAAAGCGCGGGACTCCTGAATCCTAATGCTTTCCTCTCGGTGTCGATATTTTATTTGTTGCAAAACCGTCCTGAATGGAGCAGCAAATCCGCGATTGGTAAAACGGCTGTAAGCAGCAGCATGATTGATTATGTAGCTAAAAAACTCAACAGGCCCTTATATGAAGTACCAGTAGGCTTTAAGTGGTTTGTTGATGGCTTAATTGACGGATCTCTTTGTTTTGTGGGAGAAGAAAGCGCCGGAGCTACGTTTGTAAGAAAAGATGGCAGCGTATGGACGACTGATAAGGATGGGTTTATTCCGTGCTTGTTATCAGCAGAAATAACTGCGAGAACTGGAAAAGATCCCGGAGTGCTTTATAAAGAACTAACAGCGGAATTTGGAGAATCATTTTATGACCGTGTGGAAGCAAAAGCAAATGCGGAAGAGAAAGCCCAGCTAAAAAAGCTGTCCCCGGATCAGATTAAAAATACTGAAATGGCCGGCGAGAAAATTACCAGTGTTATAACAAATGCGCCTGGAAATAAAGCGGCGATAGAAGGCTTAAAAGTTTCCACAGAGCATGGCTGGTTTGCTGCGAGGCCTTCAGGTACAGAGGATATCTATAAAATTTACGCTGAAAGCTTCAAAAGCAAAGAACATCTTACACAAATTCAAAGTGAAGCCCAACAGATTGTAAACAGTGCATTAGAGGCAGCTAAAAATACCGTAGGAGGTTAATAAGCCCAGCTTCTTCAGTTCCTTCAGCCAGGTCGAAACCCTCAGCAAATGCTGGGGGTTTTTTCGCAATGATATACATGGGAAACCCGACATGTAAGTCCAGACCACAATCGCTACAATAAGAAAATCAATTGGTCAGGACGAGGTCTTTGAGTAGCATCAATAATTACAATTGCTCAGATGAGGCTCAGCTGGATTCATTTTAATATGACACACAGAGGTTTATATCCTTTTACGAATCCGCCTTTTTCACCATCGACCCAATTGCTGGCATGCGAGCATAAGGGATATATATCTTTTTTAGACGGGGTAACGAGCATTGTTTTAAAGATCCCTCCATTAAGCTTACCGTCCACATCTTCAATCATGATTGTACTTCCCGACATTTCGTAAAAAATGAGATAATAATTGTCCCGCGTAAACCAATACATCGTATTCTCGAAATAATAGTCGTTTTCGTTTGTCACGGGCCTCGTATCTGTCTTTAGATTCTGCCTGAACCGGAGGGTATCTGGTAACCACTGGTCATGCACGCGCTTTTGGGTCATCACTGTTTTACCTGCTGAATCCAGTACCGTGATCTTTAAATGGGAGATCACATTCGTATCATTTGAAGAGGTTACCCTGATCACCAACACTTTCTGACCGCAAAAAGCACAGTGCTGGGCCAGGCCTGCTAAGTTCATACCCATCGCAAAAACAAGGGTCAAAAGGGTCATTTTCATGCTGAGTAATATATTATGATTAAGAATACCAGTCCTCAACACTTTAACGAAAAATTGCCCTGAATATTGTTTTATTATTTTTTGCGTGCTCTCCACATGCTAATGGAATACCAATAGGCGGGGAATTAAACACTGTTTATCTCCTTATACCAATCTTCGCGAAGAAATCAGGTTTAAATTGTTCCCCCAATGGAATCTTTTGCTTCCCGACCAATACATGCCGGGCACTCACGGACACAATTTGTTTTGTTGATATTATAAATGACCGGTGAACACGAATAAATTCAGAACTTTTTGCGTTTAATTCCTCTTCAAATTTAGATAGTGGGATCAAAGGCAGGTATGTTGTCCCATTCACCAACGCAATTTTGGTGTAGTTTTTTTTTGCCTCACAATACAGGATCTCATTCAAACCAAGGGGGTAGTTTTTACCTTCTGATTTTATGAAAAGAAGTTGTTCTTCGGACTGTTTCAATTCGCTTGGAGGAACAGTCTTCCCTTTTTCTATCAGGTCAATCGCTTTGTATACCGCCCTGGTAAAACGCTCAAAAGAGAAAGGCTTTAAAAGATAATCTACGGCGTTAATCTCATAACTTTCGACCGCGAACTCTGAATATGCTGTTGTAAAAATGATCCTGGGTGGTGTATTCAGAACTTTCACCATGCTTATGCCACTTAAATTTGGCATATTGATATCTAAAAAAACAATTTCAATTCGTGGATCCTTATTTAAAATTTCGAGAGCTTCGATCGCGTTCTTTGCATGAGCTGAGCAAGCCAGGTTAGGCAACCTTTCGACGTACCCCTGTACTATCTTCCTCGCGATTGGTTCGTCGTCAACTATTAAACAATTATAGATTTTATTATTCAGAAGTTCCGCTTTTTAATTGAAGTTGCAAATTAACTGTATAAAACTTTTCTTCCTTGCTGATTTCAAGCAAATGAAGATTTCCGGGGTATAACAACTCAAGCCGTTTTTTCACATTCATTAATCCAAGTCCGCCACTGGGATTTTTCCCATCCTCAAAATAATTATTTTTCACTTTCATGGCCAGAACTTTTTCATTTGTTAAAGACATTTCGACCCTGATCTTTACAGGCTCGCTTAACACCTGCCGGGCATGTTTGAACGCGTTCTCAATAAAAACCATCAGGATAAGGGGTGCTATGTTCGCGTCTTCATGTTCTTTGAGGGTTGAATTGAATTCAAGATCCAGGGTACTTTCCAGCCGGATTTTTTCGAGCTCAATATAATTTCTTACATAATCAATTTCTTTCGAAACGGGCACAAGGTCGCTTTTAGTATCATATAAAGAGTAACGCAGGAGCTCTGATAGCTTGATCATTAGATCTGGAAGCTTACTTGATTTGTCAACCGCCAAACCATAAAAATTATTCATCGTATTGAATAAGAAGTGTGGGGAGATCTGGGCTTTTAAATTGTCAAGTTCAAGTTTTAGCTTCAGTTGCCTTTGCTCATTCTCATAATACTGGTCGATGAAGCTGTCTTTAAAATATTTGGTAAAAGTAATTACGAGAAAAGTAAGAAGTGCAAAAGACAGGTTATTTAGAAACGCTGAGCCTAATGAAAAATCTTTCGTCGCTTTGATACTGGGAACTGTATAGTGCTGCAGTTCTAAAACACATAGCAGGTGCAACATGGATAAAACGGCCCCTGAAAAAAAATATAAAGCATATCGCTTTTTATAAATAAACAATTTATAAAGTCCTACTAATAAATAAGTGTAAATAACAAAAAAGACCAGGTCACGGATCAGCATGAAATTTAAATATTCGCGAAAGTCGAGAAGAGTCAGATAATATGACCAGGCGCGGTAGGCTGCATAACCAAGCCAGAAACCGAGATGCCAGATCCATCTGTTATTAATAAGAAGTCCTGTTAATAAATTAGAGCGGCCTTCAGATTCTTTCATCATGTAATTTACAAATATTATCGAAAAACAATCAGTTCCCGTTATCCAGCGGACATAAACCACTTTTTAGGGACAGAATTTGTGTGGGATGAAATTTTAATCTGTTTAAAAAAGTAAAATCGTTAGTGTTGGTCCGTATTTTTTGGGTTACGTCCGTTTATTTCCTGTTCAGGCACATTAATTTTTTTCGCGTGTATGGATGTGATTATTTTGTCGGGAAAATTAAATCCATTAACCATGAAAAAAGTTTTATTAATCTTAGTCACTGTCCTGCTAAATGTTTCTCAGTCTCACGCAATCGTTTTTAAGGGGCATTTATTATTTACTTCAAAGTTAGATGGTTCCCAGGTTGTGCCATCAGTTTCATCAAACGCGAATGGCGTGGCCAGCATGATTTTAAATAGTAACAGGGACGCGATCACAATCAATTTAAGTTTCATCGGGCTTTCCGGTCCTGTAATCAATGTAAGTTTATTCTCAGGTTCAGCTGGCACCAATGGTTCATCGCTCACCGACCTTACGTCTTTTCTAGTGGGGAATAAATTAAATACGACTCTATCTGTCACCAGTATAACAGGTATAATTACAAAGTTGATGAGCGGGCAGGTTTATTTGCTGGTTACCACCGCTAATAATCCGGCGGGAGAGATCAGGGGTCAGGTAATATTAGAATCCGACTGGAACTTTGTTGCAGATCTCAACAGTATGGAAACTGTGCCAATGATGATGAGTAACGCTTTCGGTCTCGGCTCGTTCGGGCTTTCGCTTGATAAACAAAAATTAAATTTCAAAATAGTTTGTCAAAAATTGGATGGACCGATCACAGGTGCGGAATTACGATTTGGTGAAACCGGCGTAACAGGCAATCTGGCGGCGGACATTAGCAGTTACGTGACCGGCATTAATACTAATGTGATCTCAGGTAGTATTTCTACTAACGCGCAAATGCTTGATAGTTTGTTCAGTGGCAAAGTTTATCTGAATATTTCAACATCTGGTACTCCCAGCGGCGCAGTTCGCTCTCAACTGATCACCAGGAACGGATTATCTTTTGACGCGAATCCAACGGGCGCTCAAATGGTTCCTCCATTGGTAAATGTCGCTCAGGGTGTTTGCGTGTTACGATTAAGCACTAATCTCGACACGCTTTATTTTGACGCCGTGGCCGACAGTTTATCCACCAGTCTGAATTATGCCCATATGCATATCGGAAATTTTGGCGCTCCGTATGGCGCAGTGCAACTTGACTTTACTCCGTTTATTTCCGGTCGCAGAGTAAAAGGAAAGATCGCTGGTTTGTCTAACGGAACCACAGCTTACAAGTTGTTAGTTAGTAACCTGGCTTTTGTTTTTCACACGGTTTCTAAACCAAATGGGGAAATACGAGGTCAGATCATTCGTTACGCCAGGGAGGGTTATACTATTAAGATGCAGGGTGAGCAGTTATCGTCACCAGTTAGTACACAAGCGTACGGAGCAGGTATCGTTTCTACCAACAGGTTCGATGACAACGCGCATTATTTATGGAACGCGGGAAGTCTCTCGTCGCCCGCCACCGGGGCCCATTTTCATAAAAACAAAAAAGAACTGGACGGACCTGAGATCTATGATATGACAGGTATTATGATGAAATCAGGAAATGATGTTTCTGCCGAAGGATTTTGGTATAGCTCAGATTCTCTGCCATTCTTGCCTCACAATTCATTGCAGCTCAGTAAAGACAGCATATACCTGGATATTCATAATGCCACTTTTCCCGATGGAGAGATCAGGGGACAGGTTGCCATGAACTACAGTGTAACTCCTGCCTCCACTGTCTCCACGGTAGGTCTTTTTGAAAATATAAATCAGGTTAGCGTAGTAATAGGACCAAATCCAACTCCAAAGGAGATAACTGTAAATTCATTTGATCATCCTTTTAATTCAATTGAAGTGCTTTCGATTTACGGGCAGTTAATTTATGCTGAGAGAAATAATAGAACAGGTGTTGTAACTACAACCGTCGACCTGTCTGGCTATCCAAAGGGTATATATTTTATCCGGGTTATTGGAAGTGATTTTTCAGCAATGAAGAAAATAATAAAAGAGTAGGGGAACCAGTTATTAATACGAGGAGCTGTATTATATCACCAGTTTCTGTTGCTTAGATGGCAGGTCGATAACGACACGAGCGCTAGATTCAAAAAAAAGACCCCGCATTAAACGGGGTCTTTTTGTGAGTTTTATTTATTCTGACTTTTAGTTCTTAATTAGCTTCACAGTTTTTTCCGATTCCCCGGTTTGCAGTCGCACCATGTAGATGCCGGAAGACAGAGTACTTACGTTAACTGATTGGCTTCCCGCTTGCACTGTACCTTGAAGTACTATACGTCCTGCAATGTCAGTGATTTTCCAGAGCACTTCGCCGTTCGATTCTATGGTCACCTGCTCATTCGCCGGGTTTGGCATGATCCTGATGGCAGCAGATTGCATTTCCTCTACTGAGAGGCAGGCGTCCACCATCACAGTTACTGAAGCAGTTGAAGAACAACCTTTACTATCAGTTCCTGTAACATAAAAGTGCTGCGGTATATCCATCTGTGCAAGTGAAGAGATAGAATTAGCCGTGGCTCCGGTATTCCATTTATAGGAAACTGTTCCGTTTGCAAAGAGTTGAATTGTTTCACCGCGGCAAACAACTGCGTTTGCGGCGCTCACGCTCACTGTAGGAAGTGGGTTCACTACAACAGTAACCATTCCGCTCAGCGGACAATAATATTCATCAATAGCACTTACACTGTACACGGTTGAAGTGTTAGGATAAACTGTCACGTTCTGGAAAGGCGCTCCAAAATCCCAGCTGTAAGTCGTTGCTCCGCTTGCATGCAGGTGTGCAGGCGAACCCTTACACACAGTGGTATCGTTCGAAATTACAAGTTGATTGGTGTTCACGTTCATTGCCACTGTACTGGAATTATAACAGCCATAAGCACTCATGCCTTCTACAGTATAGATCGTTGATGCGGAAGGATTTGCCATCAATATGTTTCCGGTGTAACTGCCCGGACTCCACGTATAGGATGCAGCACCTGTAGCGATCAGTGTTCCGGTATTGCCCTGGCATAAAACGGTTGGCAATGATGCCGCCGCAATGGCTGGTAATGGACTTACAAGAACATTCAGTACTAACGTAGCAGTACATCCTGTAGTTGATGAACTAACACCGGTCACCGTATACGATGTGCTGGATGTAGGGGTAACAACCACAGTTGGTGTGGTAGGTCCGTGACTCCACTGAACATTGCTGCCAGCGTCGGTTGACAGGGTGATCTGCTCACCAGCACAAATAATACTCTTGCTTACCTGCGCAGTTACGTCACACTTGTAGCGAATAATTACAAAACCATTTCCCACGTTTCCATTAATATGCTCGGGATTATATACAAATCCAGGCTGAGCATAACTTAGCGTGGTTCCACTGTTTACTCCACCAACATAACCTGAACCACCACCGCCGGCTACTCCGCCATTACTGGCCTGCACGCCGCCAGCACCGCCGGCATATCCTCCGCCGCCACCGGCAGAGCTACCGGTAGAGCCACTTCCCGAAGGTCCTGCTGCTCCGCCTGGTCCACCACCAGTTCCTGTTTGACCGAGTGATCCCGTTCCGGAACTGGTACCACCACCACCGCCGCCGGTAGTTGTGCCTGCTGAGTTAACTGCAGTTGCTGTACCACCCGTTGCACCAACTGCTCCTGCGCCGCCTCCGCCGGGGGTCACAACTCCCGGGGTTGCACTGTTGATTAGATCACCATTTAGTCCTGCGAGACCACCGCCGTTGCCTCCTGCTGCAAGTGAGTTATAATAAGCAGCACCACCACCGCCACCGGCAACTATGATGCGGTTTGCAGCTGCGGTTCCACCCACACGAATGTCTGTAGCACCACCGCCACCTGCGCCTGATTTTCCAACAGCAGCACCGCCGCCGCCGCCATTCCAGCCGCCGGCTCCCGCAATGGTTGAGATCCCGTTTCCTTCTCCACCTTTACCTCCTACGAAAACATTGATCTGGGTATTTGGAGTGAATGCATTAAAGATGCCCGTTGAGTAACCACCTTTGCCGCCTCCTGTAGAGCCTGCAGCGGTTATGTCTCCACCGTCTGCACCCCAGACCTGGATCTCATAATAACCCGCCTTTGGAAGGGTTAACGTTTGAATATTTCCTGTGAACGCAAGTGTGTACGTTTGTGCGTACGTCGTACCCAATAACAGGGTTAATGCGCATGCGAGCAATCCTTGTTTCGCATTTGCTATTAATATGTGAATTCTTTTTATCATGATATTGTTCAATTTTTCAATTAGTGAATTTTTTGATCTGCAAGGTTAACTGTGCAGCCGGTTTCCGGCTGTGCGGGAAACTTTATTTTATGATAAACTTCTCAGTTCTGTTGTAATTAGCTGACTGAACCCTTACGTAGTATACGCCGGCGCTGAAATTCGCGACATCAATAGCAGTGAGTTCGGATGCTGACAGTTGAGTTGCGATCATACGTCCTGAAACATCAGTGATCGTTATAGTTGCATTGCTGCCATCGGTCTGAATAAACAGGCGGTCAGTAACAGGATTCGGGAAAATATGAAAATCATTCCCCGCTATTTCTGCCAGGCCGGTGCAGGCTTCAACAACCACCAGTACCTGGGCGGTGGCAGAACAGTTTTGTTGTGTAGTACCTGTCACTGTAAACATGGTGCTCGACTGTGGTGTCACCGTTACCTGGCTCGCGGTGCTGTAAAGGTTAGGTGCGGTCCACACGTAACTTTGGGCGCCTTGCGCGAATAACTGAACCGATGTTCCACGGCAGATCAGAGTGCTTGAAGTATTCGCGTTGATGGAGGGAGCAGCCTGTACCTGCACAATTACCTGTGCAGAACCGGTACACCCTGCTGCGTTAGTTCCGGCAACAGCATAAATGGTGCTTACTGTCGGCGATATCACAGAAACTGAGTTGGTAGAACCTGTCGACCAGTAGTAGCTGTCGGCGCCTGTCGCGGTAAGGGTCATCGACTCACCTGAGCACACAGTGTATTTACTGGCGATTGCGGATACTTTAGGTGCAGAAGTGATTGCAAGATTAATCGTTTGCGAACTCGAGCACCCGCTAAGCGTATTAGTTCCATAAACTATGTAAGTGCTGTTGGTAACAGGAGAAACAATGTTTACAGGACCTTGTGTGCCGTTGCTCCAACTGTAGGAATTAGCGCCGATGGCGAGAAGGGTTGCCGGCACTCCCTGGCATACCTGCACGGTAGGAGCAAGTACGGATAAAGTAGGGCTGTTAAGCGCGCAGGGGATAGTGATGGAGAGATCGTCCCAGGTCAGATAAGGGGCTGCGCCCTGGGCACCTGTTGCACGTATTGCTACATTATAATATCCAGTGGCTGGTACCGTAAATGTACTTGAAAGCAAATTATAAAGCTGTCCTGTTACTGGGCTTGCAGAAGCTATTGGCTGCAGGCCGGTTGGATTCTGACCAGTTCCTATTAGTATAGAAAGGTCTGGCCATGGGCTGAAACCAACGTTTTCAGTGATGTACCAGAGTGCGGCTGAATAAGTGACACCGCTTTTAAGCAGGATCTGGTTTGAGTAAAAATAATTTGTGGAGGGCTTATTTGCGAAATATGCATAATTGGACCCTGTATGCGCAGCACGATTTCCGCTCGCAGGTGCAGTGCCTGTTCCTGTTCCGGTTTTAAAGCTGGTCGCTGTCCAGTAACAGTTCGGTAGCTGATTTTGTGCAAGCGCTTCAAATCCTTCGTAATAAGGTACTGTGTCCTGCACAGGTGGTACCACCAGTATTGCTTCAGGTAGTGTGGAGATAGAATGGTTTGTGATTGCACAGGTGATCACTGCCTGGAAATGAATGTTGCTGGTTACCGGGTTGGTCACATAAGAGTTCAGCGTTGCACCCGGGATCGCCAGGAATGTTCCGATAGTACCACTGTTTGAAGTATACCATTGCACCACGTAACCGGAGTTGGTGTAATTTTTTGTGTTTTGAAGCGTCAGCTCAATTTGCATGCCGGGACAAACCGAAGCAGATGGAACTAAAAAAGAGTTGCTTGGCGGGGTAGTTGTGCACACGCTGTTAAAGCTCTCGTATGCTCCTGGATCCGGCGCCAGAGGACTGCGCGCAATTCCGAGAATATCGTACAGAAGTCCTATTGGTAAACCTTTATTGTTTACTGCTGTATTGGTTAACGAATAGTCGAAAAATCCGGGACTTGCATATTGCGGATCTGCGCTTACACTGTTGAGATCGAATCCTGTGCCCGCAGTCCAGGTGCTTAACGTATTATAGTTGTTGGTATAGCTGCCAAAATAGTTGGTGCCTGAAGTGGAACTTATATACACGTTGTTATAATCGGAGACAAGGTTAACAGCTGCTGTATAGAACAATCCATATTTTGCACCACTACCTGAACGTCCTATTGTAATATTATTGTTGCGCACCCTGTCGCTAACACCGGTTGCTGCAATTCCGTAAGTGGCGCCTCCTGTGTTTGAACCATCATCCAGTGAAATGGTATTGTGCTCTGCATAGGCGAAATCGGCACCTGAAAGAAAAATTCCGTACAGGATCCCGTTAGTGTTGATGTCGGATACCACGTTATTGCGCACAATATTCGGAGCAATGGAAGTGGCATCCGTGATGATATAAATACCGTATGTTGTGCTGGTGCTGCCTGGTATGCCTGTAAAAAGGTTTCGGATCATATTGCCTTCAATAAGTCCATTGGCAATGCTGCCAGTGCTTAGATACAGGCCATAAGTGGTGGTAACGGTTGTCCTCGATACCCTGTCAACGGTGTTACCGATTGCTTTTGAATTCAGGCAATACAGATTGTAAAACCCGATATTATAGAAATCACGCAATATCGAATTTCGCACTTCGTTGTTCACATTCACCGGGCTAATGGAGTTGCCGCAAAAAACCGTATTGTAATAACCGCCAATGATCGTACAGGTGTTTACAACATTTCCATTACCGGCGTTACCGGCTGTAGTTGCTGCAACGCTGCTGCCACTTATGGAAAAAGGTACCTGCGTGGTACTGGTTCCGTTAAAGGGCGCTTCAATGTACATATTATTGAACTTGTTATTATCTGCACCATTCCAGAGGTGAACAACGAGCGCGCTGGTAGCATTAGTACCAATCACTCTCAAATTGTTCCACGTCATATAATCGGCGCCACTTAGCATAATGGTATGCCTTAACGCGGTATTGGTCGCATTAAAGGTGATGGTGCGTCCGTTACCATTTATCACCACGCTGTTGGTTGCTGAAGCGCCTGCATATTGAATGATCTCGATCTGCTCGCTGTATGGGCCGCTACCTAAGCCAACATTAACGGTAACCGGACCGGAAACACCCTGCGCATTCAGCGTAGAGGCAAACTGGGTAAAGCTGGTAAAGTTTGTGGCACTCGACGGCGCCGTATTATCAATAGTGTACACCCCATTGAGCTGCGCTCGAAGCGTTGTTGCTGAGAAAAGTATTCCCAGATACAGTATCCCGTAAATTTTTTTCATGTTAGATAGTTTAGGTAAAAACAAATATAATGATTTAGGCATACGGGCTACCTCAGGGTATCACGCGGGATGTAATTTAACATGTGCGCAATTCCGGCTGGTAGTTTTTGCGTTCTCTTCTACCGTCGCAGCAAATTATGTGGAAAGAAATCTGTCTTCTTTTAATTGATATTTTCTGTCATTTCGAATTTATCAATGCTGTTACAGGTAATTATTCAGGCTCTTTACGTCTGGTACGCATCAATTTAGTGGTAAAAAAATTATGTGTGTGGATCACCGGCTTTCCCCGTTCAAGTAAATTCTTACATTTGCCTCCAATACCTTACCTCGCCACGTTTAAAACCCATTATGACGAAATTTTTAACCGCCCTTTTCTTTCTCTGGCAATTCGTCTGCATCGCTCAAGGTCATTCTGCTCAGATTGAAAGCGAGTATTACCGGAATGGTAATCTGAAAACCTTGTTTACAGGCAGGGGGAAAGATACCGTTGAAATAAAGAAGTATTATAAAAGCGGACGTTTAAGAGATTCAGTCTGGGTGTACCTGGCCGAAAAAGATGAGATCCCTCTTGGTACTTCAAAAAGCTATCACGAAAATGGGCAGCTGGCCCTGGTCACATATTATATAAAAGGCGATCAGGAGTATATAAGCTACGAATATACACCTAAAGGACAGCTGAAAAGATTTGTACAACGGCCCACAGGTCTTACTAAAATGTATAACCGCAACGGCAAACAGGTCGTTGAGTACGATTATCATAAACTCAAGGATGTTTTCGTGCCGGCAGAATACAAAAACAATCTGCACCTGAAAAATACACCATTCGCCAACAGGATCACCTCAAAGACGGCGATTCTCACAGACGGATCCCGCGATAAGGAATTCATTTCTGGTTCCCTTATCACTGTGCGGCTGAAGAAAGATACAATAAAGCGGACTCATTGCCTTGTGGAGGGGTTCTCCAGGGATACTGTATTCCTATCAGATTTTCATTATAACGAGCAGTTCGATGGCAGCAACAATATTGACATATTAAAGTATGACAGCACATTCGCCGTGCCTGTAAAAGATCTGCGCCACATTCTCTATGCCCGGCATAAAACCAGGAAACGGGTCAAAACAGCATTACTGTCCACCCTTATCGGTGCTGAGCTCATCCTGATCCCTATTGTACCCATGGCCGTGCTGCCATTCATTGGGTACGAGGCTCTCACGGCTCTCAAGTTATATGCCACGTTCGCTGTTCCGGGTACCGGTCTTTTTTTCCTGGGGAAATATTTCTTAAAGACTGCCGTTCCCCGACCTTACGATCTCAGTAAATACAGGATCGTTATTAAAACTTAATAGCACTTTTCCCCTGGTTCCCTTCCTGTTCAAGGCTTTAAGACCATACTGACTGGGGTGACACTCCTTCAAAAAATCTTACATCCCGGTTGGTATGGATTTTGAAGGAGAGGGTCAGTAGTTAAACCCCTTAATGCATAATCATTCTAAAAGGCGGAGAAAGATCCTCCTTATCACCCTGTCAATAATTATTGGTCTTTTTGCGCTGTTGGTCATTTTCCTGTCGCCCATTGCAAAGTATCTTTTGCAGAAATACGACCAAAAGTTGCTGGGAAGGGAGGTCACTGTCGATTGGGTATATATTAATCCGCTTACAGGTTATGCTCATCTCAACGATCTGAAAATATATGAGAATAAAAGCGATTCGGTGTTTTTTTCTTCCGAGGGCCTTAGTTTGAGATTTAATCTCCCGAAACTTTTTCGGGGTGAATACCAGATCAATTATCTTACACTTTCACGCCCTGTCGGAACCGTGATCCAGTCGACAAAAGACACGTTCAATTTTTCGGACATCATTCAGAAGTTTTCAGAAAAGCCGGATAAACCTGATAAGGACACTACTCAGACAAAATTTAGTCTTCTTGACGTTAAGATCGAAAACGGGACCTTTTACTACAGGGAAAAGATGACTCCCGTAAGTTACTTTATCAAAGACGTCAATATCAGCAGTTCAGGGATGCGCTGGAACGCCGACACCATCACAAACACGTTTGATTTTAACTCGGGGACCGGCACTGGAAAATTCGAAGGTCATTTTAAGATGAATACCAAAACCTCGTTGTATAAGACGCATATCATCATTCGCCGCCTCGATCTTAAGATCATTGAACAGTACCTGAAAGATTTTTCAAAGTTCGGTAAATTCCGGGCTCTGATCAATCTCGATATTACCGCTGATGGTAATATGAAAGACGCAAGGAACATTGACGCCGTGGGTGGAGTAGGGTTTTATGATTTTCATTTTGGGAAAAACGAAAAGGAGGACCTGGCATCATTTAAAAAATTCGTGGTCAAGATCAATCATCTTAACCCTGGCAAAAAGATCTATGAGATTGATTCAATTTCCCTGGTCACCCCTTTCTTGCGTTACGAGAAGTATGATTATCTCGACAATATCCAGCGCATGTTCGGTGTGAAAGGAAGCAAGGTAAAGGAAGCGGCAAAATCAGAGAAATTTAATCTTGTTATTGCTCTCGCTGACTATGTAAAATTACTCGCTAAAAACTTTTTTAGAAGTGCATACAAAGTGAATCGTATCGGTATCTACCGCGCCGATATTCAATATCACGATTATTCCCTTAACGAAAAGTTTGCTCTTGCATTTAATCCGCTCACCATCGTGGCTGATTCACTCGGAAGTAACAAGGATCGGGCGCACCTGCATCTTACCTCAGGTATCAAGCCCTATGGTGACCTTAAGCTTAACCTGAGCATTAATCCAAAGGATAGTTCCGATTTTGAATTGAGTTATAATCTTGAAAAAATGAATGCTGCAGTCCTTAATCCGTTTCTGCTGGCATATACTTCTTTTCCACTCGACCGTGGAAGTATTGGTGCATCCGGAAACTGGCGTGTGAGGAACGGAGAGATAAACAGCAGCAATCATCTTGTTGTTGTCGATCCCCGGCTTACAAATAAAGTAAAGGCCGAAAATAATAAATGGCTTCCGCTAAAGCTGGTGATGTTCCTGGTGAGGGAGTATGGAAACGCCATCGACTACGAGATCCCAATTACGGGAAATTTAAAAGATCCTAAGTTCCAGATCCGCGACGTGATCTTTGATGCAGTGAGCAACATTTTCATTAAACCTGTTACCACCCGTTATCGTTACGAGATCAAAGAAATTGAAAATACGATCGAAAAGAATATTGGTTTTAACTGGGAGCCCGCCTCTGCCGATCTGCTGGACGACCAGGAAAAATTCGTAAAAAAAGTGGTGAAGTTCATGCAGGACAACCCCGGTATCGCCATCGATGTGTATCCCGACTATTACATGGAAAGGGAAAAGGAATATATAGGCTTTTTTGAAGCGAAGAAAAAGTTTTTCCTGGCAACCGGAAATTCAAACGACGCCCTTAGTAAGGAAGATTCTATTAACGTGGCCAGGATGTCGCCTAAAGACTCATCTTTTATAAGATATGTGCGCAAGCACGTACATAATGAAATGATCTTTACGAATCAGCAGTTATGTCGCGAATTTGTTGGCCGCAAGGTTATTGAAGAAAAATACCGCCACCTGAACGAGGAGCGGAAAAACCGGTTCATGGCTTACTTCGAAGATGAGGCCGTACGTAAAAGGGTTACCTGGAAAAAACCAACGGAAGGTGTTCCCTTCAACGGATTTTCGTTCTACAAGATCTCCTACCAGGGTGATCTTCCTGAAAATATGAAAGAGGCGTTCAGTCAGCTGAACGAGTATGATAATGAGAGACCACGGAAAAAAATGAAGGAGGAGAGGAAAAAGAACAGGAGATTTTTTAAGCCCAGGGGTAAGGCCCAGTGATCTATACAAAAAAAATCCCTTTAGTGGAAAGTCCCTATAAATCTCAACGAATATCTTTGTAGACGAACTCTTAGTTGGAATAAAAAAATGAGAAAATGGTTACTGGTGGATGATGACGCCGATGACGTAGAGGTATTTGAAATTGCTTTGCAGGAAACTGATAAATATATTAATCTTCTTACTGCCCGTAACGGGGGAGAGGCAATGGATCTGTTATTGAATGCAGGAAGTGATGAATTGCCGGAACTCATCTTTATGGATATTAATATGCCACAGATGGATGGAAAAAGATGCCTCGTGGAGATCAGGCGGCATGAAGACCTCAATAAGCTTCCGGTAATTATGTATAGTACAACGGTCGATGAGAAGGACATTGACGAATGTCTGAAGCTTGGAGCTGATGATTTTGTGAGTAAACCTACTGATATTACTGATCTTATAGGTATCCTTAAAAAATTCGCAAATAATTGAACTTCCGGATATGTGGGATTCACTTAAAGAACAAACGCGTATAAATCATCAGAAGCTCGAGAAGACCTTCCTGACCCGCCTCCGCAGATTGTCGGGTAGCAGTGAGTACGCAGACTTCCTCTCACATCTGTATAGCTTTTATCATCCGCTTGAAAATACTTTGGATCGTTATATCACTCCCGGTATTCTTCCCGATTACCCTCAGCGACGGAAAAGTAAAAGTCTTCTCGAGGATATCAGCACTTTAGGATTACAGTTTAATAGTTCTGGTAATCCTGCGCTTCCCACAGTTTCAACGGTTTCGCAAGCGGTGGGTGTTCTGTATGTTATGGAGGGATCAACACACGGGGGACCTGTTATTGCAGGCATGCTCAGCAAACAATTTAATCTGCCGGCACAAAGTCTTACTTATTTTCTGGGTTACGGCCCCGATACCATGCGCCGCTGGTTAGATTTCAAAAAACATATTGATGCTTCCGCCAATGTGCTGGATCAGGACCAGGTGCTGCAGGCAGCTAATTCTACTTTTACAAATTTAAATAACTGGCTTTTGGCCCATTAAGCAAATGAAATTACCGGATTACGATTCACAATTCTGCGGTAGCCTCCCTCTGGCGTTTATTAACCAGGTACAACCTTATGGTTTCCTTGTAGTAACCGACCTTGATCTGAATGTGATCCAGGTGAGAGACAATGTTAATCAGTTTATTCCCCGCGAAGTGGATGAGCTGCTGAAACTTCCTTTAAAGTCTGTGTTTAATACCAAATGGGAGGATTTTGATCACAAAGTGGCGGGTAAGCAGAAAAGATTTGTTTTGAATGTCCGCTTCGAAAAAGACGATAAGAATATTTCCCTGCTGGCTATATTTCATTTGCTCGAAAACTATATTGTTATTGAAATTGAAAAGCCTTTGAGCGCCCATAATTCTTTTTTGGATGTTTATCAGCAGATCAGGACCGCATCCACCGAAATTCAGGAGGCGGGTTCCCTCGCGGAGGCACTCACCATCGCCGCGTCTGAACTGAAAAAGATCTCTGGTTTTGATAAGGTGATGATCTATCGTTTTGATGAAGCCTGGAACGGTCATGTGGTGGCAGAAGACAAGTCGGGTGACATGGAGACCTATCTGAACCTTACCTTTCCGGCTTCGGACATTCCGCGGCAGGCGAGAGAACTTTATCTTAAGAATCCTTACAGGCAGATCCCTGATATAAACTACCGTGGTGCGAAGTTGCTCCCCGTTATTAATCCCATTACATCTGCTTTCACCGATCTCAGTGATTGTAACCTGCGCGCCGTTCCTAAAGTGCACCTCGAATACCTGGCAAATATGAAGGTGGTTGCCTCAATGTCAACACGCATTCTTAAGGACAATAAATTATGGGGACTTATTTCATGCCATCACCGCGAAGCAAAGTTTCTTACCTATGATGAGTGTTCGATGTTTGAATTGCTTTCAGGTATTATTTCAATCAAACTTACTTCGCTTGATGTAAGTGAAGATCTGAAATGGAACAAGGAACGTCAGTATCTCCAGGAGCAGGTGGTCACCAGTCTTTATGCTGCAGATACTTTCAGGGATGGCTTTAAATCAGCCAGCAATGCGGTAATGCAGCTTCTTAATTGTTCAGGAGTTGCCTGGGTCACCACTGGGACCATTCTCAGGGAAGGAGAATGTCCTTCGGCAACCATTATTGAAAACATGTCCTACTGGTTGCAGAGCTTGGCTTCAAGTGAGCCTTACACTACATCATCGCTTTCTGATGATTTTGAAGAAGGTATTTCGGTGGCAGAAATTGCAAGCGGTATCATAGCTCTTCCTCTTATTCCCGAAAGTGGCGAATACATAATTGCTTTCCGCAAAGAACTTCCGCAGGAGATCCATTGGGGTGGTAATCCCGACGACGCTATCAGCTTTGAACCCGACAATACCAGCTACCATCCCCGGAACTCCTTCGCCCTGTGGCAGCAAAGTATCAGGCACTCCAGCGCTCCTTTCACCAGGTATGATATCGAATTCGCCCGTGCTTTGCAAAGGATCTTTTTATCCTGCCGGTTAACTGAAATCAGCAAGAATTAATTCATGATGAGCGCCGCGCCCGCAAAACCATATATTGTTGCTATAGGAGCGTCGGCCGGTGGTCTGGAGGCATTCATTGAATTTTTTGATCATGCTGACAAAAATGACGAGTTATGTTATATCCTTGTCCAGCATCTTTCACCTGATCACAAAAGCGCACTGGTTGATCTGCTGTCGCGTCACACAAAAATGAAAGTTGTGCTTGCAGGCAATGGAGACATCTTAGCGCCTGGCAAAATTTTTGTGATCCCTCCGGGCAAGCACATGACTGTGGTTGCAGGTAAACTCGAGCTTACCGATAAAGACCCGTCCGACAAATCTCCTAATATTGCCATCGATACTTTTTTTTACTCTCTTGCTCTCGAGTATGAGGACCGGGCTATAGCAGTAGTACTATCTGGTACTGGTACCGATGGATCGCGGGGTATCGAAGCAGTGCGCGAACATGGCGGGCTGGTTATCGCGCAGGATCCGGAAACTTCCAAATTCGACGGTATGCCCCGCAGCAGCATTGCTACCGGCAAAGTGGATGTGATCCTTCCTGTGAATGAAATGAATTCCGAGATCATAAATTACGTGCGTGGAATTCCATATCGTAACGAAGACCAGGAAACTATTAATTCCGATACGCTTAAAAAGATCCTCGATGTGGTGCACAAGACCACAGGATGCGATTTTAATAATTACAAGCTGCCAACTGTTTTAAGAAGGTTGTCTAAAAGATTGGCCTTCCTGAAACTCACCTCGGTGAATGAGTATCTGCGCTACATTAATTCTCATCCTGAAGAAGGACATATCTATTGCAAGGAACTTTTAATTGGCGTTACCCGTTTTTTCCGGGATAAGGAAGCTTTTGACTCGCTTGCCGAAAAAGTGCTCAACCCTCTTATTGATTCGAAACCCGACTGGGGTACAGTAAAAGTCTGGGTTACTGCATGCAGCACAGGTGAGGAGGCTTACTCCATCGCCATTCTTCTCAACGAGTTGTTAAGGAAAAAAAAGAGGAACCTTGAAGTAAAGATCTTCGCTACTGATCTGGATCAGCATCATATTGAAAAAGCGGCACGAGGCGAATATGGAAAATTTATTTCCCGGGAGATGGACTCCCGCATACTCGACCGGTACTTTGTAAAGAAGGAGCACACCTATGTGATTGTTCCCGGCATCAGGAAACAAATAGTTTTTGCCCGCCATAACCTTGCTTCCGATGTGCCGTTTATTAAGAATGATGTGATCAGTTGCAGGAATATGCTCATCTACATCGAACCTTCTTTGCAACAGAAAATATTATCGCGTTTCTATTTTGGCCTCAATGAGGATGGCGCACTGTTCCTGGGAGCCAGCGAGCATATTGGAAGCAACGAGAATTTTGATGAGCTCGACAGGAAGTGGAAGATCTACCGAAAGGGAGTGAAGGCTCCCCATAAAAGTTATGCTTTTCTCGACAGGAAGTCGGTGCAGGAGCAGGATGATCTAAATCCGGGAAAACCTGCGAAAAAAAGTGCCGGGGCGCTAAGAGAGCACTTGCAGGATGTTTTCTTTAAGGACTTCGGTGTAGCGGCTTTTTACATCGGCAGCGACCAGGTGATCCGGGATGCAGTTGGCGATTATAAAAAGTACCTTATTCTTCCAAACGAAGGTTTACAGTTCAACCTGATCAAAATGTTGCCTGAGTCGCTCGCGGTTCCTGTAAGCACGGCAATAATGCGAGCGTGGAAAAATAAGAATGACGTTTTGGTAAACAATCTCGCCGTTGAATTGAACGGGGAATCTTTTAATGTGTCGGTAAGTGTTCGCAACGAAGCTGGCGTGCGGGGACTTACTCTTATTGTATTTAACGCCATGCGCGCTGCTCCGGCCAGTTTGAGTTTAAACGCGGGTCAGGATCTGGCTGATATCGATCAGTATAAGGCGGAGGTGGCAACCTTGCGCGAGCATCTCGAAAAGAACCGCCTCAATCTTCAAACCGTGGTGGAAGAGCTCGAAACAACCAACGAGGAACTGCAATCCAGCAACGAAGAGCTTTTATCATCCAATGAAGAGCTGCAGAGCTCCAACGAAGAGCTTCAGTCGTTGAATGAGGAATTGCATACACTTAATACGGAGCATCAGCAGCGTATCCAGGAGCTGGTTGAATTAAATGATGATCTCGATAATTATTTCAGAGGCAATGATGTAGGGCAGATCTTTCTCGACAAACAGTTGTGCATCCGGAAATTTAATCCTGCCGCACGTCGTCTCGTAAATCTGATGAGCAAAGATATAGGAAGGCCTTTCCTGCATCTTACCACTAATTTTACCTACCCCGACCTGCCGGGTGATCTTACAAAGGCGCTGTCGGAGAATGGGATGATCGAAAAAGAAGTGCAGGCCGCCGATGGCGTCACATTGCTGGTTCGGATCTATCCTTATTTACGCAAGGATAGTGCGATTGCCGGCGTGGTGCTGGGATTTGTTGATATAACGCAGTTTAAGCAGCTCAACAGCATTATCAACAGTGTATTCGATGCCAGCAAGAACCCCATCCTGGCGCTTGCTGCAGTGCGAAATAAAGGTGGAAAAATTGAAGACCTCGTCACTCTTACTTCAAATGCTTTTGCTAAAGAATTCTTCAAACTGCCAAAAGATGGCATCTCCTTGCGCAAGGTCGATCCATTAATGTTCACACAGCTTTTTGATGCCTTTACAAATGTGATCAGCTCTGGTACTCCTTTTAGCGATGAGGTAAGCACGGGTGGCCGGTGGTTCGATCTGTCTGCAGTTAAAATGATGGATGGTCTGGTTATTACTCTCAATGATGTGAGCGAGCGCAAGAGCTCTGAAGCAAAAGTGCGTCAGGGTTATGCTGAATTATACGCAACCCGCGAAAAGCTCAAGGTTCTTAACCGCGATCTTGAGAATATTGTATCGGCCCGTACAAAAGAACTTGCTGATAGCGAAGAACGGTTCAGGCTTGTATCGGCTGTAACGAATGATGCGCTGGTTGACTGGCGTTTTATTGATAATTCGCTCTGGCTGAGTGAAAATTACAAAAGACTCTTTGGATATACCGACGAAGACATAGTCAACAACAGGTCGTTCTGGCTCGACAAAGTGCATCCGGATGATATTGCTGCTCTTAATGCCGGTATCAATGACTGCATAAACAACGGCAAGTCTACTTGGAACGGACAATATCGCTATCGGACAAAAGATGGTTCTTATCGTATTATTAATGACCGCGGTTATTTCGTAACCGACGAAAACGGGACCCCTTATCGCATGCTAAGCTCTATGCTCGACATTACTGATCTGCGGAAGGCGGAGCTCGAGCTGAAAGAGAGTGAGATGCGTTTCCGTCTTGCACTGGATGGAGCCGATATGGCCGGCTGGGAGATTGACCTGGCCACTGACAAGCTGGTTTATTCCCGCAAGCTTCCAAAGATCTTTGGTCGTCCGTTTTCAGAAAATTTTACCGCGCAATTACTGCGGAGTCAATTTCATCCAGACGATGCGCCGGGCGTGGCGAAACTTTATGAAAATGCTTTGAGGGGTGAACCATATAATTATGAAGCCCGTATAATCTGGCCCAATGGTAGTGTTCATTGGATCAAAACAATCGGGAATCTTTTATTCGATGAGCATGGAAAGTCCCGCAAGCTTGTGGGCATCACGCGCGAAACGACGAGAGAAAAAAATACGGAACTCTCTCTTGAAGAAAAAGTAAAGGAAAGAACCCAGGCCCTCATAAAATCAAACAGCGATCTCGAACAGTTCGCATACATTGCCAGTCACGACCTGCAGGAACCTCTTCGTAAGATTCAGACCTTTATTTCACTTATTGAACAGCGTAAGAATGATCCACTGGTGGTAGACAGGTATTTTGAAAAGATCAATTCCTCTGCGGCCCGTATGTCGGCACTCATTCGTAATGTGCTGCAGTTTTCGAGACTTTCGCACCATCATGAAGGTTTTACTGAAATAGATCTTTCCAAACTCATCTCGCAGCTTCTTGATGATTTTGAGCTGAAGATAAGGGAAAAGAAAGCCAGGGTGTCGGTGTCCGCGCTCCCGGTTATAGAAGGAATAAGTCACCAGATCAGCCAGCTGTTTTATAACCTTATTGATAATGCTTTAAAGTTTAACGATAATGAACCCCGCATTTCCATCGTCGCTGAACCGTGTTCAAAGGAAGTGCTTGAAAAATTTCCTTCCCTCGAAACTGCTGTGGACTATGTGAGTGTGCGCGTCACGGACAATGGAATTGGATTCGATGACAAATATTCCGACAAAATGTTCTCGTTTTTTTACCGGCACGAAAAGTCGAAAGATTACCCGGGGGAGGGGATAGGGCTGGCTTTATGTAAGAAAATAGTGCATAATCATAATGGTGCTATCTCTGTTTCTTCTGCAATAGGAGAAGGAACTGTGTTCACGGTGATCCTGCCGTACCGCTCAGGACATGTTTCAGAATGAAGCTGGATCCGGCCCGGCTTTTCTTTTATGAAAGAATATTCCAGGTAATTTTGAAAAAGAAAATGTTTTTAATGTAATTTCGCGCCACCCGGAAATGGAACCACGAAAATTTAATTTATGAATCACGGGTACACAAAAAGCAGGCGCTGGGAGTTTTTCTTTTATGGACTGTTAATCGGAGTTGCTTTTACCGGCATCATTTTCCTGGTAATGATCGGCTGAGTTTAAAACTGATCATTTCTGCGCCGCCGTTCTTCCCGCTCAAGCCTTTCGCGGGTCTTTTCGGCTTTATACAGAAAGTCCTTACGCAAACGTTCTCCTTCAAGCATCACGTCTTTTTTAAAGAATGGACAGCACGCTTCAACTGCTACTTCTTGGTTTTCGCTTTCCATTGTAATGGTAGCGGGTTTGTTGTGCACCGGACATCGCATGGGAGCGATGGTACGCTTGATCACTTCTTCCAGCTTTTTATTCGGACGTTTAAGTTTATTCATCTGCAGTAAAGGTACGCTTTAAAATAAACTTGCGTTGACGTAAAATAGATGAGGTGACATACCTGTGAGGATAACGAAGTCAACCTTATTACCTTAATAACCGAATCACCACACCCGCACAGAAACCTTATTAACCACCCCGCCCCACAACAACCTTATTACCTTATTAAGCCAGCTGCATATCCGTAAGAATAACGAACACAACCTTATTACCTTACTAACTGAATCACGACACCTGCACGGAAACCTTATTACCTTATTAAGCAAGCTGCATGTCCGTAAAGATAACGAGGTCAACCTTAGTACCTTAATAACCTAACCACCCCGCCCCACAACAACCTTTTACCTTATTAAGCCAGCTGCATATCCGTAAGAATAACGAACACAACCTTATTACCTTAGTAACCTAAACACCCCGCCCCGCAACAACCTTATTACCTTATTAAGCCAGCAGCATATCCGTAAGAATGACGAACACAACCTTATTACCTTAATAACCGAAACGAAGAACTACCGCTTGCCGATCGTTCTTTGCCATCTCCTTTGATAAACCCTGCCAGTGAATTTAAATTTTCGATTCAGAAATGAACCTTATAGCCTGTTTTTGTGTCATCACTGCAAAATCCTTGTACCTGTCATGAACGTCGATGATCTCAACCAGCGCATCCTGCACCAGCTCCCGGTTTTCCCATGTTTTTAAATCTTCAATCACCACGGCGAGACATCCTTTTTTGTAAGCAATCTGCCCGAGCACGTGTACCAGGGTATTTCGCACTCTTGCTGTTTTATCAAATTGCAGCTCCTTTAAAAGTGGCAGAATGTCCTGTGGATATTTTCTTCCGCGCAGCTCAATTCCGTGACAGATCTCCCTTCTTATTTCTTTATCGGCGTGATGGAGGTATTTTTTAGCCCAGGCAAGAACCGGGACGGGGTTCGCTTCACCCATTTTTTTAATGGACCCGATCACTGCATTTCTAACGGAGTGATGCTCGTCAAATAATCCCTTGTCAAAAACCGGCGCTACAATTTCGAAATTGGTCTTACCTATTTCTCCGGCCGCATTTACAGCGGTTTGCCGGCATTTAAAATCGTCGTGACTTAAAAAGAAAATAATTGTTTTTTGGATCCTGGGTAAGAGCTTTGGTTCTGATTTATAAAGTTTGCCCAGCGATAAATAAGCATTCTTCCTGATGTAGGTGTCCTCATCACCAAAATACTGAACCACTTTAGTGTTCTCTCCGCTTTTTACAGCTTCTTGCGTCTCGCTTAAGATCCTTGCAGCGATCTTCGCTCTTGCAGATTTATCAAGGTCATAAAAAGCCATTCAGGGGCAAATATACCCATCTGATTCTTTTAAATGAATTATCCTGCATTCCTGAGCCAGCTGCTTTCTTCCTTCAATTCAAAGCTATTAAGCCTCGACCTGATCCCCTGCAATAATAATAATGAGCGCATCCTGCTTTCGTGAAAAAACAGCCTTTGCTCCTCACCAAAAGAATCACACAGGAATTCATTGAACCTGGCACTGGTTTGTTCCAGGTAAAATAACTCATCCTCAAAACCACTATTACCTGAAAGCAACGATACGATCTCTCTCACATAACTCATGTATTGCACGTAAGCATACTTGCCCCCTTCGCGGTTATCGTAATCAATATACTGGATCAGCTGCGAGTATAGGTTGATCTTTTCTGCTGTTTTCATGTTGAGTTTTTTTTTGATTAATACAAACCTACTATGAAAAATAGCTAAGTGTTGCTATGAATTGTAGTATTGTTTATCAGAAACAGCAGGACGCTGAACATGAAACATGGAACCTGCCCGCCATCCGATGATACCCAGGCGGGTCCGCCTGCGGCGGAGAACCCGGAACAAGAAACACGAAACCCGGAATAACCTGCGATGCTAAAATTGTAGAAATATTTCCACGAGTCTAAAAGATCTACTCCTTCGGCAAGGTAACAGTAACAGTGCACCCTTCATTCTCAGCACTTTCAATAGTGATTTTCCCCTTCATCATTTCTACGAGCTGACCGATGAGAAACAAACCCATTCCGTTGCTTTTTTCGCCACGCAGACCCGGTGCTCCTGTAACCCGCTCTTTAGTAAGCAACGGCAAGACCTCTGCCGGGATCCCGATACCATTATCCGAAATTATAAATTTTATCCAGCCCCCTTCTTCCCTCGTCCTGATTGAGATCAGGCCATTTTCGCCGGTATACTTTACAGCATTGGAAAGAATGTTGTGAATCACCTGCATGAACTTTATCGGATCTGCAAAGATATTCCGGTTATGCAGGTCCAGCTTAACATCAAATGTCTTTTCCTTGTTCATTTCCCGTATTAGCTGGATGGCTACTTCGATCTTCTCGGCAATATCAAACCGTGAGTTTTTTAAGGAAACCTGCGTGGACTCCTGGTGCTCCTGCTTTAGAAAATCATTTATAATATCTATACAGAGCTCAGTGCTGTCACGCAACAGGTCGAGCTGTTTGTCCATTTCAGCAGCCGGTTTGTGGGCAGATCCTCCTACAAGATTCAATACATCGCGCGACATATATAACGGTCCGCTCAGGTTATGGATCAGCATATCAAGCAGCGTGTCTTTTTTGGCGGTGAAGTTCACTACATAATCTTCATGTTCTTTTGCAGTGGTAATATCACGCGCAAAGATGGCAAATGTGTAACTCTCTTCAAGCCACAGCACTTCGCAACTCACATGTTTTACCTGGTTTGGAAGTACGATCCTGAATTCGGTGGGTGCAATACAGCCAATACTAAGCAGTTCGCGGTACCTGCTTTCAACATACTCAAGGTCGTCAGGATGCACGATCTTCATGATCGAACTTGCGTCCTCGATCATGCTCTTGTCGGTGCCCTCAAAAATATTGCTCAGGAAACGGTTTATGTATACAAAACGGCGGGAGTTGAGGTCGTACACCGCAACACCGTCAGGAGTGATCTCGCCATATTTTACAATGAAGTTATAATTTGCGCGGTTGTCCATTAATCGAGAAAAATACGGCGTGTGTAAGCAAAAGCTATCAGCTCTGCCACATTTTTTACGGCCGCTTTGTCGAAAAGGTGCTTCCGATGAGTTTCAACGGTTTTTTCCGAAACCTCCAGTTGTTGCGCGATCTGCTTGGTTGAAAATCCTTTGGCAATTTTTTCAAGTACGCTTTTTTCTGCCTTGGTAAAAAGCTCATTCACACCTTTCAGGAGTTCATCTTCTTTATTGATAAAGGCTGCCCCGTTCTTAGCTTTTTTCATGGTCTCGTGGCAAAGGTACCGTTTATCATCCGAAACAGTCTTTATCGCTTCCACCAGGTCGTGGTGACCGGCTTTTTTGGAAACAAATCCCATTCCGCCATAGTGAAAGAATTTATTCACGCTTTCAACACTATCGTACATAGTATGAGCGATTAATTTCACGTGTGGAAATGAAGAGGACATCATACTGCAGATCTCGAATCCGTTCAAATGCTGCCCGTCCCTCCCTGTATACAATTGGAGGTCAAGGATCAGGACGTCGGGCTTGTTTTTGGTGACAAATTCCTCGATTCGTCCCTGCTCTGGTTCCGAAGAGATTACCTCCAAATTAGGGTACTGAGAGAGCAGATACGAGACGCCTTCTTTTACAATCCTGTGATCCTCGATATATGCGATCCTAATTTTTTCATTCATATGGTGTGTGTGAACATTTAAGGGCTTTAAAACTACTTAAATATTTACGTGGCACATATCAGGGTTTTACCTTATTCTAATTTAGAGCCTTAAAGTTTATATTCACAAGACATAAATTACAATTTTTATACCTGCGGTGACGAATTCCCGAAAAATAAACATCCTGCTTGCCGATGATGATGCTGATGACCGGGAATTCTTCCTTTCCGCGCTTCAGAAATTTGATTCAAATTACGAATTAACAATGCTTAACAACGGGCAGCAGGTAATGGAGTATTTCAAACACCCTGTCACTATCCCTGATTATGTTTTCCTGGATATTAATATGCCTCTGGCCGACGGAATTCAATGCCTGTCTTACATTAAAGGATTATATCCAAATCATCAGTTTCCGCTTATCATGCTGTCTACAGCGTTTTCGGAAGATATGATCAAAAAGTGCTATTCACAAGGTGCAAGCATTTATATTCAGAAGCCCGCCAGGTTCAGTGAGTTGGTTGACATTCTGAGATTTTGCATTCATGAATTGAAGCATGCCCCCGTACACCAGGATGTTTTGGTGTCAAACAGCTGATCATACAGTTTCTCCCTGCACGATCCACCATTGGTTTCCGAACGGATCTTCAAATCCCGCTGATGCCCCATGCTCTCTGGTGGTTGCAGGAATGATGGATCTTGCTCCGTTGTCCATTGCAGCATTGTAAACTTTTTCTACATTATCTACATACGTATATAGTCCGGCAGTTTTTTCGCGATAAGTTTCGGTCGATTCCGCAAACATGATCACGGCATCATTGATCTTTAACTCTCCGTGAATGATCTTCTGGCTGTCATCTGGTACGATCAGCTGTTCGGTTGCTCCAAACACGGCTTTGGCAAAACCTGCAAATGCTTTCGCATTGTTTACGATCAGGTAAGGCATAACAGGTAAATAATGTGCTGGTATTTTCATAGTACAGAGTTTTAATGAGTCGGGTGGATACGTTCTCCCGTTTTTACTTTCCTGAATACCGAAGTTGTAAGCGTGATCAGCGGCAGCAGTATAGCGCAGCTCATCGCAATCTCAGCAATACCTGCTGCATCTTCTTTTCTGGCCGAATAGATCGCAAAAAGAGCCCATGCAATTACAGCAGGGAATACAAGACTCGACGTACGTAAATGGAAAACGAGGCCGGCTACTGAAGCAAGCAGGATCATTAAAATGGTCATTACTCCTTCTCCTGAATAAAAGGTGATGGACTGTGATTTAAGAAATACAGCAAGCCCCGCCATTACCGCTACCACAAGCCAGGCCGATAGCAGGCAGAACGGCAATTGAAGCCAGAGATTGTAATTCTGATAAAGAACAGCCCGGTGTGCCTTTACAAATAAAAAGAGGGTAACCAGGAGCGTTAATACAAGAATGATCTCACTTATCGCCAGGTAGAAATTCGTGTAGGCAGTGATCCACAGCATCTGGAGAAGATTAACCGCGATTGTAGGTAGTGAAAGCTGTCTGTATATGGTATAACTCCGCTGCGAGGGCAACAATTGAATTATACCATATACAATAAATGCCGCGTAAATTACAGGCCAGATGATAAAAGCAAATGGTGCAGGTGTAAAGTAAGTTGGAAAGTTTCCGGTGACCTCCGCAATGGAGGGCGTTTGAAGAACACGCATATAGATGCCGTTAAAGATCACATTCAGTAATATGCTTGTTAAGGCAAACCAGCGCAGTGTCATTCCTTGTGATGTGTGTCTCATGTCCCGGAAAATCGAATGTTCGTGAGGTAATCGCAAACTTGGTGCCGGTCCAAACCACGCTGTTGGCGGGCAATGATCGATTTTACGTGGAAATAATTCCCGCACTGCAAGCGTATTTACGCAGCTGCCGGAGCTAGATGACCGGAACGGAGTGGGGGGCAAGGTTTAATTACTGCTTCCCGCCATATGGCTTGATAGCGTGTATCCAGGGATAAGATACAGGGGTACTGGAAAAAAAAGTCGTGAGTTTTAGATCCTTAGAATTTAGGACGGAGATGAGCATGTTCTTTTTCTTTTTGCTCCTTTTGAATTTACACATCATATAAGCGACGCTTATTTCATGACTGCCCCGCGAGCTCACGTTTGTAAGTTTCGATATCGTGACGTCATACGAATACCCCATCTTAAACCTGTCAATATTTAATCCTGCCATAAAGATCAGCGTGTCACTGTTGGAGTAGGTGTTCTCAGGTTTGAAAAACGGTAATGCGCGATACCACAGATAATAAACCGGACGCAGGGATCCGCTCCGTTACAACAGGTTCCATTCCTGCTCACCGACGGACTGGTATATGTGGCAACAGGACTGCTGGTTAAGTCAACAGTAAAAGTAGGGGTACTAGCATCGCAGTTTCCCTGCCCATGCATCACTTCTGAATTTAGGAGGACGGCGATCAGACAAAAAAACGCAGATCTGGTAATACAGTATAATTTTGTCATCGTGGCAGTATATAAGCCTAATTATTTTACGTAAGTGGCTTTAGAAGGTTCGATTTCTTAACGTTTAAATTCGAAGTGGCAAAACTATTAAATTTAAAAGTTAATCGAAGAATACTGACCCTTAATACTGCAATATCTGCAATTTATAGAAATTTCTATTTCCTTAAATATGAGGAAGAGAAATTTCGATCTCAGAACAAAGTATCTGACACCGACACTTTGTTGTTATTCGTATTCCTGCTCAGGAATCGTTTGAGTGGTCTCGGTATAACCTATCACTTCCCCGGCTGAATTCCGGATTGAGGATAGAATAATATTCCCATAAAAAGTGGTTCCATCCTTCCTTACTCTTTTGGAAAAATGGATTGCCTTGCCTCTCAGAGTTGCCTGATCTAATAGCTGCTCGGGCAAATGTTGTTGTCTCTCCTGGGGCATATAAAAGATACTGAAGTTCTGACCCAGGATCTCTGATTCGCAATAACCTTTCAGTTTTTCAAAGGTTTTATTCCAGGACAAAATGGTACCGTCGGAATCCAGGAGTATACAGGGGGAGCCTTTCACTACCCGGAGTAATTTCTCAAATTGTTTTTCAATTGGTAATCGGGTATACCTGTCTATAATGTTAATTTGTTTAAGCAGACCTTTTTTGAGAAGATTTCCCATCGAAAAGATCTTTGATGTTGTCGGGGTAAAAAATCGAGTGCTCATAACGCGGAACTTTAGTAACTGTGTTCAATCATATGACCTTCTGAAACGATGATTCCCCCGTGAGAGATGCGGTACACCAAGCCGCAGCACGCTGGTGCCGGCGATGCTTTTTCATGTTTTAAAATTGTGGAAAATGCTTTGAACGATCTTCTTTCGGTCTTAAGCAGAAAATTAAAAATGTTGTTAAGAAATGTTATTACAATCTGCTGTGAAAGCAGAAGTCGTTAATTCAGCTCTTCAGATGTTTCTTCTTCAGTGACAACAATACGGAAACTGCGCTCAGCCTTTTGTACAGGAATGGTTTCCTGACTGGTAGTGTTTAACGTGGGGGATTCTTTTTTCTGACTGCCTGGTAGCGTGCCTTGTGCCGGTGAAGAAGATTGCACCTTCAGATCTTCAATCGCTAACTCCTCTGTTGCGGGCGGTGGAGGAATAATTGATCTTAACTCGGTTCGTGTCACCTCTGCGCTCTTAGCTGCTGGAATTTCTGACTCTCCGCTAGCTAAGGAAGAGCCTAAAAGTGCTCCTGTTAATACTACCGTTCCTGCAATGCCGGTCTTAACGGCAACCGCACTCGTAAAATGAAGTGTTGAATATTTGATCTTTGATAAGAAACTGAAACACTTATCCAAAGATAAAAACGGTAGTCCCGTTGCGAAAGGAAGCCAGGCCTTTTGAGGGGTTTTCCCGAGTTCAGTCATCAATTTTTGCCCGTCGAACGCAGTACTTTCCATATTAAATGGTTTCGCAACCACTCCTGCAATGCCATATTTTTTTGCTTCTGCAAGCTCAATCTTTTCCGGGTCTGTAACTATAAGGTAAACACGGATCTTTTGAAGGCTGTAATATTTTTGCATGATGCACAAAAGCTCAATCATGTTTAGATTGGGAGCTTCAGCGTCCATCAGTATAATGTCTGGCTGTACTTTGCCAGTCTTTGTATAGTTTTCGAGTTGAGGTGAAGAGCATCCCATAAGCAAAGCCAGCGCATCAAGCCCGTTTTTGGCGATGTGTAGGGAATGATCAATATGATGTTTGGTCAACTCACGCTGTACATTAAGAATTTCCAGGTTGTCGTTGGCAACCAACAATATTTTTTTGTGTTTCATTTGCACGGGTCGTTGACCGGTATAGTATGAGCAAGTTTTATACCATATTTCCGACTCTTTTGTAAGAAAACTGCCGATTTTATTTGGGTGTTAAACCACATTTTAACAGTCCTTATCCGGTGCACAGAAGGTGCCGTAATGGGCGAGGAACACTTTGTAGAAATTTCTCCCCATTAAAGTATAAATGCTTGATAACCAATAAAAAGTTATGACACGACACTTGTGAATTATTTTCCGCATCCGGTAAATCCCCTACCGTGGCGGGCCTGAGCGGAAACAGATTTATGCTGTTCACTGCAAAGCGTTGATGGATCAGGCCTTCCGATGGTATGGAATTTGATTTTAAATAGTTAAATTAGTCGCAAACGTTATTAAACCCTGAAATGAAAAGAACCATCAAATGGCTCTTATTCGTGCTTTTACTGAAAGCCGGGGTAATGTTCCCCCAGGCTCCGCTTTGGCAATGGGTCGACGACCTGGGCACCTCCAACAATGAAGTAGCATGGGACGTTCATCATGATAAATCTTCGGGTAATATTTACGCCTGTGGAAGTTTTGATGGAAGCTTGTCCGGCATTTTCGGAAACTTGTTTGGCTATGGTGGTGGCAAGGATGGTTTTGTCATAAAATATGACCAGTCAGGAAATATCCTTAATGCATTCAGAATTGGCGGTAACGGAGATGATGAAGTAAAAAGTGTTGGCACCGACCCATCCGGCAACTTGTATGTTACGGGCTATTATGACGGACCGGTTGATTTTGATCCTAGTTTCTTTAATTCTTTCATACTTACTTCAGCCGGATCACCAACCCGGGACGCGTTTTTAGCTAAATATTCACCTTCCGGAACTTTTATTTGGGCAGTCAAAATTGGTGATCCAGGCCCATTGGAAGAAGGAACCAGGCTTTTTGTGGATGCCTCAGCCGTATACATCACAGGATCGTATGGATCCTCCGCCGTTTTTAGGTCCACTAATTCCACCACTATGAGTGCGGCAGCAACTCAATCACTAAGTAATTTCTTTGGTGCCAAATATGATCTCTCTGGAGTGGTACAATGGGTGGTTAGCGCCGGGGGCGCGGGGGCGGATAAAGGAACAAACGTGAAAGCAGATAATAACCGTGTATATTTTATCGGAAATTATTTTGACGATGCGATCGTGTACAATGCTTCGGGTGTTAGTTCAGCAACTGTAACCGCACAAACAAATAATAAATCTAATGTGATGGTGCTCGCGTTCACACAAGCGGGAGCACTCTCGTGGAACACGAATGCCTGTTCGGCAGATGAAGATATTGGATACGGACTTACTTTGGACAATGATAACGTGATCATCTGCGGGGCCTTTAAAACCAATTCTCTAAGTCTCCCGTACCCATCGCCGACATTCACGATGGGCAACGCCGGTGGCCAGGATATTTTTCTCGCGGCTATCACAAAAACAACAGGTGTCTATAACTGGATCTCTCAGTCTACCGGTTCAGGTTCGGGTGATGAGGTCGCCACTGCTATTGAGAAAACGGCTTCAGGTGATCTGATAGTCACCGGCTCGTTTAAAACTTCCCTCAATTATACTTTGTTTGGAGGGCCGGTGGTAATGAGCTCTGCGGGCAATGAAGATGTGTTTGTAACCGGATTTAATAGCGCTGGAAATTTTCAGTGGGTGACGGGTGGCGGAGGATCTAATGTGGACGTCCCATATGGATTGTCATCCAATACTAACAATGCAGTATTTGTTGCGGGAGAATATGCCTCCAACGCTGTGTTCACCTCCATAAATCTCCTTAATGTGGGAGGAAGAAATGTATTCGTAGGTAAAACAGGATGTGAAACCGTCAACAACAATATAGTTTCATCGTCTCAGACAGTGTGTACAGGAAGCGCACCGATTACATTTTCAGGAACCTTACCCACCGGCGGAGTGGGCGGTTATTCTTATCAATGGCAGCGCAGCAGCAATAATTTTACGTGGACAGCCGCGCCTGGAACTAATACTACTCTGAATTACGCAGCTCCAACCACTACAGCATTGGTTTATTACAGAAGAGTTTTAAGTTCGGGTGTCTCGTGTATGTATCCTTCCAATACACTCACCGTAACAATTAATAATCCGCCTGACCCTTCCGTTGCGGGCTCTTCCCAATCAGTGTGCTCAACATCAGCTACGATCTCTGCAAATAATCCTGTTGTGGGCACTGGCTCCTGGTCGGTGATCACCGGCCCTGCAACCATCACAACTCCCGGCTCTTTTTCAACTGAAGTTACCGGACTCGGTGTTGGTTTGAATCGCTTTGTGTGGACGATCTCCAATGGAGTTTGCCCGTCTTCTTCCTCCACATTATCTGTCACCCGTTATGCTTTACCATCTGTTTCAAGCGCCGGCTCTAATCAAACTGTTTGTGCGAATACGTACACGCTTGGAGCAAATGTGCCTGTTACCGGTAATGGTTTATGGACTGTATTGTCCGGCGGCTCAACGTTGTCTGCAGCTGCAAATCCATCGGCGGCTGCTAATAACCTTGGTATCGGGTCAAACACGTATGTGTGGACGATCACTAATGGTGTATGTCCTCCTTCGCAATCTACCGTTACAATTACACGTGATCAGATCCCTGCACTTTCAGTGGCTGGCTCAAATCAATCTGTCTGCGCAACCACCGCCACGCTCACCGCTATATCTCCCTCCGTTGGTACAGGCACATGGTCGCTTATTACCGGCCCTGCAGTAATTACCAGTGTTGCTTCTGTCACAACAGGAATCACCGGTCTTGGTGTGGGTAACAATATATTTCAATGGAAGGTGATCAATGGGGTTTGCCCGCCTTCAACCTCTACAGTTCTGATTAAGCGTGATGCTCAGCCCACCATTTCTAACGCCGGTTCAGATTTTTCTGTGTGTGCAGCAGTGGCTACTGTTGCGGCTAACTCTGCCGTTACAGGAACTGGCAGCTGGTCTGTTATTACAGGAACTGCCTCTGTTGCGGCTCCTTTGTCGGCTACCACTAACGTTACTGGTTTGTCCCTGGGAGCCAATGCATTTCAGTGGGCGATCGCGAATGGTGTTTGCCCGGTCTCAACTTCAACAATAACTATTTTCCGGGATGCAGCGCCTTCCAGCGCGGTGGCAGGTCCGGCGCAGACTGTCTGCTCGGCATCTGCAACCTTGCAGGCGCAGGCTCCCGCAATCGGTTCAGGAACGTGGTCAGTTATTACGGGCCAGGCCCTGGTTCAGAATTCTTCGCTGCCTAACAGCAGTGTTATTAATCTTGCGGCAGGTTTAAATCAATTTGAGTGGAAGGTGATCAATGGCGTGTGTCCTCCATCCACCTCCACGGCAGTTGTTGTGCGCGATCTGCCACCATCAGTTGCTGTAACAGGTGCACAGCAAACAGTTTGTTCGGTATCAGCAACGCTCAATGCTCAGAACCCTGGCACCGGCACAGGAAGCTGGAGTGTGACCTCAGGACCATCCATAATTTCATCGGTGATCAATCCAAGTTCAACAGTTACTAATTTACAGGTCGGCCAAAATAGTTTTGTATGGACGGTGGTGAGTGGTGTCTGCCCTCCAACTGCGGCAACCTTGATGATACAAAGAGATGCGTTACCGGATGTTGCATTGGCAGGCTCTGATCAAACGGTCTGCGGCAATGCTACAACTTTAACTGCCAACAATCCTTCGGTGGGCGTCGGCTCATGGTCGGTGCTGCAGGGTGGAGGTACTCTGTTATCTAATGAGGATCATTCCACTACTGTATCTGGTCTTTCTGCTGGCGAAAACAAGCTTATATGGAAGATTGAAAACGGAGTTTGTCCAAACTCTGCGGATACGACCATTGTTTTTTCTTTCGAACTCCCTTCTGTTTCAAATGCAGGATCTGATCAGCAGGTTTGCAGCACAACTGTAACAATGAATGCCAGCAAGCCACTTACAGGATCGGGAGCATGGAACAAGATCCAGAGTGGAGGACAAATAGTGCAGCCTGACCTTGAAAATACGCTTGTTGAAAATCTGAACGTTGGTATAAATATATTCCTGTGGTCGGTTAATAATGGAGTTTGTCCGCCATCGCATGATACGGTCAGGATCTTAGTTGATCAGCCACCAGTTAAAGCAGATGCGGGCTTAGATCAGCAGCGATGTGGTACTTCGCAGCAGCTTAATGCAATTGCCCCGCTAATTGGCGCAGGGCAATGGTTGGCTATAACTCCGGGACCGGAAATAAATTCAATAAGTTCACCTGTCTCTAATGTTAGCAGTCTTAAGGAAGGTAAAAATCTTTTTGTGTGGATAGTGACCAACGGCGTGTGCCCGCCTTCTTCAGATACTTTGAGTCTTGATATTGATTTGCCTCCAAGACCTGCATTCGCTGGAACTGATCGCACGGTTTGCAGCTCTGCTTTCTTTTTACAGGGAGAAGAGCCGGACCATGGTAAAGGAACATGGAGCCTTGTTCAGGGAAAAGCAGACATCAGGGAAGCAGGCAGCGCTAAAAGTGCAGTAGAGTTAACTAATGATTCAGTGGTTTTGCGATGGACAGTTGTAAACGGAGTGTGTCCTTCTTCATATGATGAATTGGTTATTGCTCGCGATACAGTGAAGCCAGTGGCAATGGCGGGCGATGATGTTATTACAGAAAACAGGGAGGTCCGGTTATCAGCAACACCCGATGTGAAATATCCTGGTACCTGGATCATTCTGGAAGGAAGCTCGCAGCTGAACGATCCAACCGATGCGCGTTGCAAGGTATCAAACCTGTCGGTTGGCAACAACCGTTTTCAGTGGCGCGTAACCAAAGGAGAATGTGCTGCCGCAACCGATGAGGTGGTGGTCTATCTCAAGGAATTTAAGATTCCCAATGGGTTTTCACCCAATGACGACGGGTATAATGATCGTTTTCACATTGATGGTCTTGAGAATTTTACCGGAGTTAAACTGCAGGTCTTTAACCGCTGGGGGACCTTGCTGTTTGAAGATCCTGATTATCGTAACAATTGGAATGGTATTAACCAGCAGGGTGAAAACCTGGTTGAGGATACTTATTATTACGTGCTTGAAGTGCCTGACAAAGGAAATTATACCGGTTTCATCATTTTAAAAAGAAGCAGGTGAAAAAAACAGGATTATTGATATCATTGTCATTATTGTGTTGCACCCGGTTATTCGCGCAGCATAATAGTGATTACATACAGTACATGTTTAACGGACTGCTTTTAAATCCAGCCTACGCCGGGGTTAACGAGGCGCTTGATGCTACGCTGTTGTACCGCAACCAATGGGTGGGCATTGATGGTGCTCCTACAACCATTTCATTAGGCGCGCACAGTGCCT
>CBIHOL010000042.1:0-36558 GCA_966211905.1 uncultured bacterium
ACACAAATTACAAACCCGCTTTTTAATGCTTAACTTAATGACATTGCCCGTAGGGACGGAATGTAATGTTCGAAACTCAACGCCCTGAATTTTTTCGTAATTTTCAATTTTCACCGACCACCAATTTTACCGCGATTGCAGCCAGCATTTGATAAGGGCCCGTTTCTTGCTTCAGGTTTTCTGAGGAACGCGAAATTATACCCGTATTCAGATTGTCTTCATATTAACGGGAAGTTGTTTTCATATGCTGACATTCAAAACATGTCGGAAATTATTTTTGCTCAGCTGGCCCGATTAGAATCATTACCTCCCTTTATTGGCGTTTACCTGGACGATTCTGCATGGACCTACGCTGCTATTCTTGCCATTTCTGCTGCAGGGGGCTGTTATGTGCCGTTAAATCCCCAGCTTCCGGAGAAGAAGCTTGAGGCCATTATTAAAGAAGTTCCGCTTTCACTTATTATTTCAGCTGTTGATCCAAAAATTAGTTTTGCTGGTAAAATCCTGGTCATCGATCAAACCAGAAAAGAAACTGAAAAATACCGGCAACTGATCCATCAACCTTACGTTTATCTTTTGTTTACCTCGGGCTCAACCGGGGAACCAAAAGGTGTTCCGGTTTCTCACACTAATGTCAGGTCATTTCTTGATCATGTATGCGGGGATTACCAGTTCAGAAGCGATGACCGTTTTTTGCAGCCATATGAACTGAGCTTCGACGTTTCTGTTTTCACACTATTTGCGACATGGGAATGCGGTGCATGCGTTTACGTTGTTCCTTCTTCCGGCATCAGATTCATGAACATTGCCACCACAATTCGTGACCAAAGGATCACCGTTTCTTCGATGGTACCGTCGGTCCTGTTTTTCCTGGAACGATACCTTCCTGAATTCAAATTTCCGGATCTGCGGTACAGTTTTTTTTCCGGAGACCGCCTGCCTTACCGGCATGCAGCTGCCTGGCAGGATTGTGTGCCGCACGGCAAAGTGATCAATTGTTACGGTCCAACGGAAACAACAGTGGTGTGCTCGTCCTATATTTTTGAAAAGGAAAAAGCTCAGGTCGATTCGCTGAATGGAATTGTACCTATTGGAAAATTATTTCCAGGACATGATTTTTTGATCGTTGATGAGGCACTTTCTGAAACAGGAACAGGAGAGCTTTGTATCGCCGGTCCTCAGGTAATACACGGATACCTGCATCACAGGAACCGGGATAGTTTCTTCATCAGAAATGAAAAAAAATATTACCGCACGGGTGATATCTGTTCCGTGAACAGTTCTGGTGATCTGGTTTTTCATGGCAGGCAGGATTCGCAATTTAAAATTAATGGTTACCGGATAGAGGCTGCTGAAATTGAAAAAGCAATTGTTTCTATTACCGGCACTCAGGCCATTGTGACAGCGAAAGAGAAGAAGGGTGGCCGGATCCTGGTGGCCTATATTCAGGGCGAGGCAGCAAACACCGATTTGAACGGGAAATTATCAGTGCTATTGCCGCCATACATGATTCCGTCTGAAGTTGTATTTTTAAAGGAATTTCCTCTTAGTATCAACGGTAAGGTGGATAAACAAAAGCTGATCGAATATGGATGACCTGTTGACGGAAGTAAATATTATTTTTAAAAAGGTTTTTGGTCGCGATGATTTGCGAGTGAATGAGCTTACTACTGCTGCCGATGTTACCGGATGGGATTCATTAACACATATGGCACTGATCGCCGGTATTGAAGAGCATTTTCAGATAATATTTTCATTTGAAGAGGTTCGTGAATTCAGGAACGTTGGCGACCTTATTAACCTGATCCGTGAAAAAAAAGGTAAATGACTATTACCTCGGTTGCATTTTTTCTGTTTTTTCTGATCGTCCTGCTCCTTTTATTTTTGTTGAAATCAAAAGCGAGGAAATACCTGCTTCTCGGAGCTTCATTTATTTTTATCGGCAGTCTTAATATTTTATCGTTGGCTGCGGTCCTGGTTTTTTCGCTGCTCAATTTTATGGGGGGTAAAATAATTGCAAGGAATAAAAGCAAGGCCACCTTCCTGTTTTTTATCGTAGCGAATATCCTAGCCATACTCATAAATAATTTTATTTTGCAGCAGGCCGGACTTTTCTCGACGCTGTTATCGGATCCCCGTTATTTGTTGAACGCTTTTGTGGCGATTGGTATTTCTTTTTACAGCCTGTCGCATATCGCTTATATAACTGATGTGTGGAAAGGCCGTTTAACACCAGAAAATAGCTTTTTGAACTTTCTCCTGTTCAGCGCTTATTTTCCGAAAATGCTTGCTGGCCCGGTTACCTTGTATCAGCAGTTCAGCATTGGGGAGAACAAACCGACGGCTGCAGATCTACATTCAGGGATTGGCAGAATATTTCTTGGTCTATTAAAAAAGATAGTGCTTGCGGACCGACTTGCACCTTGTGTGGCAGCACTTTTTGATAATAATATGGAGGGCATGCCGGGAGTGAATGTATTGCTGGCGGGATTTTTATTTACCCTCCAATTGTATTTTGATTTTTCGGGTTACACTGATATTGTTTTAGGTTGTTCGCGAATGCTGGGCATCATTCTTCCTGAGAATTTTTCGATGCCCCTGCGATCGGCATCCGTTACTATGTTCTGGAGACGCTGGCACCAGAGCCTGCTGCACTTTTTCAGTGCTTACATATTTTATCCTGTTTCCTTTTATTTACGTCGTCGCGGAAAGCTGGCTGTTTGCGTGGCCATTGTTGTCACGTTCGGTATTTCTGCTCTGTGGCACGGAGTGAGTGTTACTTTTTTATTGTGGGGCTGTTGCCATATTGTTTTTCTGCTTGTGGAATATTTAGCGGGAAGTAAGGCGGAAGAAAAGCAATCGGGAAAAAGAGGTATTAAGATCGTTTATGTAGTCACCACACTTGTTCTAGTATCATTTAGCAATATTTTTTTCAGGGCAGAAAGTGGGACTGAAGTCAGCCGGCTGTTTGGAAACCTAGTAAATCAGCATTTTTTTCCGGTGTCATGGTTCCGGGAGGTAGTTGCTATTGCGGCCCAGGGGGGACATCAGCAAAATATTTTTAACCTGCTTATAACATTGGTACTGGCGGTTGTTTTCCTGTTCATGGAACGGCGGCTCAATTCCATTTATTTGCAGGAGCGTCCAAATTGGCTGCTTTTTGTGTTGACCATTATAATTATTCTCGTATTCGGGGCCTTAGGAAATACATCACAATTTATTTACGCGCAATTTACATGAGGTCGTATTTGAAAATAGTGGTTTCATTTGTGCTGTTAATAGGTGCATTATTCCTGCTGGAATGGATATATACTTTTGGTTACCTGCACAATCAGAATATTAAGTTACCGCGAATTAAACGTCCTGTTAATGCTGACGTGTTATTCCTGGGTCCTTGTGAGCCACATTGGGGCATCTCCCCTGAAATGCTTCAAAAAAATACAGGAGTGAGAATTTATAACCTGGCGCTTAATAATAGTGATTTCGCCGATAATTATCTGCACCTGCATCTTTATCTTAAGAGCAATAAGCCACCAGAATTTGTTTTTTTATATCTGACACCAGCCTCATTTGATAAGCATACCAATACATTTAACAGTTACCGTTTTGCTCCTTATTTAAATGACCCTTTGGTGGATCCTGTAGTGAGCGATGTTGATCCGGATTATTACCGATGGTCAAAATTGCCTTTTATGAAATATGCTTATTACAATAACGAAGTAACATTCAATGTCTTTCAGGGGTATAAGCATTTTTTTGCGGGTCGTAACAATGCCTACTATGAAGATGGTTACGAGCCTCCTGCTGAATTTGCTCGGGACGTGACAGATGGCAAACTGGTGATAAGTCAAAAGCCTGTGATTTATACTTTCGACAAAAAGCGCGCAGAATACCTGGTGAAGATCATTCGCCTGGCCCAGTCAGTTGGCTCGGAGGTGGTGCTGTATGAATCGCCGGTTTACGAACCTTACCTGGAGCTGGAGTTGAATCGACCCGAAATAGAAAACAGGATACATGAAATTTCTAAGCAGGAAAGTGTGCGTTTTGTACAATTCAGAGATCTTTCAATTGCAAAAGACCCGGCAAATTTTAATGCTCCACGCAATTTTAACAGGAGGGGAGTGGTTTTGTTTTCGGATACTTTGGAAAGGTATTTAAACGCGATCCGTCAGCATACGAATAATTAAGCGTTTTAGTTCTTAATGAATTTCAGGTTGCAAATTTTTCCTTCGGCATTTATTTTTAAAATGTACGTGCCAACAGGCAGTTGACTGACATCAATATTGTTTTGTGAGGATGAGATATCGGATGCTTGCACTCTCCGGCCGGTAAGGTCAATTATTTGGTAAGAGTACTGGGTAGGCACATTAACCAGTATATAGTCAGAAGCGGGATTTGGGAAAATTTGCAGGTCATGATCTTGCCATTGAAGGTTGCTGGTGCATTCGTCCACTATAACGGTTATGTTTTTTTTCTCGAAACACTGACCGTCCTGGTTAATACCTACAAGTTTATATGTGGTGCTGAATTGTGGTTGAGCATAATAAGTGCCAGTCCCTAAAACATCATTCCAGTAATAGCCGACTGAACCATACACAAAGATCTTTACCTGTTCGCCACGGCAGATACTGAAGCTGTCTGCAACATTCAGGTAAGGTTTAGCGCTGATGTGGATATTAATGATCGCCGTATCACTACAGCCACCGGGATTGTTTGTAGCTACTACCGAATAGCTCATTGGTACCGGCGGCGCAACATTAACAGAATAATTTGTGCTGCCGGTGCTCCAGGAATAGTTTTGGGCACCGGTAGAAGAAAGTACCATATTAATATCCGGGCGGCAAAGAGTGGTGTCGGTTGGTAAATGTAGTTTGGCCGTCGGCGTCACATAAATAGTTATTTGTGTAGAATTGGTGCATGCATTGAGACTATGTGATCCTGAAACAGAGTAGTTAGTGACAACCGTAGGTGATACAACAAGAGGCGCGTTGGTTTGGCCGGTAGTCCAGGTATAGGTGCTTGCGCCTCCAAGAGATATCGTGGTGGTTCTGCCACTGCAGATCAGCGTATTGGTGGCGGGCGTTAATTTTGGAAGAGGTAAAATTGTGGCCGTTAAGTTTCCATTGCTTTGACAACCAAATTCCTTGAAGTTGTAAGTAATTGGTATCACTTGCGAACTGGTGTAGGATGGCGTAAGCACTCCACCATAAACACCCTGGCCTGAGAAGTATCCTCCAAGTGGAAGGGCCTGTAAGGTGAAGTCTGGAGCGTTGTAGCACAGGGCCGGGATAGCAGTCAGGGTGGGCGTTCGAGGTGTGGCGGCAACGATATTAAAGGTATAAACGCGGGCGCATTGCGTAGCATAATGCTTTATATCAACTGTATATGTTATAGTTGATTGAGTCCCCGGTGCCAGGTTGGCTGAAAACTGTGCGGTAGCCTGATTGTTCGGATTTCCGATAATCCAGGTAAGTGGTTTCCATGCAAGAGAATAAGATGTTGGAGATGTTAGTCCTGTAGACAGAAAGGTGGTATTCGTGCCGCATATTTGACCGCCTCCGGACCAACTTGGTGAAATAGTGAAGGGAAATACCTGGAAGGTGGATGTGTAAAAACAGAGACCGTCAGTTGAATTTAAACTATAAGTGCCCGCACTGAGATTTGCGAGTGTAAATGTTCCAGATGTCCCGGTCAGTGACGCAGAATAGACCGGAGTATTCCCTGTGTTACTAACATAGAATGAAATGCTGTATTGTGGTGCCGAAGGCGAGGGCGCCAGTTTAATCTGAGCGGTACCATTCACGCTACCTGTACATGCAACCCCGGTAGAAATTGTTACCTGCCCTTTAGAGGCCGCTTTAAGGACAAAAGTGATCGAATCACGGCAAAGGGTGGCAGCATTTGAGTATGAAACAGTTACTAAGGAGTAGTTCTGCGGGTGTGTTAGCGTGTAGGTTGACGATATGCCACCAAGTGTTGGACTGATAATTGAAGTTCCATTATACCATTGGTAGTTATTTCCGTTCGGTGGTATCAGTGTTGTTGTTTGACCCGCGCAACTAATTTTGTCCACAAGAGAATGATTTACACCAAGATTTACGGAAGTGACTGCAGAAGCGCTACCACAGCCTGTTGGTCCTGCTACAAAAACAGTATAGGCCCCAAGCGGAAGGTTATTTATTTTTTGCGTGTTCCCGACAACACTATTTGTTGAGTTGACCCACGTGTAGGTATATGCGCCACCATTGCCAGTAGGTTGAACGCTTGCGGATCCAGCAGTGCCTCCGATGCAGGAGTAGGCTGCGCAAACATTATTGATCTTTATTTGTGTATTAGTAAGTGTGTAAGTGAGTGAGTTTGGACAATAACCCCCTGTTAAGGTGTATACTATGCCAGCTACAGGATTTTGAATAGTAAGTTTCTTGCCGCTACCAACCCAGTAACCTCCTGGTCCGTACCAAATCAGATTGTTAGGATTGTCATTTATTATTGTTTCAATAGTTGCCACAGTGGCACCTGGACAAAAACTGATTTCTTGTCCGTAAGTTATAAGCGGATTATTGCTACAGCCTAAAGGAGCAGGAGAAAATGATGCATCAAATAGCACGGTGCCGAAATGTTGTCCACAGGTACAATCTTTTGCTATTATCTCGAAAGATATCTTTTGCCCGATGTAAGGTTGTAGGTTGATTTGTTTGTAAATCCAATTTGTCCAGGAAAACCCATTAGTAATGGAATAACCAAATGCTCCGTTTGGACAATTCATACCGGATGCATTTAAGGACATTTGATAACAGGGTAGTGGAGTGCCTAGGCTATCGTGGATGTTAAAAATAAGTTGTGACTGCTCGCAGCAAATATGGGAGCCATCTTCCTGCACAGTGCAGTAAGCAAATGCGAGAAGGTAATTTTGATTTGTAACAGTGAATTCATATGCAATTTTCGTTCCCTTTGAGCTTCCCGATAAATCATTGAGTTGTGCTATACAGGTACCTCCTAACGGTGAATTCGGAATATTTCCTATAGTTGGAAAGGATAACGGCGTAGTTAAAATCGTAAACTCCGGACTGCCCGGCGTCCAGCTTGCCGTGCTATTGCATGTGGTGTTGATTTGACTGGTGATCGTCCATTCGTTTACTCCGTTTGCACTAGTGTAACTTCCCGGGGCGCTTGCTTCAAATCCGATATTGTATCCCGGCGGTTGGGCCTCGCAAACGCGAACATCCCAAAACAATAAGATAAAAAGTAAGAGCCAGTAAGATCGCATAACGGGTGATATTCCTACTCCCAAAGTAACACGGTAACAGTTTATTTAACTATTAATTCACTCACCCGGAATTAACTTCTGATAAGCGAAATTTAATTCCCTCATTACTTCTGATGCTTTACCTGTTCACCCATGCATCTTATGCCGCAGTAATTCCCACAAAACAATTCCTGCACTTACAGATATATTGAATGAGTGTTTTGTTCCAAGCTGCGGGATCTCGATCACTCCGGCACAACTATTTATAACCTCCTGCTCAACTCCGTACACTTCATTTCCGAATACAAGCGCGAGTTTCTTTTGCGGGTGCGTAAATTTATTTAAGGGAATACTTGATTTTGCCTGCTCCACCGCATAGATCTCGGATCCAGTGGATTTAAGTTCCTGAACAGCTTCGAGTGTTGTTTTAAAATACCGCCATTTTACCGAAGATGTTGCTCCAAGCGCAGTTTTTTCGATCTCCTTGTTTGGAGGAGTGCCGGTTACTCCGCACAATAAAATTTCTTCTATCAGGAATGCGTCAGCTGTGCGGAAAACCGATCCCACATTATTAAGGCTTCTTACATTGTCGAGAATGATTGTAACCGGTTGCTTCTGAGCTTCTTTGAATTCATCCACGCTTATCCTGTTCAGCTCCTCGTTCCTTAATTTCTGGCTCATTCAGCGCGGCACTTGTAATTTAAAAATACTTATATTTAAGCACTAATAATATCAGTAACTTTTTGTGAAGTTAAGCAAAGAATTCAAAATAGGGGCGGTGGTGGTCTGCGCTATTGCTGCCTTTATCTGGGGGGTCAGTTTTTTGAGAGGCTCCAATCTTTTTTCAGGTAAGGAAGTTTTATATGCGGTGTACCCGCAGATCGACGGTCTTACCCCTGCCAATCCTGTGCTGGTAAACGGTTTTAAGGTGGGACAGATCCAGCACATTTCACTCATTCAAAAGGACGGCAAGAACCTGGTGCTGGTAAAATTACTAATAACTGAAGATGTGGTGATCCCAAAAAGGTCCACCGCCAGGGCTGTCAGCGCCGATCTTCTCGGTGGGCGGGCCATAGACCTGATCTTTAGCAAGGAAAAAGAATATGTAAAAAGCGGAGACACCCTGCGAACAGAATCAGAAAGAGGTCTGAAGGAATCCTTTAATAAGCAGATAGCCCCTCTGCAGGCTAAAGCAGAGAGTTTACTCGGACAGATCGACAGTCTTACCAAGGTGTTTAACGCCATGCTGAACATCAGAACGCGGGAGAACATTGACAAGAGCTTTGAAAGTGTTCGTCGTGCCATCCTTAGTCTTGAGCGTACAGCCTACAAATTTGACGACCTGATGACCACTGAAAAACCTAAGATCTCTTCGGTTTTTACCAACCTGAACGGCATCACTACCAATCTTAACAAGAACGAGGAGAAGATCAATAACATCCTTAATAATTTCAGCAACCTGTCCGACAGCCTTGCTAAATCACAGCTTAAGAGTGCTATCACAAATGCTGATAATACCATGCGCGAGTTAAATACGATCATGGCCCGCATCAATTCCGGTGAAGGAACTCTTGGAAAACTGGCAAAGAACGATTCTCTTTATGATAACCTGAACAGGTCTGCAGCCAGCCTTGATAAGCTCCTGCAGGATCTTAAAGAAAACCCGAAGAGTTACGTGCATTTTTCGATTTTCGGAAAAAAAGGGAAAAAGAAATCTTAGAATCATAATTATGATCAGCTCTGTTATTTTTATAATACTCCTGGTTGCAGCGGTTGCATATTTTGTGATCAATGCAAAAAAGATCAGGCGCAATATCCTTATTGGTCGTGACCTTGTTATTAATGACAATCCTCGCGAGCGCTGGAAGATGATGTTTAAAGTGGCGCTTGGTCAAAGCAAGATGGTGCGACGTCCGCTAAGTGGTATCATGCACATTCTTGTATACGTTGGTTTTATTCTCATAAATATTGAAGTGCTGGAGATGCTCATTGACGGTGTGTTTAATACCCACCGGGCCTTTAACTTCATGGGTGGATTTTACAATTTTCTCATTGGCTTTTTCGAGATCCTTGCTTTAGGAGTTTTCATCGGCGTGATAGTTTTCTGGCTGAGAAGGAATGTAGGACGTCTTCGTCGTTTCCTGAATTCCGAACTTAATGGCTGGCCGCGTCTTGATGCCAATATCATTCTTGTAACTGAAATGGTGCTCATGACCTGTCTAATGCTGATGAATGCTGCAGATCAGAACTTGCAGTTACGGGGCAATGAACATTACACTCAGGCCGGTAGTTTTCCAATAAGTGGTTTTTTTGCTCCTATGTTATCAGGTCTTTCCGATAGCTCGCTTATAACCATCGAGCGTGTATGCTGGTGGGTGCATATTATCGGGATCCTGGGATTCCTGAACTACCTTCCGTTCTCAAAGCATCTTCACATTGTGCTTGCATTTCCAAACGTTTATTTTTCGAACCTGCAGCCAAAAGGAAAATTTTCTACTCCTGAGTCGGTGACCGATGTGGTGGCTCCGAATTTTGACCCGTCTTACCAGCTTAAGGGTGATCCTAATGCACCTGTACGTTTCGGGGCAAAGGACGTACATGATCTTACCTGGAAAAATTTACTGGATGCATACTCGTGTACTGAATGTGGTCGTTGTACTTCTTCCTGTCCCCAGAATATTACAGGTAAAAAATTATCTCCGCGCAAGATCATGATGGATACCCGCGACAGGATGGAAGAGGTGGGGCGCAACATGGACAAGAATAAAGGTGTATTTGTTGATGATGGAAAATCACTGCTTGGCGATTACACAACCGCGGAGGAAGTGTGGGCATGCAACACCTGCAATGCCTGTGTGCAGGAATGTCCTGTAAATATTGATCCATTGGCAATCATCATTGAAATGCGTCGCTTTTTAGTGATGGAACAAAGTCAGGCGCCAGCCGAGCTGAATGGAATGAGTTCAAACATTGAAAACAATGGTGCTCCGTGGCAATTCCCGCAAAGTGACAGGGCTAACTGGGCGAATGCTTAACCACTAAGACACTAAGAACACTAAGAAACACTAAGTGATAACACAAACCTACATAAATGATGTTTCTTACAAGATTGTTGGGGCTGCTATTGAGGTACATAAATCTCTCGGACCAGGTTTACTGGAATCGGTCTATCAGGAATGTATGAAGGAAGAGCTTCGATATGCTGGTCTAAAGGTAGATTCGGAGGTTTTGGTACCTCTCACCTACAGGGAAAAAAGGATTGCTCATGGTTTGCGGATTGATTTGCTGGTGAATGATCTTATAATTGTTGAATTGAAAGCCGTAGATGTGATGATTCCGCTTTTCACGGCGCAACTGCTTTCCTATATGAAACTTGCGGGAAAACCGAAGGGATTGTTGATTAATTTTCATTGTGAGAATATTGTAAAACAATTAGTGCCACTTGTCACAGATGAGTTTGCAAAGTTACCTAAAGAAGAAATTTTAAACTAAGCCTTAGTGCACCTTAGTGACCTAAGTGTCTTAGTGGTAAAAAAGAAACGAATGGATAAAATAGAAGTAAAAACGATGGCTCAAATGGTGGCCGCTGGCGAGAACCCCGAGATATTATTCTGGGTAGGCTGTGCGGGCAGTTTTGATGATCGTGCGAAAAAGATCACAAAAGCGATCGTGCGCATTTTAAATCACGTAAATATAAAATTCGCTATTCTTGGTACCGAGGAAAGCTGCACCGGTGAACCGGCAAAAAGGGCGGGCAATGAATTTTTGTTCCAGATGCAGGCCATGCAAAATATCACAGTTCTAAATGGGTACCAGGTAAAGAAAATTGTAACGGGCTGTCCTCATTGTTTTAATACTATTAAGAATGAATACCCGGCACTCGGAGGAAATTATGAAGTGATTCATCATACCCAACTGGTGCAACAACTGATCGACCAGGGTAAGTTAACCGTTAAAGGCGGAGCCTATAAAGGCAAGAAGATCGTATTTCATGATCCTTGTTACCTTGGACGCGGGAATAATATTTACGAAGCGCCTCGTGAGGTCATAATGAAACTTGACGTGGAGCTTGCCGAAATGAAACGCAGCCGCTCCAAGGGCTTTTGCTGCGGGGCAGGCGGGGCCCAGATGTTCAAGGAGTCTGAAAAATCCTACAAAACTCCTGAGCACGGACATGCTGAAGTAAATAATGAACGGGCATCGGAGGCCCTGGCCTTAAATCCAGATGTGATAGCAGTGGGTTGCCCTTTTTGCAATACCATGATGACCGATGGGGTAAAACATTTTAATAAAGAAGGGTCGACCAAAGTACTGGATGTGGCCGAGCTTATTGCCAATGCAAATGACCTTTAAAAAAATTTCCTCTTTTTTATTTTTGCTCCCGGCTTTGTTGCTCCTGGCATGTGGAACGAATTCTGATTCCAAGGAAGCGGAGATCTCTACAAAACGTGCAGATAGTCTGAGCATCAAATTAAACTCCCCTGAATTAAAAGCTATAAACAAAAAGATCCTCGGGGATCCCTCCAATGCATCGCTCTATCATCAGCGTGCCAAAGTGTATATGAGCCTCAGGGAGCTTGAAGAGTCGGTGGCGGATTCAAAGCGCGCAATACGAATTGACAGTACGCAGGCGCCATATTACATGCTGCTGGTGGACGCATATTTCAGTCAGAATAATACGAGGTTGGCAAAAGAGCTGCTGGAGATCATTGAGAAAAAATTCCCTGAAAATACCGAAGCTCTCCTTAAGCTTGCAGAGTTATACTGGCTGGTGAAACAATATCAGAAAGGCATCGATTACGTGAATAAAGCACTTAAGATCGACGAGCATATAGCCAAAGGATATTATATTAAAGGCAGCATCTACCGCGAAAGTGGTGATACCACCAGGGCCATATCAAGCCTGGAAACAGCTACCGAACAGGACAACCAGTATGAGTACGCATTTCATGATCTGGGTGTAATTTATGCTGCGCGAAAAAATCCGATAGGTTTGCAGTACTTTGACAATGCCCTGCGCATCAATCCATCGAACGAAAGCACTTTGTATGCGAGGGCACGACTTTTGCAGGAGATAGGCAAAACCGACGAAGCTATTTCGGAGTACAATAAGCTGGCTGAGCGTAAAAAGGATTGTCCTGAATGTTATTATAACCTGGGGGCCATTTACGTGGAAGTAAAAAAGGATTACGCCCAGGCGCTGAAAAATTTTACAAAGGCCATTGAACAGAGTCCTGATTATGCAACTGCTTATTTTGCGCGCGGTTACACTTATGCCAGGATGCGGAATAAGGAAAAAGCCAGGCAGGATTACCAGCAATGCCTGAAGATACAGCCGAACTACGAGCCTGCTATCCAGGGACTAAACGAACTTTAAAACCCCATTTGGGATGTCTATGAATTTAAAAAAGAAGAAAGTTGCTGTTGCCTTACAGGGTGGCGGTGCGCACGGAGCCTTTACATGGGGCGTGCTCGACCGGTTACTCGAAGAAGAAGCCCTGGTGGCAGAAGCGATGTGCGGAACAAGCGCAGGAGCAATAAATGCAGTGGTGTGCGCCTATGGGTTGCATGTGGGTGGACCTGCCAAAGCAAAGGAACTCATGGAAGTGTTGTGGAAAAAGGTGGCTCAAAGCGGATCGTTTCTGTTTAAACCCGGCATGTTTGATAAAACTTATAGCGATGGCGATATTTACAACAGTCCGGGTTATATGATGTTTAACGCCGTGTCGCAGGTATTATCTCCTTATAATTTTAACCCCTTCAATTATAATCCGCTCAGGGACATTCTTACCGATCTTGTAGACTTTGATGAGCTGCACAGGTATAATAAAAAGAAACTATTTATCTGCGCAACAAACGTAAAGACGAACCGCGCAAAGATCTTCAGCAATAAAGAAATTACCGTAGATGCTGTACTGGCCTCGGCTTGTCTGCCACTGCTGTTCCAGGCGGTGGAAATAGACGGGGAGCATTACTGGGATGGCGGTTATATGGGAAATCCTCCGATCTTTCCATTGATCGAAAATACCGACCTCCATGATATTCTCCTGGTAAAGATCAATTCTATCATCATTAAATCGTTGCCGACAACTGCCAGGGACATAGCTGACCGCATTAATGAGATCTCATTCAACAGCAGTCTCATTAACGAAATGAAGCTGATCCATTACAGGAATGAGCTCATCAGGAACGGCGTATTAAAGACCGACGAAAAGATAAACCGCGAGATCTTCATTCACACCATCAGTGGTTACAATGCCCTGAGCCAGTTAAGCTACAGTAGTAAAATGAATACTTCCTGGGAGTTTCTGCTTAAGTTAAAAGAGGGCGGAAGGGCCACGGCACAGCAGTGGCTTGAGACTGACTACAATGAAGTGGGGCTTAAATCCACATTTAATGTGGAGGAGCATTTTTTCGGGCGGCTCTGATATCTATTAACTTTCTTTAAATTCCTTAAGACTAAATTTGCGTAGTTTTATGAATTGATGACGCATTTGTACGTCTTATGCCACGCAGTCCGGGAGAAATATCAGGTAAATTAGTTCGTCAGGTTTGCGCCACGCTGATGTTCGTCTGTTTGTTGTCACCGGCATTACGGGCGCAGGTATATTATTCTGTTAATCCCAATTATCTGAAAGCAAAAACAGAAGGCAACAACATTATAAGAGCGTATCGCAATGCGTATCCGGATACATCCATCACTTTATTCCACAATTTTTTTCCGCGAAATTTTTTAGGCAATATCGGGTTGCCTTCTGCACCTTACATTTTAAAGTATGGCACAACGGACCTTGGCTTTAAGGTTTACCCGGTGCCGCTTGAAAATGATATGTTCAGCGAGTCGCAGGTGACATATTATCGCAGTGCGGGTCCCTTTGCAAGTCTCACAGGTATTGCAGGTGCCAAGGAGCTGCAGATCTTTAAAATGTTATTCAGCCACACATTCAAGCAGAAGGTCAATGTTACGCTAAGATTTAACCGGTATACTTCCACTGGTTATTACGTGAAACAACAAACCTATTCCGATAATTTTTTCCTCAGCAGCAATTCCACTACTACCCGTAAAAACGCGGGTTATTACCTCTACTTTCTGAGCAACTCCAATAAAAATGCCGAGAACGGAGGAATAAAGGGCGATTCGATCACAGACAAAACACTGTTTCTGAATAAGGATCTTTTACCTGTGAATCTTCATGGGGCCACGAGATCGAACAAGGAGATGAAGTTAATGATCAATCCCTGGGTTCGATTGTCAGGCAGTGATTCCGTTAATACTGCAAGCCACTATCTGCAATTAAAGAGCAAGGTGAGCAGGAATATATATCATTACAAAGATACCCGGGTGAGAGAGGACGACTTTTACGATCTTGTATATCTTGATACAGTAACGACAAACGATAGCACTCACCTGAGGCAAATGAGCAACGAGATCAATTATGTTTTTCGAAGCAAGCGTGAAGGTGTGGCATTTTCGGGTGGGTACCGGAACGAATTAAATGACTTCTGGCAAAAGACCGACAGCGTGTTCTTTAATCACCTGGTAACAGGCGCATTTGTGTACAGGAAAGTTTTTGACGAAAAAGATTCCGTGCAAAAAAAACCGCTGCTTCAGAACGACTTCGGTTTTCAGCAGGTATTTAAGGGTGCTAATACGGGAGATTTTAAGATTGAAGATCGTTTGAGCTTTTATCCTGACCAGAATAGCCAGACAGTTTTTTATGCGGATCTGCTAAATGAATCAAGGCATCCTGATCATATTTATAATTATTGGGTGAGCAATCATTTTATGTGGCAGAATAGCGGGTATTCGCCGCAACAGCAGTTACAGCTGCGTGCAGGTTGTATGCTTGGCAGAATACTCGAGGGTTCGGTGTTTGTTCAGAACATCAGCAATTATCTTTATTTTGACCAGAATGCATTGCCCCGGCAGATGAATGACAATGTGCAGAATCTTGGCGTTTCAGTGAACTTTAATAAGATCTTTTTCAAGCATCTGGGTGTAGGAATAGGCCATATTTACCAGGCTACCTCACATCCTGCGTACGTAAGATTGCCACGCAATATTTCAACAACCAGGCTTCATTATCATGGGATGCATTTTCGTAATAACCTCCAGGTGCAGGTGGGTGCGCAGCTGCAGCTATACGAGTCGTTCTATGCCTATGATTATATGCCGGCCACGCAGACATTTTACCTGCAGGAAAATTTCAAAACAGCGTTGTATCCTTTTCTCGACGCTTACATAAATGTGCGGATCCGTCCCGTTAATGTTTTCCTGAAGCTGGAAAATGTTTTACAGGGATACGCAGGAAACAATTACGCTTTTGTTCCCGGTTATTATCAACCCGACAGGGCGTTCCGATGTGGTATCAGTTGGATGTTTTTTGATTGATATTAAAGCACCTCGAAACGCAGGATTGTTTAGTGGTATTATTTACGATTTACGAAGTACGATTGCGTTACCCAGAGCATCCGTTTAGATGGCAGCCATTTTACCACGGGTAGTCTCGCATGCAGCCTCTGGGATAGGCGCTGTGTCCTTAGTGGAAGCATGTGCTTCCGCACTCGCTTTGTGCTTACACAGGCCCGCTCAACCAGCCAGTGGCTGGTTGCCGTGTGTAAACGGCCGGAATGCAGGACATGTTAAATCGTCAATTGTAAATCGTACATCGTAAATTTTTACGGTATTTTAACACCTATTCGTGGTGGTATTTTTCCCCCTTGAGGATAGTAAAAGCGCGGTACAATTGTTCTACAAAAAAGAGGCGCACCATCTGGTGAGAAAAGGTCATTTTAGATAATGACAGTTTGGAATTAGCCCGTTCATACATCTTCTCATCAAAGCCGAAAGGCCCGCCAATAGCGAAGATCAGCCGTTTTGTGGATGCATTTTGTTTTTGAGCGATCAGCTTTGAAAACTCCATGGAAGTGAATTGTTTGCCATTCTCATCAAGCAGTATCAGCTGATCCTCAGGGGTTATAACCTGCATAAACAGGCGCCATTCCTCCGTTTTTTGCTCATTCTGACTCCTTTGCCTCACGGCCTTTGGCACATTAATTGTTTGGATCTCCACGCGGGCGTAGTTCTGCAGCCGGGTCACATAAGTTTCAACACCCTGGCTGATGTAGCTGTCCTGTGTTTTGTCAATCTGGAGAAGCAGGATTTTCATCTTCTTAAAATTGCAAAAATTAATTAACTTTGTATGATAGACATGAAATTATTAATTCCTCTTATCTGGCTCTTTTCGGGCCTTTTTTATAGCGGTGCTGAGGTCAGCGATGACATTGTTGCTGCTATAAAAGTGGGAAAAGCCAGCGACCTTGTTAAAAATTTTGAGGATAAAGTTTCCATCCGGATCCTGAACCAGGAAGACGTTCTAAGTAAATCGCAGGCAGAAGCTAACCTGAAGTATTTTTTCGAAAAGCATCCCGTAAAAGCTTTTTCCTCGGTGCATGTAAGTTCAGTAAATAACAGTGCTCAATATATAACAGGCAACCTCGAAACTGCCAATGGGAAATTCAGGATCTCTATTCTCATAAGGCGAAACCTTGTCTCGCAGTTCCGCATTGAAAACGACAATGACTGATTTTATCAGGAGGCACAAGTCCCATTTTAATTTTGAAGATTTTGTAAGCAACGCGCTCCGTGAGGATGTTGGAGATGGGGATCACACGTCTCTTTCTACTATCCCTGCCGGGCAAAAAGGGCATATGAAGCTTCTTGTGAAAGAAGACGGTGTGCTTGCGGGCGTGGAAGCCGCAAAAAGGATCCTGCAGCTGATTGATAAAAAGATCATTTTTAAGGAGCTTATTAAAGATGGCACCCGCGTGAAAAAGGGAGATGTGGCTTTTACTGTCTACGGAAATAGCATAAACCTCCTTACTGCCGAGCGTTTGTTATTGAATGTAATGCAGCGCATGAGTGCGATTGCTACTAAGACTGCATACCTGCAACAACTTTGTAACGGTACAGGCGCCAAGGTGATCGATACCCGTAAAACAACACCGGGCTTTCGTTTTTTTGAAAAATGGGCGGTTGTTATCGGCGGCGGTGCTAACCATCGATACGGCCTGTATGATATGATCCTGATCAAGGATAACCATGTTGATTTTGCCGGGGGGATCACCGAAGCTATTGATGCAGCAAATTCCTATCTTAAGAAGAAGAAAAAGAAGCTCGCAGTTGAAGTGGAGACACGCTCCGTGGAAGATGTAAAAAAAGTGCTGCGGCACGGTGGAATCCAGAGGATCATGCTGGATAATTTTAACCCTGCGAATACAAGAACGGCCGTTCAGCTGATCGGGGGAAAATACGAGGTAGAATCTTCAGGAGGCATCACTGAAAAAAATATTTCCTCATACGCAAAGGCTGGTGTTGACTTTATTTCAATTGGAGCGCTGACCCACCATGTGAAAAGCATGGACCTGAGCTTAAAAGCTGTAAAATAGTTTTCGGCAAAATTCAATTTCCTATCTTTAAGCATGTCACAAATGATCTTCATTTGTATACTTGGCCTGCTTCCATTTGGCCGGCTGCTTTGCCAGGGCGGCGTATTTAATCCGTCTGTTCCAAATGAGTTTACTGTTGCCGAATGTTACAGGAAGTCTGCTCTTAAGTCAAAACCAGATACCGTAAGGCCAAATTCAATTTTATTGGGTCAGAGAGTTTGGAGAATTATCTCTCTTGAGAACGCGCAGAATAGTGAAATTCTGAACACCAATAATCAATGTTTGCAGGTGGGCTTATTCGAAGTGCTCAAATACGGGATCTTTGAAAAGAAATTGAATGTTTTTTCTTCTTCAGATTTTAGTAAGGTTTCTAAAACCAAATTGTCAGAGGCGGAGGTACTTAAAATTATATCGCACACCAATGTTTCAGCCAGGACAAGCTTCGATGAAAATGGGAATTCAGCCAGCATGGAAACGGCAGAAGCCAGGTACCTTATGGGCAATGATATCCGCAGCTATGTTACAATGGAAGATTGGTTTATTAATTCCACTACGTCCAAAGCCGAAACAAGGGTACTGGCAATTGCTCCTGTTTATTTTGATGAAGGATCACAACAATTAAAAGTGCTTTTCTGGATATATTTTCCCGAATGGAAATCACTCCTGGCTTCCTTTTATGCTAAAAATTTTTATTCGTATGCGGAGATCACATATTTTGATATTTTTTCAAAGCATTATTTCATCTCTACAGTCAGTATGAATAGTAATGTGTTTGAACGCGATATCAAGTCAACTGCTCATGGCAGGGATAGTTACCTGGAAAGCGAAAGTGTAAAGGAAAAGATCAATACAATGGAAAGAGACCTTTTTGAATACTGAGATCTTCAATTGAGCAGTGGCTGGGAAGCTTCTTCCACAATTCTTTTAAAAAGATCTAAATAGACTTGTTGGTATTTAATGGTACTAAAGCGCTCAACGACTGTCGACCTTCCGTTTGATCCGATCGATTTCCTCTGCAGTGTATCCTCAATCAGCAACGAAAGAAATTCTAACCAGTCACCTTCAGAATTTGCCAGGTAACCGTTTTTTCCATGTAGGATGATGCTGCTGTTCACACCAACGTTGCTCATTACCGTGGGAATTCCGCAAGCCATATATGTAAGCCCTTTTAAACCGCATTTGCCTTTAGCCCATTCATCATCCGGCAGTGGCATGATCCCGATGTCAAAAGTATTAAGCTCACGTACTTCGGTTTCAGCAGTCCATGCGCGGGACTCGATCTCCAGGTCAGGATGTGTATAGTGAGAAGCGCCAAGGACCTTGAAACGGATCTTATCATTATACTTTTCTTTTAGTTTCTTAAGGACCGGGACAACTATCTCAAAGTGCTTAATGGTGCTGATGCTTCCGCTCCATCCTATAACGAGCTGGTCTTTTCCCCGCAATGCTGGCAGAGGAACATGAATTTCCGTGTCAACCGTGGTGGGGATCACGATCACATTTTTATTAATAGGTCTTGCTTTTTCTGCGAGATAATCGTTGCCTGCAATCACAACATGTGCGTTCCTGATATTCTCGAAAAATTTAGCTGGCTTTTTTATCCACTCCCATTTTTTGTTTCCGGGACTTGTATCGGCAAGCCAGATGCTGTCGTCAAAGTCGAAGATCACCCGGGCTCCGGAACAATAGGCTCTTTTTTCGAAATAAGATGTTCCTAAAAACGACGCTTCCCTTTGAATAAAAATAATATCAAAATCCTTAAAGCGTCGGGAGTCTGTTACTCTTATAAAAACAGATTCCAGAAGGATCTGAAACTTTGCAAATAGATTCCCTGACGAATAAAAAATTTTGTCATCTTTCGCATCCAGTAAAAATGAATACTCAAACTGAAATCCATTTTTCTCAAGAAAAGGTAGGTACTGCTCAAACCTGTAGCGCTGGCTCGGTGAACGGCCGGGGCGGTGGGCGCAGAGTATCAGGACTTTTTTCAAACATTTAAAAATAGTATAAAAGTTCGGGATCAACGGTGTTTTTTAGTTCCGGGTTTCAGGTTTCTTGTTTCTGGTTCAAAGGGTGAGGCGTCGAATTGGTCATTTTGTATTTTGATCCCGTTAGTTTAGTTTTGTTAATAATGCGTTCTTCTTTTTTTATTTTTTTAGCCGCCCTTTTTTTGTTTATAAAGTGCAGAAAAGACCTTCCAATTGTCCAGACTGATAGTCGTGAGTGTTTTGACGTGCCCGATGTTCCTGCTTTCGGGTGGCAGTATAAAACACGTTCAAAAGGCTTAAACGCTACGAGAGGATTCTATAACCCCAAAAATGAGGAGGAAGTTTTCTTTGTTGATGAATTTGATTCTACCGGTTATTATTATCGCTTAATTAAATGGAATCGAATTACAAACACAAAAACGATTTTAGATAGTGGGGTCACTGGCAGTCCGGTCGTTAATAAAGAAGGTTCTGTTATTTACGATAAAAGTGATTTTAAAATTTATTGCATTCGCGAGGGTTCGGGTCCGATTATTAATTCCCCGGTTGCAGGAGGGGGATTGTGCCCTTATTGGATCGATAATTCCGATTACTATTATTGTCGGCCAAACACAAGTGAGATCCTGAAAAGTAATTTGAGCGGGTCATTGCTTGATTCGGTACCTCAAGCCAATACAGTGGGTTTCTTTGCTAAGGATAGTTTACTTATCCACTACAAATTTATTAATGAGCGGCAATATATTTATCTCAGGAACTTAAGGACCAATTCGGATAGATTCGTAGTGACGTCCGACATGAATGGTGAACATAAGGATGTGTACGGATTTTTCCTGGACAAAGACAATCGCTTCCTCTTTTACTATACTACGCAGCAGCTCATCAGATTTGATCTAATGACAACGGAGAAAAAAACGATCGTAGAGGGTTGCCCAATGAATCAGTATTTGCATTATACCGTAAATGAGTACAATACAAAAATCCTGGCAACCCGTATACTTTTTCGCCCGTTAGACAAAGGTACAATGTATACGCAGAAGGATTTAGTGGAGTTTAATATGGATGGGTCGGGAGAAAGCGTTCTGAAAATAGAATAACTACAATTAGTAAATCTACAACAGTTCCTTGTTTCTTGTTCCAGGTTCGTGATGTGCGTGGGGAACCCTTCCAGGTCTCCATGAGCTTGTGTGTGGGGTCCTGGAAGGGTTGAGGGTGGGCGACCGTTTTAAATTTTGCTTTTAGAAGCTTGCGTGTTAGCTTTGTCAGAATGGTTTGTGATTTTGTAGAGATCTTAAAAGTAAGCGCCGTGCTTTTTGCGGTGATAGATATCATTGGGTCTATTCCTGTTATTATAAACCTGCGCCAGAGCGCCGGCAGGATCAATGCCTTCAAAGCCTCCTGGGTGTCGTTGCTGATCATGGTCGCCTTTTTGTTTCTGGGAACATCAATTCTTGATATTGTTGGGATCTCTGAGGGTGACTTCGCGATTGCCGGTTCATTTGTGTTATTTTTCATCGCTTTGGAAATGATCCTTGGCATTAAGATCTACCGTGATGAAATTCCGGAAACGGCTTCTGTTGTTCCACTGGCCTTTCCCATTATTGCCGGAACCGGGACCCTTACAACCATTCTTTCCATCCGCGCCGAATACAACGTGCTTTCTATCCTGGTGGCTATTGTGCTGAATGTAATAGTGGTTTATTTTGTGCTTCGTTATCTTAACGTGGTTGAAAGAGTGTTGGGAGTGGGAGGAATAGCTATAGTGAAAAAGATCTTTGGCATTGTGCTCTTAGCTCTGGCCGTTAAACTGTTCAGGAAATATTCAGGAGTATAAGTATGGGAAGAGGTTTAACTACTATTTTATTATTGATCGCCTCAAATACTTTCATGACCATTGCCTGGTATGGACACCTCAGGTTTAAAGAACTGGCTTTTTTCAAGAATTTTAATCTGATGGGAATGATCCTGTTAAGCTGGGGAATCGCTTTTTTTGAATATACGCTGATGGTGCCCGCAAATCGCATCGGCAGCGGTATTAATGGCGGCCCATTCAACATGTGGCAATTAAAGCTGATCCAGGAAGTGATCTCGATTTCCGTATTTGTGGTGTTTACTCTTATCTTTTTTAAGACCGATCAGCTAAGGTGGAATCACATAGTGGGATTCGTATTTCTTTTAGCAGCAGTATACTTTTTCTTTCGAAAGTAAATGTTGAGTTTTTAGTCAGCGGGATCTGCGTGTCGGATTAAATAAGCACAGATCTGCGCTGGATCTGCGGGATAAATTACGAAACTCTCCCGCAGATGGCGCTGATTTCCGAAGATAAGGCGCTGATTTTTAGTAGCATGTTTCTTTGCGTGCTTTGCGCCTTCCCGATAGCTATCGGGATTGCGACCTTTGTCCGAAGGACTCCTTTGGAGCGGTTAAATTAACGGAATGCAGGACAAATACGTAATCGCTTGCGCGTGAGCCTAAATCGAAAATCGTAAATCTATCGTACATCGTACATCGCAAATTGTAAATAAATCGTACATCGTAAATCAATCGTACATCGTAAATCGTAAATCAATCGTACATCGTACATCGCAAATTGTAAATCAATCGTACATCGTACATCGTACATCGTAAATCAATCGTACATCGTAAATTGTACATCGTAAATTCAGGAGAGTCCCTGCGCTTCCCGCATATACTCCAGGAATGGATGCATGGCCTTAAACGCTTCTGTTAGCTTTGAAACGGCATCTTTGGATAACATCTCCTTATCAGTAAAGGAATGACTCACAAGAAAATGTTTGTTCTTGAGAAGTTCAATATGCGGATGTTCTTTATCAAAACCTTTAGGAACTGTTTTTAACTTGTCGTCTTCATCCAGTCCTTTAAAATATTTTTTGAAAGAGGCAGACTTCAGGATCTTTAAAAGCGGTTCAGGATTATAATCAATTTCCTGCCTTATGCTCTGAAGCATGGCCGGCTCAGGCATCCACACTCCCCCTGCTGCAAAAGAATTTGCCGGTTCTATGTGGAGATAATATCCCGCTATCTGTGATTTTTTGCCGCCCGGATCAATGCTTGCGCCCATATTGGTTTTGTAAGGCTTTTTATCCTTTGAAAAACGTACGTCGCGATAGATCCTGAATGTACAATTCTTAGGAGAGAGATCCGCGTCGATCTTTTTGTCAAATTTCCTGACGCCGGTTATCACTTTTTCTAAGAATGATTCGTACTCATCCTTTGCCTGAAGATATTTCGGTTTGTTTTTCTCAAACCACTCGCGATCATTATTATTCTTTAGTTTTTTTAAAAAGTCGAGGATTGTTTGCATGGAATTTAATAAGATGCAAAGATAGTGGTTACTGCAGAATACAGGAGTTAACGCGTGGCCATTAGCATAAATTATAGATCACCTGGAGAAGGCCTGCGGTCTTTTGGCGCCAGGAGAGCAAGTCGCAACTTTTCCATCTTATTTTGTGTCTTAAACATTTTAAAATACATTTGAGAATATGAAGTTCTCTGGCTACCATATTTTGCTTGTTCTCTTTTTTCTCACGCTGGTAACCTGTGTTTCTAAAAACCAGTATTCCTCAAAGCCTGCTAAAAGCCTGGTTAATCCCGACAGTGATCTGCTTGAGGTGAACGCCATAGCCTATCATGAAAATGATTCGCTCACGAGGATCTATGTTGAGATCAGGAATGAAAATGTATTATATAAACGTCCTGACACTTCCAGTGCCTTTTACGCCCAGTTGCGGGTTTCCTACCAGCTGTTGTATGAACATAATTCGAGAAAGATCCTCGATAGCAGCACTTTTTATCTTTTTGATCAGGCGGGCGGTGAATTTGTGAAATTAAAGTCTCTGTATTCCTCTTTTGACCTGGATGCCAGGATGAAAAATACGTACTACCTCGACCTGCTGGTATTTGATATGAATCACCGCGTCAAGTACAACAAGGGGCTCAATATTTATAAGATGGATAAACTAAGCGAACAGAACTTCCTCGTAACGAAGAACGATACTATTGCTTTTCATCACGGTTTTTTTAAGAACGATGAGCTGAAGATCAATTATTCCGATCCTGCAACCGAACGGATGTACGTGGAATGTTTTTTAAAGGGTTTTGGTCCGGCGCTTCCGCCTTTCTCAACAAGGCCTGCAGATGATACTAAATATAAACCTGACAGTGTGTTCTGGTTGCAAAAGACAAGCAGGGGTTTCCGCGTAAAAATGCCTCCTGCGGGTTTTTATCATATAAAAGCTGATTCTGCTGCTCTTGGAGGACTTACACTGCGGACCGTTGATGAGAATTTTCCGGGAGTAGGCAGCGCTGCTGAAATGATCACCTGCGCAAGATATATCATGAGCCGTGAGGAATACGAAGGTTGCCGGTCGAGCGAGGACAAAAAAGCTGCTATCGATAAGTTCTGGCTTGGCATCGCAGGAAGTAATGAACGGGCACGTGAATTAATGAAACGCTATTACGGCCGGGTGAAAGAAGCCAATAAATATTATACAAGCTACACACAGGGCTGGAAGACTGACAGGGGAATGATCTTCATAGTTTTTGGCCGGCCTACCAATATATATCATAGCAAAAAAGATGAAGTTTGGGTTTATGGTAACGAAGCCAATCCTGCTACTTTAAGATTTGTTTTTAATAAAACCCAGAATCCTTTCAGCGACAACGATTATATAATGGAGCGTTCGCAGTTGTATAAGGACTCCTGGCATTCGGCAGTAGACTATTGGCGGCAGGGCCGGGTTTATACTGACGATAGGCGTTAAACATTCCGGGTTCCAGGTTTCAAGTTTCAGGTTCCAGCTTCGGGTGTTTCAGAAAACAAATTGAAAATTAATCTGTGTCGCTGTAAGTTTAATGTATCTCGCTGCAAACTGTGCCGCGGTGGTAAAATTAACGGAAAGCAGGACGAATCAAATCGTAATTCGTAATCAATCGTACATCGTACTCCGATAGCCATCGGGACGTATATCGTAAATTGGATTTCGCCTGTGCGTGAGTCGTTGTGGTCCTTCGCAGGACGGACGATAGCAAAAACTCTTTGTGCCCGTCGTGTTTAAACTAACGTGTGAAAACGCGAACTCCTGTCACTTGGCAGTTATGCAAACGGAATGCAAGACGAATCAAATCGCACATCGTAAATTGGGTTTCGCCTGTGCGTGAGCCGTTGTGGCCCTTCGTGGGACGGACGATACCGAAATTTCTTTGTGTCCGTTGTGTTTAAACTAACGTGTGAAATCGCGAACACCTGTCACTTCGCAGTTATGCAATGCAGGACGAATCAAATCGCACATTGTACATCGTACATCGTAAATTGGGTTTTGCCTGTGCGTGAGTCGTTGTGGTCCTTCGCAGGACGGACGATACCGAAAACTCTTTGTGTCCGTCGTGTTTAAACTAACGTGTGAAAACGCGAACTCCTGTCACTTCGCAGTTATGCAAACGGAATGCAAGACGAATCAAATCGTAATTCGTAATTCGTACATCGTAAATTAAAGTAGTCCGCCGCTTTTCGAAAGCTCGTAACCTTCATCCACCGGCAAGTGTGGTACTTTAGACGCCGCCACCGCCAGTTCATCGCAACGGTTATTTTCTACATTGGAAGCATGTCCCTTTACCCACACAAACTGGTGCCGCCCCGGCTGATACACGTTCAGAAACCTTTTCCAGAGATCAACATTTGCCTTGTTCTTAAATCCTGTTCGTTTCCATCCCTGGATCCAGTTCTGGTTAATGGCATCTACCACATATTTGCTGTCAGAAGTCACCCGCACCGGCAACGTTGGATGGGTCACACTTTCAAGTCCAATGATCACAGCAAGTAATTCCATACGGTTATTTGTTGTTCTTCTGAACCCGCCGCTGATCTCCTTGCGGTGATCCCTGAATTTAAGTACGATGCCATAACCGCCGGGCCCGGGATTGCCGCTTGCTGCGCCGTCGGTATAAAGGTCTATGTGATCGGTCATTGTTGTGCGGGCGAAGTTAACCACATTCCGCAAAATACTTGTAAAACATTACTGCATCATATAAAAAATTAAGACTTAAAAAGTAAATGGAATGCTGAAACTCACCATCCTGAACCTTTGGGCAATTGTATAATTGTGCCTATATTCGTCTTTCAAAATTTTTGATATATGTCAGTTTTAGTAAATAAGAGCTCAAAGGTCATTGTACAGGGTTTCACCGGTGGTGAAGGAACGTTTCATGCCACCCAGATGATCGAATATGGCACCAATGTGGTGGGTGGAGTAACTCCTGGAAAAGGCGGAAGTACACATCTTGATCGCCCCGTATTTAATACCGTAGCCGATGCAGTGAAAAAAACAGGAGCTGACGTATCAATTATTTTTGTTCCTGCTGCGTTTGCTGCTGATGCTATTATGGAAGCGGCTGATGCAGGTATAAAAGTGATCGTATGTATCACTGAAGGTATCCCTGTGAAGGACATGATCATGACCAAGGAATATCTTAAAGGGCGTGCCTGCAGGCTTATCGGACCAAACTGTCCGGGAGTTATCACAGCGGGTGAAGCTAAAGTAGGCATCATGCCAGGATTTGTTTTCAAAAAAGGAAAAGTAGGGATCGTTTCAAAAAGCGGTACCCTAACATATGAAGCAGCTGACCAGATCGCAAAAGCAGGTCTTGGAGTTACCACAGCTATCGGAATTGGCGGAGATCCTATCATCGGCACTCCCACCAGGGATGCGGTTGAATTACTTATGAATGATCCGGAAACAGAAGCAATTGTAATGATCGGCGAGATCGGTGGAAGCTATGAAGCGGAAGCTGCACGCTGGATCAAGGCTAACGGAAATAAAAAGCCGGTTGTAGGATTTATTGCAGGTCAGACTGCTCCTAAAGGTCGTACAATGGGTCATGCAGGTGCTATTGTTGGCGGTGCAGAAGATACAGCCCAGGCAAAAATGCAGATCATGCGCGAATGCGGGATCCATGTATGCGAAAGTCCGGCAGAAATTGGTAAGACAATGGCCGCCGTTTTAAAGGGCGAAAAAGTAAAAGCGTAATTGAACTATAACTAAACAAAAAGACCTCCTCCGGAATCCGGAGGGGGTTTTTTAATGCGCTACTCCTGCACGGGAATGCGGTCACTGCCGTCAAAGGCATGACTCTGAATACTGATTACCTTCAGTGGTTTTTTCCCTGTTGATCTTACAGAATGGGTTTGTCCTGTAGGAATAAAGATGAGGTCCCCTTTTTTAATGCTGAACGACCTGCCATTTAATTTCATGTCGCCGGATCCATCAAGTACCATCACATGCTCCGAATGCGAAGCGTGCTTGTGAGGAGGCACTTCTTTTTTTATGACTATACAGAAACTTGTGCTCAGACTGTCGCCGGCAATTTTTTTACTGTAAACATTTGTAGTGCTGCTTTTTTCACCGCAGGTATCAAGTCCCGCGATTGACTGCGAAAAAAATGCTCCTTCCCGGAAGAGAAGGAGCATTAAAATAAAGATCAGTTTTTTCATTACCTGTTCACTGGCTGAGGTGGCGCAGGTACTGCTGTTGCAGGCGCCTGTCCAAGCATCTGTGGTGTGATCATAGGTAATACCCTTTTCACTTCAGCGTAATTAGGATTGATCTGCAGAGAACGATCCCAGGCTTTCTTAGCCAGCTGATATCTGCCACTGTTGAAGTATGCGCCGCCCAGGTTATACCAGGCTTCGTGATCGTTTGGTGTCAGGATGGTCCATTTGTTATAAGCAATGGCCGCTGAATCCATTCTGCCGCGACTAAAGGCCTGCGCACCACGATTCTTAAGATCATTGGCAAACACCTGGTAGTAGCTTCTCAGGTAAGGGTTATTCGGATAAAGACGTTCTGCATTTTTCCAATAGTACAATGCTTCAAAATCTTTCCTTAGCTTAAAGTTAGCCAGACCGAGGTTCAGGTATCCGTTCACGTAGCGTGGATGAAGCTCAATAGCATGTTTAAGGAATCCGATACCTTTAAACAACGCTGCCTCACGTTTGCTTTTATAACCTCCGGCTTTTACTTCCTCATCGGTGATCACCAGCGTTCCATTATAATCGTTAAAGCGTGTAGAATCCTGTCCCGGCACCTGTATTCCGGTAACTTCCTTGGTGTCGGCAAGATCTACCCAACGGGCACCTGCATTTCCAAGCACCAGCACCGAATGCGGCATGGTCTTCACATCCTTTAAAAAGAGAGTAACGTCATTCTTCCAATCCCAGTTGCGCTCCCAGGTTTTACATCCAAACAGGAATGTAATTACCAGGGTGATGGAAATAAGTGCTGTTTTACGAACATTTATTTTCACGTTTGAAAGTGCGTCGAAACCTTTAAGGATTGCATATGCCGCTGCAATACAGAAACCGATGTTCGAATGGAAGATAAGACGTTCACCCATTGTTGCACCGATGTCCATTAAAACGTTTCCGATCATGAGCGCAAAAAGAATGTAGGTCATGAATGCAAATCCAAGCACGTGTTTCTTAAGAGTGAGACGGATAGCGAAGAATACCAGGCTCACGTGAATTACTATCGAGAGTAGGAAATCCCAGCTTGATAACTTGCGGTAAGCAATGGTGGCGTAAGAATAATCCGACGACAATGGATGCGGGAACACCTGCAGGATGAGATATTTCAGGAGAACATATCCTTTTGTTGCAAAACGTTCTTCCCCATCCGCGAGTAAATAAGGGTTGTTGAGGATCTCGGTATCTGGCACACCTGGTTTCAGCTTCACAGCAAGCAAACGCATTGCGAGATAAAATAACATCACAAAATAAAACCAGCTCATCAGTTTGTGGAAGTTGTTCTTTTTATTGGCGCCCATCAGGAAGATGCCTATCCCCACATAAATGAACGGGAAGAGCCAGAATGATTTGATGGGTTTGGCACCAGGTGCCGCATGCATGTCGAAATTACGTTTAAGATATAACATGAACACAGCACAGAAAACAAACGTAAGACCAACATAAAGCGTGCTCCTGAATTCTTTTGTCTGGAAGAAGGACTTCACTTCAAAGTCGTTTTCAGTGAAAGTGTAAACGGCCAGAGGCACAAGGAACAGCAGCATCACCGCGTATTCTTTCGACAGAAGCGCAAGCAGGAACATTACCGAGGCCCAGAAGAGGTCCTTGTTCTTCTTGCTCTCTATATACCTGAACGTGTAAAGGAAGGTGAGCGAGATGAAGATCAGTGAGAAGATCTCATCACGGCTCTTCACATTCGCAATCGCTTCCGAATGGATAGGATGCATAGTGAAGAGTAAAGCGGCGAGGAACGCAAAATCCTGGTTAGTGCGGAAAAAACATTTGGCAAATACAAGGTAAAGAAACATACAGCCAAGGGCGTACGTCCAGATGTTATTAAAGTGACGGATCTTTGCGCCGTATACCTGGCAGTCGATCTCATTGTGGATCCCATCCACGTTGAGGTCTTCTTCAGGATCGTTCTTAAAGTTCTGGTTCAGATCCCAGCAGCTGTAACACTCGTCTCCCTGGGCCATTCCATCGCCGTTCCGGTCAACAAAATCATTGTACTCATAATTCGTTTCAGGGCGGCCGCAAGGCGAGATATAATTTACGAGCCCTTTGTCGAGGATGCCATTTTTATTCTCATCAGCCACTTTCATGTACAGACCGGTTCTGTAGCTTCCGATAACTTCCTGCTCAAGGGCAAAGCTCACAACCGAAAGAGGCCTGTAACGTCCACCCGCAAGCTGATCCGTAGCACACATCCTGCGGTAAAAACTTTCGTAGGCATCCTTCGTCATAATATCCTTGATACCTCTTACTCCCTTTATCACGTGGTCGTTCTGGTGGATAATGATCCCATCATCCAGCGCATATTCTCCATTAATAGAGGTGATGTAAAATGTAAAGCCCACAATGCCAATGATGATCATTGCAAGTTTTTGATTGAGAAAGGAAAAGTACTTGAAGGTCTGGCTAAGCGGAGGTAATACCGGTTGTTTTAAGGTTGTTTTGTGTGGTTGTGCCATAAATAAAAATTATCTGCAAATTACAAATATAGCAGCATTTATAAGAAGCCTCTTAAAAAAAATTGCCGCCCGGTACGGGGAATTATTCTTAATTTGTCACATCTGTTAATCCACACACTCCCGCACCTTTTTAATGAAGAATAAGGGTTTTTTTGTTATTCCGGCTTTGGGCATTTTACTGGTGCTTGCCTCCATTATTTTTTATGAGGTCAATCGCCGGAATCTTGCACAGGTGGCCGAGCGGGCGGAAAGAAACCTGGAAGCCAAACTGACCGGTTGCCGCAATGCACTTGAGCTCCCGCAGATCACTTCTTCAAGGCAACAGTTCTCCGAAAGTTATTACCTGTTCCGAAAACAGCAGATCGGCGTTTATCGTTATGAAAATAACAGGCTGGTGTACTGGAATAATTCCAGTGTGCCAATGGATAAAGATCCGTCGAGACTGGGAGGGGAGCAGGGAGTTGTTCAACTGGAGAACGGCTTATACCTGTACGCACGGAAAGGCCCCGCAACAAGCATGTCGGTGGCTATCTGTCTTATAAAGCCGGACTATGAATTGCAGAACCGGTACCTGGCTAATGACTTTGAAAAATGGACCGGTATCCCTGCTGAGGTGAACCTGGATCTTACGCACTCGCTTGGTCCGCAGGTGAAGCTGCAGGGAAAACCTGTATTTGCAATTTACGGCTTCGAAAAAAATTATACCTCGTCCTCTCTGCCGGATCTTTGTTTTCTCCTTTTCATTTCCGGCATCTGCCTCGTTTTGCTCTCTATCCTGAAAGTGGCCAGGGACGGAATTTCTCAGGCTCGTGCCGCACTCATCCTGGGGCTGGTTATTAGCGTCAGGTTATTGCTCATCGTGTTGAAATGGCCGGCATTTTTTTCAAAAAGTTTTTTATACGATGTGAGATTATACGGAAATGCAAATTCCTTTCTAAACGGATATCTTGGTGATATCCTGTTAAACTCAGTGTTTATCCTGTTTGTAGCCTGTTTTCTGTTTTTTACAATAACCAGGATCAGGTCAGCTGCGATAGCCATCCTGGTCCTTTCGATGTTTATTCTTTTATGCGTTTACCAGTTCAACAGTTCGGTCATCAGCCTGGTTTCGGACTCCACACTGAATTTCGATCTGCTCAACATCTTTAATATCGGGATGCCTGTTTTTATTGCTATTACGGCACTCAGCCTTACCGCGCTTGCTCTTTTTGCAGCGGTCAGGCGGATCAGCTTGTATTTTTTATCCGGCGGCATCAGGAAGGATATAATTCTTTTCTCAATTTTTATTCTAATTTCCTGCACGTTAAAATTACTGGATCAGGATCTAAGTTTTTTTGAATGTTCGTGGCCGCTGATCCTGGCGGCAGGAATTTTTATCGGCTCAAAGTTCCCGCAGAAAGGCCTGGCGCTGCTTGTAGGTGTGCAGGTGATTATTATATCTGCTGTTATGTCGGCCATCCTGAACGATCACATCGAACAGAACCAAAGCAAGGATCTTGCTGTATTATCGCTCAAGCTGGGTGAACGCCAGGATCCCGTGCTTGAAAATGAGTTTAGTGGTATTGCTGCAAAAATAAGCAGTGATGAGAACCTGCGGAATCTGATCATGATCCTTCCCACCACGTCTGATGCCATTATAGAGTTGCTTAATCAAAAGTATTTTAATGATTATTTTAAGCGGTACCAGGTAGAAGTTTCACTCTTCGACAAGGACTGTCATCCCTTGCTGGCTGCGAAGAATCCGGTTCTGCTCAACGAAGGATTTTTTGAGGACCAGATAAAGGTGCATAGCGATTCGACCTTTACGAAGGGACTTTATTTTAATAAAGACTACCGGAAGAATTCGCGTTATATAGCCAGGATAAAGCTCGACGATCATCATTTATATGTACTGTTGCAGCCTAAACAATTTGAAGAGCTGGGCAGCCTGCCTGACCTGTTGCTCGATCAGACACAACAGAAGCACGAAAAGCTTAAAAATTTCAGCTATGCGGTTTACAGGTCGGGACAAAACACCAGCAGTTATGGCAATTTTAATTATCCCATTTATTTACCCGATCCGGCAAGCCTTGCCAGCAGTTCAACTGAGCACGTGCACTATTACCATGAGCCGGATGAGAGTACCGTGGTAATAATTACAAGGGCATTAAAAACGTGGGGTTACTTTTTCACTTTTAATTCCTACATGCTGTTGTTTTACTCGCTGGTCACGTATTCGGCCTTTTTTCTTTATTCCCTCGTCTTCACCGATCGTTTTACGTCTGCATCATTAACGAGGAGGATCCAGGTGATAGTGATCCTGCTGCTTTTTGTTGCCATGTCAGCCGTGGGCATCACTTCAGCTACACTGGTTAGCCGGCAGTTTCAAAGCGAAAATAAAGAGCAGCTGCGTGAAAAAACAACTATCATCATAAATGAGCTGTCGCAATTCAAAACGGAAATGTTATTTGAAGAAGGGCAGAAGGAAGCTGTGAATCTACGGCTCACCGACTATGCCCGTTTATTCAATACTGATATCAGTTTATTTACCCGCGATGGTTTTCTTTTTACTACAAGTCAGCCCCGCCTGTACGGGCTTGGTCTTGCCGCGCCTTTTGCCAATCCACGCGCATTGTGGCAGCTCAGGAACAATTTGTCATCTGCAGTAAGTATCACTGAGCGGGCAGGCAGCCTGGACTACCTGAGTGTTTACACCCCGTTATTCGATACTGATCGCAGGATCGCAGGTTATATAAACCTTCCTTATTTTGCCAGGCAGAACGACCTGGTGAATGAGCTTTCGGGTATTATCAGCGCACTGGTTAACGTGTATGTCATTTTATTTGTGATCAGTATAGTGGCGGGGTTAATACTTGCTGGTTATATTACGCAACCGCTCAGGCTTATCCAGCAGCAGATCTCAAACATTTCGCTGGGAAAGAAAAACGAAAAAATTATCTGGCAAAGCAATGATGAGATCGGTCGTCTGATACTCGAGTATAATCAGATGCTGGTGAAGCTCGAAGAAAGTGCGAATCTCCTTGCCCAGAGCGAGCGTGAAAGCGCATGGCGAGAGATGGCGAGACAGGTGGCGCACGAGATAAAGAACCCGCTCACACCTATGAAACTGAACCTGCAATACCTGCAGCACCTCATGAAGTCAGACCCCGTGGATTTTCGCGAAAAATTTGAAAAAGCCAGCGCAGGGATCATTGAACAGATCGATGCTCTTGCCACCATTGCCAGTGAGTTCAGCAATTTTGCAAAGCTGCCTGAAGCACATCTCAAAACTATCAACCTGGGTGAGATCATAGGTTCTTCGGTGCAACTCTTTTCAAACCAAAAAAATATTGTGATCAAAAACCGGATCCCTGAACGGGAAATCCTGGTAAAAGGTGATAGCGAGCAATGTCTCCGTGTATTTAATAATATCCTGGCAAATGCAGTGGAAGCGCTCGCTGAGGTGCCTGACCCGTATATCGAGATCGGCAGGACGTTTTCAGATAATAAAGTAACGATCGTTATACGTGATAACGGCTGTGGCATAAGCGAAGAACGAAAATCAAAGATCTTCACTCCCAACTTCACAACAAAAACCACGGGATCAGGACTTGGTCTTGCGATGGTAAAAAATATCATGCAGGGTTTTGAAGGAAGGATCTGGTTTGAATCTGAAGAGGGGCTGGGAACCGCGTTCTATCTTGAGTTCGTGCTTGAGCAATTATTGTAACATTTTCCGGATCCCGCATTATTACAAACCTGAGAAATCGGTTTTCTGTTCCAGGTAAGCTGGTAACAGGCTGGTACATCAGCGAACAATACCCGTTTTTTTCGTCATTAAATATTATAGAATTTATACCTTGCACACCGCGGAAAACAAATGCTTGCGGAGCTGCTTTTTACCTCTTTTTAAAATGGTGGTTAAGGCTTCTACCCTAAGATAAATTTACCTAACTTCGTTTTCCGTTTTTTAAAAAAATATGGCCAAATTCAGAAAGGAAGATGCCCTTGACTACCACTCACAAGGTAGACCCGGGAAGATTGAAGTTATACCAACAAAGCCCTACAGTACCCAACGCGATCTCACCCTGGCATATTCGCCCGGCGTGGCAGAACCTTGTCTTGAAATTGAGAAGAACCCTGAGGATGCCTATAAATACACGGCCAAAGGGAACCTGGTGGCTGTTATATCCAATGGTACCGCGGTTCTTGGCTTAGGCGATATTGGTGCGCTTGCTTCCAAGCCAGTTATGGAGGGAAAAGGCCTTTTATTCAAGATCTTTGCAGATATTGATGTGTTTGATATTGAGGTAGATACAAAAAACATAGAAGAGTTTGTTCAAACCGTTAAAAACATAGCTCCCACGTTTGGCGGAATTAACCTGGAGGACATTAAAGCTCCGGAGTGTTTTGAGATCGAGCGTCGTTTAAAGGAAGTCCTGAATATTCCCCTGATGCACGACGATCAGCATGGTACCGCCATTATTTCAGCGGCAGGTCTTATCAACGCTGTGGAGCTTTCGGGTAAAAAAATGACAAACGTTCGCCTGGTCATCAACGGGGCCGGCGCTTCCGCTAACTCCTGCGCAAAAATGTACATTGCTGTGGGTGTGAAAAAGGAGAATATTGTGATGCTCGACAGCAAGGGAGTGATCAATAAAAAACGCACTGATCTCGACCAGTATAAGTCTTTTTTTGCGACCGATCGCACCGATATTGCAAACCTGGAAGAGGCAATAAAAGGCGCAGACGTATTTGTTGGCCTGTCGAAAGGAAATGTGCTCAACCAGGACATGGTTCGCAGCATGAATAAAAAATGTATCGTGTTTGCCCTGGCAAATCCAACGCCTGAGATCTCATACGAAGATGCTATTAACGCACGTAAGGATATCATTGTAGCCACCGGGCGCAGCGATAATCCCAACCAGGTAAATAATGTTCTTGGGTTCCCTTTTATTTTCAGGGGAGCCATGGATGTTCGCGCTACCTGCATCAACGAAGAGATGAAGCTCGCCGCTACGCTTGCCATTGCAGCGCTGGCCAAAGAGCCTGTGCCTGATTACGTAAACCTTGCCTACGGTTCCAAAAACCTGAGCTTTGGGGTGGATTATATTATTCCCAAGCCTATCGATAACCGCCTGATCTCTGCGGTATCGTCGGCTGTTGCTCGTGCAGCAGTTGATAGCGGGGTAGCCCAGAAAAAGATCACCGACTGGGACGAATATCGTCGCCAGCTCGACAACCGTCTCGGAAAAGATAATAAGCTGATGCGCAGTATAGCGGATAAGGCAAAAAGTGATCCTAAACGAATTGTTTTCTCTGAAGCAGATAATTATAAGATCCTTAAGGCAGCCCAGGTGGTGCGCGATGAAGGTATCGCAAAGCCTATCCTGCTCGGCGACCGCGCTAAGATCTCTTCAATTGCGCAGGAGAATTCCATGGACCTTTCGGATATGCATATTATCGATCCTCTCACAGAAGAAGAGGTTCGCCGCAATGAATTCGGAGATATGTTCTGGAAAAAAAGGCAGCGCCGTGGTCTCACGCAGTATGATGCAAGAAAACTGATGCGTGACCGCAATTATTTTGGAGCAATGATGGTTGAGCACGGGATGGCAGATGCCATGATCAGTGGTCTCACCAGGAAATATGGCCAGCCTATAAAACCCGCTTTGGAGATCATTGATACCCAGCGTGGCGTAAGTAAGGTGGCAGGTCTGTACATTATGGTTACTAAACGTGGTCCTTACTTTTTCGCGGATACTACTATGAACGCTGATCCTAATTCAGAGGAGCTTGCGGATATAGCGGTGCTCACAGCTACCACGGTAAAACAGTTCAATATTACTCCACGTATTGCCATGTTGTCGTACTCTAATTTTGGTTCGGCCCATGGTGAAGACCCGCAGAAAGTTGCAAAGGCTGTAAGCATTTTGCATAACAACTATCCCGGGCTCATCGTTGATGGGGATATCCAGGCAAATTTTGCCATTAACAATGAGCTTCTGAAGGAACAGTTTCCTTTCAGTACCCTTGTGGATAAAGGAGTTAACACGTTCATCTTTCCTAACCTGGCCGCCGGTAATATTGCCTATAAGCTCATGCAGGAGCTGGGCGGAGCTGAAGCTATAGGTCCCGTGCTAATGGGCCTTAATAAACCTGTTCATGTGCTGCAGCTGGGAAGCAGCGTTCGCGAAATTGTTAATATGATCACTATTGCCGTTGTTGACGCGCAGAATAAAAGGTAAAAAATGTCGTTCATCAGTTACATTAAAGGACAGGTTACCACAGGAAATCCGGCATACGTCATCATCGAAGCAAATGGCATCGGCTATGGGTTGTACGTTTCATTGCAAACGTATACCAAGATCGGCAGCAGCCCCGAGGTGCAGCTTTTTGTTGAAAGTGTGTATATCCGTGATGACAATCCTAAATTTTATGGTTTTTATGATGAAGAAGAGCGTGACCTTTTCCGGAAGCTGATCTCCGTTAGCGGGGTTGGCGGGGCCAGCGCCCTTTTAATGCTTTCGAGCATGAGCGCCGGCGAAATTGCGGGAGCTATTAATACAGCCAATGTTACTCTTCTGAAAAGCATAAAAGGTATTGGTGATAAGACCGCTCAAAGGATCATTGTTGACCTGAAAGGAAAGATGGGAAAACACGAGGGCGGAATGTCTCAAATTCTCACTCCTTCGTACAATAAAAACAGGGATGAGGCGTTATTGGCATTGGTAACACTAGGTTTCCCCAAAATTGCTGCTGAACGGGCAATCGAGAAATCAACTAAACAACAAGGCGTCGGCACTGATAATGTAGAAATTTTAATAAAAGCAGCTTTAAAGAACATTTAGTTACTGACCCTTGAGAATTAACGGACTGATAAATTTT
>CBIHOL010000043.1:0-35928 GCA_966211905.1 uncultured bacterium
CTACTTCTGCCTTTTTTGCTGCACTAACTTTATTTTCATCGTTTTCTCCCAGCTCATTCAAAAATTCTTCGCCATCGGCGATTACTTCTTTCTCTGCAACACTGTCTAAACTGGCATTGGCTTTTATATATGCACTGTCAATGGCTTGTCTTTTTCCTCCTACCATACCCTTCTTGACACATAAGGTGAGAACACTTTTGAAAAGCTTTCGGAAGATCTCTTCTCCATAAAGACCCCGCGTCCGGCTAAGCGTGCTATGCCACGGCAATTCTTCGTCGATATCGTAACCTATAAAATAGAGAATATCAAGTCGCATTGAAGCGTGATTAATAATTTTCCGATCACTGTTGAGATTTTCAAAATAGCCGATGAGTATCAACTTAAAGAAAACAATGGGATCAATACTTTTTTGACCCTCCGTCCCATAGTATTGATTCGTGTCTGACCTTAGGAATTCGAGATCAAGTTGATCTTTTAGCCGGCGGTAAAAATTATCCGCAGGCACCCGGTCAGAAAGCTGGAAGCTGGTGAAAAGCTTTTCGATATACTGTTTTTTACCTTGCATACCTTAATATAAGCGGGAGACAGGGGTTGTCAAGTTATAATTATGAGAGAAATGAAACAGATAATGTTCATAGTTGTGCAACAAGCACAGCGGCTAGCCAGCCCCGTTAAAAAGCCGGGCTTTAGTTTACAGGTTGCGGCTAACTTTGGAATTTATACTTAAATTAACCACTATGACACATCTATCTCCGGCAGATAATCAGGTACTTTTTGTAACCAGTTTTCACCACCTTATTTCTACACCATTTATTGGCGAAATAAATGCTATTTGCTGGAAGCGCGAACTCGCAGGAGATTTTTCTGAAATTGTTGACCGGGTAAAATTAAATGAAAATCTAGAGACCGTTTCTGAGCAAGAATTAAATGACCTGGACTTAAGTGAACAAGGCCAGCTGGCCCGCGCAGTTCTTCTGAATGACATGAAACTGTTAAGAGATCATGGCGCTTCGCCAACGTTGAACGTGATCGGCAACTACGACCGGGATGAAACAAATCCATTTTTTCCGACGGACGTTTATTCTTTTCATGTTGATCGCTCCCCTATTCCAACCGCTACTTTTTTGTGTACCTATTATGGGGAGCCCAGTGAAATATTGCCAAATGCTCAAGCTACCAGGAAAATACTTGTTCCAGAAATAAGGGCCAGGCTCAGGGAACAATACCAGGGAGCGGATGAGGGTTTTGAATCTTTTTTAAGCGAACATTTTTACGATCTGCACTTTCAGGCTCATCCAAATGCCAGTACGATAAACCTGGGTTTGGGTAACTTATGGAAGTTGTCCGTTGACCATCCTGAAAGTAAAGTACTACCCTGCATTCACCGTGCACCAATAGAAAAACCGGGTGAGAAGAGGCTGTTGATGATCTGTTAACCGGGGACTTCTTCTATTTCGAGGCTCGTGTCCCCATGCATCATCTGCATGTAAAAGTTGCTTTATTTCAGTATCCGGAAACGCACAATATTGTAACTTTATTTGTTTAAACCGATCATGAAAAAATTGTTTTCTTTTTTGCTTTTATGGGCCTGCCTGATCTTTTCATCTGCGGCAGTGGCCCAGCTAAACGGCGTATATACAGTTCCCGGAAGTTTTACCAGCGTGGCAGCAACAATCAACTCTCTAAACATAGGAGGGATCACAGGTGCTGTTACAATAAACATAGCAGCAGGCTATAATGAAACCGCACCGACAGGAGGATTGCAACTTGGAACAATTTCGGGATGCTCGGCCGTTAGTCCGATCACTTTTAAAAAGAACGGCACCGGGTCCAATCCTGTTATCAGCGCCTATGCAGGCGGAACGGCCACTGCAGCCTCACCGGTGCAGGACGGGATCTGGTGGCTGATTGGATCCGATTATATCACCATTGAAAGTATAGACCTGGCAGACCCGAATACTTCTAATCCGGCAACCATGGAATTCGGTTTCGGTTTGTTTAAAGCCGACGCCGCAAATGGCTGCCAGAATAATACTATCAAAAACTGTGCGGTCACGCTCAACCGCCTGAATGGCACTACCGGTGCCGGCACAAGCCCCAATGGCTCAAGGTGCATTGACGTTTCATGCAATTCATACAGCGCAAATACATCTGCCGTTACTACAACCGCTGTTTCAGGCACTAACTCAAACAATAAATTTTACGGCAATATCCTTCAAAACTGCCATATTGGAATTGAATTTCGTGGATACGCGGCGGCGGCTCCTTTTACTTTCAGGGACAATCAGAATGACGTTGGTGGTCTGCTTGCGGCCACTGGAAACACCATTGTCAACTTTGGTGGTGGCGGCACTGGCATTCTCACACATGGCCTAGAGGCAGTTAACCAGTCATTCTTAAATGTGTCCTTTAATTATTTCAACAACAATAATGGCTCAGGCTCTATCCCGACGAATAATCTGTATGCCATTAATGTGGGTTCAGCAAACGAAACAAATGTGTCGATCAATTCCAATACCATCATCTTAACATCGGCAGGAACCAACTCCTTTCATCTCGATGGCATTTATAACAATGCAGGGACTTCATTCACCGGAACAAGTATTGTGAACATCAACAACAATGTATTTCCAGGTTATAATTATACCAACTCAATAAATGGCGTTTCCCAGATCATTACAAATATCGCTTTGGGAAGAACAGTTAACATCAACAATAACCTGATAGATAATATACATAGTGGTACTTCAGCGGGCATGTCTATGATCTATTGCAGTAACGGCTCGACCTGCAGTATCAGCAATAACACCATTACCAATGTGACAGCTGATAATACGCCCTCCAATTCTTCAAACATAGGTGTTATCGGTGCAAACGGTTATATACAATATATAAATGCCAACAAAATAGATAATATCTCATGCAACAGCACTACAGGAGGTTATGTGGGTGCGATATATGGAAGCAACTCATCGATGGTAAGTGCAACCAATAACTCCATTACCAACATAAAAGGGAATCGCCTCGAAGGCATTTCGTTCGATAATTTCCCCAGTCCTTATACCTGCACGGTAACTTCTAATTTATTATCGGATTTCAGCTCAGCACCAGGATCAACGGAAGGCAGCAATATAACAGGCGTGCGTTTATTCCACTCGAGCAATGTCCTGAACCCTTCCACTCTTACTATCAATTCAAATACTATTTCTTCATTCACCAGCAGCGGTTCGGTCATCAATTCTTTTAATACAGGCAGCATCACAGGAATATTTGTGCAATATCACCAGCAGGTTACGATTTCTAAAAACAAGATCTACTCATTTTATTCAAATGGTGTCGGAACTGTTGAGGGATTAAGACTAAACAGCAATGCAGATGTGTCGAATAACCTTATCGGCGACCTGCGCATCTCGAACAGCACTTCTCCGACCGGGATTTTTGGGATCAATGCACTTGGTCAGTCGATCATGACACTTTATTACAACACAGTGTATCTTAATAATACCATTAACAACAGCACAAATTCCGGAAGCACTGCTCTTTTTCTTGGGCAGTATGGGTTAAAGACACTGAAGAACAATATTTTTACCAATACATCGGCATCCACCGGGACCGGCGTTACCAGTGCCATGCAGCTTACTGTTGCAAATACCTACACGTCTTACAGCACCTCATCGAATAATAACTTATTTTATGCAGGAACACCTTCTGCGAATTCCGTTATCATGCAGGATCTCAGCACATCAGTAAATTATACAAGCCTGCCGGTGTTCAAAGCCTTTGTTTCTCCACGTGAGGCACAGTCTGTAAGCGAAAATCCCCCATTCATAAGTACAAGTGGTGCTACTTCAAATTTTCTGGATATTAATCCAGCTGTACTCACCCAGGTGGAAAGCGGGGGCGTACCCATTTCCGGAATAACAACTGATTTCGCCGGCAAGGTGAGAAACAGTAGCAGTCCTGACATAGGTGCCTGGGAAGGAAATTTTCTTAAGGCAGATAATGTGCAACCTGTGATCCTCAATTCCGGTTTTACCGGTCCTCCATGCAGCTACACCACACGTACATTTACTATTGCGGCAAAAGATACCTCAGGAATCGCAACCGGAACCGTTGCCCCAAGGCTGTACTACAAGGTAAACAACAATCCTTATACGAGTGTGCAAGGCACTTTGACTGCAGGTACAAATTCCGTAGGCGTATGGGCCTTTAATTTAAGTTATAACGCAAGTGCGGGCGACGTGATCTTTTATTTTGTGACCATGCAGGATCAGAGCTATCTGAATAATTTATTGATCGTACCAGCCACCGGAGCTTTGGGGAATGATGTAAATTCTATAATTACTCCGCCCTCCACTCCAACAAGTTATACTTTGCCTTTACCAACGGTAATAAGTGCTACGGGAGGTACAATATGCACGGGAGGCGTTTTTCAGATCACGGTTTCCGGGGCAAGCACTTATACTTTTTCCGGCGGCTCTGCAACTGTGAGTCCGACAGTAAATACAACTTATTATGTAACAGGCACCAGCTCCCTTGGCTGTCCGGCCAGTAATACAGCTGCCGCAAGCGTAACAGTTTACCCGATCCCGGTGCTCAGCGTAAACAGCGGCACACTTTGCTCAGGACAATCTTTTTCAATATCGGCTTCTGGTGCACAGACCTATATTTATTCCGGGGGCTCCTCAGTGGTAAGTCCTTCAGTTACGAGCACCTACACAGTAACAGGAGTGTCCGCATTTGGATGCCAGTCGGCAAAAGCGATAAGTACAGTTTCTGTCAGCCCGGCACCAGCCATACAGGCGAGCGCGTCCACAACCGTTTTGTGTAGAGGCGACAGTATTACATTACACGCAACAGGTGGCGATACTTATACGTGGCAGCCGGGCGGAGTAAATGGCCCTCATCTTCCGATTTCTCCCGCATCATCAAGCACCTACAGTGTAAGTGGTTCAGATCAGAAAAACTGCTCCTCTACTTCCAGGATAACAATTGATGTTGAAGAGTGCGTGGGAGTGCAACAGCCTGGATATCGTGCACTGGTGACTGTGTATCCCATCCCTGCAAAAAATTTCCTTCATATTGAGATTTATGAAGCATCAGGACACTTTAACATGGAAATTTATGATGTGCTGGACCAGAGGTTACGCAGTGCCGAATTTGAAGGAAGCTCGTACTTCCTGGATCTGCAAGGACTTTCGGCAGGCTCCTATTATCTCAAACTGAGACAGGGAGACTCTATAATGATGATCAGAAAAATTGTTGTGGAGTAACAACATGTACCGATTATAGCAGTTGCACATTGTGATTAAAGGGATCCACAAAATTCTTCAAAGCAACATAAAAATCCTCTGCGATCCGAACGAGAGATCCTATGTGGGACCTAACACGGAGCTTACCGCAAAAAACCCCACACTTTTTCAAGAATGGGGGTTAACAAAGAGATCAGTTTTTTTTATTGTGAGATCAGCCTGCCTGCCTGTATTGTTTCTTTGCCGGAGATCACCTTATAGAAATAAACGCCTTCAGGAAAGTTTGCGGTATCCACGGTAGTGACCTTTTTAGTTACGGGGATGGTAAGCACTGTTGCTCCCAAAACATTACAGATTATTATTTCGCTATTGTTGATCTGCGATCCGTCGTTATTTACAAAGCTCAAAGAAGTGGTAAATGGATTCGGGTAAATTGCAGTTTTAACAGAAGACAGGTCTTCAGTGGCAAAACCAGTGATGGCGCATTTTGAAAGCGCTGCTGCAGCAGAAGTTACTGAGGGTGCACATAACCCGGAGATAACCACGTTATAGTCTGCACCGATATCAGTTGCGCCTATGAGATTAATAGTAAGATATGCTGAGTTTGCACCTGAAATATTGCTGCTGTTTGTCAGATCTGTTGTTCCTCTTCTCCATTGATATGTAATGCCTGACCCGGTTGCTTTTACCCAAAAGATCGCTTTGTCGTAATCAACACAGCCGGTAGTGTTAGCTGGCTGCAACGTGATGGTAGGTGCGGTATTTACTCCCAATGAGACGAATCCGGAAGAAATACCTGCAGAGGAACCGGTAATTAACACGTTATAATTGCCTGAAATATCGGAAACGTTCGTGGAGCTGATAGTAAGAACTGATGACGTTGCGCCTGAAATGGTGCCACCGTTCATTATGTTAGTGTTTCCTTTCCGCCATTGATAAGTATGGCCTGTACCACTATAGGTCACTGAGAAAGATGCTGCACTGCCTTCACACACGGTCTGACTTACCGGTGGTGAAGTAATAGTCATTGTAGAATTATTACACCCGGTTGGCAGAAATGCTGTGGTATTGTCGACTGTGATCGCACCTGTGGTTGATAATGCGCGACCCTCTATTGTAACACCGGAACTAAGCGATATAGCGCCATTATTCGCAATAACAGTTCCTCTCATGGTGGTACCTGAACCCATCCCTACAGCACCTTCAATTTTCCAGAACACATTACAAGCAGAAGCACCGTTAATTAATTTAACCTGTGCACCTGCATTTGTAGAGAATGCCGCCTGAATATGGATCAAAAAAACAGCGTTTGAATTGTTCTCACCATCGAGCGTAAGAGTACCATTTAAAGAACTCAGTGTGGAGACGCAATAAGACCCGGCTGTAAGCGTTTGGCCGTTACCTAAAGTAGGAGTGGCTATTAAAGTAGATGGCGTATTGTTGATCTGGTTATATGCCGCCAGTAAGTCGGTTGCACACATCGCGCTGGCACCGTCCTGATCGTGTTTAGTACCGATCAAATTTACAAAATTGGAGCTGGTGCCATTGTTTGTGCCTATGTCACCTGTCAGCGGCGAAGTTCCTGTATTGTTGAGCGGCCCGTTTGTGGAAAAAAGAACAAATTTGGCCGCGCTCCCCAAATTGGGTGCTTGTGCGAATAATAATACAGGTGTACATAACATTGCCGTAGCAACGAACGCTGGTAAAAAGGTTTTCATGATTTAATTGATTATCTGTGAAAGAATCTTCACAACAGTTAAATGTACGGTCAATTTCAGCCTTCAATCCGCATAATCGTTCAGGACAGACTTTATACTGTCCAAAGGGGCACAAGACCACCTGATAAACTTAAACGGTGAGAAACTAACTTGTTATTCTGACAACCTTATGTTACAAATGATTAAATAAGAAGACAGCATAATGACGGTCAGTGCGCGGTATTTCTCACGGTAACCAGCATACTAAACAAGCGATCGTTTTCAATCGCAATATTGACTACATTTAAAGAGTGATAGGCGACCGAAAAAGTTCAATTAACTGCAACTTACTGCCAACAGCAATGTTGCTGCTGATGTTCCTGTGTTTTTCTCACAGCATCGATCGTTTTCAAAAAGGATCTTCACTTAAAATTACCAAGCCAGATAGCACAGCTCCCACACTGTCGGGTATAACGGTTGAAAAAACTCATGTACCAGCTTTAGATGAACCTTCGTTCCAGGTGTCATTTGCTGCACTTGTAGAAATCCCGGTACAGCTGGTTCTTGTTAGCTTCAATTTCCCTCAAATAAAGTATACCTGCGATTATCGCTTTATAACATGATGTTCGCATCGGGTTTACACGACCCTGTTACAGGCGTTTTTTAACCGAGATCCTATTTGCGCCGGTTCCACCGGCATTCATTCATTAAATATTCATTCAAATGAAAAAATTATTTTATTTCATGCTACTGGCATGCATTTCATCCTTTACAGATTTCCGGTCGGATAAACCTGCTGACGGATTATATATTGTAAAAAGATCATTCACGGACTCTGCAGCTATAACACCAAAGGCTGGAGAAGCGTTGATCTATTTTTTCCCAGGATCAGACGCTCCTGAAAACGTAAAATGTCTCCTCATCAATACCAATGATGTTGTGCCGCTCGAATTGGAAACATCACCGGTTATGACTGCTCAAAACGAAAAACAAACAATTCAGCTTTCCTTCAGCAAGGGAGCTGCTGAAAAACTAAAGCAGTTCACATCCCGGAACATACAAAAACAATCTGTGTTGGTAGTGGATGGGCAAGCTCTGACTGCGAAAAACATCAGGGATACTATCCACGGAGGAAAAATGGAGATCAGTGGCGGTACCGCTGATGCTTGCCAAAAGTTATATGGTATACTTACCAGCAAAGTAAAAACAAAGTAACAAATGCAGGGGCAGGAAAAATTATCCTGCCCCTTTTTTATAAAGAGTTTAAAAAAATGCCGGATTCCCCACATGATAATTCACAGCGGATAAAAGACGCCTTAAAAGTGTATTTCGCGAAGTATCATTTTAAAAATGGAGGCTATGACGAAAAGTATTTCAGAATAAAATTTGGACCTTTATTTATTCCTTTCCCAAACACTTCAGGGCGTATTGCAGCAGTGAAATTTCACGATATTCACCATGTACTCACCGGCTACACAGCACTGTGGAAAGGAGAAACAGAAATTGGAGCATGGGAACTTGCATCCGGATGCGGGCACTTCACCATTGCCTGGCTGCTTAACTTTGGTTCATTTGGCGTGGGGCTACTATTGTTTCCTGGCCCTGTGTTCAGAGCATTTATGGCGGGAAGAAAAACTACAACGAACCTCTATCACAACTACCGTTATACTGAATTACTGCTTGACAAAACCGTTGACACGTTGCGGAAAGAGCTTGGCATCGGCATCGCCAAAAAGAACGTTGCAGCAGACTACCTGTATTTTGGATTAGCCTGTGTTGCTGTGTTCACGGCAACAGGCTCAGGTATTTTATTTTTTTGCGGTATTGGCGGAATTTAAATACCAACTTTAATTTCGATACACAATTTTGCCTGAGGACCAGGACAAAAAAAAGGCCATCCTTCCGGACAGCCTTCAAAGTTAAACTTAACGAAAGTAAACCTATTCTTTCACCAACCTGAGCGTTGTAAAAGCACCATTACTTTCGCACCTGACAATATATAAACCCTGCCTGATATCATTTAGATCAAGCACTTGCTTACCTTCCTGTAAATACTGTGAGAATACAATTTTCCCCTGGAGATCCACAATTGTTACTTTTGCCTCAGTGGGTAATTCTAATGTAAAGACACCCCGACCAGGATTTGGATACACACTAATTCCTGCCCTATTTTGAATCAATATAACCATACCGGTACAAACACCTACACTTTGTGTAATAGTGGTGGTATTCTCACAACCATTAATGTCTGTTCCCGATATCGTATAAATTACAGTGGCGGTGGGAGACACAACGATGCTTGCGCCGGAAATAACATTGTCCCATTTATAGATGAGCGCACCATTTACATTTAGAGTAACAGGGTCGCCCGCACAACTCACTGAATTGCTGCTAATAGTCACTAATACGGGTAGTTCCTTTACAGTTATTGCGCTGATTGCCGGAGGAAAATTTATACAGCCCGCTAAATTAGTTCCCGTAACAGAATATGAAGATGTGGTATTGGGAGTAACAACTGTGCTTCCACTGCTAAAAGTATAACTAAGTGCTCCTGAAGGTTGTATCGTAAATGAAGCGCCTTTGCAAATGGAACCACTATTAACTGAAACGACAGGAAGAGCTACCACAGTAATATTACTTATTGCGGGCGATGCGCTCATACAGCCCTGGAGATTGATGCCAAAAACGGTATAAGAACTATTTGCAAGAGGAGAAACAATTGGATTACCATTTGCGAAAGAATAAGTAATGGCTCCGGCAGGTAAAAGTGTAAAGGATTTTCCGCTGCAAATGGACCCGCTATTCACAGAAATTACAGGCCGTGAAATTACGGAAACTGTGCTCATGGCAGGAGATGCACTCACACATCCGTCAACATTGGAACCTGTGACAAAATAAGTGGCGTTTGCAGTTGGTGAAACTACGGGATTTCCACTGCTGAACGTATAACTGGCGGCTCCGGCTGGAGACATGGTAAAGGACTGCCCGTTACAAATTGATCCACTGTTTACTGAAATCACAGGAAGAGCAACTACTGTAACATTGCTTACAGCGGGAGTACTTATGCAACCTGCGGCACTGGCACCAATTACCGAATACGAGGTAGTTGCGAGTGGAGCCACCACCGGACTTCCGTTGCTAAACGTATATGTAGATGCCCCCGAAGGAGTCATAAAAAATGATGTACCGCTGCAGACGGATCCGCTGTTAACTGTAACGACAGGCAGAGGCAGAACGGTAACAGTACTCACCGCTGGAAATGCGCTCACACAACCCTGAACATTGGTTCCGAGGACAGAATAAGACGAATTGGAAGATGGTAAAGCCACGGCACTACCATTACTGAAAGTATAACTCGATGCCCCGGAAGGAGACATGATAAAGAACTGTCCGGCACATACAGAGCCACTGTTTACAGTGATAACAGGTAATGGTACAACAGTGACATTACTTATTGCAGCCGGTGAATTTACGCAGCCTGCAGCACTCGTGCCCGTAACAGAGTATGAAGAATTGGCTGTTGGGGCGACTACAGAACCACCGTTGCTAAAAGTATAAGTGAGTGCCCCAGACGGTACCATAGTAAAAGAGGTTCCCCCGCAAATAGAGCCACTATTAACCGACACAACCGGAAGGGCTACGACCGTTACATTACTAACTGCCGGCGATGCGCTTATGCATCCTAACGAATTACTGCCAGTTACAGAATAGGAAGTATTGGATGTTGGAGCCACCACACCTGCTCCACCACTGAAAGTATAGGTCAGCGCACCGGTGGGTGACATGGTAAAAGTCTTTCCACTGCAAATACTGCCGCTGTTAACTGCCACAGTGGGCAGAGCATTGACTGTAATTGAGACTGAAGCTGAATTTCCACAGGAAGTAAGCGAATTTGTTCCGCTTACCGAATACCCCGCAGTTGCAGTAGGAGAGAATGACGCGCCATTCACCACGCCACCCGTCCAGGTATAGGTGAGGTTAGCTCCCGCAACACTTAATGTAACGGGCTGGCCCCTACATATAACGGAATTACTCACAGTGATACCGACCGCGTTGCCAAGTGCTGTTGTGAAGCCGTTTACCACGGCCCCTGGCGATATCCAGTTTGAAGCACTGCCTGTTAGCGCAAAGTTATATAACGTACCATTGGCAGCGTTGGAGGAAAAATCGCTCAATGTGGTAACTCCGGAATTCGTACCAGAGGCGACGCCCTGGTTAAAATGGTAGTTTGCCACCAGATTGGCAGCGGTAGTTGGAATTTCACAACTCATAAACGTATTTATTTCACATTGAGTTTTTGTTGTATTCCAAATTCTGATCTCGTCAAGCGCTCCCTGGAAAGGCATATTGAGGATACCAGGGAAATAACCTATCCTGTAAGCAGTAACTCCGCCCCCGAGGCTGGGGGTAATGGCATTAGTGCCAATTATCAGGCCATTCACATACACCTTAATGTTTCCTGCCGCGTAATTGGTAACTGACGCAACATGTGTCCATGAGTTGAGGGGCACTGAATAACTAAACGAGGACCACCCGTCGTTGTACATCACAATAATAGCGTTGTTACAAACGCCGATGCCATTGCCATAATTGCTGGAGAGGTCGGCGCCCACGATCATGTGAGCAACACCACCTGTATTACCATTAAGGGTGGTTGGGAAGATCCATGCGCTAAAGGTTACATCCTGGTTGGAATTATCATTCAGCGTTGTGACAATGTGATCATCCACACCATCAAAAATTAGGGCAGAACCTGATTGCGCGTAACAAACAGTACCTGTCATACAAATCACCGCGATAAGGAGGTGTAGTTTTAATAATCGATAAATTGTTTTCATGAGTTGGGGTTATTGTGCTTCGAAAGTAGAGTGGAAATAACCCGATGTCCTGACTTTGGGATGAAAGAGTGGATATATGTATACCAGGTTTGCAGTTCTGATTATTAATCTGCCTGCTTAACCCGTTCCGGCACGAACGTTCGTCAGGGCAGGCACATACTTTACATAGGAAAATGTGAGCGAACCCGTCACCCGGCACAACAATGCTGAAGATTTAAAAGAGAGCTAAAGAAAACTCAAACGCTTGTGCAACTCCTCATGGTAATTGCTGCCTATTGTGAGTTCGTGTTGTTTTATATTGAGCGAATCGGTCCCGATGCTGTCTATAGCATTAATATTGACAATGCATGAGCGGTTGCTCTGGATAAAAATTGTTTTAGGCAGCAGGTTTGCAATGTCCTTAAGCGCCATGCGTACTGTAACCTTCCTGGATTCAGTGATCACATCAAGATAATTTTTATCTGCCCTGATAAAAAGGATATCGGCATATTTCACCTTCACGTACAGACTGTTCTGTTTGATATACAGGCTGTCTTTAATTAAAAGCGAATCAGATAACTCCCTGGTGTGTTTGGTATCTCCAGGCACATGAGCTTCTTCCTGTTTACTGAAATTATTGAGCGCCACATTCACCGCTTCAAGAAGATCATTATCGTCGAAAGGTTTCAGAAGGTAACCATAGGGTCTGGTTTTGATGGCGTTCGACAGAGATGCTTTATCACCATGAGCTGTGAGAAAAATGAAGGGAATATTGAGTTTATTGTTGATCTGCTCAGCGAGCCAGACCCCGTTCTTCTCTCCTATTAAATTAATGTCCAGGATGGCAAGATCGGGCAAAGTACTGAGCATCTGACTCAACCCGTCTTCGGCCATATCGGAAGTTCCGGCAACACGATAACCCGATCTTTCCAGGCACTGCTGAATGGTTACACATGTTATAATATCGTCTTCTACTATATATATGACCGCGCTATCGCTCATAATCAATAAATCATAATATTATTAACCTTTCCAGGTGTCCTTAAATTTAATTTCAATCTGAGTTCCATTAATTGATTCTATCTTCAACTCCGCTCGGATCTGGGTACAAAGCATTTTTACCAGACGCAGACCCAAGGACTTGGCTGTTTCAAAATTAAAAGAATCTGACATTCCTTTTCCATTATCCTTTATTGTCAAATTATAATGATCATTCTCCAGCCTGTTCAGTGATATATCAATTTGCCCACCCCTGTCGTCATTTTCAAAAGCATATTTGATCGAGTTTGATAACAGCTCGTTAATGATCAAACCCAGGGGGATAGCGGTGTCCACGTCAAAAGTGATATTCTGTGCATTAACGCTCACTTCAATTTTTTTTGATGCCGCGCCAAAACTCTTTTCGATGAGCTTACTTAACTCTTCCAGATAATCCTGGAACGGGATAGTGCTCAGGTTTTGGTTTTGATACAACATCTGGTGAATAAGTGCCATGGATTTCACCCTGTTTTGCCCTTCTTTTAAAATCGCCTTTAATTCGTCACTCTGGTGTTCGGTATTCTGCAGGCTCAATAGTCCTGAGATCACCTGCAAATTATTTTTTACCCTGTGGTGGATCTCTTTTAGCAGAGAGTCCTTTTCACCGGCAATTTTTTGCAGTTCTATCTTTTGAGATGCCAGAATTTTATTGGCTCTTTGTTTCTGCCCGTAACTTCTCAATAATAACAAACTAAGGAGCAGGAGAATGGCAAAGGCAATCACCGAAATTCCGATGAGCTGTTTTTGTTGTTTGCTTTCCGTTTCAAAAACCGCGGTTTTCTTTTCCTGTTCAGCCTTCAGATCACCTTCTTTTTTTTCGAACTCAAAATTAACTTCCGCCTCCATCTGGGCTTTTTTGTTTTCCTCACTGTAAATACTATCCTTTACCTGCACATATGCTTTATAATGTTCAAATACTTTGGGTGCATCACCCGTGTTCTTATAAAGCTCACTGAGCATTAAGTGGATGCTGGCAGAAGACTCCTGTATCTCAAGGCTATCGGCTATTACAAGCGCTTTTGTTAAATAGCTTTCCGCCTCTTTGTATTTTCCAAGATGTTTGTACACATTGCCAAGGTTCACCAAACTTTCAGAATAAGAGATCTTGTCATCCATCTCGCGGAAAATCTCAAAAGCCTTTAAACTGTATTCCAGAGCCTTTTTATAATTTTTCAGTTCAATATAATTATTTGCGATGTTGATAAAACACACACCCATCCGTCTTTGGTCGCCTGACCCAGCGTGGAGGTCCAAAGCCCTGAATTGGTAGATCAATGAATTTTCATAATCATTCATCTCATAATAAGTTCCTGCAATACCTTCAAGGTTAACTGCAATCCCGCGCTTGTTGCCTGTTTCTTCCCTGAGTTGCAGGGACCTGGTCAGAAAATCGAGGGCTTTGGGGTAGTTTCCCTGCGCCGTATAAATATTCCCGATATTCATGGTCTGTTTGGCTATCTGTTCTTTAGAGTCTATCTCTTCCGCATATTTAAGCGCTGTCAAAAAATTCTTTATTGCGTTGGGATAGTCCGATTGACTGGCGTACAGATCTCCAATTGCGCCATATGTAACTGCAGCGCTCTTTTTCCCCTGCCGTGAATTAACTTCGTCCTTCGACATCGCCAGTTCTTTGCAAATTATAACAGACCGGTTATACCATGCAAGTGCAGAGTCGAATTTTCCGACAAAATAATAGCACCAGCCTACATCATGAGCAGATATAGCCATGCCTTTCTTCCAATTGATTTTTTTGGCCAACGCATCTGCTTTCCGAATATAATAAAGTGCTGTGTCCGCATTATAGTTAAGACTAGCTTGCCCGGCCTTTGATAAGGATTTAACCTGGGAACTGTCGCCGGTATTTATCCGGGCTGCTATTTTCAGGGAATCGATTTTCCTGTTCTGGGCTTCGCACACGCCGCCAGTGAAAATAATTGCAAAAAACAGCATGACGATTTTTCGATCCATGGTGTGGTTTTAAAATAGATAGCTAAACTACGTGCGAAAAAAAGACGTCAAGAAAATGTGGGACGAATACGTCTCTTGATGGTTTGAAACTACGGAAAAGAGTATATAAAACCTAGGGAAAGTACGAGGTACGATGTACGATGTACGATGTACGATATGCAATGTACGATGTACGATGTACAATATACGATGTACAATGTACGATATACGATTCATAATTTACTTTACACGGATTAGGAAGGCTGATACGGTATCCAGATCAGCGGTAACAGAAATGGATCTCCAGTCGGGGGACTTACGCGAATACATTAGAGCGGGAAATATGCATTAATCGAACACTTAAAAAAATTTGACGAAGAATAATTAAGATATCGCCGTCCTCCTGCAACTGGATCCTAAATGCGTGCAATAAAAAATTGCTTATTTCCTGCAGTTATGCGCGTGCTGGTGGCGCTGTGTACATTTTGAATTTTCAATTTTTGCAGCCACATCCAGCGCTATCATTCCGGTTGCAAGAATGGCACCCATGACCTCACCAAATGTTGCTTTTTTTGCAGTGGCCGGAGCAGGTTTATCCGCGCGTGAACTTTCAGTGGTTGTAATGGTAACAACCTGGGACTGATCGCCCGTATCTCCAGAAGAGGTGGAAATGTTATAACCGTTCACCCGCACCGTCTGCGTTGACTCCTGTGGGATTAGGGCGAAATCTTCCCTTGTGCCATTTTCATACACGATCGACTCAAACGTATTCCTGCTTATGGTATAAAGAGGTCCGCCCTGATTCGTATACATTTTAAACCGCAGATCAGTGTCGGTGATCTCAATAAGCTTTACCTGGTACTTTACGCCTGACCGCAGAGTAAGAATATCCTGCGAAAATACATTTGCCGATAACAGCAAGGCGATTGTGGGAAGGATCAAAGTTTTCATGACCGTTCATTTTAAAATAAAGGTAAGATAAGTTTTGATCTGTTGAATGTTAATTTTAATGTCTCTTAAATTTCTGCCTGTTTGCAGACAAATTCGCACCGTTGTTTGCTGGATATACAACCACATCAAAAAAAAAGAGCCGCCTCTCAGAGCAGCTCTTCTTTTTAACCCACATTTTAGAAAAATTAATTCCTGATTACTTTTACTATCGTGTGAGAATCTTTGGTGATCAGGGATACGTTGTAAACTCCGGATGAAAGCACAGAAAGATCGATATTTATATCTGCCGATGACTGAAATTGCTGTTGTAAAACTTCCTGTCCGAACATATTATAAACTACCACATTTACATTTTCATGAAGCGCATCGGCACTGAACCTGAGTTCGCCACTCGTCGGATTCGGGCCTACAGCCCATTCTGACGCTGTAATTGCTGAAACACCCAATAATACCAGCCTTTCATATTCAGGTGCGGATAATTTAGCGGTAAATACATCTACACCCGTGCTGTTGATTTCGAAGGCATCAAAGTACATCGGTTCGCTAAAGGTAAAACCATTAGCGTAAACTGATAAGGATTCCTTATCCACCGCAATTCCACCTCCTTCGTCAATTGAGGCACCCCCTGCAGTTTTGAGCAATACCGCGTGACCATTCATATCCAGGCCTGCTACTCCAATATCCGTAGAATTTCCACCAGCATATGTGTTACCACTGGTGAGCGTGCCTGAATTGATAACAGAGCTTGCAAAAGTTCCCAGGAGTACCACACCCGCATTCCCGATAGTCTCCATATCATTTACAAGATCTCTGCCGCTGCCGCCCAACTGTGATGCCCACATTACCTTTCCGGTATGAGCTTCAAGTTTGAGAACAAAGATATCCTGGTTACCAAGTGCGGGGTTGGTATTCGTTAATGTCTTTGAATCGGCAACCAGTACGGCACCTCCAAAATGTCCTGCCAGATAAACGTCAGAGCTGAAGTAAGGATCAGGCGAGGTTGCCACTGCTACTGCCATTCCACGCTCATTTTTTTCTCCCCCAAAACTTTTTGCCCACATCACATTACCAGCTGAATTATATTTGACTATAAAAATATCTTCGGTAGGATCAATTCCATACTTGTTATTTGTAATAGTGTGAGAATCGAATGCCAGCGTTTTATTGGCGTAGTAGCCACCAACAAAAATATCTCCCAGCCTTGAATCAATATCTACAGATTGACTGTAAGCGAAATAGGAATCTGAATTCTGAAATGAACTTTTTGCCCACAATACATTTCCCTGTGTATCATATTTGGCAACAAACACTGCACCCGACGGGTTACTGATAGTAGTAGTCCCGATCGCAAATTCTGTTCCGATATTAAAACCCGTTACAACCACGTTCCCAGAGGGATCGGCGGCCAGACCCTGCACATAGTTCTGAGAGTTTCCCACGCCGGTTTTGATCCACAATGTGTTTCCTGCGTTGTCAAGTTTCGCCACAAAAAAGTCTTCATTTTTGTCTTTATTTACAGTCACTGTGCCCAGAGTGAGAACAGTGCTGGATGACGAACCTCCGATATATATATTACCCGAAGCATCAGTATCTATCGCGTAACTCCTTTCCATCTCCGGACCGCCGCCTGACAGAGCCCAAACAATATTCCCTGACTTGTCATATTTTACCAGGAAAATATCCTTGTTCGGTTCTGCGTGGGAATTTGGAACATTAAAAGAACTTAAAGTGTGCGTGCCAAACACCATGGTTGTTCCCGAAAAAACACCCGTTGTTATAACATTGCCTGAGGGGTCTGTAGCCAGGGCATGCGCATAATCGTCGGAAGGTCCGGTGCCTTGTTTGGCCCATGACCAGCTTGCAGTCTGTGAGGTTGCTACTGCGTAAATTGCCAGGGCAAAAATTGTTGTAATAGATCTTTTCATAATAATATTTTAGTTACTGGATTAATATGCCATCTCCTTTGCAAACCTCACACCACAACTGCACAATGAAGCAGTGAATAACCGTTCACGTAAATAATCGGTACGATCACCCTGAAAATTTATTGGTTGATCGCTGAAGGTCCGCAACACCAATAGTTTCAACGCAATACCAGCAAAAAAAATCACTCGAAAAATTGTGGAAACTGAGGTGCTTAATCCACATTCCGGGCACAAGAGATTTTTTTTGAAACACCAGAGCTTAACAATGACCGCGCAGGAGGACGTTAGCAGAGTAAAAAAATAAAATTCATAACATGGTGAAATGTCTTTTTTTCGTGGTGAAATGAAAATCATATTTATCAGGAAGTCTTACCTTTATATGTAGTGAGTGGTCAGAGAGTGGGTCTGATCAAAGTCTCATCTTTTAAGTGCGAAATATGATCCAGTTAAATTGCATTGTTATTGACGATGAGCCTGCCGGCAGAAAAGTCATAGAAGAATACATCGGGGAGACGGATTTTCTTAAACTTGCAGGTTCGTTCTCTAACCAGACAAAGGCTGCGGAGCTGCTGGCAAGCACCCCGGTTGACCTTATGTTCCTCGACATTCAGATGCCCAAGGTAAGTGGCATCGATTTTCTGAAATCACTTTCAGATCCGCCTATAACTATCCTTATAACGGCTTACTCAGAATATGCGATCCAGGGATATGAGCTCGATGTCATTGACTACCTTTTGAAACCGATCTCAAAAGAAAGGTTTCTTAAAGCCTGTAAAAAAGCAAGTGAGTTCCACGAATTAAAGAACAAGCTAATTAACGACAGTGTCCAGGCCGATCACTTTTTCATAAAATGCAATAGTCAATATGAAAAAATAAAGTTTGAAGAACTCCTGTTTGTCGAGGCTGCCAACAATTATGTCATTATCCATACCAAGGAAAAAAAATTAAATACCTACCTGACCCTGAAAGCTGTTTCCGATTTTCTTCCAGGCGACAGATTTATCAAAGTGCATAAATCGTTTATTGTTGCTATTGATAAAATAGAAAGCATAGACGGGGAAAAAATGATGATCCACGGAAGCGAGATCCCCATGAGCAGAAGCCTTCGGGATAGTGTTCTGAGCCAGGTACTAAGTAAAAACATTATCAAAAGATAGAACTACCTGCGATGCGGAACTTCCTTTCAGGCATAATCATCCTCTGCATTCCTTTGTTCTGTGTGAGCAATATTAAAAGCTCAATCCCTTCTTTGAATAACAGCCGCGAAACAGATGTTACTTTAACGACGCTGCACTTGCCTTCAGACACCACCAAAGTTGACACATTATTAAAATACCTCACCAGGAACTATCATTTAGAGGACCCCGTAAAATTGATCACTGTTTCCAGGAAAGCAATAAGGATCAGCGATTCATTGATGAAAGCATATCCGGAAAAATACAAACGAACCGCAAAAAACAGGAAAGCCTCAGCCCTGATGCATTTATCGGTGCTCAGTGCCAGGATCGGAGAGCGGGAACAAGCTAAGTCAGCCATTGAACAGGCCATCAGCTATTATAAAGAAACCGGTCACGTGCGGGGACTTGCTAAAGCTTATAGCAACCTTTCGACACTTTATGTGATGTATAATGATTTTGTTCCCGGTTTAAAATATCAGCTCAAGTCCCTGAAAATACTCGAAGAACTGAAGGACAGCACTGCCCTTGCAGTGGGCTATTACAATCTCGCGATCACCTTCCTTGAGACATGTGATTTTGAATCTGCAAAAAAATATGTTCTTCAGAGCATGAAGATAAATGAGAAATTGAGTGCAAAAATCGGCTTGATCGATTGTCTTTCTTTACTGGGAGGCATCTATTATCAAAACAAAGAAACGGAACTGTCTCTGCAAACAAACAGAAAGGCTCTGGCAGAGAGCAAGAAGCAAAACTACGAACTCGTGCAGGGCTCAATACTGGGAAATATTGCCAATATTTTTGCCGACAGGAGAGATTTCGACTCTGCGATCTACTATTATGAAGCTGCAAGAGTTATTCATACGAAATTTTCAGACGGGTTATCTCTCACCCGCTCCATTGCCAGTCTTGGTTATGTTCACACAGAAGCCGGAAACTTTAAGAAGGGTAAACAGCTATTGCTTTCGGCCGTAGACAGTCTCGTGAAATATCCTGATAATTCTTTGCTTGAAACAGTTTATGATAAACTTGTAATCTGCGATTCCGCCCTTGGAAATAAAAACGAGGCGTTAATGTATGCGCGCCTCTTAAAGGACATTGCTGTCAAAAATTCTGCCGGACAGACCAAGGCTGAACTTTCGGAATTACAACATGAGTTTGAAGTGGATAAAAAAATGCGGGAGAACCAGCGTCTCAGCGACAAGAACAAGATCCAGCAGCTCGAGATCTACAGGAGCAAGCTGATCGTTATCACGCTGGCTATTATTTTCGCTTTCGCTGTTCTTACATTCCTGCTACTATATCGTCACCAAAAACTGAAAGCGGCAAATACTGCCATTGAGCTTGAACAGCGGCTACTCCGCTCTCAAATGAATCCACATTTTATTTTTAATGCCCTTCAGGCGATCCAGAACTTTGCCCGGAAGAATAACACGGAGAAACTTTTAAAGTATCTTGATTCCTTTGCAAGCCTGACACGTGATGTGCTCGAGAACTCGCGGGTGGAGCTGATCCCCCTGAGCCGGGAAATCGTTCTTCTGCAAAATTATTTATCCGTTCAGAAGCTCCGTTTCGGTGACAGGTTTGATTACGCAATACACGTTGCAGAAGACATCCTGAGCAATTCAGTATTCTTGCCCCCCATGTTATCGCAGCCGTTTATTGAGAACGCTATTGAACATGGACTTGCTGAAATGGAGGAAGGTGGGTGCCTGGACGTTTATTTTAAAGTCGAAAACGAGTACCTGGTGATGGAGATCGTTGATAACGGGCTGGGAATGCGCAAGGAGGAATCTCACCAGGAAAAACATGCCTCTCTGGCCATTGCAATAACAAGGGAGAGAATTGCCCTGCTGAATAAAAAAGACCGGAGAAAAAGTGAATTTATCATTACGGATGCAGATCCATCAAAGATAACGGGGAAGGGAGTGCGGGTGACGTTCAAAATACCGGTTTCGTAATATGGATGCTTGTTACCACTAAGACACTGAGATCACTTAGGAACACTAAGATAAATGCACGACGTACCGCAACGCGTATAGTGAGCTCTATCAAAACACTCATTCCGGTAAGATCGTAACAAATTGTTTTCATTTCTGCTATTTAGCGACGCTTATTATGCAATTGACTTAACCGTCTCAGTACGCACGCTTTTGAAAAGCTAAATCCACCAAACTTCACTTTTTGCCAAAGATCTTTACCGCGGATCCCTGAGAATTTAATTTCCGCATTTTTTCCTATCAGACTGGATTTTACCTGCGATTATTGCAAATAATGACGTCCGCATTTGCAATCCGGCGCATAACCCTGTGGTAATTAATTTATAACGTTGCATATAAAATTTAATAGCCTATGTCGTTTGCAAGCGGATTAGCGAAGAAGTCGCTCGAAAGTATCAACAAGGAAAGCAGTATTGCTGCGCTCATTCAAAAATTAAAGAACAAAGGGACTTCGGAAGCGGATGAAAATCTCTTTTTTAGCACAAGCATGCTCGACCCTCATCGTCAGCAAAAAAGAGTAGAACACCTGCACTCCACAACAAATGAGCCTCTGTCATTACTTTCAGGAGAGAAGATCAGCAGTCCCGGTGAACACCTTGGCGGTAAAGTAGAAAACTATATCGGGATGAGCCAGGTTCCGACGGGAGTTATAGGACCCTTAAATATACTGGGAGCATACGCCTCTGGTGATGTATATGTACCGCTGGCCACTACTGAAGGAGCGCTGATAGCTTCCTACCAGCGTGGAGCAAGGGCGACCAGGCTCTCTGGTGGAATTACTTCAGTTTTTCTCGTTGAAGGCGTCCAGCGCAGCCCGGTGTTTAAGTTCAGGGATCTTTCTGATCTAGGTTTATTCCTGCTCTGGATGTTCCAGAATATCGATGTTTTTAAAAAGATCACAACCGAGAGCAGTGGTCACGCAAAACTCAACGAGGTAAAACCGAATATAGAAGGTAATCACCTGATCGTTACGTTCGAATACCTTACAGGCGATGCTGCAGGTCAGAACATGGTGACCTTTTGCACCGAGCAGATCTGCCAGTACATTCTCGCCAATGCACCGGCGAAACCTGTACACTGGTTCCTGGAAGGAAATTATGCAGGCGATAAAAAGGCCACATCTGTTTCGTTTTCAAATGTGCGCGGCAAGAAGGTGACAGCCGAAGCAGTGATCCGGAAAGAGGTTCTCACCAGCATTCTGAAAACAAATGCAGAGCTCATGACGCAGTACTGGCAAACCTCTACTATCGGGGTGATCCACAGCGGCGCTATTGGTGCACAGGGACATTTCGCGAACGGGCTTGCCGCTTTATTCATTGCAACCGGTCAGGATGTTGCGTGCGTTGCTGAGGCCTCCAACGGAATCACCAGGATGGAGGCTTGCGGGGAAGACCTGTACGTGTCAGTTACTTTACCAAGTCTGATAGTTGGAACGGTCGGCGGAGGAACGTCATTACCCACACAGCGCGAATGTCTTTCATTAATGGACTGTTATGGAGAAGGCAAATCGCGGAAATTCGCAGAGATCTGTGGAGCGCTGGTGCTCGCAGGTGAAGTTTCAATTGCTGCTGCTTTATCTGCCGGTCATTTCTCAAGAGCTCACAAATTATTCGGCAGGAAACGCCATAATTCTTCGAACCATGAATAATCAGCTTCTCACAACACTAATGCTTGCGGGAGCATTTCTTCTACTTTTCGCAGCCGCGGAAGCAATGTATCATTTGCTGCGGATAAGAGCTGAGCTCACGCGGAAAACCGTTCATTTTGGCACAGGTATTCTCACCTTGCTTTTTCCCCTCCTCCTGAAAAATCACTGGCTGGTGCTTTTTTTATGTGCGAGTTTTTTCCTCATTCTCACCATGAGTCTGCGTTACAACTACCTGCGATCGATAAACTCGGTAGACCGCCGGTCAGCAGGCAGCCTGCTCTATCCGTTATCTGTATACCTGTGTTACCTGATCTATGAAATTAAGGCGTACCAGTATTATTATTTTTACCTGCCCATGCTGGTCCTGGCCATTAGTGACCCGGTTGCTGCTTTAACCGGCACCCGCTGGCCATACGGGCGGTACAAAGTGGGAAATGGGTCGAAGACAGTGTCGGGAAGCGTCGCGTTTTTTACCACCGCCTCTATCGTTGTATTTTTTCTCCTGATCTTTTTCCACAATGGAACAGTTTCTCCATACCTTCTTTTACTATGCACGGTTCTGATAGGAACTGCGACCACTGTAGCTGAAGCCTGCAGCAGGAATGGATTCGACAATCTAACAATACCTGTGACAGCGCTCGCAAGTCTTGTTCTTACTGAAAACATATTTTTAAATTAACTCGATACGATGGAAACTTTTGAAATTGAAATTAAAACAGAAAAGCGTCTCCGGAAGAATAAGTGGACGATCCCATTTTGTACCCTTATTACTGCGACTGCTCTTTATTTGCTGGTGATCTGTTGTGCTTATTTTTTTATAACAGGCTTTTGGTGGACGGTGATCCCCGCTGGCATCCTGGTTCATTCTTTTTTTATAGTCACGGTCCACGATGCTTCACACAAAGCGATAACCGGCAGCAAATGGGATTCTCTTATCATGAATTTTGCAGCCGGGATGATGCTTCTCCCCTTCTATGCAGAGCCTTTCCGGAAATATCATCTTGTGCACCATTCAAATACAAACACTGAGATCGACCCGTTATGGCCAGAACTTCAAAAGAAACTGTTCCATCGTAACCGACTCTTGTATGTTTTATGCGAAATAGTACCACTGGCGTTTACCCTGGTGCTGATACTAAGCGGTGAAAAAAAGAGAACAGGCAAACCCAGCGTCCACTCCCCTGCCATCAGGTGGAAATATATGTTTTTTGCGTTTGTGATCTCTGCCTGTGTTCTATGGGTTGCAGCACCCCCGGTATGGTTTTTTGCGGGAACACTTTTAACTGTAAATATTGTAAAATTACTCAGGCACTGGTGCGAACATATGGGTGATATGAACGGGAAAGAGAGTAATACCTACTGGTTCCCTCTGGGGATGGGTATCGGCAACCATGAAGCGCATCACAGGCATCCTCACTTCTCGTGGCTCACAATGGCCATCTGTCTTCGTTCGCATTTAAAAGACACCAATCCGTTTAAAGCGATGTCGTCCTTATTTTTCAATAAAAAGTTTCATCACTATATCAGTCACGAATGAAAAAGGAAAAAACACTGAACGTGCCGAATGCTCTGTCGGCATACAGGCTGGTTGCTATTCCGGTAATCTGTTATGCTCTGTACACGAATAAAGCGGGTCTTTTTATCTTCCTCATCTGCACAAATCTGATCACAGATATTCTCGACGGGCTCATAGCGCGAACATTCAATTTACAGACAGAGTTCGGAGCCAGGCTTGATTCGCTGGCTGATGTAGGGACAATTATACTGGCTGTGACAGGAATGTTTGTTTTTAAGCCGGCATTTATGACAGAGCACAGTATTGCTTTCGGAATGCTATTACTCTTATATATTCTTTTCCAATCCGTTTGCCTCATAAAATTTCGTCGCTTTCCCAGCATGCATCTTTATTCCGCAAAAATAGTCGGGTACCTGCAGGGGATCTTTATTTTTACTTTTTTTCTTTTTGGTTATTCATCTTGGTTTTTTTACCTCATGATCGCGGCAAGCTGTTTGTCGTATGCTGAAGAACTGGTGATCGCGCTGATCAGGCCTTCATTAGAATCCAATTGCCGGGGACTATACTGGATACTCCGGGATCAAAAAACCCGCACTTGAGTATGTTTACAAAGATCATAGTTTTATTGATAATCTACTTTTTAACCGGTGCACTCGCATTGGTGTTTATCACACGTTCAGGTAAAAATAAAAAGGAGCAGTGGACTAAATTCCTCGTTTACCTGTTTATCGTTTCTTGCATGGTCATCACAGCGCGATTTTACCCCGTCATCTATATGACCTTAGTATCAGTCATCGTGCTGGGAGGACTGTCAGAGCTCCTAAAGAACAGGCTAAATTCAAGTTCAATATTCATCGGAAGCCTTGTTATATACCTGCTTCTTTCAGCCCTTACCATTTATTTTGTATTGAATACAGATAAATTACTGCAACTGTGGATTTATATGATCGTTCTTACTTTTGATGGCTTCAGCCAGATCACTGGACAATTATTCGGCCGCAAAAAGATCACTCGCAGGATCAGTCCTTCTAAAACGCTTGAAGGATTTCTCGGAGGTACGTTCATGTGCCTGTTCACGGCCTGGCTGCTGATGCCGGATATGCTTTCGCCGTTTATCACTGCCGGCAGTTATTTTATTCTGCTATTTATAGTAATTTTTTGTGCCTTCAGCGGAGATCTGCTGGCATCTGCGTACAAACGGAAAGCGGGGATCAAAGACTTTGGGACCACACTACCCGGGCACGGTGGTATACTGGACCGGTTCGACAGTTTTATTGGGGCTGAGGCAGGATTTGCTCTGGTGGTATTGTTGCTGTTGCGGTGATAAATATTCCTGGTTCCAGGTTCCAGGTTTTCCGCTATAATCGAAGCCGCCCGGGCCATCTTCGGATGATGGCCAGGTTCCGCGAAGAGATCTCAAACTGGCACAATTATTCCGTAGTAACTGTGTGGACAATAAAACCGGGCTAAAAAGAGGTCTTTATGTATTCGTGGGCATTATTGCCCTTGTGCTGGCTTACATCGGCATCATTGTGCCGGGATTCCCCGGAATCCCATTCGTAGTTCTTGCTGCTTACTTTTTCGCAAACAGCTCACCGCGTCTGTATTCATGGCTCACGCGACAGCCTCTCATGAAACGATTACTGAAAAAATCTAAAAAGATCGATCCCCGGGTCTTTAAAGCGTTGCTGATAAGCCAGGTCTGGTTCTCAGTCCTTGTCGCCATATTTACGCTCGCACATCGGCCCACAGCCAAGCTGATCTGGATTGCATCGGGCGTTGTGCTGACGATCCTTATCCTCATTTTAATGAAAAATCACCGGCATTTACACCAGGACGATACATCCGCTGCGAACAGACATCCTGATAAATCAACTAACGGATAAAAATTATTTTTTTATAACCGGCAGCGGGCCATTCACGTCATCTTTTTCTTTCCCAATTGAAGAAGAAATATCAAGTACTGTTTACCCGACCTGAATTTTTTTTCAAAAGCAATAGGGGTGCATTGGATTTCGGTTGTAGTAGAGGTACAAACCATCATCAACATCAAAACAATGACAACAAAATTCAGTTTCTGCACATTTTTGTTCTGCCTTATTTCAAATTTCACATTCGCACAGGATGTACAACTTCATGTGAATCCCCGTTGGGAAGAATGTTCCTTCCAGCTTGATCCTTCTCTTAGTCAGCAGGAGTTCAATACTTTTACCCGGGAAGCCGGAATGGTGGCATGTTTCAGGCCACTTGTCAGCGCCCGGCCTCTTGGAAAAGGGCGAGTTGAAGCGTCACTTTTACAATGGAAAACAACAATTGATGAAACCAAAGGCGCCTGGAATAATACCTTCGTGCATCCACATGAGCAACATTATCTTGTTGGTGGCGATGCCCTGCCCTTTCCAGGTTTAAGCGTGCGGACCGGGATTACTGATAGACTTGACGCCGGGGCCTACTGGACCATGAGACCGGGTGCAAACTACGGATTCCTAGGAGCGCAGCTGCAATACAATCTTTTACAGGCTGAAAAGCATTTCGTGGATGTTTCGTCACGACTTGGTTTTAATAAATTATATGGTCCAAAAGACATGGGGTTCTCTGTGTATGCGCTGGATCTGCTTGCAAGTAAAAAAATAAATCTTTTCAGGAACTTCATCTCCATATCTCCATATGCAGGTGGATCAGTGCATCTGACGCATGCGCACGAAAAATCGGACCTGGTTATATTGAACGACGAAAACGTTGTGGGGTTACAAGCCATGGCCGGAGCTGTGCTCAATATCCGCAATTTCAGCATTGCTGCTGAATATAATATTGCCAATGTCAACACAGTATCGTTAAGGCTCGGGTATAATTTCAGAGCGTGGTCGCCAAAGAGCAAATAACCTGAGGAGGGTTAATGCGGCAAAATCAGGTAATAAGGTAATAAGGTAAGCACCTCAATAAAGGAGTTTTCAATTCAGGTAATAAAGTTAAACGGTATCCTGAACTTTAAAATATTTTTTCAAGTAATCGCTGCCATAGGTCCCGGTGCAAACCTTATTACCTTCATAACGTTGCACAAACACCGCCACTTCAACCTTATTACATTATTTGACCGGTTCGCTACAAATCGGTTAATGCGGCAAAATAAGGTAATAAGGTAATAAGGTGAGAACCTCAAGAACGGTTTTTCTATTGAGGTAATAAGGTTAAACGGTTTTCTGAACTTTAAAATATTCTGACCATACCCACATGATTACCACAATAACTCCATGTAAAACATTATCACTTCAAGGTGATTACCTCCTTTCAGCGATCACGGCCATCGCTTCCGGTGCAAACCTTATTACCTTCATAACGTTGCACAAACAGCGTCACTTCAACCTTATTACATTATTTGACCGGTCGCTACAAATCGGTTAACCGGATTGAAATCACATACACATGTGATCATTGGACGCGAAATCGTAATGTAATTTTACCCCAGACTAGAACCCATAAAAAAAGAAAATGCAACGAAAGATCGTAAATCCACTTATAAAGGACACCGTAACCTTTTTGCAAACGGTAGAAGAATCAAAAGGAACAGTAACCGAGCTTGAAATAACTCTAATGCCTGGCGGGGGTAACGCACTGCATTACCACAAAACTTACTCAGAAACATTTACCGCTATTGAAGGCAAATTAGGATTGAGGCTGGGAAAACGTGAAACGAAGATCTTAAATCCCGGAGAATCACACACTGTTGAGCCCATGTCGGTCCATTCTTTTTTTAATCCTTCAGACACAGAAATCAAATTCCATATTACCATAGCACCCGGACACGCCGGCTTTGAAAATTCATTAAGAATAGGATACGGGCTGGCTGCGGATGGACTCACGAATAAAAAAACAATACCAAAAAGTATAAAACACACGGCGCTACTTGTATGCATGAGCGATATGAATGTTCCAGGTGTGCTCACGTTGATCTTTCCTCTTTTAAAGCGCATTGCAAACAAAGCAAGGGCCACCGGAGAAGAACAAAGACTGATAAATAAATACTGTTAGTTTTCACCACCCTAAGCCGGAAACTGTAAAATAAACACCGTTCCCACATTCGGTTCGGAATTCACATGCACGTTTCCTTTGTGTAGCAGCATGATCTGTTTACATAAACTTAATCCTATTCCACTACCTGCTTTTTTAGTACTGAAAAAAGGAACGAAGATCTTTTCAATAAGGTCAGGTTTGATCCCATGTCCATTGTCCGCGATCCTGATCTGAACGGAACCATTATCTGATTGCGCCGAACTGAAGACGATCTTCGGGTGCGACCGCCCCTTTACCGCGTCAATTGCATTTAAAACAAGGTTAATCAGCACCTGCTCCAGAAGATCCGGATCAGCGTTAAGTTCCATTAACGGATCGCGCAATATAATTTCAAGTTCAATTTTTTTCTCATCTATCGTTGGCTGCATGAGCCGCTGCACATGTCCAAACAACGACATTACGCGAACGGGACTCACTGTGGCATTTGTGATCTTGCTTAAATTCCGGTAGATCTCCGTAAATTTCAACAGTCCTTCACTTCTTTCCTGGATAGTATTGATGCCAGTTTCAATATCCGTTAAAAGATCCTTGTCCAGTTGCGGCGCATTGATACCCTCTTTCAGGCTCGACTTCAGCGTTTCAGCAAGTGAAGATATCGGTGCTACTGAATTCATGATCTCATGCGTCATTACACTAAGAAGCTTTTGCCACGCCCGTGACTCGGTTTCATCCATCGCCTGGTTGATGTTTTGAAAAGCAATGAGTTTATAGGTTCGACTTCCGTCATTAAACGCAGTGGCCGACAACAGGATCTTAAACATATCGGAATTACGGGTGACGCTGGCAATGATGTTTTCACCCGTCTTTAGCTGCATGATCTGCTGATAAAGAGCTTTATTTCTTTTCTCAAGAGAATGGATCGTTTTCAAATATGGGATCAGAAGAAGGTTCTTAAGAGATTCATTCATCCACAGGATATCCCCGTTTCCGGTGTCATATGAAAGGATTCCTGTATCAACTATCTCAAGTATACTTTTTAAGTGAAGGTACTGCGTTTCCTTTTCCTTGCTGATAAGCTTAAAAGTGGTATTGATCTCATTAAAACCACTGCGGAAGGGCTGTAGCTCGGTCGGCGCATGTTTTACGTCAAAATAGCGTGAGAAATCCCTGTAATGCACCGACTCTACAAATTGTCCCACTTCCTCGTGTGCCTTGCGATGAAACCGGTAATAATCATAGAATTGAAAAACGATCACCGGCACCACTACCGCCAGCAAATAATATCTTTCGGTGGTAATAGCATACGACGCAGCAAAAAGCGTGATGAACACCAGCACGCTACGAACTAAAATATTGCCAGGTCTTGCCTTAAATTTCATATTTGCTGAGACGGCGATATAATGCGGTGCGGGTAATGCCAAGCTCTTTGGCCGCCCGGGTTATATTGCCGCTGTTCTTTTCAATCACTCGAAGGATCGTTTGTTTTTCGATCGAGCTAAGCTTAAAATCACTTTCGAGTTCCGCTTTATTATGGATCGTTGATTCAATTGGAGAAAATATCAGGTCCGAAGGCTGCATCACATCTTCATCTGCCATGATAACTGCTCTTTCAATAATATACTGGAGCTCTCTCACATTGCCTGGAAAAGAATAAGACATTAGCTTGTCCATGGCCAGAGATGAAAACGATGCATTTGGTTTAAAATATTTAGCAGAATAAAATTTCAAAAAATGATGCGCCAGCACCGGGATATCCTCTTTGCGTTCTCTAAGCGGCGGCACGATGATCTCCACTGTATTTATGCGATACACAAGATCCTTCCTGAATTTATTTTCATTTGCCAATTCTCCCAAAGGAAGGTTGGTAGCGCAGATCAACCTGATGTCTAATGCCACGGGATTATTTGTTCCCAACCGCACCACATGCCGGTTCTGCAATACGCTGAGCAACTTGGCCTGTTGCTGAAGACTGATATTCCCGATCTCATCAAGGAATAAAGTACCTCCGTTGGCAACTTCAAATCTTCCTACCCTGTCTTCCCGCGCGTCAGTAAATGCTCCTTTCCTGTGACCGAATAACTCGCTTTCAAATAAACTTTCGGTAAGAGCTCCCACATCCACTTTAATAAATGGTTTGGATGCCCGTAAGGATCTGTCATGAATGGCTCGCGCTATGAGATCCTTTCCTGTTCCGTTCTCTCCAAGCACAAATATATTGGCATCTGTTGGAGCAACCTTTGAGATCTTTGCGATGATATTATGAAACTGCTCTGTTTTTCCTATCAATCCCGGATGACCTTGCCCCTGCTCGCCTGAAGGAGAAGTGGTTTTATCTTTCAGAATTTCCGAAAGAGACTCTACCAGCTTTTGATTATTCCAGGGCTTTACGATAAAATCGGAGGCACCCTCTTTTAACGCACGAATGGCAAGGTCAATATCGGCATACGCGGTGATCAGAACAACAGGCATCGCTTTATGAACTTCCTTGATACGTTTTAACCAGTACATCCCTTCGTTGCCCGTATTTACTGATGCATTGAAGTTCATGTCGAGCAATACCAGGTCGAAAGATTGTTTGCTTAACTGGCTTAAGATATTTTCAGGATTCTTTTCAGTAATAACCTGTCGCACTTCTTTTTTTAGCAGCAGACTGATTGCAGTAAGCACATCTTTATCATCATCTATAACAAGTATTGAAGTGTGTCTGAGGCTCATGTAACATAAACATTTACCGGGCTAATATACTTAAAACGCCACTACAAAAAATGTATCAGAAACGAACAGCGATGCATACAAATGCAACTGAAACTCAGGTTGACGAAATAAGTGTATCAAAACCGGACAGTGACGTCACAAAACCGTACAGGTTAAGAACCTCCTTAAACTTCAAAATACTGATATTCAATTTGAAAGTAATGTGGCACAGTATTGCTATTGTACTACCTGTTTTTTCACTTTTAATACGAATGGTACTGCCGGTAGCTGCAAATGATCCTGCAGGCACCATTCGTTTTATAAATTCCTACATTAGTGCTGAGCAACGTTTATATGGACAGAGTAATCGAAAAGAAAAAATGGTCAGCACGGCGCATTACAACGATCCTGTTTATTACTGCAGTGATCGCACTTATCCTGATGGCAGTTTTCAGAAGCCAGGGAGCCAGCCGGCTGAATGTAAATTCTGAAAGACTTACTATCAGTGAAGTAAAAAAAGGCACTTTCCAGGAGTTCATTCCTGTGAATGGCGTGGTGCTGCCATTGACTACAATTTATCTTGATGCTATTGAAGGCGGGCGGGTAGATGAAAAGTTTGTTGAAGATGGGGCGATGATGAAAAAAGGTGAGCCGGTTTTAAAACTTGCCAATACCGATCTGGAGCTGAGCCTTGCCAACCAGGAAACAGCGGTGTTTAACCTGCTTACCCAGATGCAGATCTCACGCAACGCGGCACAGCAAAACACTATTATGAAGCTGAACCAGGAAACAGATGTGGAAAACAGTCTCATTGAAGCTGACCGTATATATAAGTTAAATAAAAGTTTGTATGAGAAACAAGCTATTTCCCTGCAGGAACTGAAACAGTCGGAGAACAACTATAAATATGCCGTTAAGAAAAAAAAGCTCACCGATGAGATCTTAAAACAGGACTCTGCATCCACGAGGCAGGAATTAAACCAGGCACAGGAATCCTATAAAAGAACTCAACAAGCCCTGGTGATCATGCGCCGTAAGGTCGAAGACCTGATCGTGCGCGCGCCCATAGACGGGCAGTTAACTTCACTCGATGCAGAGATCGGTCAGAATAAAAATAAAGGAGAACGGCTCGGACAGATAGATGTTGTGAATGGGTTTAAAGTTCGGGTGGATATTGACGAGCATTATATTTCACGTATCTACAACGGATTGAAAGGCGAATTTACTTTTAATGGAAAAGATTACAAGCTGACGATCCACAAGGTATACACACAGGTCAACAACGGAAGATTCCAGGTTGACATGAAATTTGAAGGCGAAGTACCCAAAGAAATAAGACGGGGACAAAGCCTGCAGATAAGGCTTGCGCTGAGCGATGAAACACAGGCGCTTTTACTGGCACGGGGTGGCTTTTACCAGCAAACCGGAGGCAACTGGGTATTTAAAGTAAATGAAGACGGTTCCACTGCTTACAAAGTGGATGTTCAATTAGGAAGACAGAACCCTGAGTACTACGAAGTTTTGCAGGGACTACAGCCGGGAGACAAGGTGGTGACGTCGGGTTATGACAATTATGAAAATACGGAAGAACTCGTTTTAAAAGAAGCGGAGTAATTTACGATGTACGATTGACGATTGACGATTGATTTACAATTTATGCCCCAATAGCTATCGGGGTACAATTGCGCGACCCTGAGCATTCGTTTATTTAGCATCTGTTATCAAAATCGTAATCTGACTCTGCGTTGTGTCCTTTGCGCCTCCTTTGTGTCTTTAGTGTTTAAACAACCATATTGCAAGAAGAACAAAACCGAACATAGATTTAAAAACACATATACACTTATGATAAGAGTAAACCATTTAGAAAAGATCTACCGCACAGAAGAGGTAGAAACTGTTGCCCTAAACAAGATCTCCTTCGAAATAAACAAGGGTGAATTTGTGGCAATAATGGGCCCATCCGGCTGTGGTAAATCCACGTTGCTGAATATTATTGGTCTGCTTGACGACCTGGACGGGGGAAGCTTTGTTTTTAATGATGTTGAAGTGGCGAAGTTCAATGAGCGAAAACGTGCCGAAATGCGCAAACACAATATTGGTTTTGTGTTCCAGAGCTTTAATCTTATTGATGAGCTTACCGTTTTTGAGAACGTAGAGTTGCCGCTTATTTATACAGGAGTCAGCTCGGCTGAAAGAAAAAGAATTGTAGACGAAGTGCTGGATAAAGTTCAGATAGCGCATCGACGGAACCATTACCCGCAGCAGCTTTCGGGCGGTCAGCAGCAAAGGGTGGCTGTGGCCAGAGCAGTAGTTAACAAACCAAAACTAATTCTTGCTGACGAACCTACCGGAAATTTAGATTCCCGAAATGGAAACGAAGTGATGCAATTGTTAACCGATTTGAATGAGCAGGGCACCACAATAGTAATGGTAACGCACTCTGAACATGATGCAAGGTACACGCATCGGATCATTAATATGTTGGATGGGCAGATAGTAACTCAGAATATCAAAATCTAAATGATTTACGATGTACGATTTATCCGCCCGAGGCGGACCCGCCCGTAACGCACCGATGGCGGGCGATTTACGATTTAACATTGTCTTGCATCCCGGCCGCTTAAACACAAGGGCCACAAAGGAGAACAAAACAAAGGACACAAAGGAGAGCAGGCACAGAAACCTGATCGATCAATTACATCTAAATGGAAAAGTAAAATGATAAAGAACCTGATCAAAATAGCATTCCGCAACTTCCGCAAGGATAAGGCATACAGTTTTCTGAATGTGCTGGGGCTTACGATGGGCATTACGTTTAGCCTTCTTCTTGTTTTTTATGTATTGGATGAACTGAGTTATGATAAACATCATGAAAAAAGCGACAGAATTTACCGGGTAGGCGCTTTCGCGCAGGAAAGGGACACAGCCACACGTTTCGCAGTGACGCAGTTCCCACTCGCAGCCACCTTAAAAAAAGACTACCCCGAAGTGGAAGAGTCCACACGCCTGATACCCGCGGGCGAAAGAATGTTCGGGACCGCCGACCGGAAATTTTACGAAAACAAGATCTTTTTTGCCGATAGTACTCTCTTCACAATTTTCACGCACAAATTTCTTGAAGGCGATCCAAAAAATGCATTGAACCGTCCGCTTTCAATCGTCCTTACAAAGTCACTGGCAGAAAAATATTTTGGCAAGGGACAAAAGGTCCTCGGTAAGTCATTAAAATCGGGAGGTGATAAGATCTTCAATATCACCGGGGTGGTTGAGGACGTTCCAAAAAATTCACATATCATTTTCAACGCACTGATCTCCTCGAGCACGATGCCCCGTCGTGAAGACGAAGGCTGGGGGGCGTTCGGTTTGTATACATACATTTTGCTTAACAAAAACACCGACCCACAGGTCTTTGAGAACCGCATGAAACCAATGTACGACAAATACATGGCCCCCATCTTCGCTCAGTTCAATATAAAGATCCACTACGGCCTGCTAAAGATCACTGACATTCATCTCCATTCACCGATGGATAATGAACCCGAGGAATTGGGGAGCATGTCCTACATCTACATTTTCGCAACCGCCGCCTTGTTTATGTTGCTCATTGCCTGTATAAATTATATGAACCTCACAACGGCGCGGTCGGCAAGAAGAGCAAAAGAGATAGGTATCCGCAAAGTGGCCGGATCTACACAAAAATGGCTGGTAGCGCAATTCCTCACGGAGTCGGTTGTCACCTCCGTTATTTCAATGCTTCTGAGCCTGGTACTTTTATATCTGCTCATCCCATCTTTTAACTCGTTGTCCGGAAAACAACTCACCTTTCACGCAGTATTTCAACCTTTGAGCCTGGTTGTTTTACTTTCTGTTCTCCTACTGGTGGGATTACTTGGAGGAAGTTATCCCGCATTTTATCTGTCAAAATTCAACCCGGTGGCAGTATTAAAAGGGAATCTTTCCAAAGGATCGAGCAATGTGGGGTTAAGAAAAGCGCTTATAATTATTCAGTTCAGCATTTCAATCGTAATGATCATCTGCACCGCGGTAGTTTATTCTCAATTAAAATACATGCGCGAAAAAGACCTTGGCTTCAACAAAGAACATATTATGATCTTAAGTGTTCGTGGGCAGGATAACCAAAAACGCATAGGAGGTTTTATGAATGAGGTTAGGAATAATCCTTCCGTTCGTTCCGTTAGTTCCGCCAATACAGTGCCGGGAGGAGAATACCTGGGATTTAATCTTTATTCAGTGCAGGGGGAAAACGGTTTCGTTGACAAAGCGTTCAGTAATTATTCGATCGACAAAAACTATATATCCAACCTTGGAATAAAAATTGTAAAAGGGCGCAATTTCACAGGCGGAAAAGACACCACCAACAGCGTGATCGTAAACGAGAGCTTTGCCAGGTCGATGAAATGGCAGGAACCGCTCGGAAAAAAGATCAAATTCCCTGGCGATACCTCCGGTGATTTCCTGGAAGTGGTAGGCGTTGTTCGCGACTTCCATCAAAAATCACTTTACGAACCTATTTCACCGCTTATCCTGTTTTACAGGGAGCTTCATAGTGGAATCCAAATCAGGCTGACCCCTTCCGACGTCCCAAAAACAGTAGCGTCAATTGAAGATACCTGGAACAAAACCTTTAATGGATTGCCGTTCGAGTATTCCTTCCTCGACCAGAAATATAATTCACAGTATACAGCAGATGAAAAGCGTGGCAAGATCTTCACTATCTTTTCGATACTCACCATTCTCATCACCTGCCTGGGATTGTTAGGCCTGATCGCCTTTACAACAGAACAGCGACAGAAAGAAATTTCCATCCGCAAGGTTGTGGGCGCAGGAGAATTACGGATCATGTCGCTCCTTGCCAGCAATTTTGTGATGCTGGTTCTAATCTCCTGTCTTATTGCGTTTCCTGTGGCTTATTTCTTCATGAATAAGTGGCTGAAGATCTTCACCTACCACGAAGAGATGCATGGCAGCATTTTTATTATATCAGCCATCATTGTAATCATTATCACCATGATCACCATTGGTTATCACACGCTAAAAGCAGCCTGGTCAAATCCTGTAAAAAGTTTAAGGACAGAATAGATGCTCAAAAACTATATCATAACCGCCTGGCGAAACCTCATGAGGAACAAGATCTTCTCATTGATAAATATCGTGGGACTGTCAATAGGTATTGCCTCCTGCTTCCTGATCTTTTTATACCTGCAGCAGGAATTAAGTTATGACAAACACTGGAATC
>CBIHOL010000044.1:0-34500 GCA_966211905.1 uncultured bacterium
TGCCTCCTGCATCCTGATCTTTTTATACCTGCAGCAGGAATTAAGTTATGACAAACACTGGAATCAGGCCGAGAGTATTGTACGGGTTAACTGGGAAGAAACTACAAATGGAATCACCGACCCTTATGGAACAACCTCTTTTCCCACTGGACCTTCCATCACGGAAAATTTTCCCGAAGTGGAACAAACCACCAGGATCATTCCTGCGAATCATCTCACCGTATCTTACGAAGAAAATTACTTTAACGAGGACCAACAGTATTTTGTAGATACGAACTTTTTACGCGTTTTTGATTTTGAGCTATCAAAAGGTAACCCGCTCACCTGCTTACGGGAACCAGGCGCCGTAGTGATCTCTGAAGCTATGGCCAAACGGTACTTCGGCAACTCAGACCCTGTGGGGAAAATGCTACAATACCCCGATTTCCCGCGTAAAGTAACAGGCGTTCTAAAGAAACGTCGCAAACTATCCCACCTAACTCCGGCAGCACTCATTGTAATAGATTACACAAGCGAAGACATTAAAGAGCAGCAGGATTCCTGGCTGTGGATAGACACTTACACTTACCTGAAATTCCGGGAACCGCAAAATATTGAGCGCTTTGATTCCAAACTAAAAGGGTGGGCCGTTAAATACCTGGTACCGGCCTTAAAAAAAGAAAATATCGGTTATACAATTGAGTTAAAATGCTGCCCTGTGGCTGAAGTACACTTTGACAATTATCATGATGATCAGTTTCAGAAGTCATCAAAGGATTATGTTTATTTGTTTGCTCTCGTGGCACTTTTTATACTGATCATTGCCTGCTTTAATTATATGAACCTTGCCACGGCAAGGGCATCAAGGCGCAGTAAGGAAATTGGTATGCGCCAGGTGGTAGGCGCATCGCGACGACAGCTCCGCGTCCAGTTCCTGGCAGAAGCATTTATTGTATCACTGCTTGCCTTGATCATAGCACTGTTCCTTTTGATACTTTTTGTTCCAGCCTTTGGTTCACTCGTCGGACACACAATATCCATTACCTCTGCGCTTAACGAACCTGCTTTCTGGCTCATCGCACTGGCAATGATAACCTTTGTTTCTATTGTAGGAGGAGGATATCCTGCCTTTTACCTGTCCAACTTCCGACCAATAGAGATCTTCAGGGGAAGGTTATTTTTAAGGACAGGACAGCGAAGAAGCGGAGGCATCAGGCTGCGATCGATCCTTGTAACAAGCCAGTTTGCCATTTCAATGATCATAATAATTGCCACCATCGTGGTGTATGCCCAGCTTAAGTTATTAAAGAACATGGATCTCGGATTTAACAAAGACCAGGTGGTGGTGCTGAACCTCCCGGAAATGGACACTACAGGTTATAAGAAAGTGAATGCATTCAAAAACGAACTCCTGGCAAACCATTTAATTAAAAAATTCTCCACTACCCATCAACTGATAGGGTCGGCTGGCAACCTGCTGTTCAGGGTTCGCGAAAATGGGAAAACCGGGCAAGCCTCTATCAACATCAACAGCGGTGACTATGATTACCTGGACCTTTTGGGAATTAAGTTCGCCAAGGGGAGGAACTTTTCGAAACAAATAACAAGCGATAAAAATGCCTTTATTATTAATGAAGCTGCGGCCAAATTCTTAAAGCTGGCCGACCCATTGAAAGCGGAGTTGAGCCTGGACGATCCTAATTACGGAAATATCATAGGGGTGGTCAAAGATTTTAATTACACCTCTCCACATGTAAAAATCGCACCTCTTGTTATAATTAATAACGATGCTCCGCATGCCGGCATCGGTTCATTTGCGTTCATAAAAATAGCACCCCAAAACGCAGAGCAGAGCATTGATCTTATATCATCGGCCTGGAAGGAGTTTTTTCCACATAACCCCATCAACTATTATTTCCTTGATGAAAGATTTGAAAAACAGTATCAGCGTGACAATACTATGCTGGCCCTGTTTTCATGTTTTGCAGCGTTAACTATATCTATTTCCTGCCTGGGTCTTTTTGGTCTTGCCTCGTTTTCAGCGCAGCAGCGCACCAAAGAGATTGGCATCCGCAAAATAGTTGGAGCGAGGGTCACGGATATTGTCTACCTGATCTCCCGCGATTTTATTCTACTGGTCCTTATTTCAATTCTTATCGGGACGCCAGTTGCGTGGTATTTCTCTGAATCCTGGCTGCAGGGCTTTGCCAACAGGATCTCTCTTGGCACCGGCATCTTTTTGGCCGCCGGAACACTAATGGTCATCACCGCCATCTTAACAATGGGAGCTATGGCATATAGAGCGGCGAACATAAACCCGGTAAAAAATCTCAGAACCGAATAACATGCTAAAGAATTATTTTAAAATAGCCATCAGGCATATCCGCAAAAATAAAGGCTTTTCGCTGCTGAATATGCTGGGTCTGTCACTCGGCCTTTGCTGCGCCTTGCTGATCCTGCTGTGGATAAACGATGAATTGTCGTATAATAAATTCAATAAAAAGTACGACAGCCTTTACCAGGTAATGGAGAATCACAATTACGATGGAAAGATCTATACATTCGCCGCAACACCCGGGCAGCTCGCCTCTGCACTGAAAAGTGAATTTCCCGAAGTAAAGCGCACAACCAGGATGGGATGGGGTGAACGCTGGCTTTTCACTTTAAAAAACAAACCAGTTTTCGAGAACGGCAATTTCACAGACCCTGATTTGTTTAAAATGTTCTCTTTTGAGGTCATAAGCGGGGATGAAAACAATCTACTGCCTGATAAGCGCTCATTGGTGATCACTAAAAAAATGGCGGATAAATATTTCGGGGATGAAGAAGCTGTAGGACAATATCTGAAGATCAACGATACCTCCGAGTTTAAAGTTACAGCAGTGATAAAAGATCCGCCTTTAAACAGCAGCATTCGTTTTTCGTGGCTGGCGTCTTTCAAAATATTTGAAGAGCAGAATACCTGGTGGAACGACTGGAGTACCAATGGTATGATAACCTATGTAGAGCTAAGTCAGGGCTCAGATGCAGATATTTTTAATAAAAAAATTGAGGGTTACCTTATGGCAAAAGACAAGGAATCGAGTGCAAAACCGCTCCTGATGCCAATGAAAGACTGGCGCCTGCGCAGTAATTTTGAAGAAGGAAAACAGGCGGGTGGTCGCATAGAATACGTTAGACTTTTTGGTGTAATCGCTATCCTGTTAATTCTGATCGCATGCATCAATTTTATGAACCTGGCCACTGCCCGCTCGGAACAAAGAGCGCGTGAAGTCGGAGTGCGAAAGGTAATGGGTGCCCAGCGTTCAGGTTTAATGACGCAGTTCCTTGGTGAATCGGTAGTAATGTCATTTATTTCAATGTTTGTGGCGGGGGTGCTGGTGCTTTTATTCCTTCCTTCATTTAATGAACTTGTCGGAAAAAAACTGGAGATCAGTTTCCAGGACCCGGTCTTGTGGCTTTCGCTTTGTGGGATCGCCCTTTTATGCGGCATCCTGGCCGGAAGTTACCCGGCAGTTTTTCTATCCTCATTTAAACCAGTCAGCATCTTCCGCGGATTAAGAATAAGCAAGGCCGCCGGTGTGGTGGCATTTCGCAAGGGACTCGTGGTTACGCAATTCGTAATCTCCATCACTCTTATCATCAGCACTGTTGTTATTTATAAGCAACTGCAACATGTCAAGAACAGGCATCTTGGCTTTAACAAGGACAAGCTTCTATATCTCACTCAGAATGGAAAGATCAACGAACGCCTGGACCTGATTGAACATGATCTGCTGAACACTGGCGTAGTGGCGCACGCAGCAACCTGCAATCAGCGCGTTTTGCAAATGGGAAATAACACCGGTGGATTCAGCTGGGAGGGAAAAGACCCTTCTTCCGATGTGCTTGTAACCTTAGAATATGTCAGTCCCGATTACATGAACACTGTGGGGATGAAACTTCTTGCAGGACGTGATTTTAACCGCGATGCGACAAAAGACAGTAACAACGTGATCATTAACGAAACATTTGCGAAGTTCCTCGGTAAAAAGAATGTTCTGAATTCCATTATCCGCCAGGATTCGTCGAAGCTAACAGTTGTGGGGGTAGTAAAAGACTTTGTGTACAACGATATGTATAAAAAGCCTGATCCTGTTATCTTTTATTGTGCACCACGGTCCACTAACTTTTATTTTGTAAAACTTAAAGAGGACGTAGATATAGAAGCAGCCGTAAAGACGGTTGGCGAGGTTTTTAAAAAAGATAATCCCGGTTACCCCTTCGAATATAATTTCCTGGATGCTGATTTCGATTTCCAGTTCCGAAGTGAAATGCTTATCAGTAAGCTGTCGAGACTTTTTGCGCTGATAACCATTATAATATCCTGCCTCGGACTTTTCGGCCTTGCTGCATACACGGCCGAAAGAAGGACCCGGGAGATCGGCATCAGGAAAGTGCTCGGAGCCTCAGTGCAAAACCTGGTAACCTTGTTAAGCAAGGATTTTCTCAAACTTGTTTTCATCGCTATTATTATAGCCACTCCACTTGCATGGTATCTCATGCACCAGTGGCTCCAGGATTATTCATACAGGATCTCCATCCAATGGTGGATGTTTCTGATAGCCGGCGCGGCAGCACTTGTAATTGCGTTGTTAACCGTGAGTTACCAGGCCGCAAGGGCTGCGCTGACCAACCCTGTAAAAAGCTTAAGAACAGAATAAAATGATCAGGAATTACTTAAAAACTGCCCTTCGTTATTTTGCCAGGTACCGGCAATACACATTCATCAACATTGCTGGACTTGCCATGGCGATTGCCTGCTGTATCCTGATAATGCTTTATGTGCGCAATGAATTCGGGTACGACCGGTTCCATTCAAAAGCCGGACGCATAGTTCGGTTATGGCAACATGAAATGTATAATGGTGAAGAATTTATCTGCACCGTGTCACCCTACTCTGCAGGTCCCGTCATTGCTTCAGAGTTTCCTGAAGTACGGGCTTTTTCGCGCGTTTATGCACTTGAGCCAGTAATTAAGATCGGCGACCGTTCATTTACAGAACCCGTGCGAATGGTTGACTCAACTTTTTTTACACTATTTGACTTTAAGCTTCTGAAAGGCGACAGCAAAAATCCGTTTCCCGGACCTTCAAGCATTTTACTGACCCCCGAAACAGCCCGTAAGATTTTTGGAAGTGAGGAACCTTTAGGAAGATCTATCCTGATGAATATTGGCGCCGAACAAAAGCCGTTCACTGTCTCTGGCATTGTAGAAAGTCCTCCTTCAAACTCCAGCATCAGGTGTAACTGCCTCATACCTTATTCGAATGCACACCACCTTATAAGCAAAAGTTCTTTGACAAGCTGGACGGTAGTAAATGGAGAGACCTATCTTCTTCTTAAAGATGAAGCTGCTATTGCAACGCTCGAAAAAAAATTACCACCGCTAGTGAAACGTTACCTGGGGGAAAACTATAAGGAAGGAGCTTTCACGTTTCATCTGCAGCCAATAGCCGACATACATTTGAACAACGAGCTGCCCGAGGGCATTGAACCTATCAGTGATCCGAAATATTCTTTTATCCTCTCTTCCATCGGAATCCTGTTGTTGCTGGTGGCCTCCATCAACTTTATCATTCTTTCTATCGGTCGTTCTGTTTCACGTTTCAGGGAAGTCGGGGTAAGAAAAGTTCTGGGTGCTGAAAAACGCCAGCTTGTGCAGCAGTTCTGGGGTGAATCGTTGCTGATAACAATATTCGCAGCTTTAGTGGGGGTTGTGCTTTCAGCCGTTTTGTTCAAACCATTTAAAGATCTGATCGGCGTGGAATTAAATTTTTATGCAGATCTGATCTCCCTGGGAATATGTTTTGTTATTATTCTGTTGATCGCGCTGATGGCAGGCATTTACCCTGCCGTGATCCTTGCAGGTTATAACCCCGTGAACGCGCTAAAAAATGTGGTTACAGGAGGAAAAAAAGGAAACTGGTTTCAGAATGCACTGGTTGTTGCTCAACTGGTGATCTCTATTGCCCTCATCGTTTGCACTCTTACAATCCGCAAGCAGCTTAATTATGTAAATACCATTGACCTGGGATACCATAAAAACCGCCTCGTGGTTATTGAAACTCATAAACGCGCACCGGAAGGATACAAGCTTGCGGAGCGAATGAAAAACGAGCTGGCAATGAAATATAGCGCCACAGAGTTCTGCTCCTCATTTTACAGCTTTGCACAAAGCTCATGGGTCGAACTGGGTTTTACCCAACCCGATAAAGTGTATAAAGGCTTTCAGTATAATTCTATTGATCCCTCCTTCGTAAAAGCTATGCGGTTAAAAATAGTCAGCGGGCGGGAGTTTGATCTTTCCAACCCATCCGACCTTAATAACGGCGCAATAGTAAATGAGACATTTTTGCGAGAGTTCGCAATCCATGACCCCGTGGGAAAGATGCTGCCCGGCCCCTTTGGCTACCGGATAATTGGCGTGGTTAAAGACTTTAATTTCCAGTCACTTCATACGCCGGTAAGACCCCTGGTGCTAACAGTAAAATATGATTCCATTCTTCAGAAAACCGAGAACATCAGTTTGGAACAACCTCCTCACCCGCGGATCACTGTGCGGTTAAAAGAAGGAAGTCTTGATGCTGCCGTTGCAGAGCTTGAGCAGATGTGGAAAAAAGCAGCTCCAGGTGAATTATTTGATGTGCGCTTTCTTGACGAGTCGCTGGAAAATATGTACAAGAACGAAAGAAGAACAGCAGCACTTACCGGCATCATGGCAATTCTTTCAATTCTGATTGCGTGCATGGGATTGTTCGGTCTTGCCACACTTAATATCGCACGACGCACAAAGGAGATCGGAATCCGCAAAGTTCTCGGCGCAAGTGTAACTGTAATCATGAAACTGTTCTCTGCTAACATTCTCATCATGGTATTCGTTGCGACACTGATCACGGTACCGGTCACCTATTTATTTCTCGACAAATGGCTCCTGAACTTTTCTTACAGGATCTCCATTGGCTGGGAGATCTTTCTTATATCATTTGTCATCACGCTGGTAATTGCACTGGCAACAATAAGTTTCCAAACACTCCGTGCCGCCCTTGCTAACCCGGTTAAAAGTTTAAGAACAGAATAATTATGATCAGGAACTATCTCACAATCGCCCTGAGGAACATGCGCCGCTACCGCCTGGTATCCTCTATTAACCTGCTAGGACTTTCAGTAGGCATCAGTTGTTGCCTGCTGATCTTATTGTACGTAATTCATGAAATGAGTTATGATCGTTACGGTAATGGGTCAGACAATACTTACCGGATCACCCGTGCGTTTTTAAACAACGACGGTTCCGAAAATCTGCACCTGAGTGCAATAGCACCGGCATTTGGTCCCCGTTTATTGACTGACTTTCCGCAGATCGAAAAAATGGCAAGGCTGTTATCGAACGGGGCTACCACCATAAAAAAAGACGAGAAGCTGTTTAATGAAGAAGATGCTTTTTTTGCAGATGAGAACTTTTTTGACGTCTTCCCGGTCCCTGTCATCAAAGGAAATCACAAGAGCTTAAAAGATCCGCAAAATATAATGTTGTCCGAAAAAATAGCTGAAAAATATTTTGGTCAGGAAGATCCTATAAACAAAGTGATTAAAGTGGATAACCAGTATCTGTATAAAGTAACCGGCGTTTTCAAAGAATTTCCCGCGGCATCACATATGCACCCGCAAATTTTATTATCCTTTCCTACACTAAAAGATTCGACTATTTACGGTGAAAACCAGTTAAACACAAGTTATTCGAACAATGCATTTTATACGTACATCAGGTTGCGCGACGAAAACACTGCGAAAAAGCTGCAGGAACAGTTCCCCGCCTTTATCGATAAGCATATGGGAGGCTTTGTGCCTGCAGGGGTTAAAATGTCGAAGTATACAACCTTATCTCTTCAGAAAGTGAAAGAGATTCACCTTACCTCACACCTTGATGATGAGCTGGAAGCAAATGGTGATATTAAACGGGTCTATATTTTTTCATGTGTTGCAATATTTATTTTGTTGCTTGCCTGTATCAATTACATGAACCTTTCCACTGCACGTTCATTGATCCGTGCAAAGGAAATAGGTATCCGAAAAGCTATCGGCGCTCAACGGAAAGAACTGATAATCCAATTTCTGAGTGAATCGGTCGTAATTACTTTCATTTCTACGGTAATCGCTTTAATTTTAACGTACATACTCTTACCGGCTATCAACCGTATTTCAGGTCAGCACCTGGAAATAGCCGGATTACTTCATTTGAGAACATTGTTCATATTGTTGCTTCTGCCGCTGGTACTGGGCGTCCTTAGCGGACTCTACCCTGCTCTTTTTATGTCCGGTTTTAATACAATAAAAGTGCTGAAAGGCTTTTTCAGGATCGAAAACAAAAGCATTTCCTTTAAGAAAATACTGGTAGTTTCGCAGTTCGCGGTGTCTATAATACTTATTGTGGTTACGTTCGTCGTTTTCAGGCAACTCGATTTTATGCAGAACTCTTCATTAGGTTATAATAAAGAGCATGTGATCACCACCACCTTTTTCCAGCCCCTTGCCAATAGTTATAAAAGCTTCAGGACTGAACTTCTTTCTGATCCGTCGATCAAAGAAGTAGGCAGATCGTCACGAATCCCCACGGGACGACTACTCGACGACCTGGGTGGCGCGTCTGTGCAAACCGGCGACTCGATGGTGAAACAGCCAGGAGTTTCATTAAAATTTATCAGGACTGATCATTATTTTGTCCCCGCCTTTGATGTAGAGGTAATTGCGGGAAGAAACTTTTCAGAAAACTTTAACGACTCTGCCAATTTTATGCTCAATGCAACTGCGGTAAGGAATCTTGGAATAACATCAGCAGAAGAAGCAGTGGGAAAGAGGATCCGTTACGGGCAGGTAACAGGAAACGTAGTTGGCGTCCTAAAAGATTTTCATTTTGAATCGATGCACGAACGCATACTTCCACTGATCTTTCTTTATGACGCCAATAGTTCGTACAATAATATTATAATCAAAACGACTAATCCACATGCCGCCATCGCTGCTCTCGAAAAAACGTGGGCACTACATTTACCGGATATTCCACTTCAATTTTCGTTTATGGAAGAGAATGTTGCAGCACTTTATGAAACAGAGCGACAGCAACAGAACCTCTTCACTGTATTTTCAATCATCGCTATTTTCATTGCCTGCCTTGGGTTATTCGGTTTATCAGCGTTTACCATTGGTCAACGCATAAAAGAGATCGGAATCCGCAAAGTGTTGGGTGCCAGCCTCTCGGGAATTGTGAGTTTACTTACTCTCGATTTTCTTAAGTTGGTCCTTATAGCTCCACTGATAGCGCTTCCGATCGCATGGTATCTCATCAACCTGTGGCTGCAGGATTTTGCGTACCGGATTTCCGTGCCATGGTGGATCCTTGTGGCCTCGCCAGTACTAGCTGTGCTGGTGGCTTTCGTTACCATCGGATCACAAGCATATAAAGCCGCGAACAGTAATCCAGTTAACAGTTTAAGGACAGAATAAACAGGTATGATCGACTTAAAAAACATTTACAAATGGGTAAATTCAGGAAGCAATAAGACTTTTTTGCTCAGGGATATTAACCTGCAGGTAAAAGAAGGAGAGTTCCTTTCAATTATGGGCCCGTCAGGCTCAGGCAAATCCACGCTCTTAAATGTGATGGGAATGCTCGACAACTTTGACGAAGGACAATATTTTTTTCTGCACGAAGAAGTGCACAAGCTCAAAGAAAAACAACGTTCGCAGATCTATAAAAAGTATATAGGTTTTGTTTTCCAGGCATATCATCTAATTGATGAACTCACTGTATACGAGAATATCGAAACACCGCTTTTATATCATGATATGAAAGCCGCAGAAAGGAAGGCAGCCGTTTCGGATATGCTCGACAGGTTTAATATTGTTGGAAAGAAAGACCTTTTCCCCTCCCAGCTTTCCGGGGGACAGCAGCAACTGGTGGGGATTGCCAGGGCCGTGATCACCAAACCAAAACTCATCCTTGCCGACGAGCCAACGGGAAATTTAAATTCCAAACAAGGAGAAGAGATCATGGAGCTTTTTAAGAGACTTAATAAGGAAGAAGGAGTTACCATCATCCAGGTTACTCATTCCGAAAAAAACGCCTCTTACGGATCGAGGATCATTCACCTGCTGGATGGCAGGGTAGACAATGTTGAAACAAATTCCCAGGTGTAAGGCCAAAATTTCTCCCGCCAGCGAGCATTTAATGGCGGGATTCCTGAAAAATAGTTTATTTGTTTTCTTCCTTTAGGTATGAGCACAATCCTCCTGCTAAGTAATGCCGAAAGGAATCGTTAAGACTTTATCCTTTCTGTTCGGGTTTTCCTGCCACTCCCAAATTCACATAGATATGTGAGCAGACCTCCTCTTTGCATGCGGTATTTTTGACAAAAAAATCCCATGAAAAAAGTAAGGTTTCTTTTAATGGTCATTATACCCTCTCTCTATCTCACTTATACAATCCTCCAAACACACGCGCACAAAAAAAGTTGTTTTGTGAAGGATCAAACAATTATGCCGAGGCCGAAAAACGAGAATATGCTTGCCGGAAAAGTGACGGGCAACCCGAATACAAGACCAGTCACTCCAAACATCCTTTTCAGTTTAGGATTGAATCTGATGATGAGTCCGGTTAACCAGAACAATTTGCAGGAATACAAGACAACGTTAACTTTTTAACCAGGGAGAAAAAGCCAAATGAAATCGTTTTTTTTATCCAGCCTGCTGTTGCTCTCCATAGCTGCGAAGCCACAAGCCGCAGCGCCGAACAAACCTGTTCCGCATGATCAGCCACAACGTTACACGATCAGCGGTTATGTAAACGAAAAAGGCAGCGGCGAAAATCTGGCAGGTGCGTCAGTACATCAATATCATACGGGATTCGCAACTACTTCTAATGCCTATGGTTTCTATTCTCTTACACTTGAGTCTGGCGACACAGTGAAGCTCGTTTTCGCCTACGTAGGTTATGCCACTCAAACATTATCCATAAAGCTAACTAACAACATTGCTTTAAATGTTCAACTTACCCCAATGAACGATCTGCAGGAGGTTGAAGTAGTCGCTAAAAAACACGAGTCAGTAAGCCAGGATGTGCTCATGAGCAAAATTGACATTCCTGTCGATAAAATAAAAGATATTCCCGCGCTGCTGGGGGAAAAGGACGTTCTGAAAGTATTGCAGCTTTTACCTGGTGTGCAGAAAAGCAGGGAGGGAAGCAGCGGCTTCTATGTACGAGGTGGTGGTCCGGACCAGAACCTTATCATACTTGATGATGCCAACGTGTACAATGTTTTTCATTTGTTTGGTTTCTTTTCCCTCTTCAACGGCGACGCGTTAAAAAGTATTGAGCTAACCAAAGGCGGATTTCCTGCAAGGTATGGGGGGCGACTATCATCAGTTATCGACATGCAGATGAAAGATGGCAATAAAGAAAAGCTTGAAGGAGAGGTGGGGATCGGCCTGATCTCTTCACGGTTCACAGTGCAGGGCCCGGTCATTAAAAACAAATGTTCATTCCTTGTTTCAGGTCGTCGCACATATATCGATGCGCTCATTGGTCCTGCACAACCGAAAGAAAGAAAAGGCGGCTATTTTTTCTATGATCTCAATGCCAAGCTTAATTATATAATCAGTGACAAGGACAGATTGTATGTGAGCGGGTATTTCGGCAAGGATAAATTCTACTCAAAATCAAGCTCAAAGAGTGTAAGTTCAGCAGCAGATCTTAACTGGGGCAATGCCACTGCCACAGCCCGCTGGAACCATCTGTTCAGCAGCAAGCTGTTTGCCAACAGCTCCCTCATCTTTACAGATTACAAGCTGAATATTTTTAACGAATCCAAAACAGATCAATCCTTATTCAGTTTATTTTACACCTCGGGAATCCGTGACTATTCCGCAAAACTGGTTTTTGATTATATCCCCAATCCTGCGCACAGCATTAAATTCGGAGGACAATCGATTTATCACCAGTTCAGACCGGGCGCCCAGGAGATAAAAGGAGCGTACCAGGCCGATACAATTGCAGCCCCTAACATGATGGAGGGACTTGAAAGCGCGACGTTTATAGAGGACGACTGGAAAATGAGCAACAGGTGGCGCATGAATGCCGGCATCAGGCTCAGCCATTTTAAAATTAAAAAGAACAGTTACTTCAACCCGGAACCCAGGTTCAGTATCAGGTACCTTTTTTCTGAAAGCTTCTCAGTGAAAGCCAGCTACGCTTTAATGAACCAATACATGCATTTATTATCCAATACAGGAGTTGGTCTGCCTACCGATCTCTGGGTGCCGGCCACAGCAAAAGCACCATTTATGAGATCGCAGCAGGGAGCGCTGGGAATAGCAAAGGATCTTTCTGAAAAAGGTTATGATATATCCGTTGAGGGCTATTACAAGAACATGCAAAATGTGTTGGGTTATAAGGAAGGCGCGGCGTTTTTAGAGGTATTTGGCGGCAATGAAGGCGGAGGGAATTCATGGGAAGACAAGGTCACCAGCGGTAAAGGATGGAGTTACGGAGGAGAATTCCTGCTCAGAAAAAACGCCGGCAAGTTAACTGGCTGGATCGGTTATACCCTATCATGGACGGAATTGCAGTTTGATGAACTTAATTTCGGCAAAAAATTTTACGCCAGGTACGACAGGAGACACGATATTTCGGTTGTGGGCGTATACAAGATCAACAAGCGTATAACTTTTTCTGCAACCTGGATGTACGGCACTGGCAATGCGATCACGCTGCCGCTTAACAATTACCAGGCAAATATTTACGGACCTACACACGCTTCCACAAATAATTCACCACTCAACCAAACTGCACTTTATAATGTAGCAGATTACGGGCAGCAACGTAACGCACAACGGATGAGCGCGTATCATCGTCTGGACCTGGCCGTGCAACTGCACAAACAGAAAAAACATTATTCGCGTACCATTGAATTAGGGCTTTACAATGCCTATAACCGCATGAACCCCTTTTATTATTTTATTTAAAGCGACGAAAAAGGTGAGCAATCACTTATGCAGGTTTCATTGTTCCCTCTCATTCCCTCTATAAGCGGAACCTGGAAATTTTAAAGAATCAAACAACATGAAAAAAACAATTTGGATTATTTGCGGCATGCTTCTACTTGCCAGCTGCGTTAAAAAGGCAGACATCGACTTACCTGAACAGGATAAAAAACTGGTTGTTACCAGTTTCATTTCACCCGACGATTCCGTTATTTATGCGGTAGTGCGTTCGTCAGTTCCACGCTTTGGAAGTAACAACACGGCTTCGGTTCTAACGGCCGGCTACGTGCCTGATGCCACTGTTACCATCAGCAATGATCTAACCAGCAAAGTGCTGACGTACGATAAAGAACAGCAATTTTACAGGATAAGCTCAACAAAGTTTCCCATAGAGCCCGGTAAAAAATATTTTCTCAATGTAAAATCTCCGGATGGCCGATCGGTGAGTGCGGTAACTAAAGTGCCTGACAGCCCAATGGTGATAGAAAGTCTGAAATCGGAAATAACCCGCAATGATATTTCTAAAATAGAAGTGAATATTGAAATGCGGGTGAAGGATATTCCCGGCCAGACAAATTATCTCGCAATCTTTTTTCACCAGAACTCTGATCCGGCAAATGACGACCCTTTTTCTGTATTCGGTTATTTCGACACAGACGAAAAAATCCTGAAGGATTCGTACTATCATTTCAGCGGAGCATCTTTTTTCAGCACAGATACATTGAAATCAGCGCGGCTGGATGTGCAGATCTTAAATTGCAGCCGGGAATTTTTTCTTTACAACAAAAGCGTGCAGGAAGCAGGTATCGCAGGCATGAACCCCTTTGCAGACCCGGTAATGGTTTACACTAATATCAACAATGGTTTTGGGTGCTTTGGAGCTTACGCCGGAAATTACAAGACCATAATCATCCGATAGTGCCTCGATGGAAGTGCAGCTAATGAATAAAAAGTAAATGCGATACGAGCCGCTTCTCCCGATGCAAACATCCTTTATGAGAGCGCGAATGGACATATCGAAAAAATAGCCATTATCCCCCATCCCGAATTCTGGTGCAATTGTGGTTGAAATGACCGGAAATCCATAAATTTACTTCACAGTCATTCTTTACCAACTGTAGAAAACTGCTAATCCCCCAGAAAATGAGTGCAGAAAATAAATCGCTGAAAGATCTACAGAAGAAGATCATTCAATTCCGGAATGACCGCAACTGGAAGCAATTCCACAGCCTGAAAGACCTGCTGCTAGGCCTGAATATTGAAGCCGGGGAACTGAACGAGCTTTTTTTATGGAAGGACGAAAAGGAGATCGAATCCGTGGACAAGGCGAAAACAGCGGATGAGCTGGCGGACATTTTCATCTTTCTTGCATACATTTCCGAGCACTTTAATATTGACCTGAGCGAAGCTGTCGAGATGAAAATAGAAAAGAATGCGAAAAAGTATCCTGTTGACAAGGCTTTCGGAAGTAATAAAAAATACACTGAGCTATAAATTACAAACTTGAATTCTGCTCAATAAAGACTAACTTAATAGGATGGATGACGAGAAGCCAAAACCAGGCCGGCGGGTTAGATACAAGGGAACGCACCCCAGGAATTTCAATGAAAAATATAAAGAGCTGAATCCGGAGCAGTACTCAGAGGATGTGGCAAAAGTGATGCAGCAGGGAAGAACTCCTGCCGGAATGCATCGTTCTATTTGTGTCACTGAGATCATGGACCTGCTTACCATCGTCCCCGGCGAAAAAGGACTTGATGCCACACTCGGTTATGGGGGACATAGCGCGGAGATCCTTAAACGCCTGGCCCCTGGTGGACATTTGTACGCGATCGATGTAGATCCGTTAGAGTTACCACTAACAAAAGAACGCCTGGCATCAATGGGATTCGGGCCCGATATCCTGACCATAAAAAAAATGAATTTTTCGGGCATAGACCAGATCGCTGCCGAAGCTGGCCCTTTGAACTTCGTTCTGGCTGACCTCGGTGTTTCTTCCATGCAAATTGATAATCCTGAAAGAGGTTTTTCCTTTAAGGTGGAAGGGCCTCTTGATCTGCGACTGAATCCGAAAAGCGGTAAATCTGCTGCGGATCTTTTAAAAACAGTTTCCCAGCAGTACCTGGAACAGCTCCTGGCGGTCAATTCCGACGAGCCCTTTTCAGAACAAATTGCCGAAACTATTATCTCGAAACGAAATAAAGGCAACGTTATCACCACTACCACGCAACTGCAACAGGTCATCCAGGATACGCTCAGCTTTCTTCCCGCTTCAACACGGAAAGAAGAGATCCGGAAAGCATGTCAACGTTGTTTCCAGGCATTAAGAATTGAAGTAAATGATGAGTTCGGAGTACTGGATAAATTTCTTGACAAACTTCCGTTTGCCCTTGCTCCCGGCGGACGTGTGGCTATTCTTTCTTTTCATTCCGGCGAAGACCGTCGTGTGAAAAAATCCTTTCAAACTTTTTTTCGGGAAGGCTTCTACAGTGAAGTAGCCCCTGATCCAGTGAGACCTTCAGCAGAAGAATGTTTTACAAACCCCCGCGCACGTTCAGCCAAGCTGCGGTGGGCCATAAAAAAATGAGGAAGTAATTGCAAAAAAAATTGAAATAATCCCTTTTTTATGATCGAATTATCTGTCAAGATCCCGTTAAAAACCTATCGTAATTTTATTTACGCCCAGATTTACAGACGCGGATCAACGATCTTAGTTACTACCATTGGTGTTATAAACCTGGCTGCCTATGTGCTATACCTGGCCGGACCGTTACGAGATGTATTATCAAGTCCCGCTGTAAGTTTAATATTTGGCTTGGTACTGACATTCGGAGTTCCTCTCGTTATACACTATAGCACAGCCAGCACTTTCTTAACGAACAAATATCTTCAGGAAGAATGCAGCTGGACAATCAGCAGACAAGGCATTCAAATTAACGGTCAAACTTTTACAACACAATTCGATTGGAGCTATATTCATAAGATCAGGCAACTAAATAATGTTGTCGCAATATATCACGACGGCACCGTGGCGAACATGATCCCCTTCGAGGCGTTCCGTTCATACGGTGATTTCGAAAAATTTTGGGCTTATATAAAAGAGAATAATATTCCTACAAAATAAGCGCGCAACGCATTTTCAAATGAAAAAAAGAACGCCACAGGGACTCGCACTTATCCTTCTTTTACTTCTCGTGTCACTTTTCATAAATAAGTGCCTGGCATAATACGTAAAACTCCGGTTCATTAAAATCAAACTCCCCACGGAAACGTCTCCGGCATCTGCTGGTTATCGGTATCCACGTGTAAAGCGTGCAGGGCATTTGTTTTATCAAGAAAAATAAAAGATTCGTAACGCTCTGGCAAAATGCTCGGCACGTAATTCCCGTATTCATAATCGGGATTATACACAACACCCACAGCGCGGTGGCCTATGGGGACGTTCAACCCTTTTATATCCTTTGAAAAGAGCATTTTATTAAAAGCTCCAGATTCATGTAAGATCTGCTCCCAGCTTCCTGCCTTCGCTTCCGGTAAGTTCATTTTTTGTACCTCCCCTCCCCAGCTGTAACCGGCGAGAACTGTGCCCTGATAAGAACCAAATCCCACGCGATGCACTCCGGCAGATTCGTGTTGTTCTTTTAGCAGTTGACCAACATTTACAAGACCGGAGTTCTTCATATTTGTTGCCCGCGCATCACCGATATGAGTATTATGTTCCCAGATAATAATTTTAGCGTCCTTGCCATGAAAATCCATGAGCCTGTTAATGGTTTCGGTCATATGCCTGTCGCGGATATTCCACGACTCCTCGCCCCCGCGCATCATCACCTGGTAATACCGCTCCGCATTTACAGCTATAACCGCATTCTGTTCGGCGCTAAACGCGGCTTCATAATCAGAGTCATACGAGGGAGTTCTCCGACGCATATCGATGAGCAATTTTTTAACTTCATCTTCACAGGAATCTGACAAACCATATTCTCTGTCCGCATATGAAAATCCTTCTTTTACATCATAGGGTTCAAAACAATCCATTGCCTTTTGCACCGACTTAAGGGAGGAAGGATCCGCTTTTTCGAGATACTTATAAATTGCTTCCATCGATTCCCAAAGACTGTAAACATCCAATCCGTAAAAGCCGGCCTTTTTATCGGGAGATAAAGTTTCTTTATGTTTCCGCAGCCACTCTGCCAGGGCCACCACTTCCCAGTTTGCCCACATCCAGGTAGGCCAGCGGTTAAATGCGCGTAAAACCTTCCGGGCGGTGTTGCCGGAGTCGTGATATCCTTTAATGTAACGATTAATACGATAACAATCCGGCCAGTCACCCTCCACAGCGATCAACGAGAAATTTTTCTCAACGATCAGTCTTTTGGTGATCTCCGCCCTCCAGGTATAATACTCATGTGTGCCGTGGCTGGCCTCTCCCAGGAGAACATAACGGGCATCACCAACTTCATTTATCAAAGAAGAAAGATCATCTTTAGAATCAAGAGGGATAGACGCGTTTTTAACTACCTCTAAAATTTCGGATCGGGATGTAATATTTCCGGACTGCATAAGGGAACAGAATTTGTGTTGTGGATGACAATAAAATCATCCTCAGGAACACAAGTAATTTATATGCCAGAAACAGGAAAGAAGTTTAAGAATGATCGTGGATCATCCTCCAGCCATTTTTAGTTTTGATCCATACTGTTGTAAACCAGCCATGGTAGTCTTTCTTTTCCCCACCTGTAAGATTATAGCGGCCAGTAACGAGTGCGGAGTTTTTGGATAAGAAACGTACAACAACATTATCATATTTCAGATCCTGCACTGGCCGTCCATTTTTCCAGAAGCCGGACCTCATCGTTTCTTCGATCTTTTCTACTCCCCCCGCAGGACCAGTGCCAAGCATTTCGGTGGCATCGGGAGTATAAGCCGACAAATAGAGCTCAAGCCGGCCTGTGTTCCATCCCACCGCTGTACTATCCAAGGTGGTGCGGATCTGAGTTTCATCTTTTTTGCTTTGCGCAAGTCCAACGTTTGCGTCATTTAAAGCTATGGCGACAAAAACCATAAATAGAATACAAATCCGTTTTGATTTCATATGCTCCTTAGTTTGAAAGAAATTCAAGGCAAATTAGCAGATTGCATTCAAGCGTCTACGATTTTGTGATGAACGGCGGTTAATACGATACCTCGTTCGAACAGCCATTGGCTGCTCGCCGTGCAATGACGCACACGTTTTAGCGCGTCTTCGTCCGAAGGACTCCTCCGGAGCGAGACCGAATGAAAACGTGGCGACGCGACCTGCTGGTGCGTTGGCAGGGGGATGCTATCGGAACGCACCGCACGAGTAGATTACTTCGCTTTGCTACCATTGACGCTCTTTGCGTGGAGGCTCTCTTAACAGCCAAAACAAAAAAAGTGCGTCTTCGTCCGAAGGACTCCTTCGGAGCGAGCGTCTGGAGACAACGAGGCGAAGCGATCTGTTGGTGCGTTGGCAGGGGGATGCTATCGGAACGCACCGCACGAGTAGATTACTTCGTTTTGCTACCATTGACGCTCTTTGCGTAGAGGCTCTCTTAACAGCTAAAACAAAAAAAGTGCGTCTTCGTCCGAAGGACTCCTTCGGAGCGAGCGCCTGGAAACAACGAGGCGAAGCGATCTGCTGGTGCGGTGGCAATGCGATGCTATCAGGCCCCACCGCACATGCAGTTGCTTCGCTTTGCTACCATTGACGTTATTTGTACTTAGTTAATTTTCAAATTTTTAGAAATTTGGTGGGCTTTTGTCCCCTGATGGGTGGCTTCGACAGGCTCAGCCACCACTTCCGTTCTTTAAACACATTCACTTAGACGTGGTAGGTGATTGAGCTTGTCGAAATCACCGATAAAAAGAAGCCAAGCAAACTTAACGTCACTTTTATTGATTTTCCGAATAGGAATTAGGGTTCACAAAGACGCTCATCAGTTAAGAGACACGCTTCCGGTCTTTCACTTTTTTCTCAGCGAGTAATCCCCGCTATCCTCCAAAAATAATTTATACTCATCTTCCAGCACCAGCACCCAGCCAGGTCCCGTTGCCTTCTGACCAAGAATTTTTACCGGCACGCTTAAAAAGATCCTGTCCCAGTTTTTGCCCAACAATGCACCATTTGAAACAGTAAGAATTCCCCACACATCCGTAACCCGGACATTGGGATAATAAGTGCCTTTTTGATCAACAGGAACAATATTCCCCGGATCAAAGGAAATATTCATTTTTTCGAAAGTCAGTTCTACATGCGGGTCAACAGTAAATTTTTTCAGGTATTCGTTCACCAGCTTTTGTCTCTTCACCTCCCTGCTGTTCTCTTCCGTTGTGATCAACTCCGCATCATAATCTTTAGCCGCTTTTTCTGTCGCCGTCTTAAGATCTTCAGGAATAGAAATTTTAAACGCTTTCATAAAATATTCCGTAAGATCAGTCTCATCCGCGATATCCTTATTCCAAGCGGGAGAAGATGATCTTAACATAACTCCATAAGCCGGAATGGTATGATATGCGAATGAACGCACAAAAGTGGGGTTCTTATAAAATTTATCAATTTCAGCGACCACATGCTTTTGTAACGTTGCTCCTGCTCTTTCCGAAACAATAAGACCGGTATAGGCTGCGAGACCTTCATTTAATTCAAGGCTGTTCTCTTCGGTTTCAGATCCTTTATATAGCTTGTTTCGGTAACTCCGGAAAATCATCGCATCGGTTATATATTGCCGTTGCTTTTTTCCTGACGAACGAATGGCATTTTTTAAAGCTTCCAGTTCCAAACGAAGATAGATCCGTCCATCTTTTTTATCGAGGTGAGCATTTCCCGGATTTTTCACTTTAAAACCCAGTTCAGGCTGCATGCGGTGAAAAAGCTCGTGAGCCAGCAGATCATTTCTTTCAGTTAGTGAATCAGGTAAAGGAAGCATTACCATTGCCCAGCGAACGCCATTCCATAACAACGATGTATTGGCAATGTTAACTCCTACCGGCAATATCCCGGTGAAGATCTGTGCTGATGGCTTTAACACATGCATGGAATCTTCATTCGTCGCTTTTACCTCCCTCGTTACCGGATCAACCAGTAAGATTGGTCCCGCGAGATCCATATTCCACAGATCCGTAAACTTCTCCGTGGCAGTTTTAATTTCAGTGAAATACTTTTCATACAATGTGTCGCTGTCTGTCGCCTGGTGCTGACCTTGCAGGCACTGAGCAAAAATAAAACCCACAATTAAAAAATGTAATCTCATGAAAATTATTATAAATAGGTTATTTCGAAATTGGTCCTTTTGAGATCCACCGGTACGAAGTGTCCTTGAATACAGTAAATCTAAACTATATTATATATGGCTCTTCACGGTTTATAACTATTAATGATTCCAAAAGAGACAGGTAAACCCAGGATCGTGCATTTTTATATCTTTGATTGAGTGCCTGGTTGCTCTGTTTGCAGGATCTGTTTTTAGCCAGCATAAATCTAAAACATTTAATCATGAAGTTTCAACCGTACATCATTGCATTCTTCTTTTGTGTGTTAAATCACCAGGCTCAGGTAACGCCGGAAATTTATTCGTGGATCCTTAACACCAACGGTGCCACCGGCTATGCGGGCATCCCTTCAAATGTGCAAACCGTGCAGTATTCTGCCAACAACGTATACGTAAGCGCTTCCTGCATTCCAGGCTATGATATCGGTCCCTGGGCGGGCAACCCGAATATTCCCGCAAACCAGAATTTTGTATTTAAGATCACACGCACACCGGTTAAAAATACCGGCGCCTTCATTGCTACCGGGTTGGGACATATTGGCGTGTTCACCAACGGCGTCTCCATTTTTAATCCAAAGGACGCCATGAGCTATAATAATCAGAATGTATGGTTCAGGAATGCTGTTGTGGTTGAAGGTCCCTCCTTTGATGATTGCCTGGGTCATCCCGCGCCCAACGGGGAGTATCACCACCACCTGAATCCAACCTGTTTGTACGCCGACAGTTTTGCAACTGCGCACTCCCCAATTATTGGTTATGCTTTTGACGGTTTCCCGGTGTACGGTGCATATGCATATGCCAATACGAATGGAACGGGGGGAATTAAACGAATGCAAAGCAGCTATGATAAAAGAAATATCACAAAAAGAACCACCTTGCCCGATGGCAGTACTGCAACGTCGGCAGGACCTGATGTATCTGCACAATATCCCTTGGGCTATTTTGTTGAAGATTTTGTGTACAACGCCGGCAGCGGCGACCTTGATGAACATAACGGGCGCTTCTGCGTAACTCCTGAATACCCGGCGGGGCAATACTGTTATTTTGCAACGTTGGACATTGACCAGGTGGCAGAGTATCCTTATTTAATAGGGCCGACGTATTACGGAACGATACAAGCAGGTAACACGGGTCCACAAAGCGGCCACAATACTATCTCCGAGCCTGTCACCGTATACACCGGTCTTACTGAGCGCGAAAATAAAGTGGATCTTGCTATTTTTCCGAACCCAGCTCATAGCACTTTGACACTTCATGTAGAAAATGATATGGCTTCCGGCATGCAATTGCTGATCACCGATCAGCTGGGACAAACTGTATTTTATTTTAAGGAGATATATCCGATAACCAGGTATACAGTGGATATATCAACCTTAGCGAAAGGAATTTATTTTGCGAAGCTGACCTCAGGAAAAACACCTGTGATCAAAAAGATAATCATTGAATAAAAGTCGAACAGGACGCAGATAACACAGAGTACACAGATTTGTTGTGAACTCTGTGTAATACTGAATCTGAAACCTATCGGATTTGTGTTTTATCTTTCCTTCACGTGATCACCGAAACCGGAACGTTAAGCGTAATGGAAGTTCCTTCAGAGCCACTGTCAATGATGATCTCTCCTTTTATAGCAGAAGCCCTGCGCCTGATATTGGTTAAGCCGTTCCCATTTTCAGCTGCTGCGAGGTCAATGCCTTTCCCGTTATCCACTATCTGAACCGAAAGATTCCTGTTTTTTACCTGGATGATCACCTTGACCCTGCTGCACCCGGAGTGTTTTGCGGCGTTATTGATCGTTTCTTTATAAATAAGGAACAGGTCACGCCGGTATTCCATCCGCAGATGCATGCTGTTAACCTCTTCACCAACCTGCATTTCGAATTTTATATTCTTTGGCTCCAGAATTGTTGTGGCGAATTCACGCATCTTGGAGATCACCTTATGCATATCATCGTTAGCGGGATTGATGCTCCAGACAATATCACCCATGTTCTCCATGATATCCTGGCTGTTCGCTGAGATCTTCTCCAGGTAAGTTACACTTGTTTCAGGATCATTTTTTATTTTTTTACCTGCCATCGAGCTTAATATATTTATCGTGCTGAGAGTCGAGCCTATATCATCATGCAGATCCCTTGAAAGTTTCTGCCTCACCCGCTCCACAGCAAGAAGCTTGTTCAGCCTGATCCTGTAAGCACCATAAAGGATCACAATAACCAGAGCTGTCATTAAAAGATATAACCAGATTGTTTCATGAAAAGCCTTCTTAATTTCAATCTCTAAAGGCAGCTCCTGCAGGACTTTATTGTCTGCCCTGCGAACCATCTTTACCCTGAATGTATAATGACCGCCTTTTAGCCCGCTGAATGAGGCTTCTCCACTATTCCCATCTATCCATGCATCACCCAGCTCATCTATACGGTAATAATAATTGATCTTGTCTTTGTATTTATAACCGGAAGCGCCATATACTATGCTGACATCATTCTGGTCCCGTCTCAATACGATTTCCTCCGGCAGCTTTTCAGAAAAATTAAAAGTCGTGTCTCGCACCTTTACCGCATAAATATGATTAACCGGGATGTTACCTGAACTTCGAGGTTCGTATTCTAAAGAATAAAAATAATCGTCAGAACAAAGCAGCATCATTTTTTCAGCGGCGTCATAATACAGAGAGCTGAAGTTGACGCTCTCCACAGGACTGTCGACTCCTATTTCGAGAAAGGTCCTTTTTTCAAAATTGATCCTGTAAAGTCCATCGCTGGTTACAGCTAGCAACTCATCGCCTTCATATGGCGAGAGATTGTAGATCTCAGTAAAAGGTAAACCATCTGCGGGTGTAAACGCCTGAAATTCCTGCCGGGCAGGATCGAAACGTATGAGTCCGTTGGTTGAGCCCATAAAATAACCACGGTTTCCGATCTCCTTCAGACAATACAAGTCATTACTTTTAATTGAATTATCGTTTTCAGGGTCCAGCTTGTATGTTTTAATATTACCTGTATGCAGGGTAAGCTGGTACAGCCCGTTGAACGATGTACTGACATACAGGATATTGTCTCCTGAAAATATCATTCCGCTTATATAATCAATGGCGTCCTTTTCAAAGGCCAGTTCGTTGTAGATAAGCTCAAACTTTTTTTCAGCTCCAAATCGGATGATCCGTCCTGCATTGGTTCCAAAATAAACCCTGCCGGATGCGTCCTCTGTAATTGAAAGAATTCTTTGCTCGTGAAAAAGCGTATCGCTGAAAAACCTGAAGGATTTACTGTCGCCATGGTATAATGCCAATCTGCCCAGGGCGCTGCCGATCCAAACGTCGCCCCGTTGTTTACACGCGTAGATGACACTTATATTATTCTGCCTGGGATCGCCGGACAGCTTACCAAGATCAATATTTTTCTTAAAGGTCAGATCGGTATTACACAACACCACTCCCTCCCCGTAAGTTCCCAGCCAGACGTCTGTTCCTGATTTTTCCACGGCCGTATAAATATGCGGAAGGTATTGACCGTCTTTTTTCTCGCTCCTGTTTTCCAGGATAAGCTTGTCGGGCTCCATCACATAAAGACCGTTATTCGTACAAAACCAGATGTTGCGATCCCTGTCCTCATATAACATGTAACATTGCGAGAATTCCTGCGACTTGCCAATCTCTGCTTTGTACAGTTTTCCTGAAGAGGCCTCAACAACATTTATTCCGTCGTTGTAGATCCAGACATTTCCCCTGGAGTCATTAAAATATTTAAAACCGAAATCAGAAACAACCGGCAGCTGCGACAGGTGATTATTTGTTTTATTAAATGCTACCACCGAATAGTAGGGATTGTTTTTCTGTCTCACCGTTGAATACGAAATCTGTTTTCCAAAATAAACATCACCCGCCGTTCCTTCATAAGCCTCTGAACCCAGGTAATTAAGGTCAGCCACAGAATTTGGCATTTCTACCTTCTGCTTTAAAACATTATAAACCGTAAATCCTTTTCCTGTGCAGAACAAAAAATATTCATCCCCCACCCTGTAATAATTCCGAACCCTGGTTAGGCCAGCTAGTCCAGGGAGATTAGTTTTACGAATGACATTTGCTTTTTCGTCGTAATTCATCAGTCCCACTTCCCTGGCAGAAAGCCATATTCTCTCTGTTTGGTCGCGTTTTATAACTGAAAAGTTGAGGGTCTGCGAGGGATAATCTTTTTCAATGGGTATTGGTTCGAACAGGTACCTGTACACGTTAAACCTGCAAACGCCCTGACTGTTGGTGATCCACAAAATGCTGTCATTTTCTAAGAACAGCGTGGATAGAATGTTTGACCCAAGTATTTTGTTCTTATAAAATGGGAGGGTAAAATGTTCAGTTGACTGCCCATCGAAGCGCACCAGGCCGTTTAATCCCGCCAACCAGAAAATCCCTCTTTTATCCTGAACGATATCTGAAATATAGTTGTCCGTCAGGCCGTACTGCTTCCCCAGCTTCTGTATGGTAAATGGTTTTGATTCCTGGCTGCTCGCGGGCAAAAAAGAAATAAGAATCAAAAAAAACAGGAACAGATATTTTTTACTCATACATTTCCTTTAAGGTTTTTGACAATAATACGTTTTCAGATCAATTGGTACAAACTAAAAAAAGCCGCCATCATTATGACGGCGGCTTTAATGCAGAACTATTTTTTAATTATTTTTCTTGTCACAGTGCTGTATTTATCGCTGACAGAAACGATGTAAATTCCTGGTGCAAGCTGATCAGTACTGATCGTTTCAGGTGATCCTTCTTCAAGAATTCCCTTATAAACCACACCCCCGAGAGAATTACTGATGGTGATTACCATCTCCGGGCTATTGCTGCCTTTTACAGTAAGATTATCACCGAAAGGATTCGGATAAACCGATAACTGGATACCGCTTTTCTCACTCTCTTCTATTGACGTACAGTTAGAAACGGTGAGTGATATTGTTTTATTCGCTGAGCAACCATCCTTGATGCCTGTTACAGTATAAGCGGTTGCTGAATTTAGCTTCACCACAATGCTGTTCGAAAAAGTGCCATTACTCCAGGTATAGGTATCGGCGCCACTTACGGTGAGAGTCGAACTCTGACCTTTACAGACAATGGTCTTGCTTTGAATGGTCAGAACCGGAGGAGCTGTTACCAGCTGTGCTATTGTTTTGGTGGCCACACAAGCGCTGTCGCTGGCAAACAAGGTGTAGATGGTAGTTGCCATGGGAGAAATAACAATGCTTGGGCTGTTGGAATTATCGCTCCAGGTATATGAAAACGCGCCTGAAGCGGTTAAAGTGGCTGTGCCCCCGCTGCATATAGCGTTATGACTTTGCAGGATATTTACCGTTGGAGTTGGGATAACATTCTGTATAACATAGATACTGTTCTCGCAGGTCCCGTCGAAAGCCGTCACCGTATAGATTGTTGTAATATCTGGCGAAACAACGATACTTGAGTCTGCTGCACCGGTGCTCCAGCTATACGAGGTGGCGCCTGTCGCAGTTAATGTGGCGCTTTGACCGCTGCAAAGGTTGTTGCCGCTTTGCGTTACACTGATCTCCGGAAGCGGATCAACAAATTGGGTAATGGTGGTTTCAGTTACGCATGAACCATCGAATGCCATTACCGTGTAAGTGGTGGTAACAGAAGGAGAATCCACGATCTGCGAAGTTGTTGCGCCGGTTGACCATGAAAAAGTAGTGGCTCCGGCAGCTGTAAGGGTCGTTGTCATGCCGGCACAAACCGATGGAGCTGACTGCGAAACTGTGATAGAAGGTGCTGTGCACGCACCAGGAGTCCACACGTATGTAAGTCCGGTTACCGGAAAATTTAAAGAGGAAAAATCACAGGCATCGCTAACCACGGTTGAAGCGGCCGAGGTTGACCAGGTGGAAGGTGACAAAATAACCCTTGAATTAAAATCAAGTCCACTCATTCCTTTTAGACCCACTTCAGCAGGAACATTCAGGGTGTCAGCGGTCATCTTTCCATATACAAACTCAATGATATTAGTGCTCTCGTGCAGCCTCACTTTAAAATTCATTATCTCGTTGAAGATGGCGAACCTCGTCATATTATTATACTCGATCTCACAGACACGCGAAGGCGAAACGCCTGAAACGCTTTGAACAATGCTGCCATTCGCAACAAAAATCGCATACGGAGTTACATTATTGAGAGCATTGGTATTTACTATGATCATATTGCCCACAATTGCTGTGATAACAGGCGTTGTTGCAAAATCCATGGAAAAGTTGTGAATGCTGTCACCCACATTTAACCCGGCAGTTGACGAAACATTGGTGATAGTGTTACTTCCGGATGAAAGGTCACCCAATCTTACAGAACCCATAAAAAGATCCTCTGCAAACGGCGCGATCACATTAGTTGTAGTCATGTCGGACAGCGCGCTGTATTCGGTTCCGGTAATACTTTCAAAACTGAGGTAGCCGTTCGAGCATACATTAACGGTATTGTAAATCGCTCCGTTAAAAGTAAAATTAAACGGCAGGCTTACCGGGTTCACGTCATCATCCTGGAAACTGGCACCTATAATTGTACCATTGTTTGCAGAAGTATAAGTGGAAAACGCTTGTGAGAAAGTATAACTGCCAACCTGCGCCTTTTTTTCGCCGCTCCACAATAAAGCTGCGATCATCATTAATTTTAAAATTGAGTGTTTCATGATTTTTTTTCAGCAAAGGTCGGCAGAGAGCCGGCGCTTTTCAATCACATGAATGTGTGAAAAGCAGACCTTGCTTCAAGCGCTCATGCAATATTATTCCTGAAAGCAAGTGCTACTGCCTCCGATTTGCTGTTCACATGCATTTTCTCGTAGATCTTTTTAATATGACTCCTTACTGTATCAATGGATATAAAAAGTTCTTCAGCAATCATTTTATAGGAATAACCCTTCACAAGAAGCTTAAGAACATCCTGCTCCCTTTCCGACAGATTAAAGTTGTCGGTTTTCTGCTTGTAAACCTCGGCGAACATTTTTAATACCTGGGTCGCAATACTTGCGGTCATTGGAGCACCGCCCTGGTAGGCTTCTTTAATATTTTCAAGCAGAACTGCGGGCGGTGTTTTTTTCAGGAGATAACCGTTCGCCCCGTTTTTAACTGCTTCAAAGATCCTGTCGTTATCATCAAAAACCGTAAGCATAAGGATCTTAACATCCACAAAGCCTTCTGCCCTTAAGGTCATCAATCCTTCAATGCCGGTTTTTCCGGGCATATCAATATCCATTAAAATAACATCGGGACGATTCTTTTTATAGTCGGCAACAATGTTCATGCAATTTGGAAAGGCCTCCTGCAATTGCAATTCATCAGAGCTTTCGATCAGGAGAGAAAGAGTTTCGCGTAGTTGTTTGTTGTCTTCGTAGATGCAGATCTTGATCATATTCATTTTTGTTCGCGGTACCAGGGTACCGGTTTTTGTATCCAATAAAATTATCGATTCCACATGAATTAATAATCACATGATTATGGGGTTTTGCGGGCGGTTTCGGGTTTTCCGCCATAGGCGGACCCGCCCTGGGCGGCATCGGAAGGCGGGCGGGTTCCGGGTTTCGGGTTTCGGGTTGCTGTTCGGTAACGCACGTCTCCTTACCACAAGGTCGGCTGAGCCTACCGATCACGATTTGGAAATAATCTTCCTTAGCTTTTGACCGTGTACCAAAACCCGTAGCTGTTTCATGGACAGCTCAGGCTCCTTCCGTTCATGCTCATCTACACCATGCTTATACGACCCCAGGATATCACGATAAGATAATACACCGATAATATTTTTATTTTCTCCGCTTATCACCGGCAATACGTCAACGTTTTCTTTTGCCATCTTGTCTACGGCCTGCCTTAAAGATTGATCATGCGATATAAATATATCATGTCGCTTTACAAGTGAAATAACCTTCTTGTTTTCCTGGTGATGATGACTGTACAGGTTTGATGAGCTCAATAGTCCCTTGTATTCACCTGACTGGCTGGAAATAATAAAATAATTTGATCGGTAATCAGATTCCTTATCAAGCCAGTCGCGAACCTCCCCGATCGTATTTTCTTCCCCGATAATGATGCCATCGTCTTTGAGCGACTGCCCCACCGTAATTTTATCCAGGATATCCGGTTCATACGAATGAGGGGTCTTTACGCCTCGTCTTGCGATCTTTTCAGTCATGATGGTATTTTCCATTATGAAGTAGGAAACAAAGTAAGATGCTGTACACGCCGCAAGTAATGGTAACAGAGCATTGAACTGTCCGGTGGTTTCGAGAGCGAAAACAATGGAAGTAAGAAAGGCCCGGGAAGCACCCGCAAACATTGCAGACATACCTATTAAAGCCGCCAATGGAATTGTTAATTCGCCCGCTGGATACCATTGCTGAACCAGCATACCCAAAACTGCGCCAAACGCACCTCCAATCGTTAGCAAGGGCGCAAGAGTGCCCCCGCTGGTGCCGCTCCCCAGAGAAATCGCCCAGGAAAGCAGTTTCAATAACCCTAATGAGATTACAAAATTCAGTGGAAGTGACCCGGATAAAACTTCTGTTATGTTATTGTATCCAACACCAAGGGTCCTTGGATTAAAATATCCCACAATACCCACAGCAAGTCCACCCAATGCAGGCCACCATGCCCAATGCATCGGAAGTTTTTCGAAAAGATCTTCAATCAGGTAAACACCTTTGGTTATTACCACTGAAGTAAGTCCTATTACAATACCTATAATACTGCACACAAACAGCGCGGTGTTGGATGGAGGGTCAATTGCACTCATCGGAAAAACCAAACCTTCAAACAACAGGTCATGCCCGGCAGCACCGGTAATACATGCAAGCGCAACAGGAATAAATGAACGTGGTGAAAATTCAAACAGTAATAGTTCAATGGCCAAAAAAATTGCAGCGATCGGACTACCGAAGATCGCCGACATACCCGCTGTGGCTCCGGCAGCAAGTAAGATCTTTCTTTCATTATGACTGATCTTTAAAAGCTGCCCGATAGTAGATCCGAGAGCTCCACCCGTAGCAATGATCGGGCCCTCTGCGCCAAACGGTCCGCCGGTACCAATAGATATTGCAGCAGAAAGTGGTTTAAGATATGTGATGGCAGGTTTTATCCTGCTTTGATTAGTGAGGATCTGTTCCATTGCTTCTGGAATACCGTGCCCGCGAATCGCTTTAGAACCGTAGTAGGCCATTAGTCCAACGATCAGTCCCCCGATCACCGGAACTACAATAACAAAAACTCCAAGATCATTGTCAGCCGGACCAGAGGAATGAAAACTAAACCTTCCGTAAAATGAAATATTTGTAAACAGGTCGATCAGGTACACTAAAAGTTTGGCGATAAAACTAACGCACACGGCAATTATGAAGGATAAAGCTGAAATCGTAAGCAGGCGTCTTTGATTAAACCTCGATTTCTTTTGAAAGTTTTCGGATTCAAGCGCCGGGTTCAGTGAAACGGAGATGGGGATCCCATTATTAAGTACATTGTTCTTCCTCATTGCTCAAAATTTAGTGCGTTGCAAATTTAGGCATCAAGAAGTTAATCACATAAAATAACGTAGAATTGTAAGTGACCAGATCAGATTAAAAATAACACGGAGTACCAGGATAAACAAAGATTTTATCTACCTCAAATCTTTATTAATATTCTTCAGCACCTCTGATCCAGGACACAGATCTTTTTTAGTGAGCGAATTAAGCGGCCGCTTGCTGGTGTTCAGTGTATGATGCAGATCATGGGTTTGAGGATCGATATATAAAAGTCCGGTCAGAATTTCACCCTTCTCCTTCGCATTCATCATGGCATTTACAGCCGAACGCTTATCCTGGGGATCCCAGTCTTTTGCCAGCTTATTCAGGCGGATGAATGAACCGTCGTGCATCTTTACTCTTTTAAGTGTGCCTTCATCATACTTGGTGGTGATCTCCGCCATTTCGGGTACAAAATCCATCGTAGATGTTGCATCAATATGCTCCCTCACGTAATCGTATGATTTTGTAGAACCGACGTTGTTATTAAACGTCACACAGGGAGAAATAACATTAATAAAAGCAAAGCCGGGATGTTTCATGGCGGCCTTCATTAAAGGAACCAATTGTGTTTTATCTCCGGAAAAACTCTGAGCGACAAATGTGGCACCTAACTCTATAGCCAGGCTTGCAAGGTCTATGGATTCAAATGGATTTACCTGCCCGTGTTTATTTTTAGAACCGTTGTCCGCTGTGGCTGAATCCTGCCCTTTGGTCAGACCGTAACAACCATTGTTCATTACCACGTACACCATATTCAGGTTCCTGCGAACCACATGAACAAATTGACCCATACCAATGCTTGCAGTATCGCCGTCGCCTGAAACACCGAAATAAATAAGATCACGGTTTGCCAGGTTTGCACCTGTTGCAACTGAAGGCATGCGGCCGTGCACGGAATTAAAGCCATGTGAATGACTTGCAAAATAAGCAGGTGTTTTGGATGAGCAGCCAATGCCTGAAAGTTTAGCGAGCTTGTGTGGTTCGATATTCAGCTCAAAACATGCCTGCACCACCGCGGCGCTGATGGAGTCGTGTCCGCAACCGGCACATAGCGTCGACAGGGAACCTTCGTAATAATCGATCGTGTAACCAAGTTTGTTCTTTGGTAATTGTGGGTGGCGGAATTTTGGTCTTATATAACTCATGTTTCTTGTTTCGGGTTTCGGGTTTCGGGTTAGTGTCCTGCATTCCGGCTGTTTAAACACAAAGGACACAAAGGGAAGACGCAGACACAAAGGACACAACAGCTCACGCACATGCATACCTGGCTTAATTCCCGTTCTATCTTTTTTCTTAGTGTCATCTTAGTGGTCTTAGTGTCTTAGTGGTTAATAGTCCGTAATGTCTTTATCTCCTTAATAATATGATCCGCGGTAATCGGCATACCATCGTAGTTTAATACCGACAATAATTTAGCCGGATCAATTCCAAGCTCAATCATTAGCAAACTCCTCATCTGTGCGTCACGATTCTGCTCTATTACGAAAACTTTTTTATGATCGTTAATAAATTCATGCACTGTTTCATTAAAGGGAAAAGAACGGATCCGCATTGCGTCCACTTTTATTTTCTCTTCTTTTAAGAGGTCCATGCTTTCTTCCACTGCATATTGTGATGTCCCGAAAAAGATCAGTCCATACTCATGCTTACTTTTTTCCTGGTATAACTGTGGCGGCGGCACCATACCTTTGGCGGTGACCCATTTTTTTGCAAGCCGGTCCATGTTCCGTTTATACGCGTTTCCATCTTCCGTGTATACCGCGTATTCGTCGCGGGAAGTACCGCGGGTGAAATAGGATCCCTTTGTTGGATGTGTAGCCGGATAGGTGCGATAAGGAATTCCATCTCCATCCACATCGTGATAACGTCCGAAACGTTCGATCTTCTCAAGATCACGGGCCCCAAGAACTTTTCCTCTTTTATACTCCCGTTTATCGTCCCATACCAGAGGTTGTGTGACATGATCATTCATTCCCAAGTCGAGATCAGACATTAAAATAACTGGTGTCTGCAGTTCTTCAGCAAGGTCAAAACAATCTGCGGTCATTTCAAAACATTCTTTGGGCGTGGATGGGAATAACAATACGTGTTTTGTATCACCATGAGAAGCATAAGCTGCTTCAAAAACATCCGATTGTTGTGTCCTTGTGGGCATGCCGGTAGAAGGTCCTGTACGTTGCACATCAATAAGCACCGCCGGCACTTCGGCAAAATAGGCAAGTCCTAAAAACTCGTTCATCAGCGAAACACCGGGACCGCTGGTGGCGGTAAATGACCGTGAGCCGTTCCATCCCGCACCGATCACAATTCCAATTGCAGCCAGTTCGTCCTCTGCCTGTACAATGGCCACATTTCTTTTTCCTGTTGTTTTATCAACCCGAAGCTGATCCGAATAATCCATAAACGCTTCTACTACCGAAGTGGAAGGTGTGATCGGATACCAGGCAGCAACCGTAGCTCCCGCGTACACAGCGCCGAGACCGCAGGCGGCGTTGCCTTCCATCATGATCGCATCTTTGAGAAGATCCCTTCTTTCAACACGTATATCCAGCGGATATTTAAAATTCTCCATGATGTAATTCTGACCAAGCTGCAGTGCTTTTACATTGAGTGGGATTAGTTTCTCCTTACCCACGAATTGCTCGCTCAATAGATTTTCAAGCTCCTTAAAATCAATTTCAAACAATGCCGCCAGTGCACCAACGTAAATAATATTCTTGAACAGCTGCCGTTGCCGGGGATCCGCATAGTTGGCATTACAGATGTCCATCAGGGGGATGCCAATATAGTTGATGTCCTTGCGGATGTATTGCTCGTGGAGCTTTTTAGAATTATCGTACAAAAAATAACCTCCAGCTTTCACGCTCTCCACGTCAGCTTTCATACTTTGCGGATTAACTGCCACCAGCAGATCAATACCTTCACGACGGCCCAGGTATCCCTTTTCGCTTACACGCACTTCGTACCATGTAGGCAGACCCTGAATATTTGAAGGAAAAATGTTTTTTGGTGTTACAGGAATTCCCATCCTGAAAATAGCTTTTGTAAAAAGGTGGTTAGCGCTGGCCGACCCGGTACCGTTTACATTGGCAAATCTCACCACGAAATCATTTACTCCGCCGGTGCTTTTATGTTTATTTCCGTTTAGCAATGACATTTATTTCCTGCTTTAGTAACGTTGTAAAAAAACTTTTGCATGTCCCAGGCTGCTGTCGGACAACGTTCGGCACATAAGCCGCAATGAAGGCAGACATTTTCATCCTTGATCATAACCCTTTTGGTTTGCAATGGAGTAGAAACATAAAGCTCCTGCGTTAAATTAGTGGCTGGCGCCTTTAATTTCGAACGCAGATCCAGTTCACTTTCTTCGTTAAACTCAAAAGTTATGCAGGAGGTAGGACAAACATCCATACACGCATCGCATTCTATACATTTGGTTTCAGTAAAAACAGTTTGCACATCACAATTCAGGCAACGTTCAGCTTCCTTGTAACCGTGAAGCGGATCAAAACCGAGCTCCACTTCTTTTTTAATGCTTTTGAGAGTAACTGATTTGTCGGCCTGCGGTACCACGTAACGCGCATCGGTAACAACTTCCGAATCATAGCTCCATTCGTGGATGCCCATTTTCTGGCTTACCAGGTTCACCATAGGCGATGGCCGCTCTGTAACCATATTTTTCTGTTTGCACATCAGGTCCATAGAAATGGCGGCCTGGTGGCCGTGCGCTACGGCAGTGATCACGTTCTTAGGTCCCCACGCAGCATCACCGCCAAAAAACACTTTTGGATTGGATGACACAAATGTTTTCTGATCCACTACCGGCATCCCCCACTGATCAAAATCTATTCCAAGGTCACGCTCGATCCATGGAAAACTATTTTCCTGACCCACCGCTATCAGCACGTCGTCGGCTTCCACATATACATCAGGCTCGCCAGTCGGGATCAGTTTTCGGTTACCGTCATCATCGTAAACAGGATGCACCTTTTCGAAGGTCATCCCTCTTAACTTTCCATTTTCAACAACAAATGTTTTAGGAAGGTGGTTGTCCATAATAGGAATATCCTCATGCATGGCATCTTCTTTTTCCCAGGGAGATGCTTTCATTTCCGCAAAGGGGCTTCGCACTAAAACTTTTACCTGTTCACCTCCCAAACGACGGGCTGTGCGGCAACAATCCATGGCTGTATTTCCGCCACCAAGCACAATTACTTTTTTTCCAATCTTACTGGTGTGCTCAAATGCAACAGAGTTAAGCCAGTTGATACCAATATGGATATTTGCTGCGCCCTCTTCCCTGCCCGGCAGCTTAAGGTCCTTACCTTTGGGAGCGCCGCTACCAACAAAAACAGCATCATAATCTTTGGCAAGAATTTCTTTCAGGCTCGATACATATTGATTAAAATGAGTGTGAATACCCAGGTCTAAAATATAATTCACTTCTTCATCCAAAACAGTTTCCGGCAATCGAAAAGCAGGGATCTGGCTGCGCATAAATCCTCCACCTTTTTTCTGCTCGTCGTACAGATGGATCTCATATCCCTCGGGAGCCAGGTCACGCGCCACTGTAAGCGATGCAGGACCAGCACCAATCAACGCCACTTTCTTTCC
>CBIHOL010000045.1:0-34285 GCA_966211905.1 uncultured bacterium
TTGACCGGTTGCGCAGGAGCAGTGCCAAAAGTGATTGTCCATCCGTTCACTGCCCCGGTGTAAGTTGCGGGCGACAAGTGATCAACACAAAGTTGCCAGGTACCATTGGCTTTCAGCTGATCATTAAAACGACCAAGGTTTCCCAGTGGACTGAAATTACCTGTATACGGGGCGCTACCTGTGGCTATTGAAAGTGGCTGCCCGTTTTTAAAGGTCGTTTGAATAAAACCGCTTCCAGAACAACTTTTTGTGCCGGTTAGCTCTACCTGGACACCGGAGGGTGACCGCATATAAATATGCAGCTGCTCAACCGCCGGATGCACAATGTCGATATCTGCGCTTTGCAATCCGAAAGTGGAATCAAGCAACGAGGGCAATGAAGAAATATTAATATTGAAAATATAGGTCCCGTTTCCGCTTATTGAACCTCCCGTACCGGCGAATTTCTGCGCAGGAATGGTAAGCCAGCTGCAGCTTAGCAGAAAGTATACGAGTTTTGTTCTCAGCTGCAGGTTCACTGGATGTAAAGGGGAAACATGGAAGTATATCGTCGCAAAATGAATGCCAGGTATGTTGGGCTCCTGCACGATAGTACAGGGCAATCAGGAAACTATGAGCTAAAGCCTTAGCAGCCCGCGACCCTGCGCTTGTCGACAGAAAGCGACAGTTCGCGTTTCATCTTTTCGCCGTGTACGTTCATGGCAGGGGTCCAGGCCGGCATGTTAAATGTTGCCTCCAACAGGCGTTTGTCAAGCATCTCATCAGAAGAAGATCTGTCCATGCGTGCCTCTATAACCTTACCGTTTTCGTCGAGAGTGAACTTTATCACCGCCGAAGTCAATCTCCGGCTTATCATGGAAGTATCGGTTTCTGGTGCATTTTTTAATACACTCGAGCGCAGGTAGTCGATGGCGCTTCCGAGCCCTCCGGGATAGGCTGCTTCCACATCGGGCATCACAGAAATGGCAAGATGCATTTGTTTAACCTCTCCTGCCTCGTTTGAAAAAAGCTCCTTCTCCTTATACGAGATCTTTAAATGCAGGACAGTGCCCACATCTGAATTATCTAAAATATTTTTTTGAGCAGCGGTAAAGATTCCAGAGGTGCCGTCAGCAGTCACACCACTGTGATTGCACGTCCCTTCAAACGTAGTAAAAAAGATCTCTGTTCGTGAAGCCCAGTAATCGTTGTAATTTCCAGCCATAGGATAAAGGGCCGCAAGTACTTCGGGAACCTGCTTTGAGGCGCTTAATGTTATCTTTCTGAGAGATACCTGCGCAAAATCTGCAGGCTGAGTGTTTTGTGCAACAGCCGCAAATGCGACCAGGACCAGGCTGAACGTAATTTTTTTCATGGAGATTGTTTTGAATGAATTATCCTTTCCTCCCCCGATCTTTCTCAAATGAAGGTAGAGTAATAAAACACCTGGAACATGTCCATTAGCAAAAATTATGATTTACTACCTCTTAAAAATTAAGCAATTCTTAAAGGTCTGCGAGCAGTGAGCCAGGCTCCTGACTTTCGTATTAAGCGGCGATCTTCGATTTTAATGCGGTCCATGCACCAGCATCGTACACCTCTTTATAGCCGCTTGCTTTTAAAAGCGAAGCCGCTGCCTTGCTGCGCATTCCGGTGCCGCAGCAAACAATAACGGGCTTGTTCTTGTCGTGAAGTTTGCTCAGGTTCTGATCTAGCTGATCAACCGAAATATTCATCGAGCCTTTAACATGTCCGGATGAATATTCGCTTTTGCTTCGTACATCCAGGATAATGGCTCCTTTATTTACCAGCTCCTTGTAATTTACTTTTGGAGTGGATTTAAAAATTCTCTTTATAAAACCTAACATAACATTGATATTTGTATGAGATGACCACTCAATTTTGATACCAGCGTTCTTAAAGGTGGCAACGGGTTGAAAACGTAGAGAAAATGTGGAGGGGCTTATCTTATTGTGCTGCCGCCTGCTGAGATAACATCATGTCGAGGTATCTTTGATATTTTGTACGTCTTTCAGAATCATGCATCACCGAACTGAGCCACCTGTTGGCTTCCTGGTATTTTTTCCGGGCAATTTGTATGGCCGCCAGGTTCAGGCGCGGTTCATCATAGCGGGGACTGATCCTCGCCGCCTCGCTATAATATTCAATAGCAGCGGAAGTGTCTCCTTTAAACACAAGTGCTGAACCCAGGTCGTTAAGCACGTTCCTGTTATAGGGATGCTCTTTATATGCGATCAGAAGATCTGCAAAAGCTTTATCGTATTGGCCAAGTGAGGCAAATGCATTCCCGGTGTACCAGCTCAGGGGCACCGACGTTGGATCGAGAGAGTATGCCAGACTTTTTCCCTGGTTACCTGATTTGATCACCTGCATGTAAACGCCGCCGCTTTTGTAATCGTAAAGTTTTCGTGTATAATATTCTCCAGTGTAGCGCAGCACTCCGATGGCCAGCGCGAATATTGCTGAGACGCTAAGAACGATCACGGAAGCGCGGGGAAAAACGAGGCCTGCTGATTTTTCAGTTTTACTGTAATAGCTGCCACATGTAAGGGCAGCCAGTATTCCAAACCAGGTAAGATGCTCTATTCTTTCCTTCGGGAAATCGAAGAATGACATCACTGTAAAACCTACCAGCGCAGAGGTAAGGATCAGCACCTGGTTTTTTTGTTGTTGGTCCGCAGCCTGTTGTGTCCTGAATAGGGCGAACAGGATCAGCCCGAGCAAAAACAGGAGCCAGAGGTTTAATCCGATATACCCCGTTTCGGAAAGGATCCAAAGCAGGTCGTTATGCGGACGCTGAAAAGTGAAGTTGAGGTCCTCCGCACGCCAGATACCTGTAAGCGTGGCATCGGGAAAAAATACCTGCCAGTTGCCCGGACCTGTGCCCACCACCGGGGAATTATCTATCAAATGATAACTTTTTTTCCAGAGCTGCAATCGTTCCTCATCGATCAGCGACAGCAAAGTGGCTCCCTTGTTATTACCAGCCATTGCCAGTGAGCGGTCAATAGCCACCGGCAAAAACTTAACGAAAAAGAAATTGAGAATAATCAGGAAAATTATTCCGGCTATAATAAAGCTACGCGCACTGTACTTTCTTTTTGTTAGAAAAAAAACAATGATAAAAAAAATGAACGCGCAACCGCTTCCGATATATACCGCTTTTGTACGCAGCGTGAGAATAACCAGCACATCTAAAATAACAGAAAGAAAAAGAAACTTTTTCCAGTTGCCCGTCACCGTATTTCTTGCATAGATCAGAAAGCAGATAATGAGGAACAGGAAGCTGGAAAAAAGATTTTTGTGACCATTGAGGCCGGTAATTAAATACATGGATTCTTTTGCGAGATCACCGGCCTGAAACAATTGCCAGGCAAACACGGCAAAAAGCAGGATGCTTATTCCGATGGCTGCTTTACAAAGATCTTTAACCAGCGATTCGCGGTACACAAAATGAAGAGCATACACCGTTAAAAAAACAAGCCATGCAAGAACAGTTTTTGCAATGTCGGCAAGTGCTTCGGGTTTATTAAGCGCCCACAAGTTGCCGGCCAGGTTCCAGGCAACAAAAACAGAATATAAAATAACAGGCAAGGAAAGAAAAAGCGAGGGAGCAAGTTGTTTTCGCCAGAGCCAAAAAGTACCGGATAAAAGAAAAGCGAGACAGATGAAGCGTGCATTTAAAGTGAAGTCGAGAACAAACGGCGAAAAGATGAGACTGGAAATAAAGATCCCCAGGCAAAAAATGGCAGGTATGTTAACGGTCTTACTTATTTTTTCTCTTATTAATGGCTAAAAATAAAAAATCCCTTCCAACCGGAAGAGATCTTTTAAGTACAGGTAAGAAGAATAATTATTTAACCAGTATCCTGTGAGTGCTGTTATAAGAATCGGAGGTTAGTCTTATAAAGTAGCTTCCTGCAGCAAGATCCTGTGTATCTATTTCGCCCGATCGCACAAATGAACCCTGCAATAAGATCCTGCCGGTGATATCAAGAATGCTGTACTGAGTTTCTTCCGATGAGCCAGTATTGATCATTAAACGGCCCGCAATCGGATTAGGATAAAGATTAACCGTCACCTGCCCGTTCTTTACAACTGAAAGAGGGTGCTTGTTAACGTTTAAAGGAAGTTCATTACCGGTAAGAGGAGACATGGAGTGATCATGCTTTGCTTTTTGAGTATTGGTAATGGAAGTATTCACCACCACGCCCTCAGGGATCTGCGATTTTACTTTAAAATAAAATTCACCGATCTTTCCGGATCCTGTAACATCCTGACCATCGGTGCGGATATCAGCTACATGGATAATGCCCGTTGCATGCACAGTTTTTCTGAACTCAACGTTTTGATTGTTATTGTTGAGGAATGACGGAGTGAATTTCACATAAGCCTGATCGGTTTCGATCATCGAATTGTCGTAGTTTATTTCAAATGCAACGCCGTATACATTAACCGGAGAATTGTTCTCTCCAAGCATGATATCTACTTTGTTCCATTCTCCTGGCACTACCATATTGGATGTTTCGGATGAAAGAGAAATACTTTCGCCTGTTGATGAAGATGACCTGAAAGCGTGTGTAAGAGAAAAATTGTTGTAGATGGCCAGGGTATCACCAAGGTCTATCGTTCCATCACCATTACAATCTGAATGAACTTTATTTTTTCCTGAACTTACGGTTCCTGTCCAGTTGGTTGCATAATGTGCAGAGTAATTATTGCCTGTAACTGATCTTGCTGCACCTGTAGCCAGGTAATTATATCCAAGCTCAAGCGCATCCAGGGCGTTTACGGCACCGTCGCTGTTGGCATCTCCCGGCCACACATCAGAACAGGTATTATCAACTGTTACATTCACCACTTTGGTGCCAATACATCCGTTAGTGTCAACTGCAGTAACACTGAAGTTCCCGCTGGACGATGGCAGCACGTTGATCATCGGGCCTGTTGCACCGGTTGACCAGGTATAACTTGTTGAACCGCTGGCGCTGAGGTTAGCGCTGCTGCCATTACAAACAGTTACTGAAGGCGGAGCAACGGAAATGAGAAGTGGATTTACATTAACAAAAAGCATTGCGGTATTTTTGCAGATACCCATGGTGAGATGAACGGTATAGTTGGTAGAAACGGCGGGTGAAGCTATCACCACGCTGCCAGTGGTAGTATTTAATCCTGTGGAAGGTGTCCACGAGTACGAAAGAGTGGAGCTCGCCGAATAAATGGTGGGACTTGCCTGCAGGTTGGTAGAAGATCCCTGGCAAAAAAGATTTGTATTTCCCGAAAAGGTCACAGTAGGAGTTTCAAAAACATTAACCACGATGGAAGAAACAGGACCATTGCCTGAAGAATTTGAGGCATAACAATAAACCGTGTAGGTGCCCGCAAGTCCGTTAAAGGAAATGGAAGCGTTGGCAGTGCCGTTATTGCTAATAAAAGCATTGGCCGGGGAAACGTACCAGGTAAAAGAGGTAGGATTGTTGCTTGCTGAAGCGTTATATACCGATGCTGGTCCCGGTGAGGCACATGATACGCTTGCACCGGTAATACCTGAAATTACGGGAACCTGTGCGGAACCTGTCAGGCCAATAAAAAGACAGAATAGGACTAGAAAGTAGTTTTTGTTCATGGTGACAGTTTTTTATATTATAAAGATAGGCAAATGTGATAAACGCTGCATAAAATGGTAAAATCGGATAATTTTAACATATTTCAGCCGCGTACCACACTACCATACTATTTACACTATAAAATGGTTGGGTAAAACCATGATATTTTCATTTTTTTTTGTGACAATCGGATGACAAAAAAACTTTGGCATTTGTTGGCAGAGTTGGTTGTCAACTGCTTGTGATTTCAGGCGTATAAACTGCAACAAAAACCGCGGGGGAACTAATGTTAAATTAAAGCTGAGCAAAAAGGCTTAACGTTTAATTAATTATCTTGTTGCATTAAATTTTAAAAATGAAAAAAACTTTTGCCACTATCTCTTTTTTAGTGCTTATGCAGTTGACGCCAGGCCAGGCGCAATCCGAAAGACATTTCAATCAAATGTTGTATAATGAGAAAGGCCAGCTGACTTTTTTATCGCTTAAAGAGGACGTAGTTGTTTCTCAAGCCGGTGTTGAGAGTTTTATTACAGGTAATGTACTTGATAACAAGGCGGTCCTGAAATTAGAATCGACCGAACGTGATCAGAGCGGTTTTACCCATTTGCGTTATTCTGTTGCAAGCAATGGAGTTGATCTTGCCCACAAGACAATTATTGCGCATTTAAAAAATGGTAAGCTGGTTTCGGTGAACGGTGAATTATCACTGGGTGCTACGCCTGCGAACAGTTTTGCGTTAAGCGAAAATGCTGCGCTGACAGCGGCCCTGGATAAGATCCATGCTGAAAAATACATGTGGCAGGAGGAAGGTGAAACAGAACATGTGAGAAAGAGAGATAACGATCCCACCTTTACTTATTATCCAAAAGGAAAAAAAGTTGTTTACGAAGCTGATGGTGTTTCACAGTATGCATGGCAATTCGACATATACGCGTCAAAACCATTGTACCGCGCTAACGTTTTCGTAAATGCATCAACAGGTGCCATCCTTGCAGAAGAAAATATGATCTGCATGGTAAACACTCCTGGTACAGCTGCTACCCTATACAGCGGTACGCAGAATATTACGTCCGATCTTAATACTGGTATCTACAGGCTTCGTGAGACCAACACAGGCGGAAGAAGTGTGGAGACTTACAATATGAAGAACGGAAGTAATTATAGTCTTGCTACGGATTTTACCAGCACTACTTCTTCGTGGAACCTTGCGTATACGGATAAAGGCGCCACAGATGCACATTGGGGAGCTGAAATGACGTACGATTATTATATGAATACGCACAACCGTAACAGTATCGATAACCAGGGAATGAAATTAAGGAGTTACGTACATTACCAGGTTAATTATTATAACGCATTCTGGAATGGAACGCAGATGACCTACGGTGACGGTAACGGCAGCGGAGGCGCGGGAATGTTCGCTGCTCTTGATGTTTGCGGGCACGAGATCACACACGGGCTTACCAGTAAAACGGCCAACCTTGTGTATTCAAATGAGCCGGGTGCAATTAATGAAAGCTGGTCCGACATTTTTGGTGTTGCCATCGAGCATTACGCACGTCCGAATAATACTAACTGGCTCATGGGTGAAGATCTTGGCTCTACATTACGCAGCATGTCAAATCCGAACGCATATGGCCAGCCTGACACGTACTTAGGAAATAACTGGTATTCCGGGACAGGTGATAATGGAGGAGTGCATACCAACAGTGGAATAGGAAACTACTGGTATTACCTGCTGAGCGTAGGTGGAAGCGGCACAAATGATCTGGGCAACAGTTACCAGGTGACTGGTATAAGCATGAATTCAGCTGAAAGAATTGCTTTCAGGGCGCTTACAGTTTATTTCACATCAAGCACCAATTACGCAAATGCCCGTCTTTTAACTATCAAGGCTGCGCAGGATATTTTCGGAGTTTGCAGTAACGAAGTTATTCAGACAGCTAATGCATGGCATGCAGTAGGTGTTGGTTCCAAATATTCTGCCACCACCAATGGAAGCGGTTTCTATGCTTTTAATACTAACGTATGCAGCCTGCCTGCTACAATAAATTTCACTAATACCACTACCAACGGTACCGGGTTCCTATGGAATTTCGGAGATGGCACAACTTCCACTGCATCAAATGTAGTCCATACATACACTGCTCCTGGTAGCTATAATGTGAACCTGAAAGTTACCGGCTGTTCAGGAACTGACAGTGTGTTTGTACCATCGTTTGTGAATATCAACGTGGTTAATACTCCAACTGTTGCAAACCTTCAGGCATGCGCTAATAACACCATTCTTCTGAATGCCAGTGGAAACGCAAGCATTTTCTGGTACGATTCACCAACCACCAACACGGTGCTTGGAATCGGCGCGCAATATGTAACACCGCCGTTACCACTCAGTACAACATTCTATGTAGCTAATACCTATACAGTGCCTCCGGCTACCGGTGGTATGTCCGGCACTTCTACCGGTCCGTTCTTAACCAGTAACTCACAGTACCTTGTGTTTGATGTCTATCAGCCAGGGACTCTTAATTCAGTTGTGGTTGAAGCCCAGTCAGCAGGTAACAGGACGTTCCAGCTGAGAAATTCGGCCAATGCGATTATAACTTCAACAACAATCAGTCTTACTGCTGGTTCAAATACAGTTAACCTGAATTTTGCGCTTAGCATAGGCCTCAATTACCGTCTTGGACTGAGCTCAGGATCAGCTTCAGCTCTTAAGCGCAGCACGGTGAATGTAAATTATCCTTACACTCTCGGAAATGTGGCCAAGATCACCGGGTCAAGCGCCGGAACAGGCACCTATATTTATTTTTACGACTGGAACATAAGTACAAATGGTTGCAGCAGTGCGCGTATTCCTTTGCAGGTAACGTTAAATGAACTTCCTGAAGTTTATGTTTATGCACCGCAAAACAATACAGCTATTTGTGCAGGCGACAGGATCACAATGGACGGCTGGCCTGTGGGCGGTTTCTTTACAGGTGCAGGAATGATCGGAAATGATTTCCAGACTGCTGGTCTGAGTCCTAATGTTTACCATATCGATTATGAGTACGCTGACAGCAATGGATGTGTGAACACTTCGTATATTGATATGCAGGTTCAGGAGTGCACAGGCATCGATAAAAATTCTGTGATGGAAGGTATCACTGTTTATCCTAATCCAGCCAATGATGCAATCGTGATCCGCAACCAGCTTGCAGAAGGAAATATCTCAATTACCGATGCTACCGGAAGGATCGTTCGCGAGTTGCCATTAAGCAGCAACGAACAACAGGTACAGATTCAAAATCTTGCAGCGGGTGTTTATTTTGTGAAGATCTCCGGAGGTTCGACTGAGAAGACGATCAGGGTAATCAAACAATAAGATAACATCTCATAAGGGATTTATAAAAGAACCCCTCAGAAGAATTGAAAGATTTTTCTGAGGGGTTTTAAGTATAAGGTATAAAAGGCAGGACGAAGATCATTCATCTTCCAGGCCTTACGATCCTCCATATTGGCTTTAAGCCTGTTTGCCAGGCTGACATTGCTCTTGCCGCCTACACGCATCTTCACGGTTACTTCCGGAAGATAAACCAGGTTTATTTTGTGACGATGAATAAAACGAAGCATGAGTTCGTAATCTGCCGCGCTTCTCAGCTCCAGGTTAAAAAGTCCGTACTTCAGATAGACAGACCTCCGTACAAAAAACGTGGGATGTGGAGGCATCCATCCGCTGACGAACATCCCGGCTTTGTACTGACCGCTTTTCCAGTTACGAATAATTTTACTGGTATTGTTCCGGTCAACATAATGCAGATCGGCGTAAACTGCGTCTGTTTGAGGTGTAGCAAAGGCTTTCACATACTTTGCAACCACCTCAGGGCCGGCAAAAATATCGTCAGAATGAAGTAAGCCAACCACGTCACCTGTGGCGCGCTGTATCCCTTTATTGAGAGCATCGTAGATGCCCTTATCTTTTTCTGAGACAATTGTGGTAATGCGATCACTGTATTCCTGCAAAATTGAGATCGTGGAGTCGGTCGATGCGCCGTCGATCACAATGTATTCAATGTCTTTATAGGTTTGCTCAAGTACCGAGAGCACGGTTTGCCTGATGGTAGCTTCCGAATTGTAGGTAACGGTTATAATGGAAACTTTCAAAATTAAATCGCGTCGGCGAACTGTTTTAAGGAAACAAAATTAAGATCTATGAGTGCGTCTGTTTTCGGCTGCAGTGAAATATAAGCTGTAAACATTCCAGCGTTGCGTCCGAATTGCATATCGCTCATGCTATCGCCCACCACTATGCTTTTTTTAAAATCGATGGCAGGGAATTCTTGTTGCGCCTGTAAAGCCATACCAGTACCCGGCTTGCGCGTTGGATGCTGTTCTTCGTGCAGGTGTGGAGAAAAATAAACCTTGTCGATCCGGCCACCGTGATATTCAATTTCGTAAAGCATGTTCTTATGGATGATCTCCAGGTCTTCAGTCCTGTAAAGCCTTTTGCCGATACCCTGCTGATTGGTCACCACCACAATATGCCCGAACACATTCGACAATTTTTTAAGTGCCTCGAAGGTATCGTCGAGGAACTCAAAATCCATCCAGTGCTTTACATAATCGTTTTCAATTTTTTTATTGATCACTCCATCACGATCCAGGAACAAGGTCCACTGCTTATTTATATTTAAATTCTTTAAAGTCATCCTGAGCTTTTTTATAATCGTCGGGCACTCCTATATCAATGAAATAATTATCGAAGCTGAAACCGCAGAACTTAAGGATACCTGAATGTCTTTCAAAAAAATCCTTTTCAATGGAGAATGGCATCGCTGCAGGAGTATGGTCAAAGAAGATATTTTTCTTAAGAGCGTAGATCCCCCCGTTTATAAGGCCGGGCGAGCTGTTACCTGTTTTTTCGGTAAAACTTTCAATCCGTGAATTTTCAGCAAGCTGGATGGTGCCGTACCTTGATGCATCGTCAACAGTTCTCAATGCAACGGAAGCCGAGGCATAATTATCATCATGAAGTTGTTTGAACTTGTGCAGATCCACGTCGAAAAATGAATCACCGTTCAGCACTAAAACCTGTGAGTCGCCTACAGTCCTGAGCGCTAATCTTACTGCGCCACCGGTTCCGAGAGGATTGTCTTCGCGAACATAGGATATTCTCAATAATTGATAGGAGCTGCCATAAACAGAGGTGATGGCATCCGCCATATAACCTACTGATATGATCACATTCCTGATGCCATAGTGTTTCAGATATTTAAGCTGGTAGGTGAGAAAAGGAATATCATTAACTGGCGCCATCGGTTTTGGCACATCCTTTACCACCGATTGCAACCTCGTACCAAACCCTCCTGCAAGTATTACTGCTGTGTGGAACATAGAGTTACTTTTTTGGAAATAATTTCATTTCCACCAGTTCGCAGATGGTATGGCCTAAAAGCATGTGACATTCCTGGATACGGGGCGTATCGGTACTTGGGATCGCAATGAGGTGATCGCAAAGGTCTTTCATTTTTCCGCCGGTTTGTCCTGTGAATCCAACTGTTATAACACCGCGCTCGCGGGCTTTTTCGAGGGCCTTCACAACATTGCCGCTGTTGCCGCTGGTGCTTAGACCTATAAGCACATCGCCTTTTGTGGTCATGGCTTCAACAAGCCTGCTATAGATCACATCGTAGCTGTAATCGTTTGCAACTGCCGTTGTGTAGCTGGTGTTAACGTGGAGAGCTTCTGAAAACAAAGGGGGACGGTCATAATAAAAACGACCGCTCAGTTCAGCCGCAAGGTGCTGTGCATCTGCAGCGCTTCCGCCGTTCCCGCACCATAAAACCTTTCCTTTCCTGCCATAACATTCAATGATAGCTTCTACCGTCTTTTTTACCGTTTCCAGGATCGCTTCGTTTTTAAGTATTGCATTTTTCAGGTCTATCGATGCCTGGATCCGTGATCTGATGATCTCTGTCATGCCCTAAAATTATGTTTTTTTACGGTATTAGTCTGTAGCTTTTCTTCTATTTTTTGAAGATCAGGCGCAGGGCTGTGAACTTGTTCTTTAGGCATACAGCAAATATGGCCCCTTAGTGGATCTTAGTGGTCTCCGTGTCTTAGTGGTAAGCGCCGCAGGCATACTTGATAAAACACATCAGATATATCCGGGGCAACAATGGATACCTTTGCAGGAATTAAAATAAAAATGTTATGTTTGTTAGCCTAAAGCCAGATTTTGCCCTCCTTCTTCTTCTTCCCTGCGGATGCGGGGAATTTTAAAGCGGGAAAAAGCAAAAAGACAATTCAACACATGAACATCGAAGTTTGTTTTAGTCCTCAGTCCTACCAACTCTTTCACAATCCTGATTCAATTGTAGTGGTCATCGATATTTTGCGGGCCTCATCTGCAATTACTACTGCCTTTTATAACGGCGTAGCCAAAATGATCCCTGTAGCTACTGTTGAAGAAGCGCATAAATATAAAGAGAACGGTTTTCTTGTTGCAGCAGAACGAAATGCTGAAATAGTTCCTGGCTTTGACCTGGGCAACAGTCCTTTTGGTTATATGAATGTTAAGGTAAAAGGCAAGACCATTGCCATTACCACTACTAACGGAACCCAGGCAATTAGTGTCGCCAAACATGCGTACAAAGTAATAGTTGGCAGCTTTTTAAATCTTGACACGGTAATTGATTATCTCCGTAAGGAAAAAAGAGATGTTTTATTCCTGTGCGCAGGCTGGAAAAATAAATTTAATCTCGAGGACACTCTTTATGCCGGTGCCGTGGCTGAAGCCCTAATCTATAAATACGACTTCAATTCATATTGTGATTCTACTATAGCCGCAATGGAGCTCTACAAGCTGGCAAAACACGATATGTATGAGTTCCTTGCAAATTCTTCGCACCGTAATCGTCTTCAAAAATTAGACCTGGAACGTGATATTAAATATTGTCTTACTCCAAATCAATGTCCTGTATTACCGGTGATGGAGGGGAAATTTTTGGTAAAGGGTGGGGGGTAGGATAAGTGGAAGCGCGGTTCTTTTTAACACGAATTACACTAATTATACGCAAGTAAAAACACACTAATTTTTTTTAATTACACTAATTAGAGTTCGTTAAACAGTATTGAATTAGGCGCCACGCGTTCGCTTTTTTAAAAAATTATTTTTGCCTTCCGGGACCGAAAATTCTAACGTAAAATAAAAGGATATGCATACCGACCATTCCATGAAACTTGATATTTATCTTAATTATCCGGGACATTGCGAAAAGGCATTCAGATTTTATGAGAAGCATCTTGGAGGAAAGATCGTAAGTATTACCCCTTATGAGAAAATGCCTCCCAATTTCCCAGATAGCTGGAAAAACCCGGTGTTACATGCAGTAATGGAGTTAGGAGGAATGCTGGTGAGAGGCGCAGACATTCCGAATGCTGAACCCATGAGGAGTGCTTATATTACCTTAAGACTGGACTCTGCCGGGAAAACAGAAAGCATTTACGATCTCTTAAAAGAAGACGGACAGATATTTATGAAAATTGAAAAGACGTTCTTTGCCAACCGGTTTGCTATGCTTCGCGATAAGTTTGGCACGTCCTGGATGCTGCTTAATGAATAGGTCTTTATTCAAAGAGCGATAACATCGGGGTCATTAAATTATTTATCTTCATGTATCAGTTAGGTATACAATGAAACTATTCGGATTTCTAATAGTATTCTTTTCAGGTTTTTTAAATCTGAGGTGTCAGAACAACCTGGATTTCAATTATAATAATGCCGCTGATCTTTATGCCTCCGGACAGGACAATGGCTACCAGCCCCTTGAGCTAAATAATAAAATCTTTGTAAATGGAGCGATCGTTGATTCCATTACCGGCAATTTCTGCACCTCCATATCAATCCTCGACACGAACGGAAATGTTGTGCAGAAGAAAAAGTACGATTATAAAGATTATGGGAATTATATCATTAATAAGACCATCAATAAAAATAATTCCTCCGTATATGGAGTTGGTTCAGTATTAAATTATAAGGATTCTATTAATGACCTGGATCTGTTATTCACAAAATTTGATCATAATGGCGATACCGTTTTTACTAGGATTTTTCATGATACTGGATCGGTATCAGTTTGCGACATAATTAATTACACTGATCACTCCTTTCTGGTGTTATGTGTTTACGCCAAAGATTATAACGATGCAGAATATTCGAAAACACACCTGCTCGTTATTGATACACTAGGGAATATCATCAAATCAAGCTACACACCTTTATCACTTTATTTTCCGTCCACTGTGCTTTATGATAAAACGAAAGGTGAGATATATACCCTTGGTATTCACAAATCAGAACCAGGACCGAGTTTCTACCTTGGCAGCTTTCTACGGTGTTTTACAGATAGCAACCTTCAATCTAAATTTGTTCAGGAAAATATAACCGGTTCTCCCTCTGATTATTTTAACAACGCCATATTACATAATGGAACTATCTATGCGACTTTTTGTTCCGGAATAAGCGAGCCTCCTTACCCATATCCAATTTCAATCCTGAAATATGGTAAGATCAGGGTTTATAATAAATTTGCTGCTTTTGGAGGAAGGAAAATAGGCCCGACAGATCCTACGAGTAGCATATACGCCAGTAATATGGTGGCAGATGGAAATAAAATAATTTTCCCTGTTTTTAACGCATACACCGGCCAAACAATTTTTTTCTGCGACACTAGTTTGAACCTGTTGTGTTACTCGAAAGCTCCGTCACCCGATACTATAAGATCGTGTGAAACAAAATATTTTACTTTGACAAAAAGTAAAAGACTTATTTCTGCCGGAATTTGTTGGGGTTCCTATGTAGGTGCGCCCGGCATTACAAACTGGAATTTTATGACCACCAACTACGCAAAATTTCTGGCAGATGGTTGTGGAAATTTAGTCGGCGTTGAAGAGCAGGACGGCGAAATGCTCTATAAATTACACGTTTTCCCCAACCCCACTACTGGCGATTTTCGGATTGTCAGCAATGATCTCGATGTACAAATGCTTGATGTAAGCGTAATCAATTCATCGGGACAAATAGTTTTTGAAAAAAAGTTTTTATTTTCGGAAAATACGGTAAATCTCTCTGATCAACCGAAAGGAATCTATTTGTGTAATGTCATCACCCAGGATGGCCACCTTCACACGCTGAAAATAATTAAAGATTAGATGTAGAGACGAATTACCTTTTCACCATCGTATCCGGATTCTTCACCGCCTTTTTACTTCCTCCGTATAATTCAAATTTAAGGTAGCGGCATTCCAGGGATCCATTGTAGATCTGGATCCTGCGCGAAGGTCTGAGACCTATACTTTTTACAGCTTCAGGACTGCTGGTAATGATCCATGCATTAAAATTCTGGAAATCTTTTTTAAGCTTGTTACCGATCTCCTTGTACATTTTTTCAATTTCAGGAACCGGAATTCTTTCTCCATATGGTGGATTTAAGATCACCACTCCGCCCTGCCTCGCAGGCATAAGGTCAAAAAAATCCTGGTTGGTACAATTTACAACATCATCCACTTTTGCATTAACTGTATTGCTCTTCGCTTTCTTCGCCGTGAAGGCATCCAGTTCGTTGCAGATGATATCTACTTTATCTTCCCTGATCTTGCTGATGCTGCTTTCAAAAATGGTGTCATACAGTTTCTCATCAAAATTGCGCCAGAGCATAAAAGCAAAATTGTTGCGGTAGTATCCCGGGGGAATATTGTTGGCCCAGAGTGCCGCTTCAATTCCTATAGTTCCTGCTCCGCACATACCGTCAATTAAAAGCTGGTGTTTTTCCCAGCCGCTTAATCTCACCAGTCCTGCTGCCAGCACTTCCTTCATGGGGGCTTCGTTGATGTCGGCGCGATATCCACGTTTGTAAAGAGGATCGCCACTGCTGTCAATATGCAGACTGACTTCATTCCTGAAAATGTGCGCGTATAGTTTAAAGATAGGACGAATGAGATCAACATCGGGACGCTTTCCCGTTTTCTCCCTGAACCTGTCGACCATGCCATCCTTTATTTTTTGTGAAACAAACTGGCTGTGGGTAAAGGTTTCAGAATTTAATACACTTTCAACCATAAGGGAATCGGACTCAGAAAGGTATTTTTCCCACTCGATCTCTTTTATACGGTCATAAAGTTCCTGCTCGTTCGCCGCCTGAAATTTATAAATGGGAACGATCACTTTCAGGGCAGTGTGCAGGCAAAGGTTTGCTTTGTACAGAAAGCCGATATCACCTGTAACCGAAACACCTCTTTTAAAAATTTCAATGTTCTTTCCTCCCAGTTGCTGCAGTTCGCGGGCAAGGATCTCTTCCAGTCCAAAAAAGGTGGTGACTTTCATTTCGAAGTCGCCTGTATGATTAAAGTCGTAGTTGCTGGCCATCGGCTAGAAGGATTTCGTGTACATTTAATTTTATGCGCTCTGCAATTTCATCAGTCGGAAGGTCGTTGGCATCAGTTCCGAACGGGTCTTCAATTTCTTCACTTAACAGTTCAAGAGAGGCAAATGCATAGAACATGATCATTACAATGGGAACCGACCAGTAACCAATTGAAAAGCCAAAAGTAACCGGCATTGTGACGATATAAAGGAACATAAATTTTTTTATAAAAAGACTGTAAGAATAGGGAATAGGAGTATTCCTTATCCGTTCGCAGCCACCGCAGATGTCCACCATCTGGTTAATGTTTTCACTTACCATCATAAAGTCGGTGCTGTTACGGTTATATTTAGTGCACGCTTCAAGGGCTGAGGTCGAAAGCAGCCTGGCAATAAGGTTTGGTTTATGTCCTGCAGCTGTAAAACTTTGGGAGGTCATGCCTTCACTGAAATTTATCTCATCGGTGGGAGAAATGTTCCTTAAATGATTTTTAAGCGCAACGGCGAAGTTGGTGATATGATTGCTGAGCTCTCTTCTGAGTGCCGCGTTTTCGGCAGGAACCAGCACGCTGAACCTGATAGCAAGGTTCCTCGAATTATTAAGCAATGAGCCCCATAATTTTCGTCCTTCCCACCAGCGGTCGTAAGCCGTGTTTATGCGGAACACCAGTACCAGTGAAATGATAAAGCCGGAGATCTGGTGAAAAATAGTGAGTGTGGGAACCGGTGTGTGAATGAAGTGTTTTTCCAGGTAACATGCCGCAGCTGTGAGGATCCCTAACAACAGCATGGCAGGCGCAAGTATACGAATGGTGTCAGACTTGTGAAATCTGAAGATCAGCTTTAACCAGTCCTTGGGATTATATGTTACCATAAAATGCTAACGGGAGCAACTAAATATACGAAGCTCACGGTGATCAGAAGGCAAGAATGACTTTGCGGATGATCGCCACACATTCCATTAGTTGCTCTTTTGTAATAACCAGTGGGGGCGCAAAGCGTATAATATCTCCATGAGTTGGTTTTGCAAGTAGCCCATGCTCCATAAATTTAAGACATACGTCCCAGGCGGTCTTGCCGTTTCTTTCCTGGATAACAATGGCGTTGAACAAACCTTTTCCACGAACATCAGTGATGAGGTCTGTTTCATTTTTAAGCTTATTCATTTCCTCGCGAAAGATCACACCGAGCTTTTCAGAATTTTCTTCCAGCTTTTCATCTTTAAGTACTTTTAATGCTTCAATGGCCACTGCACATGCAAGTGGATTTCCGCCATACGTGCTTCCGTGCTCGCCTGGTTTAATGGTGAGCATTATCTCGTTGTTTGCAAGCACAGCGCTTACAGGGAAAAATCCACCACTAAGCGCTTTTCCAAGAATGAGAATATCAGGTTTTACATCTTCGTGATCGCAGGCCAGCATTTTCCCGGTACGGGCCAGGCCTGTCTGAACTTCGTCAGCAATAAAAAGAACATTATAGGTTGTGCAAAGTTCACGTACGCTTCTCAGGTATCCTTCATCCGGAACAACAACACCTGCCTCGCCCTGGATAGGTTCCACCATAAAGGCGGCGGTATTCGGATCTTTAAGAGCTGTTTCAAGCGCTGCAAGGTCATTGTAATCAACCAGCTCATAACCCGGCATGTAAGGACCAAATCCCGTATAGCTGCTTGGATCGGTGCTTGAAGAAATGGCAGCCAGTGTTCTTCCCCAGAAATTGCCTCTCGCGAAAATGATCTTTGCCTGGTTCTCTTTTACACCCTTCACATCATATGCCCAGCGACGTGCCAGCTTCACGGCCGTTTCGCCCCCTTCTACACCTGTGTTCATGGGAAGCACCTTGTCGTATCCAAAATAAGAAGTAATGAACTTTTCGTAATGGCCCAGGGTGGAATTATAAAATGCCCTTGAGGTTAATGTTAGTTTCTTAGCCTGTTCGGTAAGTGCTTTTAAAATGCGTGGATGACAGTGGCCCTGGTTGACCGCACTGTACGAGGCAAGGAAGTCGTAATATTTTTTTCCTTCCACATCCCACAGGTAAACACCTTCACCGCGTTCGAGAACCACGGGAATGGGATGATAGTTATGTGCTCCGTATTTTTCTTCAAGGTCAATCAGCTGGGCGCTCTTCGTCGTAGTCTCCATCATTTTAAAAAGTTTTGCGTCTTACAAATGTAATAAAACGGGCACAGGAAAGGTTTAAAAAAGGTTAAGTGTTTGCGTATGCCTGCGGCGCTAACCACTCGGCATCGAGCCTGTGGCTCGATGAGCGGGCTGGTGCGGTAGGTAGGTAGCGTAACACTAAGAAAAACACTAAGAAGAGGCAGGAATTACCATTAATAAGAAGGTCAATTAGGAAGTATACTAAAGCATACTTTTTTTGGAAAAACACAAAGTAACTATAGATCGGCGCACTAATTCACGAGCTGATTCGGCGGATGCCAGCAGCGCAGCTGCCCTATGTGTACCTTTTGCAACACACAGTAGTGAATACCTATGAAAACTATGTTAACTATGTGGTTAAGCAATCCGTGCAGAGCCTGTGGGTGAGCCTCTGTCCTGGTGTTGTGGAGTAATACTAGCGGTACTTATCGAGCAGATAAAAAAGCGACCCAATCGCTGCCGCGCCGAGCTCCAACTCACGTTTATTTATTTTATCGAACGTATCGGCTGCGGTGTGGTGAATGTCAAAATAACGTTGAGTGTCAGGTTCAAATCCAATGCATGGCACACCCGTGTTTTCAATTGCAATAAGATCAGCGCCTCCACCATTTTTCTCAATACGATCGATCAGATAAGGGGAAAATAAATTTTTCCAGCCAAGCACCTGCGTATATAATCCATGTAACGTATCAACGTTGAAGCCACGCGGTGTATAACCTCCCGCATCTGTTTCGAGAGCAGCTATATGCTTTTCACTGTGCTTTAAAGCATACACTGCATAAGCTGAACCTCCGGCAAGACCATTTTCTTCGTTCATAAAAGCTACTGCACGAATGGAGTGGCGGGGCTTAACGCCAAGTTTTTTAAAAGCAGCCAGCATTTCAATGGATTGAACAACACCGGCACCGTCATCGTGCGCGCCCTGGCCGTTATCCCAGCTGTCGAGGTGTCCGCCGGCGATCAAAAACTCGTTCGGTTTTTCAGAGCCGTTGATCTGGCCCACTACATTAAAAGATGGAACATCAGGTAACATCTGGCAATGTGTTTCTACCTGCATGGATACAGTTTTGCTGCTGCGTAATGCGTCGTGCAATTTATCAGCCCCAAGGTAACTGAGCGCTACAGCGGGAATTTTTACTTTGCTGATAGTTGTATCGTATCGCATATTGCCCGTATGAGGTTCATCATCGGCACAGGAGCTCATGCTGCGGATCACACAGGCAACAGCTCCATATTTGGCCGCGTGGCTGGCTCCCAGGGAACGGAATTTTACGGACTCACCATAGGAGGTGCCGGGACGTACATTTTTTTGGTTAAAGAAAACATTGTAAAAAACGATCTTACCACGGATGATTTCGGGACCTTTTTTTTCGAGCTCTTCAAAACTTGAAACTTCTATTACCGGGGCCGTGATAACCTGTGAACCTGTGCCTACGGAGCTTCCAAGAGCAGTGCAGCGCAGAGGCATCTTTGTGCCCCCGGCTAAAAGCACACATCTTTCTGCTTTTCCTCTGACCCAATGAGGGACCATGCATCGCTGGAGAATAACTGTGTCGGCACCGGCGGCGTACATCGTCTGTTTAGCCCATGCTACAGCTTCAGTAGCCTGTTTACTTCCACTTAATCGTCCGCCAATTTTCGTGCAGAGGTAGCGCAGGTTTTCATAACAGCTGCTTTCACTGAGGTAATGATCATAGATTTTCCTGATCATTAACGAATCGGCTTCCTGCGAACTAACAAGTCCCGCAAGAAAAATAAAAAGCACTGTAATGTTTTTTTTCACCTTATAATGATATGATCAACTAATTTATACCCGGCGAATGAGTTGATAGATTTGATCATCTCTTCCTTCCTGAATGATAATTCGTGTTTAAGGGCGGCAGATCGCAATGTGACAAATATGGTCTTGTCGTTAAAGGAAATTTCGGATGTATTATTGGCTACAAGTTCTCCTACAATCTCTTTCCAGCTGTTCTTTACAGTGAATTGCGAAATACGCACATCCAGTTTTTCCTGCTTAAAGAGTTGCTGAATGGCATCGCCAAGTTTTATGAGATTGGATTTCTTTGCCATTACAGTTTACGTGGATCTTATTTTTTTTGCATGTCCTTCGACGATGCCAGTACTTTATCTCTAAGGCCGTTCTTAAAATCAATTATTTTTTGCAGCAGATCCTTGTCGTGAGTGGCAATGATCTGGGCGGCGAGGATACCTGCGTTCTGCGAAGCATTCAAAGCCACAGTTGCAACCGGTACGCCATTGGGCATTTGCAGGATGCTGAGCATGCTGTCCCAGCCATCGATGCTGTTGCTGCTTTTTACAGGAACACCAATCACAGGTAATGGAGAAAGTGAAGCTACCATTCCGGGTAAGTGTGCTGCGCCACCAGCCCCGGCAATGATCACCTGTAACCCGCGTCCGTGCGCATTTTTAGCGTACTCGAACATTTTTTCAGGAGTACGGTGCGCCGATACTACATCGATCTCATGATCTACACCAAAAAATTTCAAAATATCGGCAGCTGCCTGCATTACCGGCAGATCGCTGCTACTTCCCATGATGATCCCTACTTTTGCTGCACCCATTCTTATATTTTAAAAAAATAATTTCGCGTCTGTATTAAATATGTATCGCTCTTTTTCCTGTGGCATCAAGGCACGCTTCCTTCATGCTCTCAGTAAAGGTCGGATGCGCATGACTCATGCGGCTTATATCTTCGGCACTTGCACGATACTCCATAGCTACAACGGCTTCAGCGATCATGTCTGCTGTGCGGGGACCTATCATATGCACACCAAGGATCTCATCAGTGGTCTCATCCGCCAGCACTTTTACAAATCCATCTGTATCCATGCTTGCTCTTGCGCGTCCGCTCGCTTTAAACGGAAAGGATCCTACACGGTATTTTTTGCCGTGCTCTTTTAACTGCTCTTCGGTATATCCAACGGCGGCCACTTCCGGCCAGGTATAAACTACACCCGGTATTAGATTGTAATTGATATGTGGCTTTTGTCCTGCAATTGTTTCCGCAACAAAAACACCTTCTTCTTCAGCTTTGTGAGCGAGCATAGCACCTTTTACAACATCACCAATAGCATAAATACCTTCCACATTTGTTGCAAGGTGATCATCTGTTTCAATGCGCCCACGATTATCCACTTTTACCCCGGCTTTATCCAAACCAAGATTATCGGTGTATGGACGACGTCCTACTGAAACAAGACAGTAGTCGCCTTTAATTTCCACATTCTCTTCTTTATTATTGAGAACTGAAATAGTAACTTCTTTACCAGTGGTTTTCACACCAGTAACCTTATGTTTCAGTAAAAACTCAAATCCAAGATTCTTTTTTAATACACGCTGTAATTCCTTGCTCAGTGCGCCATCCATACCAGGTATGATCCTGTCCATGAATTCAACAACTGTTACCTTGCTTCCGATCCGCGCATAAACACTTCCGAGTTCAAGACCGATAACCCCGCCCCCAATAATTACCAGGTGTTTTGGCACTTCAGTCAGCTCAAGAGCTTCAGTTGAAGTGATCACTCTTTTTTTATCGATCTCGATACCGGGTAACGAAGATGGTTTTGAACCTGTAGCGATAATGGTCTTTGCTGTCTCGATCTCTGTTACAGAACCGTCTTCTTTTTTAACGCTGATCTTATTTTTTGAAACAAATGATGCATGCCCTGTAACTACGGTGATCTTATTTTTCTTCATCAGAAAATTGATCCCGTCCACGGTCATCTTAACAACGCCGCGTTTACGCTCGATCATTTGTTTGAGATTTACTTTAGGCGATTTAACGTCGATCCCATGCTCCTCGAAATGATGTACGGCGTTATAAAAATGTTCGCTTGAGTCGAGCAGAGCTTTTGAAGGGATGCAGCCAACATTAAGACATGTACCGCCGAGCGATGCGTATTTTTCTATCAGTGCTGTTTTCATGCCCAGCTGCGCGCAGCGTATTGCAGCAACGTATCCCCCGGGACCCGCTCCAATTACTGTTACATCAAATTTTTCCATATATTCAATCGTAAATAATAAACGTTGTAAAACCGCATCGAAGTTAAGGGTTTTTTTAAGAACCGTTATTGAGTATAAAGCTCCGTGGTTCAAACTTTTATGCTGTTGTTTTGTTTGATCTTTGTTCCCGTGAAACGCAGGTACAGTCCATAAACGATGATCAGCAAAGCAAGTGCGACGCAGGTGTATGAAAGAATATCTCCAAATTTTGTAAAAAAGGTCATCTCATTATTCGGGGTGAGGTCAGCAGTGATCACGGCTTCCTGCCACCATCCCGTTGCCTGAGAGATGACACCAAATTCATCGATAAAGCAGCTGATGCCGGTATTTGCTGATCTTGCCATCTGCCTGCGGTTTTCGATCGCGCGCAGTTTCCCTATGTGCAGGTGCTGCCTGTATCCTGGCGTATCATCCCACCATCCGTCGTTAGTGATAATAAATATAAGTTCGGCGCCAGCGCGCATATACTCGGTGGTGTAATCAGCATAAATACTTTCGTAACAAATTACGGGCGCTATTGTGATTCCCGAACGATCTTTAAAAACCGCGCGGTTGGTTTGTGTGCCCAGGCTGCCCACCGTGCCCCCCAGGTTAATGGCGAATTTTTCGAGCGGTCGAAACAGGGCTGGAAATGGCATTCGTTCCACGCCAGGAACCAGCTTTGATTTGTGATATACTGCAGTTGTATCTCTAGAAATATAAAGAGCGGTATTAAAAAAATCGTAATAGTGCTCACCATCGCGGCTTAACCGTGAGGTGGAAGTGGCATCGTTCTTGTCATACTGAACATAAGTGTTGCCACCGGAAACAATTTTCAGGTCCGGGAACTTTTTGAGAAGACTGTCCCTAAACCATTGCACAGCCTGGCTTTCATTCATATAACGTTCATCCACGTCATCTGTGATAAAAGTTTCAGGCAATACAAGATAGTCCGTTTGCTCATTCACCTTCCCCCTGATGAGGTCAAGAACCCGCAAAAATTGCAGCTGGTAATCTATAGTAAACTTCTCACCGTAGGGATCAATATTTGGCTGAACAGCAACAACAGATACCGGGGAAGCGGTGCTGCGATTGTTCATGCGATAGGCGAGGACCAGGTACGAAATGAGAATGGGAATAATTATTGATAATGCGATCTTAAGCACCGGAAGAGAAAAGAACCGGAGGCGTGCATTATTTTTGATCGTGAGATATACAAGGATATTTACAGCCAGTATCCAGAAACTACCGCCGGATGCGCCAACAAATTCGTACCACTGCACCCAGTTAGGGTTATAGGCAAAGATGTTGCCCAGGTTCAGCCAGATCCAGCTGATGTCCCATAATGAATGGGCATATTCCCAGGCCAGCCACAGCGGGATCAGTAACCATGCGGCCCACTCGCGGGCGATCAGTTTTTTTATGGCAGAATAAATAACGAAGATCATTGCCATAAACAGCGCGTTGAACACAAAGGCCATCATTGCCCCGCCGAAAGAAGCGTAAACTACCCACCAGGTTACAAGTACATTCCACAGCAGGAAGGTGATATATGCCGATGCAAATTGTAACGGGCGTCCTTTCTCCGGGTATTCCCTTGTTATTTTATCATCTGCAAAAAACAAAGGCACAAAACCGAAGAAGGCGAATATGCTCAGATTGGCGTACCAGGCGGCTGAGAGCAGTAGGGCAGAAAGGGTCGCCAGGGCGAGAATTTGTGATTTACCACGCATAGATGGCGAAGGTATCGGTTTTTTTAACCATTGTATGACCTGCAAGTGCCAGAAACAGTCAAATTTTTCATATTTTCCTCAGGATTTTCGCTCCTTTAGCAGTATATTTGCAAATTGCCTTTTTTACATGGAAGAAACGCTAGAAGCAGCAGAATCAAGAAAATTATACCCGTACCAGGAACAAGCAGTATCCAAGATCTTTAACCGGCTTGTTGAATTACCACCTAACGCGAACTTATTATTCCAGCTTCCAACAGGCGGCGGAAAGACCATCATTTTTGCGGAGATCGCCAAACGTTATATTACCAAATATAAACGCAAGGTCCTGATCCTTACTCACCGTATTGAACTTGGTAAACAAACTTCTGATGTTTTGTCAGACGCAGGTATCACCAACAAAGTGATTACAAGCGATGTGAAGCAGCTGCCGCAGCAAAGCCATTACAGCAGTTTTATTGCTCTCGTTGAAACACTGAATAACCGCCTGCAGGAGAACGATCAGTTCCTTGAAGATATAGGACTGGTGATCGTTGACGAGGCTCACAATAACTCTTTCCGTAAGATCTTCCATTATTTTAATGATGTGAATATCCTCGGTGTTACGGCCACACCATTAAGCAGCAATAAAAAATTACCGTTGTATCAGACCTACAGCGAACTGATAGTTGGTGAAAGTATTTCAAACCTTATTGAGCAGGGCTACCTGTGCGAAGGACAAACCTTTGCATATGATGTGAACCTGAGTTCCCTGCGTGTGGGAAATAACGGTGAATTTACCGTTGGCTCGCACGAGATGCTTTATACCCAGGCCATCATGCAGGGTAAGCTGATAGAGGCATACGAAGAGATCGCAAAAGGAAAAAAGACGCTGATCTTCAATGCCGGTATTCTTACCAGCCGCGCGGTGTACGAAACATTTAAAGCAAAGGGATATCCTATCAAACATCTCGACAGTACGTTCAGCGATAAAGAACGGGTTGATACCCTCGACTGGTTCAGAAAAACAAAGGACGGGATCCTTACTTCGGTGAGTATCTTAACCACAGGTTTCGATGAGCCGGAAGTGGAGTCGATCTTCCTGAACCGCGCCACTAAATCACTTACTTTATATCACCAGATGATAGGTCGTGGCAGCCGCGTGCTTCCAAACAAAAAAACATTCAGTATTGTTGACCTCGGAAATAATTCACGCAGGTTCAATCTCTGGCAGTATCCTATTGACTGGAACCACGTATTTGCAGCGCCGCATATGTACCTCGAGCAGCGCTACAAGGATGAGTGGGATTATGAAATGGTGAATGATTATGATCTGCCGGCTGAGATCAAGGAACGTTTCCTGAACTCGAGCGCTGAATCATTTATAGTTCGCGATCATTACCTCATGGCCCTGAGAAAAGGCAGGAAACCACAAACAGTGATCGAAGAAAGTATGGAAGACCATTTTGCGCGCATCACAGGCAATGCTTCTGACTTTGACGAGGCAATGGAACTGTTCAACCTTCTTGGGGAGGAAATGAAATACCGCATCAAACAATTCGGTAAATGTATCAATGCCACGCTTAACCATACCGACTGGCAGAGCCAGACCTATGCAAGCAAGCTTCGCAGGCGCTTAATGAGCTATTACGCTGAGTAATGAACGTAAAGCATATTTACCGGTTCACCGGTTATCTTTCTATCGTTATCGGTGCCCTGGCTTTTCTGAGCATCTACAGGCCGAAATTCCTCTATTACGGAATTGCTTTATCGATCCTGGGATTCATCCTTGCCGGCATCAATATTTTTCTGAACGCGAAGTATTATTCCGAGCAGGAAAAATATCCAAAGGGTTACCTGGGAATGTTCCTGAGCTCACTGCCTGTAATTTTTGTGATGTTCTTTATCTTTAAGTTCGGGCGGTCCTGATCAGGCCCAGCTGATATCTTTTCTGAGAAGTCCGAGTGTTTTTTCCTCTTCTGAATTTTTTTCCGTCTTAAAATCGTATTCCCATGAAGCAAGCTTTGGCAGGCTCATCAGGATCGATTCGACGCGGCCGTTCGTTTCAAGACCGAACTTTGTACCCTTGTCATATACCAGGTTAAACTCAACGTACCGGCCTCTTCTCAAAAGCTGCCACTGCTTATGCCGTTCGGTAAATTCTTTGTTCTTATTCCTGCGGATAAGCTCACAATAAACCTCTGCAAATAGTTGCCCGACATCTTTCCAGAAAGCAAGATTTTTTGAAAAGTCCATCTGAGGATCTTCGTTAAGCCTGTCGAAGAAAATTCCTCCAATGCCCCTTGTTTCATTCCTGTGCGAAATGAAAAAATAATCGTCGGCCCATTTTTTGAACTTTGGATAATACGTTGAATGATGTTTGTCGCAGACGCTCTTCAATTGCCCGTGAAAATATTTTGCATCCTCTTCATTTACATAATGAGGTGTAAGGTCGATGCCCCCCCCAAGCCATTTTGTTATCACATTTCCGCCCGCACCCGTCATTTCGAAGTAGCGGATATTCATATGAATGATGGGTACAAACGGATTTGAAGGATGAATGACGATGGAAACCCCCGTGGCACAGAACTGTGGTTTTTTTTCCTGCTGCGCTGAGATGGCAGAGCTGTGCTCTTTTTCGCGCAGGAGAAATTCAGGCGCGTCCCCATGCACTGCGCTGAACAACACCCCGCCTTTTTCTATAACCTCACCGTTACTTAATATCCGCGTGCGTCCACCACCACCTTCAGCGCGGGTCCAGTTATCTTCCCTGAATTTTTGTGTACCGTCAGCTTTTTCCAGCTCGCTGCAGATAGAATCCTGCAGATCTCTTAACCATGACGCAATAGTTTCCCTGTTTATTTCCATCCGGTTTTATGCAGCTGGTAATCCTTGTAGGAAAAAATATAAACCCCGCGGTTATCAAAACCTGTTACCAGGTCCGGCCTGTAATATTTGAAACGCATATAATTTGTTTCCATTGGAAGCTGATCGAGACGGTAAACAAAGTCGGGACCATTGACCTTGAGGTTCTGGAGATAATAATAGGCCACATCGAAACCGATGAAAAAATATTCGCTAGGAGCTACATCCTGGAGCTGCTTATAATAACCGGCTATAGGAGCATACGCGGCCGTATTGATAAGGTTGAACTGGTGAGGAAAAGTGTAATGCAGCTGGTTGAGATATTCCTGGTCGATGTTATCCATCTCGGTCACGTTCTGCCATCCACACAGTGTAAAATCCTTGTCGTTGGCGAAGATCGAAAGCTGTGTAACAAAATCGGTGATGCTTACTTCGCTCGTGCTTAATACAACAGCAATATTCTTTACTCCCGGCTTGTATGCAGCTTTTATTCCGTTTATTCCTTTTACAATTCTGAGAGTATCTGTAAGGGGCTTCATAGCAGTAGCCTGACGACCGTTAAAGTAAGATCGCAGCGCTGAGATGTACTGTACCTCTCTTTTATCCTTATCATTAAGAGAAACTACCACAAGGTTGGCCCCGGTGTTCAGCAGGGAGTCCATGCAATAATCGGTAAGACTTTCCAGCAACGTGTACTGTGAGGGATTTGTTTTTGAAACGTTGATATTGTTGTAAAGGATCTTGTTCTGTTGTGTGATAGGAGAAACAATGGGAACATGAGCCTCTGCAGATCGTTTCGAAATGGTTTTGAAACCGTTTGCATACAGTGGACCGAAAATAAGATCGTTGGCAGTGAACTGTGGACCATTAGTGAATTGCGCAAGCCTCACAGAATCGCTCTCATCAACATCAAGCAGCTGCAGGTTAACCGAGAAGCCCGGCGCTGAAAGTGAATCGATGGCTTTTTTAAAACCAAGATAAAAATCAACGGCCAGTGCACGCACAACAGGGAATGGCGTTTTATTGCGGGCCAGTGCGGTCGGATCGAGCGATTCAGATTCATCGAGCTTAAAAGGCAGAATTAATGAAACCTGGTAAGCCTCCTTTTTTGGCTTGCTTACATTCTGAAAACGCGTTGAGTCAAACAGAGAAATAGCGGGGTCTTCTTTCACTGTATAGTCAGGTACAGGAGGTTTGTCTTTGCCTTTGGTTTTCTTTTTTTCGCCAACAATAATTAGCTGTCCTTCTTTTATTCCCTGTGAAAGGGAGGGGTTATAAGTAAGCAGCTGTTTTTCCGACAAAGAGAATTTCTTTGACAAAGAATACATCGTCTCTCCCTTCGACACTTTATAAGTGATGTATTTATTGGTGTCGATCTGTACAGGTGTTGTGGAGGCAGTTGTGGCCGCAGCAGGGGCGAAGGGGATCTTTATTTCCTGGCCGAATTTTGCGCCGTTCTTAAGCTCTGGATTTATCGCATAAAGCTCCTCGATGCTGACATTATACAATTTGCTGATCGAATAAAGACTTTGTTTCTTCTCGATCATATGCACGTAATATTTTTTGCCGGCAATGGTCTGAATGTTTGTAGATCTCTGTGCCTTGCAGCCTGACAATACAAGCAATAGCACTGAGAATAAAAACATCCGCTGTATGATCTTTTGTATTGCCATAGAATGCGTAAGCGCAGGGGAGATTATTCCCACTCGATCGTTGCCGGAGGTTTGGAGCTGATATCGTAAACCACCCTGTTGATACCTTTTACTTTATTAATAATTTCATTGCTCACCTTTGCGAGGAAGTCGTATGGAAGATGGCACCAGTCGGCAGTCATTCCGTCTGTGCTGCTTACCGCGCGTAAGGCAACGGCATTCTCATAGGTACGCTCATCGCCCATTACACCCACACTTTGTACGGGAAGAAAAATAGCTCCTGCCTGCCATACGGTGTTATAGAGATTATGCTGTTTTAATCCGTTAATGAAAATCGCGTCCACTTCCTGGATGATGCGAACTTTTTCTTCGGTGATCTCTCCCAGGATCCTGATAGCGAGTCCTGGTCCCGGGAAAGGATGACGACCCAGTATGGCATCGTCGAGACCCAGCTCGCGGCCCACGCGGCGCACCTCGTCCTTAAAAAGACTGCGCAGAGGCTCTACAACCTTTAGCTGCATGTAGTCAGGCAGTCCTCCAACGTTATGATGCGATTTGATTGTAGCTGAAGGACCTTTGACGCTAACGCTTTCTATTACATCGGGATAAATAGTACCCTGACCCAGCCACTTGGCGTCGGTAACCTGTTTTGATTCCTGGTCAAAAACATCAATAAATACTTTACCAATGGCTTTTCGTTTCTTTTCAGGATCACTTACACCATTTAATTCTTTATAGAATTGATTTTTTGCATCAACCCCTTTTACGTTCAGACCCATATGCTGGTAGGAGTCAAGAACACTCTGAAACTCATCTTTACGCAACAGGCCATTGTCAACAAAAATACAATGAAGGTTAGTGCCTATGGCTTTATGAAGAAGCATAGCTGCTACGCTGCTGTCAACACCACCGCTTAATCCCAGGATCACCTTGTCATTTCCCAGCTTTTGTTTAAGCTCTGAAATAGTGGTTTCGATAAAGGAAGCGGGTGTCCAGTCGCCTTTGCATTTGCAGATACCGTAAACAAAATTTTTCAGGATCCTTGTGCCTTCAGCAGTATGATAAACTTCGGGATGGAACTGGATACAATAGGTTTCTTCACCCTGTATGGTATATGCTGCGATCTTTACGTCGTGCGTGCTTGCGGTGATCTTATAGTTGGAAGGAATTGATAGGATAGTATCAGCGTGACTCATCCATACCTGTGAATCGTCGGCGATATCATTGAATAATTTATCGGAGCGGTCTTTTATTTCCAGGTGTGCGCGTCCGTATTCGCGGGAGCTGGACTTACCAACTTCACCACCAAATTTATGGGCAAGGTGCTGGGCACCGAAACAAACTCCAAGCAGGGGAATTTTTCCTTTTATGTTGCTGAGATCGGGATCGGGTGCATTTTCCTCGCGAACGCTATGCGGACTTCCTGACAGGATGACGCCTTTTATAGAGGCATTAATGTCAGGGATCTTATTATAAGGATGGATCTCGCAGTACACATGCAATTCGCGTAAACGCCGCGCTATCAGCTGCGTGTACTGGGAGCCGAAGTCCAGGATGAGGATTTGTTCTTGCATAAAGAGCAAAAATACGATTAAATTTTAAGGCTAAACCTGATTTAAAAACGGTTAATCATTTTTAAGAAAAAGAGGTTGTTTTTTTGCAGGAGTTAAAATAATCGTATATTTGCACTCTCAAAAATTTTTTGAGAAAGTTCGGGGTGTAGCGTAGCCCGGTATCGCGCCACATTTGGGATGTGGAGGTCGTCAGTTCGAATCTGGCCACCCCGACGAACAGCAAAAGCCTTTCACGAAGTGAAAGGCTTTTTTGTTTTGCAGTGCCGCGAGCTCGCTCGCGGGCACGGAGAAACAAAAAAGCCTGTTTTTCGCAAAGCGAAAAAGGCTTTTGCTGTTCGGTCACCCCACCCACCAGATCAGCGCCTCCGGTGTTTAGCAAAGAATAATTTTGGAATTTTTAAAAGACGTGGGCGCTAATCTGGCCACTTTCTAATTCACGGATTTGAAGCACGTATCGTTTCACATTCAACTCCTCCGGAGTTGGCTGCATTGATTCGGGTTTTTCTTTACTCCGCCATCCGCACATCCTGGCTCAAACTGCCACTGGCAGTTTGCCCTAACTCCTCCGGAGTTGAACAAAGCCTGCGTGAATAATTCCTCGCCAAAGTTCGCAGCAAAACGTGCCACGGAGTCGATTTTGTCTACCAACCTACCGCACCACCTCGCTCAAAGGCCTACCAGGCCTTTGACGTCCACGGCGACAAGGCCCGCGCGCGGGACCCTCTGTGTGCCTATCGACCCACAAGCTTACATGGTCAAAGCATTTCGTATTTCTAGTATTTCTTTCTGTTCTTATTGTCTAGAAAAACGCAAACGTGCAGTGCACTCCCGATAGCCATCGGGATGAGCGGGCCAGCGGGTAGGTTGGTAGCGGATTTCGTAAAATGTGATTTCGCAAAGCGAAAAAGGCTTTTGCTGTTCGAACACCCCACCCACCAGATCAGCGCCTCCGGTATTTAGCAGAGAATAATTTTGAAGTTTTAAAAAGACGTGGGCGCCCGTGCTCATTTATATAACCTCATAATTTTTGAAGGTTACAGGATACTGTATTTTAAGATGTAAAAAGAAAAACTTTGGAAATGATTTGCCTAATTGAGTGATTCGACAAACTGGCTGTTTAAAGGGATCTTCTTGTCGGTAACCGTAGAGAGTAAACTATTGTAGTTTGAAAAAGCCTTCTGATAATTATTAAATAAATGATAACGGTTTTCCATCGCTACAGCTGATAAAAGCTTGCCTTTATTGATCGTCCACATGATGGACCCGAAAAAATCCTGGTAGACTGACTGGTTCTCCTGTGCAATTTCGCGCAACTCTTTTATTTTCTCGGCGTAGGTCATTATCCTAAAGGTACGCAAAAGTGCCAGACTTTCATATTATGTACTGTTAAACTATGATTTTAAAGATGAATTCCGGACGGGCATGGACGATGCCTGTGATTTATATAACTATCCGGATTTTTTATGTAATGAATTTTGCTTGCATTGTTGCCACCTTTGAGCTGGCCGGATTTACAGGCCTATTATTTAAACTCGTTATGAAAGAACTGGAAGGAAAGTACAAGAACGGGGCACATGTGGTCGCCCGCAGCAACCCGGGACGGCCCCTCGTGATCCGTCGTTTTGTGGATCACATCTATTATTGTATCGACGCGGCCAAACCAAACGAGAAGGATCAGGTGTACTTTGAGCGGGAATTGGCGGCAGTTTAGCGGATTAAATGGTAAGTGAATTCAATGCTATGACATTAAGTTCACAAAAAAAATAATTCTAAGAGTACGGTTCGGGCCATTTCAAAATGGTGTCGCGTTGTTTGATTATATTTGATAAAAAAGGGATTGAAGCTCTATATCAAATATATGGTCAGCGAACGCTGCAAAATGATGGTTAAATCTGAGCTCCATGCACTCGGTCTGAAATATGTTGTGGTGGAGCTGGGAATGGTCGATGTTCTTGAAACGATCACTGACGAGAACCGTGATCTGTTTAAAAAAAACCTTGCCAAATCAGGACTTGAACTCTTGGATGATAAAAAGAGCATATTAATTGAAAGGATCAAAAATGTGATCACGGACATGGTTCACTACTCGGAGAAGGAACCTCTGATCAACTATTCTGATTATATCAGCGAGAAACTGAGTTATGACTACACTTATCTTTCTAATATCTTTTCTGAAGTCTCCGGCATCACGATCCAGCAATTCATTATCATAAATAAAATTGAACGTGTTAAAGAACTGCTGTTATACGATGAGCTTAATCTTACTGAAATAGCTTATAACCTACACTACAGCAGTGTAGCGCATCTCTCCAACCAATTCAAAAAAATTACCGGTCTTACTCCTTCATTTTTTAAACGCCTTAAACACAAGCGTAAAGGAAACCTCGAGGATATTTCGTAAGAGGGCAGATACAATTACGCAGTGGAATCTGGTGCAGCAAAAACGAGGATATGATACCTGTGTTTATCTGTACCAGAAATAAACAATCACCGAGCCAGCCACAAGCGCAATCATAGCTCCCCATAAAGTTCGTTTTGAATAGATGTCCGGCAGTTGCTTCATGGTATATATTTCGTTTTAAATGTGATTTGATTGTATCTCATCCGGGGCATTCAGATTACGTTTGTGATCCTATGAATAAAGATAATATATAAAAACAAAGATGCAACCTACGTCTTGTTGTTTTTCTTGAGGAGATACCAGTCATTACGTAAAGTAATTATTCAATTATTCTAACTTCGACAGCTTTTCAATTTCGTTTTCACATTCTGTGCATGCTAACGCACAAACAGAATCGAGCCTTTCAACCAGCGCACGTATCTCACCAAGGTCCTGCTCTATACCAGCTTTTGTCTGAATGGCCTGTGCCATTTCTTCATATTCTTTTTTTAAGCCAATCATGGAAAATGACGGTATCAGTTTTGCTGCAGCGATTTTAATCGCAGGCCAGTTCATCTCTTTCAGGTTTGTTTTTAATTCGAGGATGAGCAATGGAGTCTGTTCCAGGAAAAGCTTCAGCATCTGCTGCATAAGGGCAGGCTGCTCTTTTGTTAGATGATTCAGAAAGGAAAGATTTATATTCAGTTCTTTGTCGATCCTTGTAAGGGCTAGTGCAGCAGCAATTACAGATTGTTTCTTGACATTTGATACGATCTTGCTGTATAGGATCTTCTCATCAATCGGCTTTGAAATGTAATCGTTCATTCCCACGTCGGTGCATTTTTTGAGATCTGCTGTTGTTACGTCGGCCGTTAAGGCGATGATCGGAATTGTTGTACTGATGTGATCACGGATATATTTTGTGGCTGTAAAGCCATCCATTACGGGCATCTGAAGATCCATCAGGATAAGATCGTACGAGTTTGCCTTCAGCTTCTCAATAGCAATTTCTCCGTTCATGGCTATCTCACGCTCGAAACCGAAATCATCGAGAAGGGTCTTCATCAGCAACTGATTTAATTTCACATCCTCTACAACGAGCACACGAATGTTCTTCAGTTTTTTGTCGATATCAACCAGTGAACTGTGTTTATCCACGGTCTCATTTGTCTTTTGAAACGGGAGGGTAAAACTAAATGTCGATCCTTCTCCGGGCAAGCTTCGCACGCTTACCGTACCGCCCTGGGGTTCTACAAGTTGTTTTACAATGGCAAGCCCAAGACCTGTTCCACCGTATAGCCTGGTGGTGCTGCTTGAAGCCTGCTGAAAATTCTCAAATATATTATCAAGCTGATTGGAAGGAATTCCGATCCCTGTGTCGCTTACTGAAAATTCGAGAACAACTTCTGTATCATTTTCGCTGATCATCCTGGTTTCAACAAAGATCTCTCCTTTTTCAGTGAACTTAACTGCGTTGCTGATCAGGTTAAGAATAACCTGGTGCAGGCGGATAGGATCGCCCACCAGGACCTTAGGAATATTAGTATCATATTTTTGATAAAGCCGTACATTTTTTTCCTGCACTTTAATGTCGAAAAGATGCAGCATTGCTGCAATGGATGCGGACATCTGGAACGGGGTTTTTTCAAAGGTCATCCTTCCTGCATCTACTTTTGCAAGGTCGAGGATATCATTAATGAGCACTATGAGCGAATCGCCGCTCGTTTGGATCGCCTCAAGGTATTCTCTCTGCCTGTCAGAAAGATCAGTCCTCATGAGAACTTTCGTAAAACCAATTATTGCATTCATGGGGGTCCTGATCTCATGACTCATATTGGAAAGAAACTGTTGTTTGGCAACTACAGCTTCCTCCGCCACCTTGGTTGCTTTTTCAGCGCGGCTCTGGGCCTGTTCTGCCAGCCCGGTG
>CBIHOL010000046.1:0-34168 GCA_966211905.1 uncultured bacterium
CCTGGGTATTGATCGCGGTAGGCAACATCATCTTAAATGTTTTGTCGCTGGCATTCTCAGTAAACACCACCTGGAAAGTTGAATCGAGCTCTTCAAGGTTGTCGATGTTATCGAACTTTTTCAGGTTAACATTTACATTAGCATTAAAATCGCGGGAAAAATCGCCTTTTGTATATTTAATGCTACCGATGTCAGTTATCGCAAATGATCCTTTAAGAGTGTATTTGTTTTTATCGTTACGCCACAGCCCTTTTTTGCCGTCCATGTCGTATTTATATTTGTCAACGTTAGGTCTCCACTCATAAACACCGCCGATGTCGAAACCAAAACCAGGGTATCCCTTATAAGGACTAAGGCCACGCAGCTGCCCGTCAAAATTATCGGAATGCCCGTACGCAACATTTGAATTAAAAAATATGGCGCTGTCTTTTTTGTTGAATTCGTAATTCAATTCGCGTACATAAACATAACCGGCCTCAAGTCCCTGCAGGTACTTGGCAGTAATACCGGCCTTGACAAAATGTTTTCCTTCAAGCTTCAGCACACGCGCGTAAGTAAATCCATACTCAGCCCAGGCCATCTGTTGTATATTAAGATGTTTGTTGTTAAGCTTTACATTTAACAGATCGATCTTAGACCAGTCGCTGTAAGCCAGATCAGCCAGGTCCTGGCCAATACCGTCAATATTTACATAATTACGAATGCTCCAGCTCAGGCCGATCGAATTTTTAGTATTTAGATTGATCATAAAAGATGGCAGCACCAGGCGGTTCGACATTACCAATCCCTTGCTTTTTCCATTATTGATAACCGTGAAGTTCTTCCTGATGCCGTCGGGGCGGTTAATGTCGGCTATCTGCCAGGAAGAATCTTTCAGTTTGAGCGATTTTGGATCCGTGAGCTTGCCCGTGTAACCAAGCGCACTTCGTTTGGCTCCTATATAATTGTTATCAAGATTAAAATAAGAACCAGTGATCACAACATCCACCTTTAACCTGTTGTCTGCAATATTCGCAGGGTTGCTGTAGATCCCAATAAGGCCAGAATAATTACTGCTCTCCACACCCATAAAATCCTGGGCTATAGAGGTCTTCACTGCCAATAGTAAGGCAAAGTATAAATATCTGTACATAATAATGGATTAGGGTTCGGATAAATGTAAGGATAAATTAAAGCGGGCGATTATAAACTATTAACAACGAATTAAAAGAGTTTCCCACTTTTTATGAGGATGCTCATGTCGTCAAAAAGCACGGGGCCGCCTGTATTGTTTCGCAGGTAAATTACTCCCCTGCCCTTGCTGCAGTTATGTGGCATTGTGAAGATCATATTTAAACGGTACCACCCGTTATCGTCTTCCACCAATGGCAATTCATTCAATAAATAAAACTCTTCGCAATCATCGCCGCAGCCACTTACTATTATTTGTCCTCCATCCCCTTTTTTCCAGATGTCGATCTCAAAAAGATCTCCCTGCTTAAAATCAGAAACCGGGCAAATGCAATTAATATCACCATATGAAGAAAGCAGGATAGCGTTCTTACCCGTACGCCCAGGATTGCTGATAGAATCTGAGGCAGAAGCCTGCAAAAAAATTCCCAACTGGCTGGTTGAATAAAATCCGAAGGTTCTGTGATCTTCGAAGGACGTAGTAAACGAGGTGTAGGACCCATAATTTTCCTTCACATAATTTGCAAAAAGCAGTTTTAAGGCGTATCCATTCATAAAAACAGTGCTGCCCATAAAAACGAAGGGGAGGCGTTTGCGGTTTAGGAGCGAAGATCCACAGGCACAAAGGATCAATGGAAAGACAGGAATAAAATACCGGCCCTGCAAGTCAGTGACCAGTTGTGTGCCCACACCACTCCATATGAGATATTGCGAAAGAACAATGGCCACAAATAACAGCCCTGCAACAAAAATTAAGATGAGCCTTTGCCACCATTTCATTTTTATTTCACCTGCATCATTAATAGCGGTAACGAAGAGTATCACAAAAATCACTATGATCATCCACGAAGCAAAAGGGATCCCGACATATGCTCCAAATCGCCCGGCATACGTGCCCAGGAAAAATGGATATTCTTCCACCAGTGTATTGTAAACAACAGAAAATAATAAAGAGGGTTGCTGACTCACCCGATCTTTTTGGCGGGTGTAATCGGCGACATGTGAAACGGTGGCAATGTTCGAAAAATCGGGATTATACTCGGCGTAGGAGATGCGGTAGTCAAAAATGATACTGGTCCAGGTAACAGAAAAGACTGCGAGCACTGCGCCCAGCAACAGAGTGGATAGGATCTTTCTTTTTGCAGAACCGAAATTCCGGGAAGGTATTATCACTATGGTCAGGAACAGGAGCACGTAAAGCACTTTTGTCAGCAAGAGTAAACCACATATCAAAAGCACCAGGATGAGCTGTTTTATCGTCACTGTCTTATCACCAAAAGCAAGTTTGAATATTATCGCAATCAATAAAAAAGCGAGCAAGGCTGTCATTGCATCAGCGCTATAGGAACTCACCAGGTAAAGCTGCATAGGGAGAAGAAAAAGAATTGTAAACAACCATTTAAACCCAGGCAATAAACGAAGGGCAAAAAACATACAGAGATACCAGAGCAGGAAAGCAGCGATCCTGCCCCCATAATAGATCGTACCAACACTGCAGTCCATTTTACGGAGAACGAGCATGGCAACAGCATGAGGCACGTACGAAACAGGGGAATAAAGCGCGCTGTTAGGAAAGTCCTTAAAGATGGTCTTCTTTGAAATGGGGAGGTCAAAACCTTTTTTAAACTCATTCCAGCGCAGGCGTTGCTCCGGCGCGTAGGCAAAGGTTTTGTAAAACAAGGTAAAGTCTTCAAAGCTCACCGGCATCTCGCCCCCCACCCGGTTATCTTTTCTTTCCGCAAAAAAATGTCCCTCCGATACCTGGTACGCACGGTAAAAATGGTTGTAATCATCGGGGATCTGGAACGGAGGACAAAATAAACTGTAGAGAAGATACAGCACCGGCGCAACTACAAGAAAAAACTTTTCGGGGCTGAATCTCATTTCTCTCTACAATTAATACATTTTTCCGTGTTTGATGAGGATCCTTACATCATCAAATATCACAGGGGTTTCCTTGTTGTTTCTAAAATAAATTGCGCCTCTCCCCTTCTCGCAATTAAACATACAGAAAGTCATATTTAAACGCTGCCAGCCTTGCTGGTCTTCAAAAACTACCATGTCATTCAGATAATAAAAATCCGGGCAATTCTCGCCGCAGCCCGTCACCGCTATCTGCCCGCCTTCTCCTTTTTTCCAAACATCTATCTGGAAAAGATCGCCCTGACTGAAACCAGAAAGTTCATAAATGCAGTTGACTGCTCCCCCGAATGGAAGAACAAGAGCGACGCTGCCGCTTCGTGCCGCCTGCGTCATCGGTCCCCCCGACGACTGAATATAAAAACCAGGTTCAGATGTCCGGTAAAAACCATTGGCTGTCTGCTTCTCAAACGAACTTTTGAATAATATTCGCGAAGAATAATTTTCGTTCACATAACGACCATAAAGTGTATGCAACGCTACAGAATTCAGAAGCAGTATGGTCACAATATAGAAAACAGGCAAGAAGCTTCTTTTCACGACGGTGCCACTGAAGAAACATAAAAACAAAGGGAATACAGGTATGAGGTAGCGCCCTTGCAGGAATTCGACATACGTTGCACCAACACGACTCCATACAAGGTATTGCGAAAGAATTATGGCCGCAAAGATCATTATGCCTGTGAGGAGGAGAGTGAATCTTTGCCAGAACCTTATCGTGACGGAAGAGCCATCGGTAATGGCTGTGAGAAAAAGCAAAATAAAAACAAGAGGCACAGCCCATGCCGGCATGCGGGTATCCATGTAAGTGCCAAAGTGCCCTGCATAACTGGTAAGAAAAAAATCATAATCGTGCAGCATCGTTTCGTAAACCACTTCGAATGCTTTTAACGGCTCCTGCCTGAGGATCTCTTTTTGCTCAGGATAATTTGCCTGCTGTGAAAGAGTGGCAATAGAGGCGAAAGCGGGATTGTATCCGGCAAAGGTTGTATGATACCGGAAAATGATAGACCCCCATCCGGCAGAAAAGATCAGCAACAAGAAAACAAGAATAACACATGCTATGACTTTTCTTTTAAGGGACCCAAAATTTGCAGAAGGAATGATCACCACCAGTGCAAGCAGTAATCCGTAAAGCACCTTGGTAAGAACAAGCAGCATAGCCAGCAGCAAAATCATACTCAACTGTTTGCGGGTAACCGGCGTCGAAGTAAATGCCACGCGAAAGACAAAAGCAATAAGTACAAATGCAAGTGACGAGGTCATTGCATCGGCGCTATAGGAGCTTACCAGGTATAATTGCATTGGTAATAGCAGGAGCATTGTAAACAACCACTTTTGTAACGGAAGCATACTGATGACCATATACATGAGGAAGTACCAAATCAAAAATGCGGCGATCCTTCCCCCGTAATACAATGTCCCGACACTGCAATCTGACTTGCGAAGAATTGCCATTGCGATGGCATGAGGCAAATAGGCAACCGGCGAATAAAGAGCAGTATTAGGGAAATCCTTAAACACTGTTTTTTCTGAAACAGGGATACTGAAGGAATTCAAAATTTCGTCAGGCTGAAGCCGCTGCTCGGGAATGTTTGAGAGGGTTTTGAAATGCAGGGCAAACTCTTCAAAGCTCAGAGGAACTTCACCACCCACGCGATTATCTTTCTTTTCAGCAAAAAAATGTCCCTGCGAAACCTGGTAAGCACGGTAGAAATGATTGTAATCGTCGGGGATCTGGAACGGTGGACAAAAAAATGAATACAGTACGTACAGCAACGGTGCGGCAACCAGGAAAAACTTTTCGGGTTTGATGAGTGTAAAGAAATTTCGCTCCTGGTTCATTTCTTTATTCCTCTTCGTATTGTAAATGAAAGGTCATCGATGTACACACTATTCTGCCCGGGATTATGCACCATAAAATTAAGATCAAAATTACGGCAGTTGCCAGGCACTTTATAGTGAAGGTGAACATGTTCCCAACCACGACTGTCCATGTAATCAGGTTCATTATTTGCAATGTAGATCGTGCCACATTCTTTGGCATCGCCGGTTAAAACGAGAGATGCACCTTTTCCTTTTTGCCAGAGTTCAACTTCAACAAGGTCTCCTCCCGAAATATTGGACAGATTACAACCTAATACATAAGGAAACTGAGGGGATGAAATAGCGGCAGATTGCCCGGAGCGCACGTTAGGAGGTGTGGTATGACTGTCGGCGTTTAATTTATAGGAAGGATCAGTTGTTACGAATTCGCGATCATTATCCTGAACTTCAAGCGAGGTGGTGAAAACCACTGACTTTTCGTAAGGCACATGTATATACCGCTTAAAAAGAGTATAAGCAGCGCAGGCATTCAGAAATAATACCAAACCAATAATAACTGTACTCACATTTAGTTGCCTCTTTAAAAGCCCTGAAACTGAAATGAGGACAAGAGGCATTATAGGAATAATATATCTTCCCTGCATCAGTTCCATAATACCGGAGCCCACCTGGTCCCAGCTGAGATGCTGTGAAAGCAACAGGCAGAAAAAAGCGGAAAACGCGGCCAACAGCATGATTGCACGCTGCTGTGCCGTAATCAAAATGTTTCCGGTCCCAAAAAATGTAACCAATAAAATTCCAAGCCATGCCAGCCAGTATATCGGTGTCGCCATCGGCCGGTCCTGGTACGCCCCGAAAAAACCGATATAACTTTTAAGGTAAGGTTGCGGAGAGTTGAAAACAGTATTCACTATCACTTTTGGAAAATAAAAAGGATGGTGCATGATAAATTCTTTCTGCCGGTGGATGTTAGCATGAAACCCCACTGTTGCGTCGTTCCGGTGCACCGGGTTATATTCCGAATCGGGAATATAGTTTTTCATTACAACCCCCGACCATAAGAGAGCAGAAAATAACGAAATGACGAAGAGACCGGCACAATACACCAGCTTTTTGCGCGTCGAGTCAAAATGAGCAGCAGGGATCATCAGGACCAATAGCACCAGGGGCATGTAAACCACTTTTGCAAGCGACAATAAAACACATATCACCAGCAGAAGTATTTTCTTTTTAGCAGTAAGCATTGTGGCACTAAAGGTGAGATGCATCACAAAACTTATCAAAAGAAAAGAAAGTCCATTGGTTACCGTGTCGGCGCTGAGAGAATTACTGATATAAAGATTCATAGGCAGCAAAGCCAGCAGCACCATCAGCCACTTCGCAAAAGGAATGAGGCGGATGCTCCAAAGAATCAGCAACGTCCAGATAAGAAAAGCAGCAAGCCTTGCCCAGTAATAAAGAACGATAACCGGCGCATTAATAGCTTTCAGAATAATAAAAGCAGCAACTTGCGGGAGATAAGAAACGATGTTGTACTGTGCGGTATTGGGAAAATCGCGGAACACGTTTACGTGCGCCTCTACTGGCTGGTTTAATAGTCGATCATAATCAGAAGCGTGTAATTTATGTTCACTTGAAGAAACCAGCCTCATTGGCAATGCAAATTCGTTTACACTGTAAGGAATGTTGCCACCAACCCGTTGATCAATTTTTTGTGAAAGCAGATTACCTTCCGAAAGCTGGTAAATACGGTACAAGTGGTTTAATTCATCGGGGGACTGCAGTGGCGGTGTGAAAAAATTATAAATGAAAAAGAAAAAAACGGAGCACAGAATAAAAAAAGAAGCCGGGTTGATGGACTTAAAATAAGGCGGGAATTTTCTGAGCATGTTCCTCACGCAAGGCAGGCTAAATAAAGAGGTTAATCCGTTCAATAGTAGTATTTTTTAACTAAACAGCCAAACTAAATTCAGCCGTTTTATTATCTTTACGCTCCTAATTTTTATATGCTAGATAAGCTCGAAGAAATAAAGCGCCGTTACGAAGATGTGGAGATGAAACTATCGGATCCGAAGGTTATCTCCGACATGAAATTATTCAAGAAACTGAATATTGAATACAAAGAGCTTGGCGAAATTGTAAATCATATTAACGAGTACAAAAAAGTTATCTCCAATATAGAAGGCGCAAAAGAAGTGCTGGCCACAGAAAAGGACAAGGACTTTCTTGAAATGGCAAAAGCTGAGCTGGAAGAGAATCGTGTGAAAGAAGAAAAGCTCATGGAGGAGATCCGCCTGCTTCTAATTCCGAAGGATCCCGAAGATGATAAGAACTGTGTAATGGAATTGCGCGCAGGAACCGGTGGTGACGAAGCTTCGATCTTTGCTGGTAATCTCTTTGAAATGTATTCTCGTTTTTGCGAGGATAAAGGTTTCCAGATAGAAGTTGTGGACTCCAGTCCCGGCACTATGGGCGGATTTAAGGAGGTCGTATTTAATGTGAAAGGCCCCGGGGCGTACGGCATCTTAAAGTTTGAGAGCGGCGTACACCGTGTACAGAGGGTTCCGGCAACAGAAACGCAGGGACGTGTGCACACTTCGGCTGCCACAGTGGTGGTATTACCGGAGGCTGAAGATCTTGATGTCGATATCAAAGATTCCGATATTGAGATGGCTACGGCACGAAGCGGCGGGGCCGGTGGTCAGAACGTGAACAAGGTGGAGAGTAAGGTAATTCTTACACATAAGCCTACGGGTATTGTTGTTACCTGCCAGACAGAGCGGAACCAGCTTGGGAACCGCGAAAAAGCAATGCAGATGCTTCGTTCAAAGATCTACGACATTGAATACCAGAAAAGACTGGAAGAAGTGACCAAAAGAAGAAAAACGATGGTGAGCACAGGTGACAGGAGCGCGAAGATCAGGACCTACAACTATCCTCAGAACCGTATTACCGACCACCGTATTAATGAAACCCTGTATGATCTTACCAATTTTGTAAATGGTGATATCCAGGAAATGATAGATAAATTGCAATTTGCCGAAAATGCCGAACGCATGAAAGAAGGCGGACTGTAAAAAAAATAAATACCTACTTATAAAATCAAGATAATGACCCCCGAAAGCGAAGACAGAATAAGGAACGCGTTTGCCAACAAGGACTGGAACGATATCAAGGCTCAGAACAGCTGGCAGATCTTTAAGATCATGAGCGAATTTGTGGAAGGATTTGAAAAGATGTCCCGCATTGGTCCATGCGTATCTATTTTTGGCAGTGCACGCACGAAGCCTGAAAATAAATATTACGTAATGGCCGAAGAGATCGCATTTAAGCTGGTAAAAGAAGGTTACGGAGTAATTACAGGTGGTGGTCCGGGTATTATGGAAGCTGCTAATAAAGGAGCTAGACGGGGTGAAGGCAAATCGGTGGGATTAAATATTGTTCTGCCATTTGAGCAAAAACACAACGATTTTATTGACGGCGATAAATGCATCAATTTTGATTATTTCTTTGTACGCAAGACCATCTTTTTAAAATACTCCCAGGGTTTTATTGGAATGCCCGGCGGATTTGGAACCATGGACGAGCTGTTTGAATCATTAACGCTTGTTCAAACCAACAAGATCGCGCAATTCCCGGTGGTGCTTGTAGGATCAGCCTATTGGTCGGGCATGATCACCTGGATGAAGGAAACCATGCTGACACAGGAAAGTAATATCAACCCGATGGATCTGGAGTTATTCAAGATCGTTGATACTGCCGACGACGCGGTAAAACATATCGTTGAATTTTACAGCAAGTACCTGCTTAAGCCAAACTTCTAAAATTGAAAAGCTGGCCGTTCAATATTTTTGTTGTTCCCCTGCTCTATTTTATTTCTATCCTTCCTTTTGCAGTACTTTATGCGATCAGCTCTTTTTTTTATGTGCTGGTCTATCACATCATAGGGTACCGGAAAAAAGTGGTACGCCAGAACCTCCGTTTGTCTTTTCCTGAAAAAACAGAAGCTGAAAGAAAGACCATCGAAAAGCAGTTCTACCTGCATTTTTGTGATGTGATCTTTGAAACCATTAAGCTGCTCACCATCAGTCGCGAAACTTTTAAAAAGCGCTGTGTCATGGATGAGAACTCAAAAAGCACGTTCGAATCTTTTTTTGCCAGGAACCAGAGCATTGTTGGCGTAATGGCCCATTGCGGTAACTGGGAATGGGGAGCTATATCACACCAGGTGTATTTTACACGAATGATCACGGGAGTATACCACCCGTTGAGCAACAAAAATTTTGATGAGTTCATGCTGAAGTTGCGTGGCAGGTTTGGAGGAGATATTGTGGCCATGAAGAACCTGTACAAAAGGCTGATCACCTTACGCCAGCAGAACGTTTCCACTACTATTGGCCTTATTGCCGATCAGACCCCTCCGCCTGAAAGTGCCTACTGGACCACCTTTCTGAACCAGGACACTCCTGTATTTAACGGCACTGAAAAACTTGCAAAGAAGTTCAACTATCCTGTTATTTTCCTGGATGTAAAAAAAATTAAACGCGGGTATTACAGTCTTAAAACAACCGTCATAACTGAAAATCCTGCTGAGCTGGCCGATGGAGAGATCTCAGAAAAACATACCCGTCACCTCGAACAGAGCATTATTGAGCAGCCCTATTCCTGGCTGTGGAGTCACAGAAGGTGGAAACACAAAAGACACTGAGCGGCAATGCTTGAAGTTCCGAGTGCCTGTTTGCACGCCCATTCTGTAGAGAAGTTAATATTCGATTGATTTACAGCGCCCAGCCCAGGGATAGAGCATATCTATCAGGTCCGGTACAAAAAACAAGACGCAGATTTCACCGATTTCGCGGACCGGACTTTGTTCAATTGTCTAAAATGATATTGCACTGAAGGCGCCTCGGCCTAGCCGAAACGGACGCTTACGTATAGATCTGCGAAATTTGCGCAGCGCGCAAGATCCATTCCAAATTTGTTTAGAAATAATAATATCTGTGAGTTCTGTGGAATCTGCGTCTTATTTGCGGATCATACCCCATTGCTTCAAGAGAATAGGTATAAAAAAACAACCTATCTTATTATCAAATGATTTCAAATACTAGCAAACATGGGGATGCGATATAATTTAGAAAACTATTCCGTACCGCTCTGATTCCGGTTGAAAGATCTTAAACAGTTGCCCTGTCTACTTTTCTCACCACGTAAATATTGGAGATATAAATCGAATCGTTGTTAGGCAACAATCTGTTCAGGATCTTTCCAATAACATTGAAAATAAAAATAATGGATTTTTTAAAGAAGCCAACACTGTCGGTCTTGTACTTACGGTCTTTGCGTGAAAAGTACAGGAAGAAGATCTGGATATAGGTTTCGAAAAAGTTCCCGCCTTTTTTATACAGAACCACCTCAAAGCCTTTATTTTTAAATTTATGATCCAGGGCAAAAGAAGTATACCTGGCGTAATCATAAGGTATTTCATGCTCATTCCATACAAATGGACAGGTAACAAACATCAGCCCCCCGTTTTTAAGGACCCTGTGAAATTCATCCAGCTTATCATCGAGATCAAATAAATGCTCGAAAACCTCTGTACATAAAACGTAGTCAAACTCCCCGTCCTTAAACGGCAACTTGCTTAACCCGTCATAATAAATATCGATCTGCTCTTCGTCGTGGGGATGCCCTTCATTCTCAAAATCAATACCTATATATTCGTCTGTTTTGAGCTGGGTTTTATACGTTTTTGAACCGCATCCGAAATCCAGTAAACGACCACCTTTCACGTACCCCGCGAATATATTGGCCGCCATAAATAATCCCTTTCTTGCAAAATAAAACGGTGAGGTAAGTTTTGGATTAAGGAATTCCGACATACAATCTTAAATTAAAAGTTAGCAAAGATAATCAATTAACCTGATCAGCAACGCTCAAATACCGGGCCCTCCTTGTGTTATTTTCGAAATAATTGTATTTTTACCAGATGCAAAAAAATACCCTTATAAACGGCGGAGCCGTTGATGTAGAGGACACCCTGAACGTAGAAAAAATTGTAAGCCAGTACAAAAAGGATTTTAATATTGATGTTGCTTATCTGTTTGAGGGTACAAAGGATCTGCAGATCGTAAAATGCAAAGAGACCGGGTTCAGGTTTTACTACCCATTATCAGTTGAAGGCGACAACAGGTTCTATAGTGATCTTTACTCACAGCACAGGGATAGATTATATCAAAAAACAAAGTGGGAATTCAGGGAAGCTGCGAAAATGATCAGGCCCAATTCGTCGGTGCTGGATGTTGGCTGTGGCGGAGGAGATTTTTTTGACGAGCTTAAAGGAAAGAACTGCCAGTGTTTCGGTCTAGATAAAAGCAACTACGCAGGAGAATTATTAAAAAGCAAGGGTGTGGAATTCAGTGATGAACCCATTGAGACCTTTGCGGAAAAGAACCGTGAAAAGTTCGATTACGTGACCGGCTTCCAGATCCTTGAACATGTGAAGCAACCGGGAGAATTTATAAAAAGCATGGTGAAGATGCTGAAGAAGGATGGTATCCTGATCATTGCGGTTCCCAACAATGAACCGTACTTTATGAAACATTTCAAGTATCACACTCTTAATTTACCTCCTCATCATATGGGATTGTGGAACAAGGAGAGTCTTACCAACATGGCCCCGCATTTCGGACTGGATAATCACGATTTTAAATACGAGGGATTTGACTACCTCATCCAGTTCTTTAAACGTAAAACCGGCATCAATATCAAACCCTTCTCTTCTGTGCTTAAGTTGTTCAACAATACACTTGGAAAGAGGACTGCGCTGGCTTTTTATAAGAAAAAACCGACACCATCGATTTAATGCTTACAAGATATAACATCGGATGTGCGACCGATAAAAATTACGCCCAGCATTTAGGAATAATGATCTATTCATTATTGTCGAACACTGCCTCGCCGCAACAGTTCGACATTTACATAGTGGATGGAGGCATATTACCCGAAGATATCAGTCGCTTCAGAAAGGTTGAAGAAAAATTCGGATGCAAGATCCACTTTCTCAAACCCGACCGGTCGTATTTTGACAAGCTGAAGGTTTACGAGATCTACAGCGAAGCTACCTATTACAGATATTTTTTACTGGACACTCTTCCCATCGACAAAATGCTGTTCCTCGACTGCGATATGGTTGTGGAGGGAGATGTGACAGAGCTCTACAATACCGATCAGCAGGGAAATATCGTTTCCGCGGTTTTTGAGGCCTTATGTCCGAAACATCATCTTGAAAAATTAAAACTAACCAGGATGTTCAACGCCGGTATGCTGCTGGTGGATTGCAAAAAATGGCAGGAAAAACAGATCTCCCAGAAAGCTTTCCAGTTCCAGCTCGAATATGAGCACCTGCTTGAGTATCCTGACCAGGAGTCTCTCAACATCATTTTAAAAGATACCTGGCAACGCGTGTCTGGTAAATGGAACCTGATAGCAAGGTTAGGGCTGGTTAAGGTAGGCATCGGAAAACCCGATTACTCGCAGTATCCCAAAAAAGAACTGATGGATGATTTCGCACATCCTAAGATCATACATTATGCTAACCGCCTTTTTAAACCCTGGTTCTGGCTCGACCCCACTCCTTTTAAGAGCAACTACCTTCACTATAAAAAACTTTCTCCATGGAATGACGTTCCGTTCAAGGATAAATCTGTTGGCGGTGCGGTAAAAAGAGTTCAATACTACTTTTCCTTTGTATTCAAATATGTAAAAAGGAATTATTTAACCAGGAAAGAAGCAGACCACCTGAAGGCCGGCGCCACTGTGAAAAAGGCGTAAGAACCGGGTTAGTCAAAATAAAGTATCTTAGTATGCGGTATATAAAGCAGCCAGAAGTCAATTAAAGGGTAATATGAACAGAAAGATCTCCATCTTAGTGCCGATATATAACTCAAGCTCCTTTATGCACCTGTTACTGGAAGCCATTGACAAAGAGAGAGTAAAAAGCAACTGGGATCTTGAGCTGATCCTTGTAGACGACGGCAGCAAGGACAAAAGTTATGAGAAGATCGTTGAGCTTAGCAGGACCTACCCGTACATTAAAGGCATTAAACTTTCAAAAAACTTTGGACATCAGATCGCAGTTAAAACTGCGTTGAGTCATTGTTCGGGCGACTATATCGCTATCATTGATGATGACCTCCAGGATCCACCATCGTTATTACCATTGTTTTTTGACTACCTCGATAAAGGCTATGACGTAGCTTACGGGGTGAGAAAAAAACGTAAGGAGTCATTTGCAAAACGACTGGCATACAGCAGCTTTTACCGCATTTTAAAGGGCATGAGCGATATTCATATCCCGATTGACAGTGGTGATTTTTGCGTTATGAAAAAACGCGTGGTCGACAACATGCTCAAGCTGCAGGAACAAAATCCTTTTTTACGTGGGATCCGCGCCTGGGTAGGTTTTAAGCAAATTGGTGTTGAATACGAACGCTCAGCCCGCCTGCAGGGCGACTCAGGTTATACGCTGAAAAAATTACTGAAGATCGCGATAGATGGTATTTTTTCATTTTCAACCGCTCCAATTCGATTGATCACTGTTATAGGATTGACCGGTTTCGGCTTTGCGTGTATTTATTCAATAATGACAATCTACGCCTATTTTGTTTACGGAACAGAAACCAAGGGCTTTACAACTCTTGCTATCTTACTTTCATTTTTCAGCTCACTCATCCTGATCTGTCTCGGTATCATAGGCGAGTACATAGTGCGCATATACGATGAAGTTCGCAGACGGCCTTTCGCTGTTATTGAGCAAACAATTAATATATGAGCATTCCAAACATAGCTATAATTGGTAGCAACGGGTTTATTGGCAGACATCTCGCGGCCCGCTTGCTTAACAACAGGAATTGCCAGTTGCACCTTTTCGGACGCAGCGAACTCAGCAGTCACAGCAACGTAGGTGCTACCTACAAACAAATTGATCTGCTCAATAGCGAACAAAATAATAGCCATTTCAGGGACATTGATATCGTTTATTACCTGGCTTCGGAAACCATTCCGGCAAGCAGCTGGACAAATCCACTGGCCGACGTAGAAAAGAACCTCATCCCCTTTCTGAACTTCGCTGAAAGTATTTCCGGTCTTAATGTAAAAAAGATCGTTTATTTAAGCAGCGCTGGCACCGTGTACGGCACAACACAAACCAAGGTAAGTGAGAACGCCAATACAAATCCTTTTTCCCCTTATGGCATCATAAAACTAACCATCGAGAACTTCTTACTGTACTATAAGACGCGGTACAATATCAATTACGACGTTTACCGAATTTCCAACGTGTATGGTCCTGGTCAGGACACTTCGAAGGGTCTTGGTTTAATAAACACATTACTGGAGAAGATCAACCTTGAGCAAAAGATAAAGATCTTCGGAGACGGCAACAATATCCGCAATTATATTTATGTAAAGGATGCCGCGGAGCTGCTCACTCTTTCATTGAACAGGGATCTAAACTCTTCAGAGATCTATAACCTTTCATCTAATACGACCTTAACGATAAACCAGATAGTTGACCTGATAAAAGAGGTTATACCGGAAAAGTTCGAAGTTATTTATGAGAATCAGAGGCAAAGCGATAACACCGCCATTGACCTGGATAACACTAAGATCAAAACCGCGTTCCCTGAATTTGAATTTACCCCGATTAAAAAGGGGATAGAGGAAACATATAATTTTATCCTGGAACAGGACCGGAAATTAAAAACAAAATAAATCACCTGATGGCAAAAACAGCAACAGTCAATAAATCCCAAACCTCTTCAAATGTCCAGCCAAAGACTGCGCCTGTAGCTGGCGGCAAGACCATTTCGTTCAGCATGGAGGAAAAAATATGCCTGGGGTTATTAGCCATTCTTGTTCTGTTGGTCTATACCATCCGTTCAAAATTCCTGCTCATTCCCTTTGAGCGCGACGAGGGTATTTACAGTTATTTCGGAGTGATGGTGCTCGACGGGAAAATACCTTACAAGGATTTTTACGAATTTAAGATGCCCGGCCTGTTCTACTTTTACGCATTAATGGTAAAAGTTTTCGGTGAAAGTGTGAAGGGCATGCACACAGGCTTTATGTACCTGAACATTATTACTCTTATAATGGTATACTTTGCATCCCGCAATTTGTTTTCCCCTATTGCCGGCATCATTTCAGCGACAACCTTCGCATTTGTATCCATGACCCCGAACCTGAGTGGATTCACTGTTCAGTCTGAGCACGGAGTTGCGCTTTTTGCTGCAATAGGCTTGTTTTTTTATTCACTTACCAAACTTTACGGCAGGTGGTACAATTACCTGTTTATGGGTATTGCAATGGGTTTCGCTTTTATGGTCAAAACCACGGGCGTATTTCTGGCCTTGTGGGGCGGGTTAATAATCATCACGGACTTTTTGTTCACCAAAAAGCCAAAAGAGATCAAACCATTCCTGATCAACCTGGCGAGTTACTCGGTGGGAGGTTTAAGTATAATCGCGGTTTTCACCCTCATCATCTACCTTAAAGGTTCAATCAATGATATGTTCTACTGGATCTTCGAATATTCGTCGGCCTATGGTAGCCTGGTAACCTTCGACGAGGGTATAAAATATTTCGGGTACACCCGCGACGCGATCGTGCAAAACCACAAATTTTTCTGGGTGCACGCCATTCTTGCGCTTGGAGTCTGTCTCTTGCGTCCCATCAGCTGGAAATTAAAAGCACTGGCTGTAACGCTGCTGGCATTTTCGTTTTTCACCATTGTACCAGGTTTCTTTTTTTATGGACACTACTGGATACAGACAGTGCCAGGGCTTGCCCTTATTGCCGGATTGACATACCATTGCATTATTACAGTGATTGAAAGTAAAATAAAACCAGGCAAATGGAACCTGAGATATATTTACCTCGGTGTGTTTGCCTTACTCACCTTCGGACATGTAACCGCTTTAAAGCAATATTACTTTCACCCAAATTACGAATTGATCCTACGCCAGGTTTATGGCAACAATCCTTTTCCTGAATCAATGGAAATTGCCAATTACATTAACGCCAATTCCAAACCTGAAGATAATATTGTGCTTATCGGATCGGAGCCGCAGATCTACTTTTACACTAAAAAGCGCTCTCCGTCACGACATGCATATTTCACTGCCCTTGTAACTAACGTGCCTCAGCATAAGGAATGGCAGCGTGAATTTGTGAAAGACACAGAAAAGGCAAAACCCCGGTACGTTGTTTTTTTCAATCACCCCATATCGTTAATGGTGCAGCCTAATACCGACAATTATGTGTTTGAGTGGTTCAACAAGTATATAACTGAAAACTACAAGGTGGTTGCGGTAGTTGACATGCCTGACGGGGCAATGACCACTTACGTATGGGACAGGCAGCAGGTGAACACCTATAAGCCTACCGGTAAGAATATCATCTACATTTTTGAGAGGAATCCTGAACCGGCGCCGGTAAAACCCTAATACTTTTACACAAAGACGAAGGCGTGCTCTTTGAGCGTGATTGATGATGGTCTGTTTACATTACCATAATTGCGCTGCCTTATTGTGGTAGCAAAATAGTAACTTTGAACACTTCGAATTAAGAAGAAAACTATATGGCATTTAATCCCAACTATAAATTCGGCACTAAAGCAATTCATGCAGGTGCTGAACCTGATCCAACCACTGGCGCGATCATGACCCCGATTTTTCAAACAAGCACTTATGTCCAGGAATACCCTGGCAAACATAAAGGTTATGCTTATGCCCGTGGCAAAAATCCAACCCGCGACGCACTTCAGCATAATATTGCCGCCCTTGAAAACGGTAAACACTGCCTGTGCTTCAGCAGCGGCATGGGAGCCATTGATGCGATCATAAAAATGCTAAGACCCGGCGATGAAGTAATAACCGGCGATGACCTTTACGGGGGAAGTTACAGGATGTTCTCACGTGTGTTTGCCAACTTCGGTATCAAGTTTCACTATATTAATCTCACCGATGCATCTAACATTGAAAAATATGTAAACGAAAAAACCAGGCTGCTTTGGGTTGAGACCCCGACCAATCCTACCATGCAGATCATGGACCTGGATGCCTGCGGAAAGATCGCAAAAAAGAATAATATCATATTTGCCGTAGACAATACATTTGCCTCTCCATACCTTCAGAACCCGCTTGCATGGGGCGCTGATATTGTGATGCACAGTGTAACAAAATACCTGGGCGGACACAGCGACGTGGTAATGGGTGCCCTGGTAACCAACAGCACCGAACTTTTTGAACAGCTTGCCTTTATTCATAACAGCTGTGGTGCCACCCCGGGACCAATGGACTGTTTCCTGGTGATGAGAGGAATTAAAACCCTGCACCTGCGCATGGAACGCCATTGTTATAATGGTCGTCTCGTTGCCGAATATTTAAAGACCCATCCTAAGATTGAAAAGATCTACTGGCCTGGCTTTACAGATCACCGCAACCATGAGATCGCAAAAAAACAAATGCGCGATTTTGGCGGAATGATCTCAGTGGAGCTTAAGGACAAGAGTATTGATAACACCTTTAAGCTGGCCGCTTCTTTTAAAGTTTTCTCGCTGGCCGAAAGTCTTGGAGGGGTGGAATCTCTCGTTAATCATCCGGCAACTATGACACACGCGTCTATACCCAAAGCAGAACGCGAAAAAGTAGGGGTTTCAGATAACCTGCTTCGCTTCAGCGTGGGAGTTGAAGATATCGAAGATCTGCTGGCAGATATCAAGCAGGCTCTTGGCTGATAAGAAGAACTTGTTTTTTTCCTTAAAATGTATACTTTTACTTTATTAAAGCCAACATATGAGGAAAATCCTAGCTGTCTTGTGTCTCTTTACTAGTATTGTATGTGTTGGCCAGGTTTTCACCTGTAAAAATGGAGTCACAAAATTCACTTCAGAAGCACCTCTCGAATTAATTAAAGCCGAATCTAACCAGACCATCGGTGTGCTTGACTGCAGTACAAAAAACGTACAGTTTTCAATTATGATAGATTCTTTTGAAGGCTTTAACAGCGGCCTGCAAAAGGAGCATTTTCGTGAGAATTATATGGAAACCGAAAAGTTTCCCAGAGCTACTTTCAAAGGTAAGATCATTGAAGACATCGACTTCACAAAAACAGGCGTCACCACTGTAAGAGCAAAAGGGATCTTCAATATCCACGGTACAGAGGTGGAGAAGATCGTAAAAGTAAAGATGAACATTAAAGCCGGTGAAGTGGCCATCGACACAAACTTTGAAGTACCACTGCAGGAGCATAACATTAAGATCCCAAAAGTGGTCAACCAGAAGATCGCTTCAATTATCCTGGTTGAAGTAAAAGCTGTATTAAAACAAAAAGCCTGAGGTGACCCGGCTGTATCCTATACTGGCTGCCCTGCTGTTCTCTTTTATATTGCCTGCCCAGCTGCAGGTAAAAAATTATTTTTCAGTAACAGGTAAAAAGGATATTAATGTAAATGTGATCGCACAGGACAGCACAGGGTTTCTCATTCTTGGAACCAGTGACGGAGCCTTTCGTTTTGATGGCAGAAATTCTGAGCCTCTCTGTAAAGCGGAAAAATGTCTCCGGTCTGAGATCACCGCCCTTCTGGTAGACAGTGACAATCTCATTTATCTCGGAACAAGGAACGGCAAGGTGTATGTTCTTAAGAACAACCGGCTCGATTCGGTAAATCTTGGTCCCAAAAAAAAAACAGCCAAGGTCACCAGTATCTATAAACATGCAGGAACATTATTTGTAAGCACTTATGGAAACGGAGTTTTTGCAGTAGATAAAAATCTTCGGCATTACACAACCGAACAGGGACTGAGCGATGATGTGGTGTATAAGATTGAAGGCGACAACAAGGGAATCATCTGGTGTGCCACCGACGCCGGTATAACGGAGATCACAGGCCTTGAGGCTACTCCCCGGTTTAATCTTATATCCGGTAATACAGGACTTCCTGACAACATTGTAAGGGACCTGAAATTTGAAGGTGACCGGTTGCTTGTTTCAATGCAGGATTCAGGAGTCTGTTATTATGATCTGCAAAAAAAGAAGATCCTGAGACCGACATTTTTTTCCAACTGGTCGCTGGGAACTGTAATGAACTCCTATTCTGCCGGCCCTAAAAAACTGGTTATCGGCACCGAGAAGAACGGCATCTTTATTATCAACAACGGCACATTCAGCATCTACCGGTACGATGATTACCAGATCCCCGGAGTCAATCAGCTTTTTTACGACAAAGCGAGCCAGCTATGGGTAGCTTCCAAGAAAGGCATCAGCCAGTTCATTGAAAAAAGATCGCATTTTATTGACAAGAGCAAAGGCCTGCCCGACGACAAGATCATTGCACTTACGGCCGATAAAGAAAGGGCGCTCTGGGTAGGAAGCACCAGTGGAATTTCGAAGCTCATGAAAGATGAGCAGGGACAGCTGGTGATAGAAAGTATCCTCGAAGATAAGAGATACACCATAGCCTGCGCGGCCACACATCCTGCAGGAACGATCTGGTTCGGAACGTATGGGCACGGCATCATTGTTATTGATGCGGCAACACGCAAACAGCAGACCTTTACTGCGGAAAATAGTGATCTGCCCAACGATAACATCAGCAACATTTTTTTTCACAACGATTCAACCGCATACATTTCCACCCTTGGGGGAGGGCTGGCGCGCATCTCTGTAAAAACTACACCAGGGTCTGTTTCATTCCAGGTAAAAAAGATCTATACTGAAGAAGACGGCCTTGGCAGTAACTATGTGTATGCCACCATTACTGATGAAGCAGGGGTTGTTTACGTTGCAACTGATGGCGGAGGGGTGCAATCTATCAGGAAAGAAAAATTTGTGAGCCTGATGAAAAAAGGCATGTTTACATCCAATGCCGCGTTCTCACTTTGCAGGGATCAGTACAACGCCATCTGGACCATCTCCAATGCCGACGGTATCCTCAGATTTGCCGGTGATTCGGTGGTAAAGATCGGGCTTGAACAGGGTTTAAGAGATGAACAACCACAGCAGCTCACTTTTACCCGGGGCATGATCTTCGCGGTTCATTCAAAGGGCGTAGACAAGATCGATTGCAGAACAATGGAGATCAGTCATTTTGATGTGCTCGACAACGATCTCGAGCCAAACCTCAATGCTATATGTGTAAGCCGCGACTGGTTTGTAAGCGGTACTACCAGGGGAATACTGATCTTCAGGATAAGCCGCGAAAAAGCAGATTCGGTAAAGCCTGGGATCTTTCTTCGTTCACTTCAGCTCAATTACAAACCATTCCCCCTCGACTCTACAAAAACGTTTAACCACAACGAAAATAATTTTTCATTTGAATTCAGCGGCATCTGGTTAAAGAACCCTGAAAAGCTGCAGTACCGCTACAAATTATCAGGACTTGAGAATCAGTGGCTATTTTCTTCTGAAGGAAAAACAGTGAACTACAATAACCTGGAGCCCGGCAAGTATACTTTTATTGCGCAGGTAAAAAATGAAGAAGAAGTCTGGAGCACACCGGTCACGTATTCATTTGAGATAATGACGCCCATATGGAAAAGGTGGTGGTTCTGGCTCATTGTTGCTGCAGCGCTTGCCCTGGGAATTTATCTGTTTATATCGTACCGGCTCAGGAGCCTTCAACGTGAAAACCTGCTGCTTGAGCTGCGCGTGAAAGAAAGAACAGCGCAGATCGAAAAACAGTCGAAGATCATCAATGAAAAGAATATTGAGCTGGAACAGCTTTCACTGGTAGCGAGCAAGACCGATAATGTAGTGCTGATCCTTAGTCCTGACGGAAGTCTTGAATACGTGAACGAAAGTTTCTTACGGCTGCACAATATTACTCTTGAAGAGTTAAAAACAAAGTACGGCAACAGCATTTACGAGCTGAGCAATAATGAAAACATAAGACAGATCATCGATGAAGCTGTTGCTGGCAGACGTTCAGTAAGCTATGAGTCGCTGAATAAAAAAAGCGAAGTAGGACGGCCACTCTGGGAATCATCAACGCTCACTCCTATTTTTGATGAAAATGATCAGCTTAAAAAGGTGATCATTATTGATACGGATGTTTCTGAGCGCAAGAGGCAGGAGCAGATCATTGTTCAGAAAAACAAGGATATCACCGACAGTATTTCATACGCCCGCAAGATCCAGCATGCGATCCTGCCTGATATAAAGGTCATCTCAGAGCATCTTCCCCAGTCTTTTATTTTGTACATGACCAAAGATATTGTGAGCGGGGATTTTTACTGGTTTACCAGCTTTGAGGATTGCTGCATTATAGCAGCGGTTGATTGTACTGGTCACGGTGTACCCGGTGCCTTTATGAGCCTCATAGGATATAATCTCCTCAACAGGATCGTAAACGAGAACAGGATAACAGATCCACGCAACATTCTGTATGAGCTGAACATCGGTGTGCTGCAGGCTCTGCATAAAAGCGAATCGGAAACAAAGGACGGAATGGACATTGCTATCTGTAAAATAAACCGGAAGGAAGGAATCCTTGAATTTGCGGGAGCTATGAGGCCTTTATGGATCATCAATAATCAGACTCTCACTGAGATCAAGGCGGATAAAATCCCTATAGGCACTGTGCAGGGCGAACGACACCAAACCATCGCATATACAACCCACCGCATTGAAACCAGGCCTGGTGACAGGTATTATATATTCACCGATGGATATGCCGACCAGTTTGGTGGCGCAAAGGATAAAAAATACAGCACCTCACGATTTAAGAACCTGCTTGTGGCTAACTCTCAGCTCGATTTTGCCAGCCAGGAAAAGAATATCCGCGACGAACACAATTCCTGGAAGGCCCAGAACGAGCAGGTAGATGACATCCTGGTAATAGGATTTTCCCTTGATTAGATATCAAGTTCTTTGAGAACAGTGACGCACCCTTTGATCGCCTTTTCAACCTCCTGCTGGTAAGCAAGAAGTTCCTTACAAAGGTTCGGGATCCGCTCCCTGTCGAGATCACCGGCGGTAATATCCTTAAACTGCTGGTAACCCTGACTAAGCTGCCTGTAATACTGGTTAAAACAGCTATGGCGCGGTTCGCTTGAAAGTAGGGCAGCTGCAGCTATGAGCTTAAAAAGAATATATTCACTGTCTTTCAGGTATTTATCGATCTTGCGGTCGGCAGGCCATTCGCCTTGCAGATGATACTTTATTCCAAGCAATTTTTCAGCAAGCCCGATATTACAAAACACTTCCGCCACCTTACGTGAGTACAGGAAATAATAATGATCTATACGGCTCATGGGGAACTGAGATTCAAATTGCTCCGTATAATTTTCCCGCCAGTCAATATAAGTTGATGGATCAACAGGTGCTTTAAGGGTTTTGATTTCGAACTTTTCAGCAATGCTTGCGGCCGTCTTTATATTTGATTCCGGCTCAAAATGCCCCTCTGCCAACGATGCGGATAACAGATCGATCTGCGCGCGCAGAACCGCGTCTTCGGCAGAAGAGTATTCTTCTACAAAGGACTTCTGCTCATAATACAACGCAGGATTGTAAGCACAGTAACCGGCAAAAAACAAACTCAGGCGTTGATTCATACTTAAAATTCTCCTGGGGAGCAGATAGCCTTGTTGAAAATGAGGGCTGGAACAAAAATATATAAAAATTATATGGTGGAAAATGTTTTACCTCCTGTGATACCTTAAATAATCAACAGTTTAAGCATCGTAAGTTTTGATACCCGTGTGGGGAAATCTTCATCGTCTTTTTACGCTAGTTTGTCGGTTTATTTTTACATTTGGCGGAAAGCATCACTGCCTGACCTCCCGGATCCTGAAAAAAAAGATGTTTTGCGTGCTGCTTTTAAAGTAAACAGACAAACACAACGCCCGAGTATGCCAGATTATCACCAAAGGATCCTATGCTTTTGCTCGCTGCTGCTATTTTCGTTTTTCTCCCGCGCCCAGCAGGGTGGCGGGAATGAAGAGAAAAGCGCAATGGTGAAAGCCGCTTACGTATACAAATTTTCCGATAAAGTATTCTGGCCTAATGAAGACCAGATGAAGGTGTTCAACATCTGTGTGATGAGCTCACCGGCACTCACCAAACAGCTAAAGTCCCTGGAACAGAAAGCGAAGTTCCGCAAACGCATACCTATTAAGGTCATTGAATGTTCTTCTCCCGAGGATATTGTGAACTGCCAGATGGTAGTGATAGATGGTTCGGGCAACCAGAACCTTTGGTCGGTTTATTCAAAGATCCGTGGCAAAAACGTGCTGATGGTCACGGAGAATCTGCCGGATTTCAGGAAGTCCATGATCTCATTTGTGGTAGTGGACAACAAACTAAAATACATTGTAAATAAAACCAAGCTCCAGGAAAGCAACCTCGTAGTAAAAGACGAGCTGTATACGTTTGCCATCACCAAAGAAGGCGAATGGAAGTCGATCTTTGATAAATTCAATAGTTTTCTTTCGGGCAAGGAGAAGGATGTAAAGGTAGACAAGTCTGATATTGCCGAGTTCATGTCGGAATATAAAAACCTGGAGAGCCAGAAAGAGCAAAGAGAGAAGACCATCGCCATGATGGAAGACTCGCTCCAGTCCAAATTAAAGGAGTATAATTCGCTGAACGAAAAAATTGAACAGCAGAAAGTGATCTTTTTCGACCAGGAGAATCATATTCATAAACAAAAGAAAACAATAAAGCTCAGGGACCTTGAGATCGGCAAACAGCAAACCGTTATTTCTATTATTGCTGCCCTTACCTTTATTACATTGCTGCTGCTCATCCTGGCTATCATAGCCAACAGGCAAAGAAGAAAGGCCAATCAGCTCCTTTCAATGCAGAAAAAAGAAGTGGAGAAGCAAAAACTGCTGGTGGAGACCAAACAAAAAGAGATCCTCGACAGTATTAATTATGCGAAGAGGATCCAGACCGCCCTTATGTCGAGTGAAAGCACATTCAGCAATCACCTTACTGAACATTTTATTCTTTTTAAGCCTAAAGATATTGTAGCCGGTGACTTTTTCTGGGCGGCGCCTTTAAACGACAGTTTTATATATATCACTGCCGATTCTACGGGGCATGGGGTCCCGGGCGCTTTTATGAGCCTGCTCAATATCAGCAAGCTGAATGAAACGGTGAAACAGAAAAATATTATCCGACCCGACCTGGTTCTGAATGATGTGCGGACGGGCCTGATAGAAGCACTAAATCCCGAGGGCAGCAAGGAAATAAGTAAGGATGGTATGGATGCCACCCTTTGCCGGATCGATCTCCGAAACATGACCCTGCAGTACGCGGCCGCAAATAACAGCTTTTGTATCATCCGCAGCGGGGAGATCCTAAATTGCCAGGCCGATAAGATGCCGATCGGAAAGTCGCATGACGACACCGCAAAATTCACGTTCAATGAGGTTCACCTGCAAAGGGGTGATATGATCTATACATACACAGATGGGTATCCTGACCAGTTCGGAGGTCCTATGGGCAAAAAACTTAAACATAAAAGCCTTAAGGAGCTATTGCTTCAGGCCGCCGACCTGCCTGTTAATGAACAGAAGTTACTTTTCGAAAAACAGTTTGAAACGTGGAAGGGAGGCCTTGAACAGGTGGACGACGTTCTTCTTATTGGAGTCAGAGTTTAGATCACCTCACTGCAACATCGTAAACAATTGGCATGTGTGGGGGGATCTTGTTCATATCGCCCAGCAGGCCATGAGCAAGTGCCGAGGGAAGTATTATCAGCGCCTTATCGCCACGTTTCAGGTATTGTACACCCTGGTGGATGCCACTTTCCACATCGCCATTACCCACCACAAAGGTTTTGGCACCATTGTCGGAAGAAGTATAAGCGATCGTTCCATCAAGCAGACTTACGGTGTAATCAATCGTTATTTCCATCCCTGCTTTTACACTATCACCACTGGCCGAAGGTTTATAAACGTGGTAGCGGATACCGGATGCGGTTGTTTTAAAAGGAAGCTGATGGGTTTTGATGTACCAGCCGATCTCATCATTTTCTTTTTGCAGCTGTCTCTGGTTAGCGACAATGAACTGCTCTTTTGCCCCTTCTTCAGAAAAGGCCGGGATCATTTCTTTTTTGTTCCCACTCTCTGAACAAGCCGCGCCAGCAAGCACCAACAAGGCAGGGAGGAATATCAGGATCCTGTTTTTCATACCCTGTAAAGGTACTCAACATCCTATATTATTTCTGAAATAATTAAATTTAGCCACAGATGACCATCCACGAACGATACAGGCATATACTGGATTACTTTGAAAAAAATGTACCCAGGGCCGAAACAGAGCTTGAGTACAATAATCCTTTTGAACTACTGGTGGCTGTGATCCTGAGCGCACAATGCACCGACAAGCGTGTTAACCTTGTCACGCCTGCTTTGCTTCGCGATTATCCGACAGCCGAAGCGATGGCCTGCGCAACTCCCGAGACAATATTTCCGTATATCAGGAGCATTAGCTATCCAAATAATAAAGCAAAGCACCTGGTGGGCATGGCGCAAAAACTTACAAAGGACTTCGGAGGTATAGTTCCTTCGCAGGTAAAAGAGCTGGAAAGCTTGCCTGGCGTGGGACGCAAGACAGCCAACGTGATCGCTTCGGTAATATATGATCAGCCAACAATGGCTGTTGACACTCATGTGTTCAGAGTTAGTAACAGGTTAGGGCTAACTAATAATTCGAAGAACCCTTTGCAATCTGAAAAACAATTGATTAAATTTATTCCCGAACACCTGGTACCTAAGGCACATCACTGGTTGATCTTACATGGTAGATATGTGTGCCTAGCGCGAACGCCTAAGTGTAACGAATGTCCTCTCACTGTTTATTGTAAATATTATCAGAAGAATATTTTAAAAATCTCAACCAAAAAAACCAAATAAAAAAAAACAACATCCCATGGCTAAGAAGATAAAGAAAAAAGCCGCCAAGAAACCGGCGAAAAAAGCAACCAAGAAAACTGCCGCTAAAAAAGGAGCAAAAAAAGCATCCAAAAAAGCAGCGAAAAAAGCGACCAAGAAAGGTGCTAAAAAAGCAAGCCGTCCGGCTAAAAAAGCAGGTGCAAAAAAACGTACCGCAAAAAAAGCAAGTCGTCCAGCTAAAAAAACTGCTAAACGTTCTGCTCCAAAAAAAACAGCCTCTAAAGCAACCAAACGTGCGGTGAAAAAAGTGATCCGCAACAGGAAAAAAGGCGGAGGAAATGTGCTTAACAATATCCCTTCATTTGTCAGAGAAACAGTAAGTAATGTTATCGACAAGGTAATGCCTGATAACAACAGACAACGCGACGAGGAAGAGTAGGCTTCCAACAGTTGTCTATTTTAAACTGTCACCGGGCGTAACCCGGTACTTCAATATTTGAATAAGAGCCCGGTAAATGCCGGGTTTTTGTTTTTATACAAACACAAGACAGAGAACCAGCCCTATCCTTGCCGTTAGTTCTCCGCCTTTATTCCTGCAGGCATTATAGTTGCAGCGCCAACACATGAGGATTACCCTGCTTCTACTTTCGATTGTCTGCATTCAAAGCTTGCATTGCCAAACTTTTGACTGGACGAATTCATATGCACAGAATTGTTACTCATTCGGATCAAATGTAGAATATGATCAGTTCGGAAACATGTATTTCGCAGGCGAGACGGGTTGCAGGGAAAATCATGGACCTTCGCTTCAAAACGGGTTTGTCTGCAAATACACTCAACAGGGTATCCCCCTATGGTCAAAAAGTTTCAGTTCACCAGTTCACATTGCAACTTCTGGCAGTAATTTGTTAGTGAGCGGCAAAGATTCAGTCGCTTACTTTGTCGAAAAATATGATGGACTGGGGAACTTAATCAGCAGAACTGATCATTTTCCAGTAGTAAATAAAATACCTGACGCGATCATTCAGGACATTGCCGCCGACAACCAGGGAAATTATTACCTGGCGGCGATATTTCGCTATACGCTGGCCATTGGCGGACAGACCCTTTATAATTCAGAGGACGAAAGTCACCTGGTAATTGCAAAGTTTGACCAGTTGGGCCATTGCCTTTGGGTTAATCATTCATCAGGCGGGCATATCGATGTTGAAACCACGATTAATGCCGATGATTCGCATGTATACGTTACGGCTTCCTTTTTGGGAACTTTACAAATAGGAAATTATTCTATTCCTTCGCAGGGTATTAGTGACGCTATGATCGCGAAATTTGCCATTGCTGATGGTGAGCTTACCTGGTTGAAAAAAGTTGGAGGAGGAGGACAGGATGTTATTTCTTCACACTGTATCGATCAAGCGAAGAACATTTACTGTGTAGGTTATTATGACACCCCCTTTACGATCGGTTCAGATGCGCTTTCAATTTCGGGAAAATATGAAGGAAATATTTTTGTTTCAAAGTTTGACAGTTTAGGTGAACCTATATGGGCACGACAAGCTGGAGGACTGCAAACCGACATACCCGGCGGAATATTTAATACCGGACAGGATCTGTATGTGACAGGGGGAACACGCGATGACATCTCTTTCGGTTCAATCACGATCCCTGTTGATCCTGTGAGATTTTACCTTGTTCCTTTTGTCGCCAAATATGACCTGCACGGTAATGTGATATGGGCCATTGATCCGGGCTGCGATTCAAAAACTACGGGTTACGTAAGCCACGTGTCTGCTGATTATTTCGGAAGGATAATTATTGCAGGTCGATTTGCCGGAACTATAGACTTTAATGGAAATACTTTAAAAACAGGCGGTGAAGATGCGGCTTTTATTGCCCGGTTAGTTGATCACAATTTGGTATCTGTACAGGAGCAACAATCAGAAAAAGATCAATTTCTCACGCTATTCCCAAATCCCGCCACTTCTGAAATACTTCTGAACTTAAATTCTGAAGAGACAACACCACTATTCATCAGGATCACGAATAATTTAGGTGAAGTAAAATACCTGGAGCGTATAGCCACCCCTACCCCACCGGATCGTATAACGCTTGACGTTTCAACTTTAGCTCCCGGAATGTATTTTGTGGATGCTATTGGAGAAAGAAAAAGAAGTGTAGGGAAGATGATTGTTGAGGGGAAATAAAGCAATCTTCGACAACAGTTTATTTCACCATATAAGAAACAAAAAAGTCGGGGTATGAATCCTGGATTCTTAATTTTTTTCCCTGTAAGGAAAACGAAACAGGCATTCAGTATTTGACAGTAAGTGTTCGAACTCTCTTCTTATTCACATAAATTACTGAAAGTAAGAATTTTTATGCACTTTGATATAATCATCGGTAATGCTAAATTGCGCTTACATGTTTACACTGCATATCCCTCCTGGTACAAAAACAATAGAATTAAGCAATTCTATAATTTGGTTTGATGTAGATGGCATTTTAAATTCCCGGCCTAAATCAGGACCTCCAATTGTTTCTAGCCGTGCGCAAATGGAAGAGGATATGAAAAAGTTTCAGCAGATGACTAAAGGCGAGAAAGTACTTATGTTGCTTGAAGCCCATTCGCAGGCTGAAGCACCACCTCAAGAAGATCGTGACTACATAGCAGCAAAATTGGCGGAAGTGACCAAAGCAATGGCAATTGTCACAACCTCTGCTGTTAGTATGATGGTAACGAATGTTTTCTTTTTAATTAAGCCCCCGCCTTATCCAATGAAAATGTTTATCAGCGTATCAGAAGCAAGAAAGTGGTTGCAGGGTAAAGTGAAAAAAGGGCCTCAAGTGCCTCTACTTGCCTGTTAATTTATCTCTGTACCCGAGTGCAAACCTCAGTTACCATTTGCACTATATCAGCAAATTTTGTACTCTTTCTATAATAACCATTCGCACCCAAATTCAGTGCTTTCTCAATGTGAAATTTATCTCCACTTGTGGACAACACATACACAGGAATGTCTTTTAAGTTAAGACTGGCTTTAATATGTTTAAGAGCATTAAAACCATCTACTTTTGGCATATTTAAGTCCAGGATTACAAGATCGGGTTCGTGGTCCAGTAAATCATTATTACCCCTGTTTTCGAGAAGGTGAACTAGTTGTAGACCATCACTCACTTCAACAAGCTTGTGCACTATCAGCGCTTCTTTTAGCGCATTTTTGATAAAATCACGATCATCCGCGTCATCATCTGCAATAACTACAGTTATATTTTCCGTCATCATTGCCTTTTATTTGCATTAATACTGTAGATGAAGGTATGCTTAATAAATTGATTTTCAGTATAAAAGTTCAAAATGGCGTTTGTACCGTGGTGTCCGAATAGTTAATGAAATTTTATTATATATAATAATGAACAACTGAATTTTTGGTTTTTGATAAGAAATACACGAGAGGCCACAACTACCAGTTAGTTCAGTGGCATTCACTTTGAGCTACTTTATATAGAAATTCCTTTTTACCCCACTTTAATGAGGGACTAGGTATTTCTTGGTTACATTTTTCCACAAAGACCATGTATTTGATCAACCAGAAGTTCTATACGAAGAGACAGCTCATCCAGGTGGCATTACAGATTAGTTGCATTTCATTCCACGTAAATTTGTGCGAAAGGGAAACTTATGCCGGAAAGGAGAATTGCTTTTAAATCGATTTTAAACGCAAAAGTTCAACTCTGTGCCTGTCGATACCGAATATTCCATTTTAAAGAATGTATTAAACGATCAAAATGATCTTATACAGCGGATCGCTATTGGACAACCTTTGACTGATGTTCTTAACGCTGTAACTACTCGATTTGAGGACGAAGCAGGTGCGGCGTACCAAGCTTCCGTTTTTCTATTGAATGCCGATGGACTCAGTTTGTCTTTTAAGGCTGGAAAACGGCTGGAACCCGACCTAATCGCAAATTTGAACGGCTTACCGATTGAGCGAGAAAACACTACGATTGGACAAACGGCATATACATGTTCTTTCGCTGCTTCGGAAGATATTGAGAATTGTCATTTGTGGAAGAGCTATCGAAGCCATGCACTGCGTCACGGTATTGCAGCCACCTGGTCGTTGCCTTTGCTTGATCAGGAAAAAAACCTTGCAGGGGTGTTTGTTGTTTTTTCCACTGAAAAGGGACAACCAGATAGCCATCAGTTGCTACAGAGTGAACTATCAGTTCATATTTTACAATTAGTCCTGGCATTTTCAAAAATAAAATCAGTAAAATCGGCCACTGCAAATGAAAAAAACCGAATAGCACATGTACAGAACGAAGAACGGTTTCAGAACCTGGTTCGTAATGCAAGCATAGGTATTATTGTGTTGAAGGGCAAGGATATGATCGTAGATGTAGTGAATGAAATGTACGGAAAACTCATTAATCGGACGCCGGAACAACTGTTGAATTTGCCGCTTTTTAGAATAATACCCGAAGCTGAAGCAACGTTCAGACCACTTATTGAGAATGTTTTACTTACAGGTGAATCCAACTATCTATATGAGCAACCCTATCATGTTGTCGCTCAAGGCAGACACATTCACGGCTACTTGAATATAATTTATCAGCCGTATCTTGACGCTGACGGCACGACAGTAGGAGTGATGGTTCTTTGCCATGATATTACGGAATTGGTGGTAGCCAGAAAAAAAATTGAACTAAGTGAGGCGGAAATAAAGAATTTTTCGACGACCCTTGAACGTAAAGTTGTTGAACGGACCCTTGAGCTGGAAGACGCCAACAACAGATTGGCGAGTATTAATGATGAACTGCAACAATTCGCCTATGTTACTTCACACGACCTGCAAGAACCACTTCGTAAGATCAAAGTCTTCAGCCGGCTTGCAGCCGATAATCTGGATGATAGGTTAAAAGCCGGCGGATACTTGAACAGGGTTCTGGACTCGGCGAATCGAATGACTGGCCTGATTCAAAGCATTTTGCACTATTCCCTCGTAACCAATCAGCAAGCACGTTATGAACAGGTGGATCTGAATGTGCTTATAAATGCAATATTAGGCGATTACGAGTTATTGATTGATCAAAAGGACGCCCAAATTGAGGTAAGCCAATTGCCAGTTATAGAAGCTATCCCCTTACAAATGAATCAACTCTTTTTTAACCTGGTGGGCAATGCACTTAAGTTTGCAAAAAGAGGTGTTAAGCCATATATAAAAATCAGCGCGCGCGTACTTGATGAAATTGAAACTGCCTCTTTCCGGGAATTAATTCAGGAAAAACGATACGTTGAGATCCGAGTTGAAGATAATGGAATAGGTTTTGATCAAGTTTACGCTTCTAAGATTTTCACCATATTCCAACGTTTAAACAGCGAAAGTTCCATGGGTGGATATGGTATAGGACTGGCGTTGTGCAAAAAGGTAGTGGATGCGCATAAGGGACAGATTACCGCTGAAGGACGCGTAAACGTCGGGGCATCATTTTTAATAATTTTACCTATTGAACAATTAAACTAAAAAATATAACAATGAAAGACAACATTATTCCGAGCAATGAAACAGAGCGCATGGAAGCGCTCAGAAAGTATAATATTTTAGATACACCCCCGGATGGTGCCTTTGACCATATAACAAAATTGGCAGCTACAATTTTCGGAGTACCCATTGCCATTATCAGTCTCGTTGATAGTGACAGGATTTGGTTCAAGTCCGCCCATGGTCTGGCTGTCAACCAGATCGACAGGGTGCCCGGCTTATGTGCATCCGCAATATTGTCCGATGATCTCTATATAATTGACAATGCGCGTACAGAACCGCGCTCTCTAGCAAACACGCTGGTTGTTAGTGACTTTGGACTACAATTTTAAGCTGCCGCCACATTGCAAACGCAGGAGCATTATAATCTCGGTACTCTTTGTATTTTAGATAAATCACCTAAAAAATTGACTGAAAAAGAGCAAACGATCCTTCGTCAACTCGGGGATGTAGTAATGGATACAATGGAACAACGGCTTAACTTACGTGATGCAGCGATGAATTTACGGAAGCTGGCAAACGATCTTGGGTATCAACTGGATAAAACCATGGAGGTTTTGGACGAACCTAAGGAACTTGATAAAGAAAAAGCGAAGGAATATCTGGATGCTTCACGTGCCTATATGCGAAATATGGAGAGCCAGCTAACCTTACTCTGATAAAAAGGACATTGTGCCTTTTTAATATCGGGACTTTTTTAATTCATATTCCTATGGAGTTCATTACAAACTTTCTTCATTAACTCTTTCAGATCTTCAAACAGTCTCGATTTTGAATGATATCCGTTAGCGCCATATTCTAAGGCTCGTTCCATATCATATCCAGAAGTGCTCGTCGATAAAACATGTACAATCAAATGTCGTAAATTATCATCTGACCGGATTTTCTGTAACACCTCATACCCATTCAATAATGGCATGTTTAAATCCAGTAAAATACCGTCAGGCGTTTCTGCGTTATGATAAGCCTGTTGCTTTTTAAGAAAATCCATGAGCTGCAAACCATTGTAAACTGATATAATTTCGCAACTCAATCCTGCCTCCTTTGCCGCGTCTTTTATCAGTTGCTGGTCATCTAAATCATCATCAGCAATGACTATCCTTAGTCGTTTCATAATTTTCTCACTGAACAGAAATTTTGTATTGAGGTTTGTTCAAATCGTTAAGCAAAGTATATAAAGGAGTAGTAAAAAACAATGATCCTTAAATGATTTAAGAACAACTTTTAATTTATCATTCGTAAATAATCTGGAAACTCTTGAGAAAGAATCTGCCGAGCCACCGCCTTTAGCTGACTAAAAGAAGTAGGTTTGGTGAAGAATTGCTTAGCTCCCATTAATTCACAGGTTTTTTTATCAGATTCATGTTTACTTGTAGATAGAATATAAACCGGGATATCGGAACAATGGGAAAGCCTTTTTAGTTTTGTTAGTGCTGTTAAACCGTCCATTACAGGCATATTAAGGTCTAAAATAATTATATCCGGCTTGTTTTCTACTTCTCTGCACTCAGAAAGTGATTGAAGTAATTGCTCACCATTATACAAGGGTATAATCTCTGCGGCCATTAACGGAAGGGAGAATGCCTCTTTTATCAGATGTTGGTCATCATGATCGTCATCGGTAACGAAAATCTTTACTGGTTTAGTCCTCACTCCCAAATTTAACCAGTTTCGTATAGAAATGCATGTATGTTCGTCGATCGAAAAACCGCTTTTAAGGTACGTTTCTACGTTTTTAAATAGTGGGACGGTATGATTATGACGGTATTCCTATCTTGGAAGCAAATGTATTGCGAAATGACTACTTCTAAAGAAGAACTCGAATTATTACATAAACAAATGATCGCTGAAATTCAGGATTATGCGATCATTTTAATGGATAAAGATGGTACTATTCTGAGTTGGAACAAGGGAGCGGAAAAAATTAAAGGTTACAAGGAAGAGGAGATTATTGGGCAAAATTTCAGGATATTTTATATTCTTTCAGATCGGGAGGCAAAATTGCCAGAAACACTCTTAGCTCAGGCGGTAAAAGAGGGCAGGGCTCGGCATATTGGGCGAAGAGTCCGAAAAGACGGGACGATTTTTTGGGGAAGTATTCTGATCACAGCGCTACATAACGAGAAAGGTGAAGTTGTAGGATTTACTAAACTTACCAAAGAAGTTGTAGAAGGCCAGGAACATTTGTAGTGAGTTTGCAAAATTTCGTGGATGTTAGCATTTTTGTCTATTAATTCTTATATTTAAAAGAACACGAGTTAATGATTGAGTACTCAATAAATAAAAACCTATTTCATTTTAAGTATTTACCCGAATACGCCGGTTTTTTACTTAAGAATAAGCTGGAGGAATTCACTATAGTGGGCATCAGATTTTGCAGACAGTTTGACCTACCGATGTTGAAACCACTGGCCAAAATTTCAGAGAAAGAGCTTACTAGTTTAAGTATCGAATCAAATCGCCAGTTATTGAAAGCCCTTTCTGAGAATCGGATTACCGAATTTATTGAAAAAAACACCCAATCCTGGATCGACAATAAAATTGGCATTTTAGATCAAAATGAGGTTCAAGCTGAGGACTTGAGCTTAGCTTATTTTATAAGACGTAAAACATTCGGAAATTTTTTATATGCATACTCCCCTAATCCTACCATTCATCAGCTAATAACAGAAGAGGTAGATCTTTATACAACGCAAGAGGAGGTAATCAATCTAAAAGTGTATCTTCAGATGCACAGCATCCATTAGTGGTACGTAATTTCTTCGCTCGCCATACTCTAGGCGGCTCCAACATGGCAATGAAAGAATA
>CBIHOL010000047.1:0-34105 GCA_966211905.1 uncultured bacterium
GGATTTGGATGTATCGCAATCTCTGCATCAATACCAGATTCAGCGAGCCCCGAAAAATCTTTTGGAATTTTGCGGATCAATACATCATCAAGATAAAAACCATCTTTCTCAGTATAAAAATCGGAAGTTAAACTAAAACGTATGCGGATCTTTTTATTCAGGTATGCACTGAGGTCGATCTCTTCCTTTACCCATTCCTCCTGCCTTCCATCATACAAAGGTGTTGTGCCGGCAAAGGAACTCAGCGGTGTGGAGTACTTACCACAAAGCGGACTGTAGCTCGCTCCGTTATTGGTGCTTACACTTACCGTCACATTATCAAACGTTTTTTCAATTACAAACTTTGTGTAAAACTGCAAGTGAGCGTACACAGCGTTATTCAGATCAACCTGGTCTGTAACAAGGATCTTATTCTCCCCGCCCTGGTAATCTCCAAACTGACTGTCGGTGATGCTCGACGGAGGTGACACAAAATAAGAAGTGCTTAACTCCCACTGTCCTAGAGTATCCATATCAGTTGCCAGCGTTCCATTTTCGTAAAAAAGAGTAACGGGCGATCCGGCCAGTTTAACGACAACCTGCGACAGGGATGAAAAACCATCGTCAACGGTGAGCGAGTACTGCACCTGTTGTCCGGCTGCGAGACCCGGAACCAGGGAATACGCAATAGAATCGAGGATGGTAGCATTTTGAAGAATTGAATTGTATACTTTGGCAGGACCCATACTTGAAAAAATCGTTCCGGCAGCTACGGCTTTAACAGTAAATGTACCGGGAGACAGCCCCAGGGGAGTTGCCGCAAACTTCAGATAACCATTTGGAGAAATAAAATTATCCTGCCTGTCGTTTATCTCTGCATAATTAAGCGCCAGCCTCGCCAGATTCAGATTCTGAGAAAAAGTGATCTTGCAGATGTCGACGATCCTTCCCGACACCGGCCAGAAACCATCGTAATAAGTCCCGGACTCCGGGGTCATTGAAAAGATCTTTGATTTCGTTGCCTGTTCTCCGTACATCCAATCGTCGGCACCTCCGTTGGTCTCATACCCGAGTGTCTGGTTGCAGGTCCCGAAATGAAACCGTGAATCCCTGGTGAGTAATGCACCCCACTTTTTAAATGTGGTGCTGTCGGCAGTCTGCAGATCGGGAACATGGCCCCAGGGATAAATAAATACGTTGCTATATGTGTGTGCGTTTAATGCATTCTTAAAATGTCTTGCTTCACAGAACTCCTTCATGGCCTGTGTTTCAGGTTCACTGAACGGACCTGTACCCCTGTAAACGTCACTCGTCGTAATATTGGACGATCCGTTATTATCATATCCCCAGTTAACACCATAATTACGATTCAGGTCAATACCATAAGAGCCGTCACCGTTATCGCGCCTGTTCTTCCTCCACATTCCCCCACCACCCGGATTGGTTGTTTCATTATAATAGTATCCGTCGGGATTAAAACATGGAATAAAAAAAAGTTCAGTGTTGTTTAGCACAGCTTTTATTTGCGGATCGGTAGCATAATTTTCGAGCAGGTACCACATATAATAGATCAGCTGCGAGAGGCTCGCACCTTCCCGCGCATGATGCAGCGCAGTATAAAGTACTTCAGGCTCATTTTCATCAACGGTGGGGTTATCGCTCAGCTTCACATACCAGATATTGCGCCCCTCATGGGTTTGAATGCTGCTGATGGGCGCTTTTGTTTTAACAAGTGAGGGATAAAGCAAAGCCATACTATCGAGGATCTGCTCCATTTCGCTAAGCGTAAAATATCCTCCCATACTTCCCAGGTGAAAGTGAGAGGGTACCGCCAGGTTTGGATCATTGCAGCCTCCTGACGCCTGACGTTCTTCCTCGTTTTGAGATGCGGCATTCCGCGACGCATAATATAGCGCCATGTCCTGGATGAGGACCTTATACGGAATTCCTTTACCTGCAAGCACGTTTACCTCCAGTTCACTGATCTCCGTTTCTAAAACATTATCGTGCGCATAACTGTGGTCGATGGTAATTCCCGCTGCAAGAAGCTGCTGGCGGGAAGTTTTACTCAGATCGATCTCTACTCTCTGGTACTTGAGATGCTGAGCGTTGAATTTAAAAACAGCAAAAAGGATGAGGACTAAAAGTGACTTTTTCATTGGGACGGTTTTATACTTAAATTTAAGAAAGTTCGGGACAGCTCCGGCCATAAATTAATAAACCTGAACTTTTTTGCAGATGAAGTGTATTACCTTACTGCAATAATTAACAAACCGCATGAAAACTACCCTATATTATTTCAGTTTGGTTTCTGTACTTTCCCTGTTCGCCTGCGGCAGTGAGCAGAAGACGAATGAACGCGCCGAGCAGGCCACTGTGCCGGACTCCTTAAAAAACGAACGGCTTATTGCCGCTTATTATGACGATGGGACAAACTGCAGCGTCGTTTTACGTTACGATAACAATTCAAAGTCTTCTGGTAAAAAGATCACGATGTGTGAAAATGCTCAGAGCTCTTACCACCAGATAATTCCCTCGGGAGATAATAAATTCTTTTGTGAAGAGAACAATACTGAATACGAAGTACTGGAAAATAAAGTGATCTCAACCGTTGGCGGGATTATCTCAAGGAATGTAAGCATAGCAAATCTACCAGATATTATAGAGTACAAAAGAATCGATATTAAATAATAGTCGCTGCTTTGTATTTTATTGCAACAGAAATTCATGCCATGCGTGAAAAACAATAACTTCGATTTAAAATTACAATCATGGCAACTGAATATAACTATGTCACAAAACTGGATATAAAGTATCCCCATCTCAAAAAAATAGATGTGAACCAGATGGTTAAAGAATGCACCGACAAATGGTTTAACCAGACCCTCACGCAGGTAAACGACAGCGTGGTACGCATAGGAATTGTTGAAGGCGAGTATCACTGGCATAAACACGATAATGACGACGAATTCTTTTTTGTGCTGGAAGGCCTGCTGCTGATAGACCTTGAAGACCGCACCGTTGAGCTTCATCCAAACGAAGGATTCACCATTACAAAAGGAGTGATGCATCGTACGCGTGCTCCTAAAAAGACGGTGATGCTAATGGTGGAGAACAAGGAGATCATACCAACGGGGAATTAAGGACGAAGTACGATGTACGATGTACGATGTACGATGTACGATGTACGATGTACGATGTACGCTGTACGATGTACGATGTACGCTGTACGATTGCTAACCGCCTATCTACACACAGACAGAAAAAGGTTACCCTGCCTGCGTGGTTAAAAAAGCTGCTTAGCCCGTGCGGCAGCCGTTGTGCGCTTCGTGAATGCTTATGTTACCCGGAACTTCTTTGTGTCCTTTGCGTTTAAGCTGACGTATGATAACGAGAACTACTGTGTCTATATGCTTAAAAAACTGCACACCCACCCATGGATCTCCGCAATCGCAAATGGTAACTCGTAAATAAGAAGCAAATTCGATATGTGCCCGTGTGGCGGGCAATACGTAATGTACCCAGAAGTCCTTCGTACCTCGTACTTCGTACCTCTTACTTAACAATTATAAACGGCTTGCTAATTAGTTCGGTAGTAGACCACTTTCTTCGTCTCAAAGAATTCCTCTTCAAAAAAATCCTTCAGGTCAAAGAATTTTGCCCGCTCGTAGTATTTCCCAAACTCTTCCTGCAGGTCACCTCCTTTGAGGTAAAGAATTCCATTTGGAAACGGGTTAAAATTATCGGAAAGAAATTTTCTCTGCACCCACCTGTAAAATTCCGGAAACTCCGTCACAGCACGGCTCACAACGAAATGAAATTTTTCGTTCACTTCCTCCGCCCTGCTTTGAAAAGCGTTTACATTTTGTAATCCCAGGGCATCTTTAACGCCGTTAACCACCTTTATTTTTTTTCCGATACTATCCACCAGGGTAAAATGTGATTCCGGAAACATAATAGCAAGAGGAATCCCCGGAAATCCGCCACCCGTGCCCACGTCCAGGATCTTTGTCCCTGGCGCAAATTTCATCACCTTGGCTATTCCCAACGAATGAAGCACATGACGCTCGTAAAGGAGATCAATATCCTTACGCGAAATAACATTGATCTTTTCATTCCAGTCACGGTAAAGCTCGTACAATTGTGCGAAGCGAAACGTTTGTTCCCTGGAAAGGTCGTTAAAGTATTTTTTAAGAATGGAAACCACTCACATTTTGCCTTCGGCACTTTTCATTGCCGTGTATAATATATCGCGGGCCCTGAAGAGCTGCGCTTTAATGGTGCCGATTGGCAACCCCAGGCGTTTGGAGATCTCATCATGGCTTAATTCCTGGAAATAGAACAGCTCGATCATTTCCTTGTATTTAGGTTTCAGATTATTTACAAGGTCCCGGACCGAATCAATTTTCTGCTTCCTTATAAACGCTTCTTCCGGATCAAGCCCGTGCGCACGGATATTTGCCGAATGGTCGGCACCTTCCGTATTTTCGGCCTTGGTATCAATGGAAAGCGAGAATTTTTGTTTTTTCTTCCTTAGAAAATCGATGGCATTATTACTCGCAATCTTAAATAACCAGGTACTGAATGCGTAATCCGGACTGTATTGCTCAAGTTTTTTAAACGCCCGGCCAAATGCTTCAATAGTAAGATCTTCAGCGTCATCCTTGTTATTACACATTTTCATCATCATGTAATAAACGCTTTCCCTGTAACGCTGCAATAATTCCGCATAGGCCTTCTGGTCGCCTTTTTCAACAGCAAGCTTCACCAGGCGGTAATCATACACCGCCTTGGTTGTCAACCTCTGTTCATTATCGTTTAGTTCGTCCACCTGTTAGCTCTGTAGAATAGTTTAGTCACATGAAAGATAGGATAAATAAACAAAAGAATCAACTCATAAAGGGCGCTTCCCGCCAGAAGATCACGTTCACGCATCTTTTTGCTGGCTTTGTTCAGCACAATTAATTGCACTACTACCTTTAAAAATAGCAGGATGGGGATCAATAATACCGACCTCATCGAAAAGGCCAAAGCGATCAATGCTATCAGAAAAAAGTACTGTGAAAAGTAGTTAAAGGTGATTCTTGCTTTTGCCTGCGGCGTGTACAGGGGCGCTGTTGTAAGATGCCTGGCCTTTTGCATGCGCCAATCCCTGAACTTTGAACGTGACCTTGAAACGGTGATGGCCTCAGGATGAACACAAACATTGGTGTTGGTGGCCGTGCCGGCTTCACTTACAAAAAGATCGTCGTCGCCGGAAGCAATATGATAATGCGTTGAAAATCCCTTATGGCGAAAAAAGAGCTCCTTGGTGTAAGCCAGGTTGCGTCCCACGCCCATATAAGGCTTGTTGCGGATGGCAGCGCTTAAAAACTGCATACCTATCATAAAAGCATCGAACCTGATGAGTTTATTTAAAAAACCTGGTTGTTTATCATACGCGCCATAACCTACCACAATTTCCTTCCCTTCAGAAAAACCCGCCATCATTTCGCTGATCCATTGCTTGCTAACAGGATAACAGTCAGCATCAGTAAATAATAAATGATCGTATTTTGCAGCCTTGATGCCCACAAGCATGGCAAATTTCTTACCATGTTTGTAATAAGCATCTTCCTTGATATTTGCTTTTCGAAGATTTGGAAAAATGCGGGCAAACTCATCGATCACGTTCTCAGTATTATCGGTACTGCAATCGTTCACCACAATCACTTCAAATTCGGGATACTCCTGCTCAAGCACCTTGGGAAGGAATTCAGTGAGATTCTCATCTTCATTTTTAGCGCAGATGATCACCGAAACCGGTCTGGTTGGCGCGGAATTGCCCAGCCTGGGCGATTTTAAGGTTGAAACCGGAAGATAATTCAGGAGATAATTAATGATCATAAGTATAAAAGCGACCCCCGCCACAATTGTCAGCACCTCAGGCCTGCCAATCTCTTGAAACTCCGGAAAAAACATGAGACAAAGTTACAAGGCACATTGCACCAAAATAGAATATCTTTGCATTTATTAAACAAAATAATTAACAATGCAAGGTACAGTTGAAGCGGTCATCTTTGATATGGACGGAGTTCTCATTAACAGCGAACATTTGTGGCGCAAGGCCATGATACGCGGCTTTAACGACTTCGGGATGCACGTTATTGAGGCCGATTGCCGTAAGACCATGGGCATGCGTTTCAACGAGGTTGTGAAGCTCTGGCTGCAGCATTTCCAGATCCATGTGCCGCCAATGGTGGTAGAACGGACAGTTATTGACATTCTGCTGGAGTATATTGAAAAGGAAGGCAAGGTGATCCCGTTTATCCCTGAGCTGATTGAACTTTGCAAAGAACATAATATGAAGCTGGGACTGGCTACCTCCTCCTCCACCGAGCTGATGAACGCCATTCTGAAGAAATTACAATATGAAAACGTTTTTGATGCGAAGATCTCTGCTGAGAACCTCAAATACGGTAAACCACACCCTGAAGTATTCCTCAAATGTGCCGAGGCAATGGGCGTGGATCCATCACACTGCGTAGTGATCGAAGATTCGGTAAACGGGGTGATCTCCGCAAAGGCCGCGCAAATGCTTGTAATAGCGGTGCCCGATGATGAACATAGCTCCCTGCAGCAGTTTTCAATAGCCGATTTTAAAAAAGACGACATGGGCGATGTGCTCACATTATTCAAAACCATGTTCCAGTTCCGCACCGAGGTGGGTGAGGAACCTTTCGAATTATAAAATATCTTTAAGAATTGAAATTCACTTTAGAACATACAGATCCCGCGTCGGCTGCACGCACGGGAATTCTGCATACCGATCACGGTAATATTGAAACGCCCATTTTTATGCCTGTTGGTACCGCGGGCACTGTAAAAGGTGTTCACCAGCGCGAACTTAAGAACGACATCGGCGCACAGATCATCCTTGGAAATACCTATCACCTTTATTTACGCCCGGGACTCGATACCATTAAAGGTGCAGGCGGACTTCATAAGTTCAACGGCTGGGATGCTCCTATTCTTACCGACAGTGGCGGCTACCAGATCTTTTCACTTGCCGATCAAAGAAAGCTGACTGAAGAAGGCGCTACTTTTAAAAGCCATATCGACGGGAGCAAACACTTTTTTTCACCGGAAAATGTAATGGACATCCAGCGCATTATCGGGGCAGATATTATTATGGCTTTCGATGAGTGCACGCCCTATCCCTGCGAGTATAAGTATGCCAAAGATTCACTGGGGCTCACGCATCGCTGGCTCGACAGGTGCGTAAAACAATTTAATAACACGGATCCATTATATGGTCATCAGCAGGCCTTGTTCCCCATTGTGCAGGGAAGTGTGTACAAGGATCTTAGAATGCAGTCTGCCGAATTTGTAGCGTCGAAAAACTGTTTCGGCAATGCCATTGGTGGACTTAGCGTAGGCGAACCTGCGGAAGAAATGTATGAGATGACCGAGGTGGTTACCAACATACTGCCGGCTGATAAACCCCGCTACCTGATGGGAGTTGGCACGCCTGTAAACATCCTCGAATGCATTGCACTCGGCATCGATATGTTTGATTGTGTTATGCCCACCCGTAACGCGCGTCACGGACTTCTCTTTACAAAGAACGGCATCATCAATATCCGGAACGAAAAATGGAAGAACGATTTTTCGCCCCTTGATGAAGATGGAACTACATTTGCCGATAGCCAGTACACCAAAGCGTACCTGCGACATTTGCTCGTATGCAACGAATTACTGGCTGCACAGATCGCAAGTGTTCACAATCTTGGACTCTACCTCTGGCTGGTTAAAGAAGCCCGCACGCGGATAAAAGACGGTACTTTTGTTGAATGGAAAAATAAAATGGTAAATCAACTTTCACAACGACTTTAAGAATGCTGAAGCGGCTGGATATGTATATTATAAAGAAGTTCATGACGACCTTCTTTTTTTCCATTACCCTTATCCTGGCTATTTTTATCGTGTTCGACATCAAGGATAAACTCAGCACATTTACAACCAAAGACATTCCTTTAAAGGAGATCATCATAGATTATTACCTGATGTTCATTCCTTATTATGGTAACCTGTTTAGTTTTCTGTTCATTTTTATTTCGGTGATCTTCTTCACTTCCAAGATGGCTCATCAAACTGAATTTATTGCCATTTTATGCAGCGGCACCAGTTATAACCGCATTCTCAGGCCATACCTCATCGGGGCATTCATCCTGGGATTCTCATCCCTGATCTTTAATCACTTTATCCTGCCAAAGGCCTTTAAAATCAAAATAGGTTTTGAGGATAAATGGATCAATAATAATTACAACAACCAGGAAAGGAACATCCACAAGAAAATAGGCTCTAACCGCTTATTATACATTGAAAGCTACGATAACCAATTAAATACAGCCTTTAAAGTTACTATTGAAGATGTTGTAAAACATAAACAAACTTATTTTCTCAGCGCCGATAATATGAAGTGGGACAGCCTCAGTAACGAGTGGATCCTTACAAATGTGCGCGAGCGAACGATTATTTCGCAGGATCAGCTGGATACTTTAAAGAATCAGAAACCGATCTATAAACAAACAGAAAAATATGTCCCGTCGAAAAAGATGAAGCTCGATTTCAGTCCCGTTGACATGTGGAGGGACGAGAGCAAGATAGAGACGAAGACCTATTTTGAGCTGCGCGACTATATCCACCGCGAAAAGGCAAAAGGATCCAACAGGATAGAGTTATACGAAGTGGAAATGTATAAACGCACCTCCTTTCCCTTCGCGGCATTTATCTTAACTGTAATGGGCGTATGTATAGCTTCAAGAAAGGCCCGCGGGGGAGTTGGCCTGCAGATAGCAGTGGGTCTGTTCCTTAGCTGTATCTACGTGATGCTGATGTATGTATTCACTACTATCGCAACCACAGGTTTTTCTTTTCCGCCGGTGATCGCCATCTGGATCCCCAACATTATTTTTTCGTTTGTGGCTTTGTATTTTTATAAAACCGCGCAAAAATGAGGCACTTGCGCGATTGGTTTAAGTCAACATTCACCCCCCTGCAGCAACTGCTTATAATGGGAGGCCTTGTACGCTTATTGTCCGTTATTTTCAGCAAGGGGTTCGGCTGGCATGACGATCATTTTCTAATTATCGAATCATCACAAAGCTGGGTCGACGGCTTTGACTATAATTACTGGCTGCCCGATGAGAACGATCCCAACCGTGTGCCACAGGGCCACTCACTTTTTTATATTGGCATCCATTATTACATTTTTTCTTTTCTCAAATTCCTGGGCATTTATGATCCCCAGGCTAAAATGTATGTCATCCGCCTGCTCCACGCATTATGGTCGCTGCTCATTATCAAATACGGCTATAAAATAGCAGAGCAGTACGCCGGCAAAAAAGAAGCCTGGTACACGGGTATTTTTCTTTCCCTGTTCTGGTTCATGCCCTTTATGAGCGTGCGGAATCTTGTTGAGTATGTATGTGTACCGCCCATCCTCATTGCGATATATTTATTGGGCAAAAAAGAGCGAAACGTACGATCTTTGATCCTCGCAGGTGTGTGGATCGGATTTGCTTTTTCCATCCGTTTTCAGGCGGTATTCATCGCGGCAGGACTTGGAGTGGCTATGCTCATCATGCGTTTTAAGTTGCGAGATATTCTGCTGTTCTCGATAAGCGCACTTTTTATCATTGTACTGACCCAGGGGCTTGTAGATTTTATGATCTGGAAAAAACCATTTGCTGAGTTTTTGTCCTATGTACAATACAATCTCGACAATGCCAATGCTTACGGGGCCGACAACTGGCATATGTATTTTGATCTCATTTTCGGCTTACTGATTCCTCCTCTCAGCTTACTTCTGTTTGCGGGATATTTTATGTCCACGAGGCGCATGCCACTCATTTTCTGGCCTGTTTTACTTTATCTTGCTTTTCACACCTACTTTCCAAATAAACAGGAGCGGTTTATTATGACTGTTTTACCTCTCATCATTGTTTCAGGAACCGTCGGTATGTTCATGTTATACGGAACATATAGGGATCGCATAAATAAAAAGTGGGTGAGGAACGCCAAGATCTTTGTGATCAGCCTTAACCTGCTGCTGCTGCCCGTTTTAAGCACCTCGTATAGTAAGCGCCACCGGGTGGAAGCGATGTATTATCTCTATAAGAAAAATGATTCCGTTAATTTTTTTGTCGAGGATAGCAACAAGGAAAATGACTTCCTGATGCCTCCCCTGTTCTATTATGGCAAATGGATATCGCCATGGGGAATAAATAAAACATACAACGCCGACAGTGCGCTGCTGCATTACCGGACCCTGCCACCAAACGAAAAACCAGGTTATGTGGTATTCTGGCAGGCAGAAAATATAAAAGCAAGAGTCGACACGCTTAAGGTCCGTTTCCCGGGTCTGACCTACGAAGCCACCATCGAACCGAGTCTTATTGACCAGGTTCTATTCCGTTTAAACCCGCTTAATGATAACCAAACTGCCTTTATATACCGGTTTTCCGGCCCGGCAGATTCCTCCCTGCAGCACGCGGCCGGGCACGACTAGACTTATCATGACCGTTATCAATTTTATTAATTCAATTATGGTAAATATTAAAGCTCACGGGGCAGCACATTTTAACTTTTATGTATCTTAGCGCATCAATGAAAAGTGCTTTCCGATTTATTACCGTTCTGCTGTGTATTACCGTCACAACGTCATTTTCTCCAATTAAGAAATACGTTAAGAAGGGAAAGCTCTCTTTGGAAAGAGGAGAGATCCCGAAAGCCAAAAAGTACTTTACTAAAGCGCTAGAGATCGACTCTACCAGTTTTCCGGCGCATTTCGGCATAGGGATCATGTACAGCGAGGTGCTCGAGGATTTTACCACCGCGCTTCCCTATCTTAAAAAAGCGTATGAATACCGACCGCTAAATGATTCCCTCTTTGACCTTCTTTATGCCCTGGCAAAGAGTTACCATCACGATGGAGAATACGACAAGGCCATGGAGTTTTATAACCGCATGGCCAACCGTGTTGATCCTTACAATGAGTTTAACTTTGAGTTTGATCTGGAAAAAAGAAAACAGGACTGCCAGTACGCAATGGCGCATGAGAAAGATCCTGTGCCCCCTAACATTCTTGTTATTAATGCCGGACGTACACTGAATACCGATCAGCCGGAATATGTTCCTGTTATAACACCTCAGCAGGAGATCATCTTTACTTCAAAACGGCAGGATGAAGAAGATGAGAAGATAAACTTCATGGATGGCAAGTATTTCGAGAGTATGTATATTGCCAAAATAACTCCCAATGGCTTTACCCAGCTGCGGCGTTATAATCTTCCCGACCAGGTGACAGATAATAAATTTTTCAAGCGTCACCAGAGCGTTGTATCTCTTAGTCAGGATGGGAAAAATCTGCTCACTTTTAAAGAAGGTACGATCTACGAAGTGGCAATGGATGCACGCGCAACCTCAGCTCCAGAGGAACTTGTTATCACCGATGATAAACAAAGTTACCAGAACCACGCTTTTCTCTGCCGTGATAATAAAACCGTTTATTTCACCAGTGAAGTAAAAGGTGGATTAGGAGGGCTCGATATTTATGTGTCGGTTAAAGACGAAAAAGGCAACTGGAGCAAACCTCAAAATCTCGGAGAAAACGTAAACACAAAATTCGATGAAGACGCGCCGTTTTTAAGTCTTGATGGAAGGACCCTTTATTTTTCAAGCAAGGGTCACGAAGGATTTGGAAACCACGACATTTATAAAAGTGAGATCATCGATGGCAAGTACGGGAAAGCGGTGAACCTTGGCGCGCCATTTAATTCTCCTGCGCATGATGTTTTTCTTGTGACCGACAGCGTGCAGTTCACCTCGTATTTTTCTTCAGGAAGAAAAGGTGGCAGAGGTGATCTTGATATTTATAAGATACTGGACCTTGACAAAATGAGTAAGGAATGTCCTGCGGAACCCGGGGGGCTTCTTTCATTTTCAACGGTTGACGCTGACAGCACCGACCACAGCAATATTGTAGTTGCTGAGCTGCCGGCATTCCACAAGGTGCTTGAGTATAGCTGGAAAGTGAATGACCAGAGCTCTGCTGGCACTGCCACCTCCCTCACACACGATTACAAGGCTCCTGGTGATTATACGGTGAGCTTAAAGATGATGGTGTTATGCGACTCCTGTCTCGCTCCGGTGATCGTATGCGGTGACTACGTTAATAAGATCGATCCTAAAACACGCGCAGGCGAGCCTTTGGTTACCACACCATCTTCGAGCACATCTATTGGTGATGCAAGGGGTCAGCTCACCGACGAACAGCTTGCAAATGCCGGGTTCAATACATCTCCCGTTCTTTTTGCATTCGATAAAAGCAAGTTAGGGTTTCGCTCTACAAAGATCCTGAAACATAATGTGGAGATCCTTAAGAAATATCCTGACCTTAATATTGAATTGTACGGCTACACCGACTCACGTGGTACCGATTGGTATAACCTCATGTTGTCGAAGCGTCGCGCCAGGTCGGTTAAGAATTTCCTGGTCAGGAACGGGATCGATAAGTCTCGCGTTGTGCTGGTTGATGGAAAAGGCTCAAACGAGCTGGTGAACGATTGCGGAAAAGATAAAAAATGCCCTGAGAACTTACATCGTATGAACCGCCGCGTTGTGGTGATCGTAAAAAAGAACATCCTTGATTGATAAGATATGCAGGTGGCGCTTGTATTCGTAGGTGGAGGGTTTGGTTCAGCGCTCCGTTATCTTATAGGATGCTGGTTCCGGAATAATGTGAGCAGTCTGCCGGCAGCCACTTTTGTTTCAAACATTACGGCCTGTATCATTTTCGCCACGTTTGTCGCCATCTCCCATCATCGTATTTTTTCGGGCTCTGACCTCAGGTTATTTATTCTCACCGGCATTTGCGGAGGACTCAGCACTTTTTCCACCTTCGGCTATGAAACATACCTGCTTTTGCAGCAAGGCATGCTAGTATGGGGCCTTTTAAACATTATTGTAAGCGTTGTTCTTTGTCTGCTTATCTTTCAGTTTATAAACTAACCGATCATGGACCTTTCACACCGCAAAAATGTTTTGTTCCTCGTGCTGGCAGGTTTCTTTATAACCAATGCCATTGTTGCGGAATTGATCGGTGGCAAGCTGATCCGCTTTTTTGGCGTATTCACTCAAAGCGTTGGCATCATTCTCTGGCCCGTGGTATTTGTCCTCACAGATCTTATCAATGAGCATTATGGCAAGAACGGGGTAAAAAAACTCACGTACATTACCGTTGCCTTAATTGCATATACTTACCTCATTATAACAATCGGAATAAATGTCACAGCGGTCGAATTCAGTCCTGTATCCAACGAACAGTTTAAGTCGGTGTTCGGGCAAAGCCAGTGGATCATTGTTGGAAGCATCATCGCATTTTTTATTTCACAGTTAGTGGATGTGTATGTCTTCGGAGCCTTCCGGAAAATGACCGGCGGAAAAATGATCTGGCTTCGTGCCACCGGGAGCACTGCAATTAGTCAGCTTATTGACACATTCCTGGTGCAGTTCATTGCATTTGTAATCCCCGCCAAATGGACGCTTGATGAATTTTTTGTGAACGCAAGCTGGGGTTACGCATTTAAGTTGCTGATAGCGTTATGCCTGACGCCGCTAATCTATCTTGGTCATTTCGTGATCAAATTAATTCTCGACAAACAACAGGTAAAACAGGCTTGATATGATCACTTACACATTCCTCGCTATCATGATCATTTTTTCGGTCTATTGTTTTAATAACAGGCCGGCCATGCAAAAATACCTGTTCCACCCCTACTCCATTTATTTTCACAGGGAACACTATCGCTTTCTCACACACGCTTTTATTCACGGCGATTTTATGCACCTTGCATTTAATTGTCTTGCGTTGTATAGTTTTGGCGAGATCCTGGAAGACCATTTTTTTCCACGCCTCTTTGGAGAAAAGCTCGGCAAGATCTATTACATATTGCTTTTTACGGGAGGAATTTACGCAGCATCCATTACCGAATACATCCGCAATAAAAATAATCCTGATTACTCATCACTGGGAGCCAGCGGGGCTATTTCTTCGGTGCTGTTTTGTTTTATTATGGTTAGCCCTCTCAGCCAGATCTCCCTGTTCTTTTTCCCTATGCAGGGATGGATCGCGGGAGCATTATTGCTGGGTGTAAGTTATTTCCTCATCCGCAGAAAAAAAACAAGCACCTATTCTGATAACATCAGCCACGAATCTCATTTTTGGGGAGCGTTGTTTGGTGTGGCTTTTATTCTGGTTTTAAAGCCGGCGTTGTGGAGGTTGTTTATTAGTCAGATTCTCGGCAACTAGACCGACGCTGATTTCACAGATTGCACAGAACGATGCGCTTGTAATTCAGCGAAATAAATAAGGCTGCGCGTAGACTGCTGAATATTTTTTTCTGTGTAATCCGCGGAATCTGCGTGAAAGCAATGCAATGCTACTTGTCCAGTATCTTTTTAATATCCGGCCTGAAATACCTGTTCGACTTCATGATCTTCCCATCCTCCCTGAAAATAGGCTCCCCGTTATCATCCAGCTTGCTCATATTGCTGCGGTGGATCTCATCGTACACTTCTTCTATCTTATGCTGGAGGCCGTGTTTTAAAATAGTGCCGAATAAAATATAAAGCTGGTCGCCAAGGGCGTCGGCAATTTCAACAATATCGCCATTCTTACAGGCGTCAAGATATTCTTCGTTCTCTTCTTTTATCAGGTTATATCGCAGCATATAATCCCTCTCCTCTATCAGCTTTATTTCGCTGGCGTTGCCGATCTTAAAAACATTGTGGAATTCCTCCACCGAGCTGATCTTGTCTTTTAGCTTGCTCATTTTTTTGCTGACTTACGTTCTTTGTATTCTTTATTAAGAAGAGCGATCACCTCGTTGGTTACCTCCATCGTTGCATTTCCCAGCAGTAAGCTTGGAACTGCTTCGCTGTATGAAAGAACAAAATCATAACGTCCTTCGTTCCATTTTACAAGCACATTTTTTACATGCTTCTGAAACTGCGCGTTCTTATCGCTGATATCCATCGAAAGATTATCCATCTGCACCTGCTTGTTCTGTGCTTCCTTTTCAATATTCTCTATCTCCCTGGCTTTGTTACGAAGTTCGTTTTCTGTAGCTATACCGGCTTTCTGCGACATCTGGAATTCTTCCACTTTCTTTTGGTATTGCTGACTCAGGCTTTCAACACTTGATTCAATGCTGTTCTTTCTTTTTTTGGATTCTGCTATCAGGTCAATGATCTCGAGGCTTTCTTCATTGAGCCTGTCAATATCAACGTATGCGATCTTTCCTGTTGGAGCATTACCAACCTGAGCTACCGGTTTTTCTTCAACGGGCGCGGCCGGCTGTTCGGTCTTTGGTTTTTCCTTTACTTCTTCCGTTGCAACACCTGCTGCAGGATGCTCATACACTTTATAAAATAGAAAAATAACGGCAGCGGCAAGAAGCACATTAACGGCAATAAGGATCCTGTTCATTTGTGTGTGTGGATTTTAAAAGTTACAAATATAGAATTACCCTAGCGTTTTAGCAACATAGGATGTTTGGGCAGTGGTCTGAAAGTGATCTGACCTTTTTTAGCGTGGCTTATATCAGTGAGGCGTTCAACAACGGTATTTAACGTCTTTTCTCCAGGGTAACATTCTACCCCAAGCTCATCGGTGCACCAGCGGTTATAAAAAAGCTCCACCTTTTCATCGGTGCGGTCGCAGAAGGTTACAATATAAAGAGGCAGACTTTGAAGCACCTCTTGCTCCATCTGTATCTTACCCTGTAATCCGTTTCCACTTTTTATATTAAAGGAGATCGGGTCAGGCCATTTTCCACTCCGGTTAAAAAAAGGCATCACTACAAAAAACACCAGGGTCAGAAAAAAAACAGGACGCTGAAAAAGAAAAGAAGGACTGAAGTAACGCTGTTTTGTTTTTCCCGAAAAAAGAAGGAAGAGCACCACCAGGAACGTAACGTTGGTGCACCAGAGCACCCATTCTGTCGGCCTGTCGGCCAGTGGCAGAAGTATAAGCAGAAAAATATGCATGATAGCTGCAAGAGTAATGGCCAGGTATCTCATGGCCGAAATGATCATGCTGATGCCAATGAACATGAGCATAAAAGGAACAAAAACCCCAAGATTCACAAAGAATCCATACTGCCGGTCGCTTACAACATAATTGATCGGCCAGATGATATCGGCATAATCAGAGCGCACAAAATTCACATTCAGCTGCTGCCATCCCGCAAAAAAATACACCGAAGCAAACATGATCTGGAGTACGATAAAAAAGGAAGTGTATTTATTCGGCTCATCGACCCTTCCGTCGTAAATAACAAAAATAAAAAGCATGGCAGAATACACATAAACCCACCATTGGAGCCGGTTCATATCTACCGCTATCAAGGCGGCGATCCCAAGCAATGCTACAAATATGAGGATACGCTGGATCCTGAGAAATAAAGAGGCGAGCAGGCACAGGATAATAAACGTGAACACAAGTCCGCTGAACAGCACTTCCCTGAGAGTGTGATCGAACGCCGGCAGGTAAGGGAAATACCTTTCTCCTGCCCACAGGTTAAAGCTCACCAGCATTGTGACAATGAGCGACACGATGATGCAGATGCGCACCAGCATCATTCTCTGCGGTATTTTCAGCCTTAAACCTTCCATCATACGTCCTGCAGACGACCTGCGCAGAAAAAGAACTTCTTATAATACGCCTCATCCAGGTTGTTAATGATAACGCCCCGACTGGTGCTGGCATGCACGAATAATTTTTTCTTGAGAAATATACCTACGTGTGAAATGGTTTTACTGTTGATCTTAAAGAAAACGAGATCGCCTTCGCGGGCATCTTCAATAGAAAGTTGTTTGCATTGACTGAAGATCTCTGCACTCGATCGTCCAACCCTCTGCCCATACACATGTTCGTACACCATATTTACAAAACAGCTGCAGTCAATACCACTCTTACGGCATCCCCCGTAGCGGTATGGCACACCATACCATTCATCACAAAATGAATACAGCTTATTTCCTTTCACCTGTTTTTCGGTCAACCCCAGGCTTTCTGCAAAATTTTTCTCGGTTGCTGAAACTGCATGAATAGAATTGCTTTTTCCTTTTTGCTGGCTGGCGGTATTCTTAACACGCTTATTATCGGTGGTCACCGTTTGCCGCTTGGTGTTATGGCACGAAAAAACCAGCAATACTATAACGCATACTACCGGTATGATTAATAAATGTCTGCGCATAGTTATAAATGTAAAGTTCAGCCTCTTTGCTTTTGCGGTGTCTCACAGACACTTGTATACAGGCCGTTGTTAATTGAGCGATGTTGAAAGCCTAATTTTAACGTATATTTCAACTTCCGTTGGAGCAAAATTCCCTATTTTTAAAGGCTTATATGCAATCCATGGAAGACTTTTCCTTAAAGGCCACAAGTGTGAAACCGAAGATCCCCGTTGATATTTTAAAAAAAGCCTTTCAGTTGATGTATACGGCAAAATGCATGACCGACCTGTTTGAGGCTAACCGGGAGGTAACCGCAAAATACGTTCATGCTACCAGCCGCGGTCACGAAGCTGTGCAAATTGCACTTGGTTTGCAGCTCTTGCCACAGGATTACCTTAGTGCTTATTACCGCGACGATAGTATCCTTCTAAGCATTGGAATGCAGCCCTTTGAACTGATGCTGCAGCTGCTTGCCAAACGGAATGATCCATTTTCCGGGGGACGTACCTATTATTCCCATCCCAGCCTTCGCCGCGATGACATGCCTAAGATCCCTCACCAGTCGAGCGCTACCGGCATGCAGGCTATTCCAACTACCGGTATTGCCATGGGTTTACAATATCTCGAAAAAAATGGCATGAGTGCCGACTTTGGCGATCATAAACCCCTGGCTGTTTGTTCGCTGGGTGATGCCAGCTGTACCGAAGGTGAAGTTTCAGAAGCCTTCCAGATGGCCACTCTTAAAAAATTGCCCATTTTATTTTTTGTGCAGGACAACGAGTGGGACATCAGCGCTCATGCGCGGGAGATCCGCTCACAGGATATCAGCGAGGCTGCCCGGGGGTACAAAGGGCTTGAAGTAAAAACAATTGACGGTACTGATTTTATATTATCCTATAATGTGATCCGCGAAAGTCTCGACCTCATCCGGAAGGAAAGAAGGCCGGTGCTTATTCACGCAAAGGTTCCGCTTTTAAATCATCACACCAGCGGTGTACGTAAAGAATGGTACCGCGACGATCTTCCTGAATCTGAAAAAAGAGATCCACTTCCGCGTCTGCGCAACCAGCTTATTATTGCAGGAGTTGATGCTGGCGAAATAAAGAACATGGAATTATCAGCCCGCGAGCTGGTTGAAAATGATTACAGCAGAGCATTACAGGAAGAAGATCCTGAACCGGAAGATCTCTTTACACATGAATTTGCTCCAACCCCTGTAACAGAAGAAAAAGGAGAACGTGCACCAAAAGGAAAACAGCCAACCGTAATGGTCGACAGTGCCCTGTTTGCCATCCGTGAACTTATGAGCAAACATCCCGAATGCCTGGTGTATGGTCAGGATGTCGGCGCACGCCTTGGCGGTGTATTCCGCGAAGCAGCCACCCTTGCACAGCAGTTCGGCGATCACCGTGTATTTAATACTCCTATCCAGGAAGCTTTTATTGTTGGTTCAACTGTTGGGATGAGCGCTGTAGGTTTAAAACCAATTGTTGAAGTGCAGTTTGCCGATTATATCTGGCCGGGCCTTAATCAACTTTTCACAGAAGTAAGTCGCAGCTGTTATCTTACCAATGGCAAGTGGCCGGTAAGTATGATCCTGCGTGTTCCTATCGGGGCTTATGGCAGCGGCGGACCTTACCACTCAAGCAGTGTAGAAAGTGTGCTCGCCAATATCAGGGGCATCAAGATCGCCTACCCGAGCACCGGCGCCGACCTTAAAGGATTAATGAAATCCGCATATTACGATCCGAATCCTGTAGTGATCCTTGAGCATAAAGGACTTTACTGGAGCAAGATCAAAGGAACGGAAGAAGCCAAAACAATTGAGCCGGACGAAGATTATATTATTCCATTCGGAAAAGGACGTCTGGTTCTTGAAGCAGAAGCTGACCAGTTGAAAGCAGGTCACACATTAAGCGTGATAACTTATGGAATGGGTGTCTATTGGGCGAAAGCAGCCGCCAAAAAATTTGACGGGCTTGTTGAGATCATTGATCTCCGCACCATTTTCCCGGTAGACGAAGACATGATCTTTGAATCAGCGAAAAAACACGGAAAGGTTTTAGTAGTTACCGAAGAACCAGTTTTAAATGGTTTTGCTCAGGGTATTGCTTCCCGGATCAGTCAGAATTGTTTTAAATTCCTTGATGCACCCGTTCAGGTGATCGGAGCAGAAAACCTGCCCGCAATTCCCCTGAATTCTATCCTGGAAAAAACCATGTTGCCTGACGTTGAAAAGGTGGAAGTAGCGATCGCAGAGTTATTGGCATACTAAATTTTCCCCAATACGGGTATTGTGGAACTTTTTCTACAGAATCCCAGCAATTTAAAAAAGTACTTTATTCCTCCCTCACTTTCCTGCAGGAAGAATAATAAAAAATTCAGATCCCTTATGTAGTTCGCTTTCGGCGGTAATAAAACCGCCGTGGTTTTCCATTATTTTTTTACAGATGGCAAGCCCGATCCCGGTACCGTCATAGTCGCTGCCATTCAGTCGCTGGAAGATCCCAAAGATCTTATCCCTGTAAGCTTCCTCAAAGCCGATCCCGTTATCTTTTACTGAGATGCATGTGTAATTCTGCGGCTTGATCTTTAATGCTTTTGCATGTTCTTTATCCACGGGTTTCTCCGTTATAACGATCTCAGGTTTTTTACCATTCGTAAATTTAAGAGCGTTGCTGATCAGGTTCTGGAACACCTGGTGCATCTGCCCTGTAACGCCTTTAATTCTTGGCAGATCAGCCACCTTGATCTCGGCATTCTTTTCCTTCATGGTGATCTCAAGGTCTTCCTTGATGAGCTTAAGAACCTCGTTAAGATTCACTTCCTCAAATTCAACATCCCTGTTCGATAATTTGGATAGCGTCAGCACATCCTCAATAAGTCGCTGCATCCTGCTGGAGGCCGAAACAATCTTGTCGAGATAATTAGCTTCAGCAGGTGCCAGCTTTGCCTGGGCCTTGCTCATTAGCAGGTTTCCGAATGTCTGGATCTTGCGAAGCGGCTCCTTAAGATCGTGCGAGGCCACCGATGCAAACTGCAGCAGGTCCATATTGCTTTGTTCGAGTCTCAGGTTGGTCGACTTCAGTTTTTTAGAAGTAGCCTTAAGGTCTTCATATCCCTGCGCTATAAGGTCTACAGCTTTTTTCTTATCGGTTATATCCGTTGAAATGCTCACCACACCATCCATCAGTTTCACGAGCACTACCTCCAGCCATTTACCGGTTTTTTCATTGTGATATTCGTAATGTTTTATCACGCCCTTCTCAACCACCTCGGTATACAGCTCAAAATGGTCGTTTTCCGGAACCAGGTCTTTGAGTCTCTCTCCTGTCATTTCCCCGGGCTCTTTACCCATTTCTTTTTCCATGGTGGCGTTGGCAAGCACCACTTCAAAGGCTTCAATGTTCCCTTTCCTGTCACGCACAGCGCGCAAGGCGCAGATGCAGCTCGGTGAACTGTCAAGTACTGCTGCAAGCATACTGCTAACCTTTTTGGATTCGGTGATATCAACAAAATTGATCACCACTCCGTCGGTCGTTTTGTCGAGCCTGATGTATGGCGCTATACGCATCAGGTAGATCTTTTCCTCAACAGGAAGTTCTTTTTCCACTGAATTCCCAGTTGACATTACAGTGCGTATATCCTGGATAAAATCGCTGCTGCGAAAGCGCGTAGTGATATCCATGATGGAACGGTTGATATCACTTTCTATCAGGTTCATCATATGCGTCACAGCGGGACTGAATTTCCTGATCACCATATTATGATCAATGAGGATCTGCCCGATATCTGAATTTCTGAAAAAATTATTCATATCGTCGTTCAGCTCCATCAGCTCCTTTATTTTAAGCTGATGCTCTGAACTCACCGTGTGCAGCTCCTCGTTAAGGGACTGCAGTTCTTCATTAGTGCTTTGGAGTTCCTCGTTGGTGGAAACCATCTCCTCATTGGTGCTCTGCAGCTCCTCATTGGCAGCTTCAATTTCCTCTATCACTGCCTGGAGGTTTTCCCGCGTTTCTTTCAGTTCCCTTTCAACCTCTTCGTATTTGTCAAAAAAGTCATCCTTAGTGCCGGTACGCGGAACATGGGCCGCTTCCCGTTTCTGATCTTCGTTCAAAATAATGAACAGGAACTGCTGCTGGTAATCTTTGCGCTGCAGGTAAGGCTTGACGGTAATATTTACAAGACGGTGATGTTTACCGTCCTTTACTTTCACCGCTTTCATCGTAGTGCTGGCGTTATCCTTCATGGCCTTGCGCACCGCCACATTCAGGGCTATCCCCAGGTCAGGGGGCACCAGTTTCATGATATTAAAATTAAAACCTGATTCAGGAAGATCGAGATAACTTTTGTAATTACCCGTGGCCTGCTTCACTTCAAAATTGGTATCAATAAAGATCCCTGCAAACCGGTATTCTTCCAGCAGCGTTTCCTGGAATAGCTCCGGGATATGCTGCACAGGGTTCTTCACTTTATGTGGAGAGACAAATGAACTGTATCCCCTTTCAAGCGGCGAAAACAATTCATTGCCTGCTATCTTGGCACGGCTTATATTTTTATAGATCCTCCACTTCTTATCGATCTCCTGCATGGCCGTTCCGGCAGGACCTACGTGTTCGCTCGGACCCAGGAACAGGAAACTATCAATGTTAAGTGCAAAATGGATCTTGCGGATGATCTCTTTTTGTGCTTCTGCCCCGATATAAATGAGCATGTTCCTGCACGCAATCAGGTCCATCCTGCTAAAAGGAGGATCTTTTAAAATATCATGGAACGAAAATACGATCAGCCTTCTCAGCTCAGGTGTAACCCTGAAAGAATCGCCTTCTGCGGTAAAAAAACGCTGTAATCTCTGGTCAGAAACCTCTTTCAGTGCACTCTTGGGATATATTCCACGGGAGGCTTTATCCAATGCGTCGCGATCGATATCAGTAGCAAAAATCTTGATGTTGATGTCGTATATTTTTTTTCTTTCAATGTATTCCAGAAACAGCATTCCAAGTGAATAGGCCTCCTCGCCGCTGCTGCAGGCCACCGACCAGGCTTTCACCGTATCGCCCGGACCTTTATCCTTCATAATAGCCGGTATCACCGAATGCTGGATAAGCTCAAATGCCTGCTTATCCCTGAAAAAATAAGTAACGTTTATAAGGAAATCCTGGCCTATCAGCTTTACCTCTTCAGTATGGTTTGAAAGGTATTCGAGATATTCATTGATCTTGGTGATATTAAGTTCCAGCAGCCTTTTCGAAAGTCTCCGGAACAATGTAGGCCGTTTATAATGGCTGAAATCGTGACCGGTCTCTCTTTTTATAAGCGAAAGGATATCCCTGAGAACATACTCGTCCTTGTAGCTGTTGAGCTGGAAAAGTTTAAGGGCCTTGGTTTCCTTCAAAAATTCCGACAATTCGGTGATCATTACATCCGGTGAAAGGATCAGGTCGGCTACCCCCAGGCTTATGGCGCTGTTTGGCATGCCATCGAAAGCGGCAGTAATAGGATCCTGGACCACGGCAATGCCCCCCTGTTTTTTGATCATTTCCAGACCCTTTGTTCCGTCGGTGCCTGTACCCGATAAGATCACGCCCACCGCATGGGTCTTATATTCCTCGGCCATTGATTCGAAGAATACATCAATGGCATTGTTAGGCTTGTTATTTTTTAGTTTATCGTGGAGCAGGAGCTTTCCCCCCTGCACGGTCATAAATTTCTTGCTTGGAAGCAGGTACACACTATTAGGCTTCATAACCATACCGTTGTGCGCTTCTACTACTTCCATGCTGGTATGCTTGGAAAGCAGCTCCGACATCAAACTTTTGTAATCGGGCGATAAATGCTGAACGAGAACATAGATAAATCCGGTGTCGTACCGGGTATTATCAAAAAATTCGTTAATTGCCTCAAGTCCGCCGGCAGATGCACCTATGCCGACCACATAAGTCCCCATTTCTGCCGTGTTCTTAGCTGGTCTATTTTTTACAGCCATTTATTATTAATTTTGTTTTAACCTCAGTAAGATTTCAAATCCTATGCCTGCCCCGCACCATATTTTGCTGATTGAAGACGATCACGACGACATCAACTTCCTAAGGGAAGCCCTTGACGAAAACAATGTGAATTATGAGATGGAAACCCTGACAAAAGGTGACCAGATCATTGCCTATCTTCAAAAAAATCCACAGCCTCCTGACCTCATCATTATGGACCTGAACTTGCCAAAATTACATGGCAGGGAAGTACTTTGCAAAATTAGAGAAGATAAAAGATTTAACAACGTCCCGGTAATAGTTTTAACTACTTCTTCCCTGCCTGAAGACAAAAGTTTTTGCCTCGAGAACAGGGCCGATAAGTTTCTTACTAAACCCTCCACTCCCGAAGGCTTTAACGAGCTAACCGGAATTTTGCAGCAAACAATTGCAGATTCGCGGCAAATCAGCTCCAAATAGCGTTAATAAAAATTAAAGATGACCAGCGCAGGCTACTGTGTGGGGACAGCTAAACAATATTCTGTTTAACTTTAACTCACCACAAAACTTATTCTATCGACCAATTTTTACAGTACTCATGAAATCTCTGCTTATTGCCTGCACTTTTCTTTTTCCGGCTTTTAGCATACACCGCGATTGCGATAATATGCCCGAGCTGAATAAACAGCTTATCGGGTATGTTAAGACCACCATTAATACAAAGGTAGGACGAGGAGAATGCTGGGACCTTGCAGCAGCTGCCTTAAACCGCATCAACGCTCGCTGGGATAAAAAATTCACTTTCGGAAAAGAAATAGATCCAAAGAAAGAATGTGTTTTTGCCGGTGATATCATGCAGTTTGAAGGCGTAACAGTTCGTTACGAAAAGAACGGTTATGTATATGAGGACATCATGGATCACCACACCGCCATTATTTATGATATAAAGGAAGACGGCGATTATATCATGGCCGAGCAGAACACTTCACAGGCAGGTCGCAAAGTGGCGCTGCATCCTTTAAGACTTAAAAATATTATCCAGGGTCGCTTCAAGATCTTTCGCCCTGTTTCATCAGTAAATGATTGAAACGAATCCATTTCGTTATTTTCTTCCCGCAAAGCCACAAAAGCTCATCATTGGCAGCTTCCCTTGCTTTAACGGCAAAGATTACGGCGACTGGTTCTATAGCGGCAGCGGCCGCAACCACTTCTGGCAATTATTATCTGATGTGGCAGGAATGCCCGCCGCCAACCATGCAGAAAAAAAACTTCTCTGCGAAAAAAATGGCATCGCCCTCACCGACATCGCTTATAAAATTGAACGGAAAAAGAATAATTGTTCCGACGCCAATCTTCGCATTGTAGAGCTGAATAAAAAAGGTATTGATAAGTGCCTTGCCTCCGGAGTAAACTCCATTTTTTTTACCAGCAGGTTCGTGGAAAACCACTTTCATCTTTTGTACCCTGACAATAAAATTCCCTGCACTCTCCTTCCTTCCCCTTCTCCCGCTGCTAATATGCATATTGGAGGTCTGGATGAATATAAAAGCTTAAAACTAAAAGGCAGTTTAAAAAACCCTTACGAGTACAGGTTGATGAAGTATCGGGAGTTGTTGGGGTGAGGGGTAATCTGCCAGTTTCTTAGTTTAAAAATAAAATTATCTTTGTTTGAGTGCAGCGTGGCAACTGATTGCATTTAAAATTCATAAAGCATGAAAACACTTACGATTATCCTTTCAATGCTTCTCCTTACAACTTTCGGTTGTAAAAAACATAAATTAACCGGCAATGATCACACTCTTATCGGAACCTGGCAATGGGTTCGCACAACTGGAGAATTCACTGATTTGAATCCCGATAATACCGGTCACGCGAAGACGCTGAATTGTAAAGAAAATGGCAAGTACATTATCACAGAAGGTTCAAAAAAGATAGAAAACGGTGATCTTGATCTCGAAGACCCGAAGCCAGCAGTTCCCGACAAACATGTAGTGGTTAAGTTTGTCAGACAAGACCTGTTTTCGAAAAAACAAGAGTTTCCTGGTACCTGCATTATCTGGTTCAGCGGTCCGGATACAATTACGATACGTGAAAACGCTGACTGGACGGATCAGGATTATCATGTTTATGTGAAACAGTAGGACTAGATCGCCAAAACCTTGCGAGTCATAGCGTTTCTTTACGCAGATTGCACAGGAGCGATAGCTATCGGCCACACAGAAAAAATTATTTTCAGAACGACTGACCCGCCTAAGAGCGTCTTCGCGAGCTTCACGTGATATCTTGGTACGGCACCGATCCACGGGATCGCTGAGCGGGAACGTGTGAAATCCAACTGCTGGCGCGGTGGCAGTGCGGTGCTATCGGAACCCACCGCACGGGCAGATTGCTCCTCGCACGTAGGCCAGCTCAAGCAAGCCTTCTTGTACTGAGCTAGTCGAAGCAAGCTTGTTTGCCCTACTCGCAACGCGTTTTTGGGGGATTGCGACAACACCCAAAGAGCGTCTTCGCGAGCACCAACAAGTAACGTGGCACGGCAGCGATCCAGTGGATCGCTGAGCGGGAACGTGTGAAGGCGATCTGCTGTTGCGATAGCAGTGGGCTGCTATCCGTCCCCACCGCACGGGCAGATTGCTTCGTTTCACTCGCAAAGACGCGCATCGGTTAGTATGTCATCGGTGAAACTAAATCGATCGGCTGGTGAATAGTTTTGCAGTTCCATAACATTCCTATTTCCTGACCACACTTAATTTCTTAATTTCATTTCATGAAAAAGGGAGGTGGCGTTTACATAATGACAAATGCAACAAATACCACCTTATACACTGGGGTAACCTCTGATTTAAAAGGCCGGGTTTACAAACATAAAACTGATTTTTATCCTGATTCATTTACAGCCAGATATAAATTACATAAGCTCGTGTATTATTATGGATACATGACAATCACAGAAGCTATTTACAACGAAAAAAAAATAAAAGCTGGTTCCAGAAAAAAGAAAATTGCATTGATAGAGGCTATGAATCCTGAATGGAGGGATTTGTTTGAGGATCTTTGATTTTAGTAGCTCGGTTATTTCCGTCGCCACCGCACAGGGAGATTGCCGCGGGCACTAGGTAATACACGCCGAAGTGCCCTCGCAAAGACGCTCTTGGGGATTGCGACAACACCGAAAGAGCGTCTTCGCGAGCGCCAACAGGTAACGTGGCGAGGCGATCTGCTGGTGCGTGGCGTGGGATGCTACCGGAACCCACCGCACAGGCAGATTGCTTTCCTCGCACGTAGGCCAGCTCAAATAAGCCTTCTTGTACTGAGCTAATCGAAGCAAACTTGTTTGCCCTACTCGCAAGGACGCGCTTTTGGGGGATTGCGACAACACCGAAAGAGCGTCTTCGCGAGCGCCAACAAGTAACGTGGCGAAGCGATCTGCTGGTGCGATGGCAGAGGACTGCTATCCGTCCCCACCGCACGGGCAGATTGCTTTCCTCGCACGTAGGCCGGCTCAAACAAGCCTTAACTTGTTTGCCCTACTCGCAAAGACGCGCATCGGTTGGTATATCATGCAACAAAACAAAAAAACAGATACGCGACCTGCTAAATACAACAGAGTTGAATTGTCGACGAAAACCTACCTTTACTTCATGCATTCAGACTACCTCCAAAAAAACAAAGACGCGTGGAATAAAAAAACCGCGCTACATTTTGCTTCGGATTTTTACAATGTGCCTGCGTTCATAGAGGGCAAACAAAGTCTCAATGACATTGAGCTTCCTTTATTAGGTAACATTAAAGGAAAAAAGATCCTGCACCTGCAATGTCATTTTGGCCAGGATACGCTTAGTATGGCCAGGATGGGCGCGTTTGTTACAGGTGTGGATTTTTCGGAAGCTGCTGTAAAGAATGCTGAAGAACTTGCTTCAACAGTTAAGCAGTCTGCCCGTTTTATCTGTTGTGATCTTTATTCACTGCCTGATCTACTTGACGAGAAATTCGATATTGTATTCACAAGCTACGGAACCATCGGCTGGCTTCCCGACATTAATAAATGGGCGAACATAGTTAGCAGGTACCTTGCTCCAGGAGGTAAATTCGTCTTCGCAGAGTTTCATCCTTTTATCTGGATGTTCGACAACGACAGGAAGGAAATAACGTTTGATTATTTTAAAGGAGAAGCTATTGTTGAGCAGGAAACCGGTACTTATGCCGACAAAACAAATGACTCGACTTTTGAAACAGTGAGCTGGAACCATGGTCTTGCCGAAGTATTTAACGCTCTCATGCAATCAGGACTGAAAATCGATTCCTTTAATGAATATGATTACTCACCCTACAATTGTTTCAGCGGCATGATTGAAACGCAACCTGGAAAGTTTCGGTTCGAACATCCTGCGCGAAGAATACCTGTGGTATATAGCCTGACAGCTTCCAAACAAATTTAGATCTCCCCCACAGTCCCCTTAAATACACTGCTGAGAATTTCTTTTTCCTGGTCATCAAAAACCAATCCCCGTCTTTCAAAGACACGCTCGGCGGTTTCGAATAACTTATCAAGCTTGTAGGTATCAAATCCTTTGCTGCCACCCCAGCTGAAGCTCATGATATTGGTGGCAGGAAAACCTCCTCCAAAAATATTAGATCCCACGCCTACTACGGTACCTGTATTAAACATAGTATTGATACCTGACTTGGAATGATCACCCATGATGAGTCCGCAAAACTGCAGACCGGTGTCAACCGCACGACCCTGGGCGTAATTATACAATTTTACATTGCTGTAATTGTTCTTGAGGTTGCTGTTATTTGTGTCAGCCCCCAGGTTGCACCACTCGGCGATGACCGAGTTACCGAGAAATCCATCGTGGGCTTTATTGCTGTATCCGAAGATAACGCTGTTACTTACTTCTCCCCCTACCTTGCAGTGCGGCCCGATGGTTGTAGCACCATAGATCTTTGTGCTGAGTTTTAACGTACTGTGATCGCACAATGCCAGTCCTCCCCGCACAACACTGCCTTCCATGATCTCTGCATCTTTACCCAGGTAAACAGGTCCCGAAACAGTATTCAGGATACATGCTTCCGCTTTGGCACCTTCTTCGAGGAAAACCTGCGAACGGTCACCTATCACTGTCACACTATCGCTCAGTGGTTTGCTTGTACGTCCTCCTGTGATCAGATCAAAATCCTTTTTAAGCGCCGGGGCGTTCTTCTGAAAGATATCCCATACATGTTTCACCATAAATGCATGTGGAATATCAGCCACTTTTTTAAGGTCCTTACTATTTACCGGCGCACCTGTATCACTGTGATAGGCCAGCAATTCCTCACCATGCGTGATACATTCTGAGGGCTGTAATTTTAAGATCTGTTCTGTAAGGTGTTTGTCGGGCAATAACGATGAATTGATAAAGATAGCCCTGCCGGTATTTTTAAATGGGTATTTAACCGAGAGGTAATCCTTGGTAAAGTGGCTGCATTTGAGCCCAAGTTCTCTTTCCCATTTTTCGCGAATGGTTAAAATACCTATCCTTATTTCAGAAACAGGCCTTGTAAAAGTGAGAGGCAACAGGTTTTTCCAGGAAGCTTCTTCGTCGAAAAGGACAAAGTCCATAATTATTTTTTGAGAGGTTTTGTGATCTTAAATTCAGTACGCCGGTTCACCTTGTGCTCATCTTCCGAACATTCAACGCCATCGGCACATTTGTTCAGGAGCTTGGTTTCACCGTATCCCTTACTCTTAAGACGTGTGCGGTTGATGCCTTTCAACACAAGATAATCAACTGCCGCCTGAGCACGTTTGTTTGACAATGTCATATTAAATCCGCTGCTCGACTGTGAATCGGTGTGAGAATTGATCTCCATGATGAGGCGGGGATTTTCTTTCATTACCTCCACCGCTTTGTTTAGCACCTTTTCTCCGTCGGGACCAAGCTTGTAATCACCGAAAGCATAATTGATGCTTTCCACAATGATCATGGTCTCTTCTTTTTCCTCTTCAGGCTTTTTGGTTACTGTATTGGTCACCACGGTCTCCGGCTTTTTTTTCATTTCAGCTACTTTTAACCATGGATCATCTACCACAAACTCACCCAGTGCTGACTTATCTGCTTCAAGCAATTTAAAACTGAATTTTCCACCAACCAGGTCGATCACTTTATAGATCTTACCCTTGCTATCAGCTATATAAATTCTCTTCACACCTTTTAAGCTTGGATCATTCTCATCGGCTTCAAACATGTAATTTTTTTCGGCATCTAAATTCTTAAAATTAAATTTCCCTTTATCGGTGGTTACATATGTTTTCGGATTGCTTCCATCCTCTTCCTTCACAGTTAATTTTGCGTTTATTACCGGCTTTTTGTCCTGGTCATACATATAACCATATAAACCCATGATCAGGTTCACATCCTCAGCATCCATCTCATTAAGCACCGTTTTATCAGACTGCAGGATCTTGAAAGCGAACTTGCCTTTTGTTTTGTAGAAGGTCTTTATTTCCTTTCCCGATTTGTTGGTGAGGGTGATCTTTGTACCTTCAGCCAAGGCCACTTCAGTTTCTTCTATGGAGATAAGATAATTCTGGTCAGATGGAATATTCCTGAAAGCAAAAGCTCCGAATTCGTTGGTACTCGTTTCTTCCACCACATCGCCGAAATCATTCACCAGCTTTAGCTTCGCATTTTTCAGTGCCACCGCCCCTGTAGGTCCCGTCATTAAAGCGCCTGCAAACACAAGGTCATCCTCGGTATACAGGTCTGGTAAACCATTCGGATCAACAGGAAGATTACGGAACACAAAACGATTGCCGCCCACTGGCCCTGTTACACGGTGGATCACGCTGTCTTTTTCAGCAAGGTAAAAACGTGCCTTGCCGGTGAGTGTAGGATCATTTTCCTCAACTACAGCCATATATTTTTTATCAGCCTGCAGGTTCTTGAATTCAAAATAACCTTTCTGGTTCGTTTTAGTACTGTCAATGGCGTTTCCTCGGTTATCAAGAAGCACTACCTTTTTATCCTTTGCGTAGCTTTTGCTGTTTTCGGTCAGGAGAACAGTACCGGAAAGAACCATCGATTTATTGGTGTAAGTAAAGATGTATATATCATCCATACCTTTTCCGCCGGCACGATTGGAAGAAAAATAACCGATAGTGTCATTGAGAAAAGTGATGCCAAAATCATCTGCGCTTGAATTAAGGCTTAATCCTTCATTCCTGTTTAGAAGCCATCTTCCGTCCACACTTTTTGCCGAATAAATATCGAGTCCTCCGAATCCTGGCAATCCGTTCGAAGCAAAAAATAAAACACCGTCTTTTCTCGCAGAAGGAAACATCTCATCACCGGTAGTATTTATATCCGGTCCAAGATTAACAGGAACAGACCAGCCCTCACCATTGCGTTTGCTCATATAAAGATCCTTTCCTCCGTAACCTCCAGGCATGTTGCTGGCAAAGAACAATACATTGTTATCGGGACTGATGCCAGGATGCGCGATCGAAAACTCATCGGAATTGATTGGTAAAGCCTGGATATCTCTCCAGTTGCGGTCCGAGCCGGTAGCAGTAAAGATCTTTGCGTGATTGGTTGTTCCTTTTTTAAATGGCATTACACGCGTAAAATACAGTGTATGTCCGTCTGCACTCACGCATGCAGGACCTTCGTGGTAATCTGAATTTATTTTCCTGCTGAGAGTTTTTGACTTTTTCAGCTGGGTTCCTTTAATGGTGGATACGTACATGTTAAGGAAGGGCTGACCGTTTGAACTGTTCACATTATATTCCACGAAGTCGAAAGAGGTGCGTTCGGCAATAAAAACCAGTTTATTATTCATTACAAACGGTGAGAACTCTGCCTGTGAAGTATTTATGGTTTCCGTGTTCTTAACGGCGTACTCCATAGGTTTGGAAAGGTAATATTTGATCTCCTGGCAAAATTTCAAAGCTTCACGGGCGTGCTTGTCGTTTGGACTTACCCGGATGTAATTTTCATATTGAGTTACAGCCTCTTCGTATTTACCTGCCGCTTTAAGAACCTGGGCATAATTATAAAGCACTTCAGGCTGCACGTTTGAGTTGAGCGCGATCGCTTTCTCATAAGCATCCTCCGCTTTTTGATATTCATTAAGGATCTTGTAGGCATTGCCCAGCTTCCCAAACGCCTGTTGTCGTGTATCGGCAGATTTATCGCGCGTGGCTTTTTTATAGTACTGTGCCGCCTTAAGATATTCCCCTTTTGCAAAGTGCAGGTCACCATTTTCGATCTGGGCAACTAAAGCATGGGCGAACCAAAAAAAGAACAGGAAACCTACTATCTTTTTTCTCTGCATATCCTATAAAAAACGCGGGTTTATGATGGTGGCTTTGGCATTAGCGAAATCAAAACCTAACATCACTTCATGACTTCCTCCCAGACGCCTCGCGTCGTTTAATCCGGAGTCGTAAGAGTATCCTACTTTGAATTTATTGGTGACATAATATTGCAGAAGTGCGCCAGGACCATATTCATAACGGTAAAACGCGCCCAGCCACAATTTCTTGTAAATAAAGAAATTAAGATTTATATCAAGGGCCATTGTCCCTTTCACTTCTTTTACAAGCAATGTCGGAGCAAATACCAGGTTATTGCTGCACTGCCACGACTTTCCAACGGTTCCAAAAATATGCATGTTAAGCTTGTAACTTACCTTTCCTGAATCACCTGTACCTGCGAACGTATAAATATTACCATCGTTAAGGTGAGTGGCGCTCACTCCCATAAAAAACGATTTCATCCGAAAATAAAGTCCACCGTTAACATCAAGCGAACCGATATTCTGGTTCTGATAAACTTCCGAGGGAGCTTCCTCTGCTTTGAATTTAAGATCTGAATAATGGAACTGGTACCTGTTGTAACCTGCATTAACACCAAAATGCAAACGTGCTTCCTGGCTTAGTTTTAAAATGTAAGCTACATTTCCATAGATGCCTATTACATCGCGTGGTCCCATTTTATCGCTTACGATAGTCATACCCAGCCCAAGATTTTTTTTGAGCACCGGCCCATGCATGCTGAGGCACGTGGTTTGAGGCGCTCCTGCGAAACCCGACCATTGCTGACGCGTGGAAGCTATTACCGATAATCCGTCGCGGGCCCCGGCGTATGCGGGGTTAATGATCATCTGGTTGAACTGGTACAGGTTATACTGTGCATCCTGCTGCGCTGCGATCGGAAGCGCAAAGCACAGAACCACTGTCCAGAAATATAAATGTTTCATCATCATCAGTTTTTGATAAGTTCTACCCAGCCTTTCAAAGGTTTAGACCCATCTCCCAATTCAATAATGTAAAAATAGGTACTAGAAACCAATTTATTCAACATTTCATCCGTTGGCCAGTATTTCGTTATGTTATCATAGCCTTGCACGTCAAATAGTTGTGTTCCCCAACGATTATAGATGGTGATATGGTTATTTGGGAATTCGGAGATATTGTCAATGATCCAACGGTCGTTCTGCCCGTCATTATTGGGAGTAACACCTGAAAACACAACAAGCTTACACTCCTCGTTGCTGGAAGCCACGTTCATTGGCCCTTTGCGAATAGTATCGCTTTTTTGCTGCCCGCCCTGACTGTAAGAAGAAATAATAGTGACATAATAACTTCCGGGCTTCAGGTTTTCAACTTTACTTCCACACTTATCCGAAGCACAGGCACCTGCCGACCATTGATAGACTTCGGTGTGACCGGGGTTAATGCTGCTGAAGGAAATTGATATAAATCCATCGGCCCTTGTGGCACAGCTCACTCCATTCACAAGTATAGTGACACCGTCGCGCACAGGCGGTTGTAAAAAACCCTGGGTGATCATCATGTTACCAACGGGACCAATTGTCTCTGTAAAAGGTTCGCCGACATTATCACTTAACCATAAGCCGCCGTTGCCAACAGGTCTGTCACCTCCCGCACTGTTTATTACCTGCGGGGTAATTGTTTGTGCAGCAAGCGCAAAAGGGAAAGCTATAACTAAAAATACGATCGTCGCTTTCATGCGTTATAGTTTAATGATGTAATACACATACACATTCTTCGGTCGTGTTTCGTTGCCCCCGCTTGCACCGGTGTTATTTGTAGATCCTGGCACCAAAATGGAAGTAATACCAAGACCTAGTCCGCCTGTTACAGAACTTCCTGCAGTATGGGCGTGGCTATCATACATATCGGCCTGCTCACTACCGACGTTATCTCCTGTATTACCACCAGTGTTAGCAGCGAAACGAGTAGTGCGGTCTGGGTCATTTGCTGAGCCACCAGCAACACCACGTAAAAACATTCCGCGCATATCCGGTATATTAAATGTAGTAGAACTTGTAAATCCCCAGGCAGTGCCGATTGCATTAAACAATGCGGGTTCGGCGGTGCGCAGTAACGAGCGCCCGTCGCATATTACCCAGCCAGTAGGGATCAGAGTTCCTGCGTAAGCCATTACCATGCCCGGAGGAAACACCGCCGGAGTTTGCCATGTAGCAAAACCCGAATTATCGGAGGTTAAAACTTTGCCTGCTCCCTCTGTACCATCAACAATCCGAACATTTCCATTAACATGCAATGTGGCAGAAGGTGCAGTGGTATTTAAGCCCAGCCTTCCAAGACCGGTAAGACGCATTCTTTCCTGCAGTCCACCGCCGGTGTAATGTGTAAGAAATGCAAGGTCACCCTGTGTTGATCCGATGGTATGGTTCACGTGCACTGCGGCGATCTTTGCCATTTCAGCAACACCACCATTACTCAAAAAAGATGGAAAACTTATGGAAGAGAAGTTATTATTGGTCTGATCGGTATTAAAGATCCTGATGCTTGTTCCCGGTGATCCTCCGTTTGAAGTTAAACTGGTCACACTTTC
>CBIHOL010000048.1:0-33705 GCA_966211905.1 uncultured bacterium
AATAAAAGCAGCTTTAAAGAACATTTAGTTACTGACCCTTGAGAATTAACGGACGGATAAATTTTGTTTTACTGAGCAGTGCCACGGCTTGTCTGATGGGTATTGTTACCCGTAATGCTCAGCCTGGAAACGGTTCGGAACTCGAGTATATTCCTTCAAAGTACGTGCTGCCTCCCGATACCCCGGAAACAGAAGAGCAGGAGCCTCTACTTTATGATTTTAAAGATAACCCGGGCAAACCGGCAATTACCCAGCCTAAGTCGAAGCTTTACCTTGAGGAGCCGGCAAACGTAAGCACTAACGTTGAATACGATCCTAAATCTGGTACCTATAATGTGAAGCAGAAAATGGGTGAACGGGATTATCGTCCCGAAACCTATATGACCGCTAAAGAATACCAGGATTACGTATTTAAAAAGCAGATGCGTGAATACTGGCGCTCGAGGGTGGCCACCGACCAGGAAAACGAAAAGCCCCGCCAGGGAATGATCCCAAAATTACAGGTCAACAGCGAATTGTTCGACAGGATCTTCGGGGGAAATACAGTTGATATAAAACCAACCGGTACAGCAGAACTTATTTTCGGGATCAATCACAATAAAAATCTTAATCCTTCCATCCCCCAGAAGCAGCAATCGCTCACCATGTTCGATTTTATGATGAGGATCCAGCTTAACCTCATTGGTAAGATCGGCGATAAGCTTAAGATCACAACCAATTATAACACGGAAGCTTCCTTCGACTGGGAAAACCAGGTAAAAGTGGATTACACAGGTTATGAAGATGAGATCATCAAAAAAATTGAAGCGGGTAACGTTTCCCTGCCTCTTAACAGTTCTCTTATTTCGGGTAGCCAGACATTATTCGGTTTTAAAACGGAGTTGCAGTTTGGAAGGTTAAGGGCCACAACGGTCTTCTCTCAGCAAAAAGGAAAAAAAACGGAGATCACTGTTCAGGGTGGTGCGCAGTTACAGCCAATTAATGTGTCGGGCGACAATTATGAACAGAACAAACACTTTTTTCTCGCGCACTACTTCCACGACAAATACGATTCATGGATGTCTACACTGCCAATTATTAATACGCCCATTGTAGTTAATAAGATTGAAGTGTACCTGCTCGGTATTAATGGCAGCGCTGAGCAAACCAGGAACGTGGTCGCATTCCAGGATCTTGGTGAGGATACAGCCTACGTGTATAATGGTCTCAAGAAGAACATCGTTCCATCTACATTAGCCATTTCTGATAACAGACCCGATAGTCTCCCCCGGAATATAGCAAACAACCTTTACACCTTAATGACGGATTCGGTATCGGGACTTCTCCGTTCAAGGAATATCGACCAGGTAAGCAATATCCTGGCTACTGCTGCAATAAACAATAACGATTCATCCAAACAATATATGAATGCCAGCCGTGATTATAACATCATCCGTAATGCACGACGGTTAAATCCTTCTGAGTATACTTACAATTCGCGCACAGGTTTTATTTCACTTAATCAGCAGCTGAACAACGACCAGGCGCTTGCAGTATCTTACCAGTATACTTATGGTGGCGAGGTTTACCAGGTTGGTGAATTCAGTGAGCAGGTGCCTGATAACACCCAGCTAATTATCTGTAAATTATTAAAGAGCCAGGTCGTTAACGTTAAGAACCCGGTATGGGACCTGATGATGAAGAACGTTTATGTTCTGGGAGCCTATAATTTAAATCCTACTGATTTCAGGTTAGATGTATACTACAATAATATTGAGACCGGCGTTGATGTTCCATACCTCCCTTCAGGAAGTGTAAATGGAAAGCAGCTCATTCGTGTTCTGCAATGTGATAAACTGAGCGTGAATGGTGATCGTCATCCTGATGGTGTTTATGACTTTATTAATGGTTACACGATTTCTCAAAGTAATGGCCGCGCTTATTTCTCAACAGTGGAGCCTTTCGGTAACAGCCTTCGTCGTCAGTTCAGCGCTGAGGATTTTCCGGACGCTGAAAAATATATTTTCCAGGAATTATATGACAGTACAAAAACATCGGCTTCCTTCATTCAAAGCAAGAACCGCTACAGGATAAAAGGTAGTTACCGTTCTTCATCGGGCTCTGAGATCGCGCTTAACGCATTGAACATACCCCAGGGTGCAGTGGTTGTTACTGCCAATGGTGTCGCACTTTCTGAAAACACCGATTACCAGGTGGATTATACTCTCGGTCGTGTAAAGATCCTTAACGAAGGGATCCTGAGCTCAGGTGCTACAATTAAAGTTTCTCTTGAAAGTAATTCACTTTTCCAGTTGCAGAACAAAAGTCTGATGGGAACCCGTCTCGATTTTAAGGCTAACAGGAATCTTACTCTTGGAGGAACATTCCTGAGGTTCAGCGAACGTCCCCTCACACAAAAAGTTTCATTTGGCGATGAGCCGGTGAGTAACGTTGTAGCAGGACTTGATTACGCCTACAAAACAGATGCGCCCTTCATGACCCGCCTGCTTGATAAGCTTCCATTTTTCAGTACAAAGGAAATGAGCACTATCACCACGCGTGGTGAGGTAGCAAAATTATTTCCGGGCAATGCAAAGGCTATCAGTAAGAACGGAGGTAATTCCTACATCGACGATTTCGAAGGATCTATTGCGCTCATTGATATTAAGGGAGCAAATAGCTGGTTCCTGGCGAGCTTACCTACCCAGCAGCCACGGCTGTTCCCGGAGGCCAATGGCAGGTCTGCAAGTATAGTTCCGGGCATCAACCGTGCCAGGCTGAACTGGTATAATGTGGATGCCATGTTTACCCGCGACCAGGGAAGTACCTCGCCCGGATATTACACTAGCGAAAAACTGTTCGCCAATAATATGTGGAGGCAGGTATTTGAAACAGAATTATTCCCTGGTAAAACGCCGCCCAATGGTCAGCAACAGGTTTTGCCAATGCTCGATCTTACCTTTTATCCTTCGGAACGGGGACAATATAATTACGATGTGATCGGTATGCCGGGAATTTCCGGGGGGATCAACAACGACGGAAGCCTTAAAAATCCTGAATCGCGCTGGGGCGGTATCATGCGCCGTCTCGAAACGAACGACTTCCAGGCTGCCAACGTTGAATACATCCAGTTCTGGCTCATGGATCCATACAACGAAGATTATAATTCAGAGACCGATCCTAATTTTCATGCTGATGATCTTCCTTCAGGTGAACTTTATATCAACCTCGGAAATATATCTGAAGATATTGTGAAGGACGGCCGGATGGTTTATGAGAACGGGATCCCGGGCAACTCCGAATTTTCGCGCGTACTTGAAGTGGAAGAGAACCCGATCGCGAATGTTCCCAAACTTCCCCCGGTAATAAATGCATTCTCCCAGGATAATGGTGACCGCCCACAGCAGGACGTTGGTTACGACGGTATGTCTGATGACCAGGAACGCGTGCGTTTTGATTCTGTGATCCGCCTCATGCGCAATGGTCCGTATTCTGATGCCGCAAAGAATGCTTTTATAGATGACCCTTCAAGCGATCGTTACCACTTTTTCAGGGGTGATGATTACGACGAGCAGAAAGCAAATACACTGAAACGTTATTCCAGGTACAATAATCCTGAAGGCAATTCACCGACGGAAGATCAGTATAACAATGCAAATCCAAATGGCGGTAACTATCCTACCGGCGCAACTACAATTCCAAACATCGAGGATATCAATCGCGACAACACCCTGAGCGAAGCGGAAAATTATTATCAGTACCGTGTAAGGATCTCGCCCCAGGATATTAACCAGCAGGCGGTGGGAACAAACTTTATCGTGGATGCATTTAATGGAGATCCTCCAACCATCAATGGTATCAGCAAGCCGGTAAAATGGTACCAGTTTAAAATTCCTATCTCACAGTTTGAAAATAACGTTGGGGGCATTGAAGGTTTTAACTCCATCAGGTTCATGCGCGTGTACATGAAAGGGTTCAAGCGCCCGGTGGTTTTACGTCTTGCCCGCTTTGAGCTTGTGCGAAGCGACTGGCGTCGTTACCAGTACGATCTTAAGCAGCCGGGTGAATATATTGTTGAAGATGCCAACAATACTTCTTTCGATGTGTCGGCGGTGAGCTTGCAGGAAAACTCTACAAAGGTTCCCGTAAATTATATTTTACCTCCGCAGATCGATCAGCAGCAGAATGTTCAGACCACCAACCTGGTGCTTCAGAACGAGCAGGCCCTGCAGATGCGTGTATGTGATCTGAAGGATGGTGACAGTCGCGCTATTTTCAAGAATGTTGAGTTGGATACCAGGATGTTTGAGAACATCAAATTGAATGTGCATGGTGAAGCTCTTAATAATAGCGGGTTGAAAGATGGTGATGTGCATTTGTTCTTCAGGGTGGGAACTGATTACAACAATAACTATTACGAATACGAAGTTCCTTTAAAGCTTACCCCTCCGGGAAATTATGCGCCAAACAGCGAGAGCGACCGTTACATAGTCTGGCCGGCAGAGAATGAGGTTAACCTGAAGTTTAAGGATATTACTTTCGTTAAAGATGACAGGAATAAGCTCTACGGTTATTACAGTGATCTTGGAAAGCTTAGTAAACCGCATACAGTAGCTTTTGACGGATACTCCATAACTATTGTGGGTAATCCGAATTTAGCTACCGTGAAAAGTATTATGGTAGGGGTAAGGAACCCTAAAGATGCTGAAACAAATTCGCACTGTGTTGAATTGTGGGTGAATGAACTTCGCCTTACTGAGTTTAAGAACCAGGGTGGGGAAGCTGCCACTGCGCAGGTACAGGCCAAGCTCGCCGATCTCGGTATGGTGTCGCTTGCCGGAACTTATAAAACACCTTATTGGGGAAGTGTAGAAAGTAAGATCGGCGACCGGAGCCGTGAAACCAACAGGAACTGGGATGTTAGCACTTCCATCAATGCCGGAAAATTCCTGCCTTCCGACTGGAAAGTAACTCTGCCTGTATTTTATAATTTCGGCAGAACTGTTATCACTCCTTTGTTTAATCCTTTGGATCCTGATGTATACATGAAGGATTTTTTAAGCAGCCCGCATGTAAGGTCCGGATTAAAAGATACTGTAAAACGACAGGTGGAAGATCATACAGAGCGCAAAGGATTTAATATCACCAACGCCCGTATTGACGGTTTTAAAAATCCAGGATCAAAGCCCATGCCCTGGGATATCAGCAATTTTTCGACTACGTATGCCTATAGCGAAGTTGGCCGGCGCAGCGTGAATGTGGAGTATAATATTATCCGGCAGTACAGGGGCAATCTGCAATACAATTACACCCTGAGAAATCCTTACGTCTTAAAACCATTTGCAAAAATGAAGGCGCTGGAGAGCAAATGGTTTACTCTCATCAGGGAAGCCAATCTGCAGCTCCTGCCCAACGGCTTTGGCGCCTCCTTTGATGTGAACCGGTCGTACTCTGCAATGAAGAACCGCGACATTACCAGTTTTTACGGAAACGATATTGCGTTTGTAAATCCTACACTGGTGAATAAGACATTTATGATGAATCGTTCTTATAATTTCCGCTGGGATCTTACCAAGAACATAAAGTTTGATTATACAGGCAACAATGAAAGCAGGATCATGGAACCTGAACCGACGGGGGAAAGCTGGAAGAACCAGAAAGATCTGCGTAAGCAAACCTGGGACACTTTCTGGAAAGGAAGCGGAGACACTATAGGTAAATACGGAGAGAACACCACATTCAGGCAGCAAATGAATCTCAATGCGGATATCCCTATAAACAAGATCCCGATCCTCGATTTTGTGAAAGCGACCTATCGTTATGGTGGCACTTATACCTGGAACCGCGAGCCTTTTGCAGCGCTCGATAATATAGGTAACACCATACAGAACACCGCACAGCATAACATTACAGGTAACCTCAATTTTACGACCCTGTACAATAAGATCCCTTATTTTAAAAAGGTAAACACTCCTGCTCCTAAAGCCAGGCCTGGTGATAAAAAACCGCCTGCTGCAGGTTCACGCAGCACGAAAGATACTACGGCTAAACAAAAAGGAAGCGCAAAGGAACTGGGCGAAATAATGGCACGTTTCGTAATGATGATCAAGAGTGCATCGCTTACCTACCAGCTTTCAACAGGTCAGGCCTTGCCTAATTATATTCCTTCAACAAGGGCCTTTGGTTTTGATAAAGGACTGGCTCCCGGTTTCCGTTTTGTTTCTGGTTTGTATGATCCCGATATCCGGCAAAAAGCCGCTGAAGGAGGATGGCTCCGAAAAAATCCGATGCAGACAACTCCGTATAATGAAATGCAGAATCTGACCTATTCGTACCGGACAAATATTGAACCACACGGAAGTCTGAAGATCGAGCTTAATGGAAATTACAGCAAATCGAGAAGCAGGACCGAATACATGATATGGGACAGCCTCCCTGGCCAGAACGGAAAGTTTATTTTTAATGACAGCCCTAACGAGACAGGAAATTTCAATATCTCCACGTTTACATTCTTTAATTCATTCCGCGACGGATCACATCCTGTTGAGTCGGATTTGTTCAAGGAATTCAGAAGCAACCGCCGGAACGTCGCAAATAAACTTGGGGCAGAAAATGCTGCAAGCGCCGGAGGTTCCGACACTGTTGTTGATGGTTATTCGCTGAATCAGCAGGATGTACTGGTGGGCGCATTTTACGACACTTACACGGGCAAAGCCATGCCAGGGTATAATACCAAGAACATCTTCCCTAAAATACCTTTGCCAAACTGGAATGTAACATGGGATGGTCTGGGAAAAATTCCGCTCTTTAAAAAACAGTTCAAAAATATCATAGTGCGTCACACCTACCGCAGCACATATACTATCAATGGTTTTAGCAATAACCTGCTATTTAAAGGACCGGACCAGACCGAAAGAATGCCGGTAGCTGCCACAGGCGGGGGCACGCGGAACTTTGTGCCGTATTATCTCATAAACTCTGTAACATTGAGTGAACGCTTTGAACCGCTCATCAAGTTCGATCTGCAGTTTAATAAGCCGGGTTGGTCAGCAAATGTAGAAACACGACGCGACAAGACCACAAGTCTTAATGTGACCGGCTTCCAGATCATTGAAACAAAAGGTCAGGAGTATATCATCGGCCTTGGTTACCTGTATCCTAAACTCAAGATCAAGAGGATCCGCATCCAGGGCAAAGTGCTTGAAAGTAACCTGACGGTAAAAGCTGATATCAGTTTCCGCCGTAATATAAATGTGATCAGGCAGATCGAAGATGGCATCAGCCAGCCAACGGGCGGTACCAATATCTTTACCCTCAGGTCTTCTGCCGATTACCAGATCACTCAGGCAGTGACGCTGAGGTTATTTTACGACTGGATCAGAACCACTCCTCAGACATCCGCTTCTTTCCCAACGGCCAATATCAATGCAGGTTTCAGCCTCAGGATAAATTTCCAATAAATCCCGCCACCATCTAAAAAAACAATTACATTTGTACCTCAAAAATTTCAGGATATGAATTTTCCTTCAGAACTTAAATACACAAAAGATCACGAGTGGATCAGGATCAGCGGTAACGAGGCAACAATTGGCATTACCGATTTTGCACAACGCGAATTAGGCGATATCGTTTACGTTGACGTAAATACCGTTGGCGAAACAGTTGAAAAAGAAGAAGTTTTTGGAACAGTTGAAGCTGTTAAGACAGTAAGTGATCTGTATATGCCGCTTACCGGTGAAGTACTGGAAGTGAACAAGGATATTGATTCAGCGCCTGAAAGCGTTAACAACGACCCTTACGGAAAAGGATGGATGATCAGAATTAAATTATCAGATCCTTCGCAGGTAAACAGCCTGTTATCGGTTGATGATTATAAGAAATTAGTGGGAGCCTGATTCCCGCAAAAACTACAAGGAACCCTTTTAATTTTTAAAAGGGTTTTTTTATTATATGAAACGCCTCCTTTTTACATACCCGGTTTTTCTTTCCATTTTATGGGCGGTGGTCATCCTCATTTTGTGCGCAACGCCGGGACAGTATATCCCTTCGGCCGTCTGGATGGAGCTACTCAGTCTTGATAACCTGATCCACGCTTCAATATTTTTTATTTTATCCGCATTACTCATCGTGGTGGCCTTACGTTACGGGCAGCACCATGGTTTTACTTTCTTTTATGTTGCAATAAGTGTATTGTATGGAATGCTGATGGAGCTGATGCAGGCATATTTTTTTAGTAATCGCACTGCCGACTGGATGGATGTGGTTGCAAACTCTGCAGGTTGCCTTATTGCCCTGATGCTGCAGAAAAGGATCAGGCAGTGGATATCCAATCCTATTTAGGTTTGTAAACCGGCGTCTGTTTTTTCGGGTTCGGCTTTTTGGCGTTGTCGTTGTCCGATTTTTCGTTCCTGGCATCAATGTCTTCCACTGTTACCCATTTATCTTTCTTCTGAACTAAAGCGTCGTAACTGCCATCGGGACCATAAAACTGGTATTGACCCTCGAGCAGATCGCCTTCCTGTTTCGCGCCAAGGTGGCTGTAAATGATCATATTCTCATTCTTCTCGTAACGCAGGCTCATGGTGACTTCAGAGCTATATTCGAACATCAGCCGTCTTGGATTTTTGCGTGGGAACTTAAATACATCTTTTCCAAACACCGGTATCCCGCTGCCCTTAAAATAGAGCACATCAATAAATTTTCGCTGAGTGAGTTTGTCGTTACCGTCCCAGCCAAGCAATGTATAATACCCATCGCATTCTATCATTTGCGTATAAAGCATCCCAAACCATTTGTCGGGCGCACCAATATAGCTCTCCGGTGCTTTAATCGTGGGCGACCGGTCTATCAGCTTATAATGCTCGTACGTTTCGCTTGTTTGTTTTTTCAGGAATCCTTTACGGGTCGTTTTTTTGCTGTTTACCAGTAAATACCCGAAATAAGCATGAGTGCCATCGTTGCGATGAAGGTTCCAGGTGATCAGCTTTACCTGCCGGTCGCTGCTTTCGAGGATCGAAACGTCCCTGAGCATGGTAAAATGGTATCGGAGAATGCGGGGATCGGACACAATGCGGTCCCAGGCCAGGATAAACTGCTTGTTGCCTTCAATGCGCTCGGCTTCTATTTTGCTGTGAAAAGCCATCTGCTGCAGGTCTGCCAGGTCCTTTTCGGCGTGACGGAACATCAGCATGGAGGTGTCGTTTTTTTGTGAAAAAGATCCTGAACTGATCAGGATCAAAAGGTAAAAAATAACGCGTCTATCCACTATTTTTATAATTGTCGCTTTTTACAAAGATACAAATAAGCATGAGGATAATTTTTTTGAGATGGTTACGAGTTTTTTTATCGGGTTGTATTTTTTGCGCGATGGTTTTTCTTGCCATCTTTCATCATACAACTGCGTACCTGCTGCAGCAGGCTGCCGGCCAGATCCATATTCTCACGCACACTGTCGCAGTTGAAGAATATCGAAAACGGACAGATCTGCCGGATACAGTGCGCACCAATCTCGCCCTTATCGGAAAAATAAAAAAATACAGTGTCGATAGCCTTGGCTACAAAAGTACCGGGAGTTTTACCCGGGTCTATGATCAGAACGGCAAGCCGGTATTATGGGTTGTTACAGCTGCTCCGCGGTACAAAGTGGATCCCTATGAATGGGTGTTTCCCGTGGTGGGCAAAGTTTCATACAAGGGTTTTTTTGAGAAGTACCGCGCCCACCGCGAATACATCAGGCTGGTTTCCGAAGGTTATGATGTGGCCATAAGGAGTGTATCTGCCTGGAGTACCCTGGGTTGGTTCAACGATCCGCTGCTGAGCAATTCTCTAAAAAGATCAAAAGCCACCCTGTGCAATTTACTCTTCCACGAACTTTTCCATGCTACTTTTTATAAGGCGGGCGATGTGAACCTTAATGAGAACCTGGCCAATTTCATAGCCGACAAGGCAACGAGAAAATTCCTGGGGAATGATACTGCAAGCCTGCGTGTTTATGACAACCAGGTGAATGATGAAAAGGTGTATAAGAACTTTTTACTCCGGCAGGTTCGTTTTCTTGACAGTATCTATACAACAATCTCACCTTCGCAACTGGAGATCTTTAAGAAACAAACTTTCAGGATGATCGCTGACAGCGTGGATCTGCTGCCCGTTAACAATAAAGCAACTATTACACGCCGGAAGAAAGATATCCTTAAATTTCAAAACGCTTTCTTCGTAGATCTGCGCCAATACGAGAGTTTACAGGATAGTCTTGAAAATGCTTTTAACAAAATTTATGGGGGCAACATTAAAAATATGGTACAGGATTTGACGACTGAATGATCTATTCTTAATTTTGATTAATTAAACGAGAAACCCACACAATATGAAGAAACACTACGTTTTAAGCCTCCTCGTCACGCTCATTTTTTTCGGAAAAGCACAGAAAGGATACGACATTAAGATCAATTTCAAAGGGTGTCCGGACAGCACCGTTTACCTTGCGAGATATTTCTGGGACCAGGTTCCTATCTCCGACAGCTGCGTTAAGATCAAAAATGGTAAGATCCGTTTTACGGGTGACCTGGCCCTGGACAAAGGCGTATACATTCTTGCCAACCAGAGTCGCAGCAGCTTTTATATCCAGTTCATTGTTGACCAGAATCAGAATTTTACCATCAATATGGACAATGCGGATCTGGTAAACAGCCAGAAATCCGATGATAAGCAAAACGAGCAGTTCTTCACTTATGTTGCTTATATGACCAACAAGAATAAGGAGCTTTCTGACACTTATGAAAAGGCAAAAGGAAAATCAAAAGCAGACAGTGCGAAGCTTGTGAATGACAAGGGCGCGGCCCTGAACAGTCAGATCGTAAAGTTCGAGAACGATTTTATGACCCGCAATAAGGGAACTTTTGTGTACGATCTTATAAAGATGAAAACTGAGGTGTATGCTACTGATATTCCTAAAGCGAGCAATGGGCGTCCTGACAGTGTTTACCAGTATTTTTATTACAAGAACCACTATTTCGACAATATAAACCTGAAGGATGAGAGGTCGATCAATACTCCTTTTTTTGCTGAAAAAGTGAAGAAGTATTTCGATCAGATGGTTCCACAGCATCCCGATTCGGTTATAAAGGAACTGGATTTGTTGCTTGCCAAATGCATTCCCGGCTCTAATATTTTTAATACGCTGGTAGGCCACTTTACTTATAAGTTCGAGCAAAACAAAACCATTAGCTTCGATAACACCGGTAAATGCAACACGTATGAAAAGGTGTTCATTCACCTAGCCGACAAATATATTGTTAGCGGCAAGACCGACGGATATTATTCAGCCGAGACGATCGCAAAGATCAAGGAACGTGTGGATATTCTCCGTAACCTGCAGCCAGGCGTTAAAGTGCCCGATCTTTTTATGATCGATACTACGTACGGACGCCAGGTTTTAAAGATGGGATTCGATACTGCCCGCTCGAGCGAAAGTGTTACTTACATCTATAATCAGAATAGTGATAAGCTGAGCAAGATGTTCCGCTCAATGTACGATGTTAAGGCAAAATACACGGTGCTTGTTTTCTGGGCAGCCGATTGCGGTCACTGCCAGACAGAAGTGCCAAAGCTGCATAAGGAATTACAGGCCCTGAAAGGGAAGGTTGATCTGAAAGTATACGCTGTACAAACAAAGGAAGAGCTGTTTGATACCTGGAGAAAATTCCTCATCGATAAGCAGCTTACAGATTTTGTACATGTGTTTGACCCTGTGCATATCAACGCCCTCACTCTTAAAGAACGTTTCGATATAAACGCCACCCCGGTTATTTACCTGCTTGATCGCGATAAAAGGATCATCGGTAAAAAAATAGGCAGCGACCAGGTGGTCGACATCGTAAACAACCTCGAAAGAATTGAGAAAAACCTGAAATAATAGTATCTTAATCCTCTTAAAACCTCATCACACACACACAAATGAAAAAACTGTTCGTTTTATTTTCTGCTATTTTTCTTATTGGTAAAAGTCAGGCACAGGGCTACGACATTAAGATCAATTTTAAAGGCTGCAAGGACACCATGGTATTCCTGGTGAAGTATACTTTTGATCAACAGTATATTTCCGACACGGCTAAGAATGTTAAGAATGGCCAGATCCAGTTCAAGGGAAACAAAGAACTCGATAAAGGCGTTTACACCCTGGTGAGTGAAGGAAAATCGATCTATTTTGATTTTTTCATCAATGAGTCTCAGAAGTTCACCATCACCACCGATGTTTCAGATATAGTGGGTAATCTTAAATCGGCTAACAGCAAGGAGAACGAAATGTTCTTCAGCTACATCCGCTACATCACTGCAAAAAACCAGGATTTTAATAAAGTACGCGAACAAACTAAAGGCAAAAGCAAGGCCGATAGCACAAAGTTCATGAACGAGAAGATCCGTTTGCTGAACGAGGACGTGAAAAAATTTGAAGCTGATTTTATGGCTAAGGCAAAAGGAACATTTGTTTACGATGTGCTGAACCTGAAAACAGAAAAAGAAGCTAAAGAAATTCCAAAAGCAAGCAATGGACGTCCGGATAGTATCTATTCGTACTACTACTACAAAAGCCATTTCTTTGACGGCATCGATTTTAAAGATGACCGTATCATCCGCACACCTTTTTTCGACGACAGGATAAAAAGATATTACGACAACGTGATCCTGCAGCATCCCGATACGGTGATCCAGGAAATTGATAAGGTGCTTGCGCAATGCAACGAAGGTAGCCTCATCTACAACCTGCTGATCGGATATTTCACTTATAAATACGAGCAAAGCAAGATCATGGGCTTTGATAAGGTATTTGTGCACATTGCAGATAAATACATTATCCCGGGCAAGGCAAAAGCGGTTTACAGCGAAGAGACACAAGGTAAGATCAAGGAACGTGTGGATATTATGCGTGCTTTATTACTTGAAGCTAAAGTGAAGGAGTTGTACATGATTGATACAACATATGGTAAGCAGGTGCGCAAAATGGGCTTTGATACCGCTCAGTCAAGCAAAAGCATTACCGATCTTTATTATAAGAACATCACTACGCTTACCCCGATGTTCAAGACATTGTACCAGGTCAATGCAAAATACACCGTGCTGATTTTCTGGGCAGCCGATTGCGGACATTGCCAGACAGAAGTTCCTAAGCTGCATGAGGACCTGAAAAAATTAAAAGGAAAAGTTGATGTGAAGGTTTTCGCAGTACAGACAAAGGACGACCTGTATGAGACCTGGAAAAAATTCATCATAGAGAAAAAGCTTACTGACTTTATCCACGTGTTTGATCCTATCCACCTGAATAACCTGAAAGAAAGCTTCGACATTTATTCAACCCCGGTGATCTATGTACTGGATAAGGATAAAAAGATCAAGGCAAAACGTCTGGGCGCCGAACAGGTTGTTGAGATCATTAACAGCCTCGAGTCAATCGAGCAAATGGAAAAGAAGAATAAGCCAAAACAATAATATTAAGTTCTAAAAAGTCCCGGTTCGCCGGGATTTTTTTTTGGCTTTCGGCTCACAAAAAATCTGAGAATTCAGCGTAGCCGATAACTATCAGCTCTGCGTCGTTACTATAGCTCTCCGGAATTTGCGTTGCGCGCAGTTCGTGATTCCTAGTAGAAATCTGTGAATTCTGCGTAGCCGATAACTATCGGCTCTGCGTTGTTACTATAGCTCAGCGAAATTTGCGTTCCGTGCAGGATGGGATTGCTAGTAAAAAATCTGTGTATTCTGCGAAATCTGCGTCTCTTATTTAACGTGGCTTTATAAATCGCTCAGAAATTTCCAGAACTTTCTTTCTTTAGTAACCTGATATCTTCAATCAGCTTACTTACCTGCGTCTTATTCGTTCCATCATACATCCCCCGCAAGCGTCCCTGCGTATCAACCAAAAGAAAAAGCTCGCTGTGCAAAAAGCCTTCCGGCGTGCCATCATCTTCCAGTGCATTTACAAGGTAGCTGTATTTGGCAAGGTCATAGATCTGTTTTTTATCACCGGTTAACAGGTGCCATTTGTTCTTTTTAGCGCCGTAGGTTTGTGCGTATCCCTGCAGAACTTCTACAGTATCGTGCAATGGATTTACGGAGTGTGACAGGATAAGTAAAGAATCATCATCCTTAAATGCTTCCTGCACTACGACCAGGTTGGTGCTCATCTCGGGACAAATGCTCTGGCAGGTTGCAAAAAAGAAATTGGATACTACTATCTTACCTTTAATGGTCCTTGAGTCCACAGTTTCACCATACTGGTTGGTAAGGCTGAACGCAGAGATCGTATGGTATACTGTGTCTTTTCCCGAATATGTTTTTTCACCATAAACAGGAAGCAGCATTTTGGGCTGTTCCGGACGGCATGACAGGAGCACGCTTAATGGCAATACCACAAGCAGCAGTTTATTTTGAATGGATCTCATTTTTGTCGATTATTTTTTGTTTTTCTTCCTTTAGTCTCAGGTGCTGGTACTCCTCCGAAAGACGCTTGAATTCCGATACGTAGCGCGCGTCATAATATCCGCGCACATGCCTGTGCTGATCGATCAGCAAAAAGAAACTGTAATCAATATAATAAGGCTTTTCTGAAAAGTAGTTTTTGACGGCCGCATCAAATTCTTTTCCAGGCAAGGATAAAAATCGGACGTTCGTGTGAGCGCTTAATTTTTTGAGCTCATCATAAACCTGTGATCCGCCTTCCTCATCAGTACGCACCACCAGGAAGAAAGGTATATGTCCGATCTTTGTTTTTTTGTAAGTGAGATATTCCCATAATCCGGTCAGGCGGTAAGCATCGGGTCTGTATTTATTGTCGATGAATGCAACAGAAAAGATAGGGTAGTCAGATGCTGAAAGCTGGATCTTTTCCTTGCCTGCAACTTCAGGCTCGTAAAAGGTATCAGTAACAGTATGAAAAACAGTGTCACCTTTAGTCACTGCCTTTTTAGGTCCGTAATAAGGCAGCTTTCGTGAATTGATGGTGCTGGTTTCCAGGATCAGCCAGAAAAAGGACGGAAATGCAATGATGATCACGAGCAGCCATTTTTTGTTTTTCACGTCTTTTTAATTTCCGCAAAGATACGGCTGATATACCAAATAAAAAACCCGCTCTTTTGAAGCGGGTTTTAAGTTCGTAGTAAGGTAAATTATTTAACTACCAGGCGACGGGTAGAGGTTTTATCCCCTAAGCTGGTTTTCACCATATAAACACCGCTGCTAAGTTCTCCGATAGATACCGATTGCTCAATTGTAGTTTCATTTCCAAGTTTTACCTCTTTTACAATTTGGCCAGTGATATTGATGATCTGCACGTTGCAGTCACTTCCTTCGTTGTTGCTGAGCTTAAGAGTGAAATTATCGCTGGTTGGGTTAGGATAGATAGCGTATGATGCGTCAAAATTGTAATCATTGATTCCTACTGCAACTAATTCATTAACATCAATGTTACCGTCGCTGATAATAGTGTCGGTACCTGCAATCAGCCAGGTGTAGTTGATTGATATTAACGGAAAGCGTTGGAGCTGTGAGAAGTATGAATATCCATCGGTGATAGCTGTAAGCGTTCCACCAACATTAGCCTGGTTCCTGATATGTAATTGCATGCAATTATCATATTTAGCGCCTCCTGGGAGGATCACAGTACCATAACCTGTGCATGCTCCGGTAAGAGTTCCGCTTCCTGAGGTTGATGTTTGACTGTAAGTGTCAGACCATGTTGAGTTATAATTAACCGGCCATTTAACAAGAACCAGTGGATCTGTAAATTTATCGGAATCATCACCTAAATATTCCCATTGGGCTGCTGAGGTGCTGTAATAAGCAGTATTGGTACCTGTTTTTCCTACAATTGTAGCGGTAGGATACATTGTATAGTTTGATCCTGTTGAGGCAGGTCCGAAAACCTCAGGTTGTCCAACGTTGCTTGTTCTTTTCATGTTATTGAAATCCCAGGTCATATTAGGACCCATTGCTTTCGGGATCGCAGTAACGCTGTCATAAGAACGTGTAGTATGCGAGCTGCTAGAATCTGGTGCATGCCATTGCGATAGCATTGTAAATTGTGCATTTCCTGTGAAGAATAATGCCGTCAATAAAGTAATGTAAATTGTTTTCATACGTTTTTAATTTGAGTTGGTTAATCAGCACGAAGATATTCAAAGTCACCTGAACTTGAATTCGAAATCGACAGAAGCGCCCTTTAATAGCCCATTGGCTATTCCTGATAGATAAAAACGAGAAAAATGAAGATGAGCACCCGAACCTGAAGCTTACTGTTCTACAAGAATTACATGTGAAAGTTCCATAGGATCAGTGAAACCCCTGATTTCACTGATAAGTGCTGGCCCGTACTTAACCTGGAATTCCGCGAAATTAGTGTAACGCTCCTGCGGTACACCGCCGGGGTATAATTTCTGCCGGATTGTTTTTAACTGGGTGATCTCGGTTTCGGCGCGTTGTTTAAGCGCGCGGTTGGCTTTTCCTGCCACTGAGCCAAGACCTTTCAGTGCTTTCTGTAATTCGGAAGCTACATTGCCGCCCAGCGTTTTATCAACCTGCTCTGCTTTGTCTAAAATGCTCTTATATAACTGCTGAAGCTGCTCTTTTTCTTTCTCCAACTCAAACACGCCGCTGGTTCTGGCCTGAACTTCCTTCGAAAGTGTATTCTCATCCCTGAACAGGTCTGCTACTTTTAAGCCGAGCTTTCCTGCTTTTGCAACTGATTTTTTTTCAATGATGGTCACAAAATTCCTTGGTAGCAGTATCGGGAACAGCACTCCAAGTCCTTCAAACATCCTTTTGTACTCGAGCCAGTACGCTAGCTCGCCGGGGCCACCGATATACGCTAGGTTAGGCAATATCTTTTGCTGATACACCGGCCTTAGCGTTACATTGGGACTGATCTTCTCCGGGGATTTATCAATTAATTGCTCAAGCTCTGCATGTGAAAATTTGATATCAGTTCCCACTACCCCATAATCATTGTTCTCCTTTTCAATCCTCGCCCTCAAACCCTTGTCCATATAAAAACAATTGATCTCCCGGGGGTTTACCTGCGCAGAATAACCGGCTTTTTTAAGATCATCTATCGACTGTGAAACATATTTATAAGGAAGATTTTCGAAGATGTCTTTTTTGAACTCGTCCCTGAAAAGTTCTTTAAGAGAATGATCATTACCGTCGATGGTCACAAGGCCGTAGTGGCCGAAGAGCGCGTTTACAAGATAACGTGTAGCGCCGGCCAGTGTGAAATGATTGAGATAACTTTCTTCAAAAAGCTGAACCAGCTGCCTGGCATTTTGTCCGCCGCCGAGAATAGTTTCCAGTTCTGTTTTTATACCTGCAAGCGCTTTGGTGTCCATTTCGCCCACTGCTCCCTGCTGATCGTTACTCCACACAAGCTTTTTACCTGACAGGTGTAAATGGTTTACCTCTTCAAAATCATGATCTTCACTGGCCATCCAGTAAACGGGTATGAATTCGTTATTCGGATGCGCTTTTTTTAATTCCGCAGCAAGATTAATAGTGGTGACAATCTTATAGATAAAATAAAGTGGTCCCGTAAAAAGGCAGAGCTGGTGACCAGTGGTAACTGTGTACGTATTCTTATTTTCAAGCTTCCGAATGTTGGCAGCAGAAAGTTCAGAGGTGTTTGAAACCGTCGATGCCTGCTTTATTGCAGAAGCTACAAGCGTTTTCCTGTCTGTTTGTTCGAAGGGATGGCTGTCGAGCAAGCCTTTGAATCCTTTTGCATCAGGATAATGAGTATAAAATTTTTTCAGTTCCTCATGCCGCGAAATATAATGAAGCACCAGGTTATTCAATACACCGGTCTCTTTGTAGCTGAGGGTTATTTTTTCGAACATATAGTTATTTAGAGTTTGTCTCCAAATGCCAGGTCACCGGCGTCTCCAAGGCCAGGAACAATATAAGCCTGGGCAGTGAGTTCTTCATCTATGGCACCGCACCATAGAGTAAAATTGTTCGAAGGCATATTACTGCGCACATACGCTATCCCTTCGGCACTTCCTATTGCGGTAACAATATGAGTGTGTTTCGGAACACCATTGGCTTGCAGTCCACGATAAGTGTGAATGATCGATCTTCCCGAGGCGAGCATCGGATCACAGAGAATGAGAGTTTTTTCGTTGAGGTCAGGGCAGGAAATGGATTCGAGCATGATCTCGAACTTATTGTTCTTATGATGTTTCCGGTATGCCGAAATAAAGGCATTTTCTGCCTTGTCGAAATAGTTCAGCAAACCAAGGTGCAATGGAAGGCCGGCTCTTAAGATGGTGGCAATAACCGGTTGTTCCTGTAATTGTTTTGTATCTGCTATTCCAAGTGGGGTGGTGGTTTCAACCTCCCGGTAAATAAGAGTCTTGCTTATCTCATACGCAAAGATCTCTCCTATTCTTTCAAGGTTGCGCCTGAAACGCATGCTGTCTTTCTGGATTTCAACATCGCGGATCTCCGCAATGAACTGATTGAGTATCGAGTTTTGTTGCGACAGGTTGTGTACCATGGTTTCGGGTTTTAGTTGGTTAACTTATTATCCTCTGTTCCTTTAAGCTCTTTCTATCACTGCCGCATATCCCTGTCCTACGCCGATACACATTGTTACCAGTGCGTACTTCTTGTTATGGATCTGCAGGTCGATCGCTGCTGAATGTAATAACCTTGTGCCGCTCATGCCTAACGGATGTCCTAACGCAATTGCACCTCCATTGATGTTAAGGCGGGGATCGTTGTCCTGTAGTCCCCACGCACGCGTGCAGGCAAGACTTTGAGCGGCGAAGGCCTCATTAAGCTCTATCAGGTCAATATCTTTAAAAGTTAAACCGGCACGTTTCAACGCCCTGTTTGAGGCTTCCACGGGACCAATGCCCATTATCCTCGGCTCTACACCAACAACTGCGGACGATACGATCCGTGCCATTGGTTTTAGATTATGTTTTTTAAGTCCAGATTCACTTGCAATCAACATAGCGGCGGCCCCATCGTTCAATCCGCTCGCATTACCTGCTGTTACTGTCCCGTCTTTTTTAAATGATGGTTTTAATTTTGCTAGTCCCTCAAGGGTAGTCGCAGGTTTGGCAAATTCATCGTGCGCAAAAATTAAGGGCTCTCCTTTTTTTTGTGGGATGCTCAGTGGCGCGATCTCTTTTTCAAAACGTCTATCCTTCGTGGCCTTCGCAGCTTTTTGCTGACTCCACAACGCGAATTTATCCTGATCTTCCCTGCTTACGTTATATTTTTCCGCAACGTTCTCCGCTGTTTCACCCATTGCATCAATGCCGTACATCTCTTTCATTTTTGGATTTATAAAACGCCATCCAAAGCTGCTGTCGTATAATTGCTGGTCGCGTCCATATGGAGAGGCAGATTTGCTCAGTACAAGTGGTCCCCTCGTCATATTTTCAACTCCTCCTGCTATCATCAGTTCTTCGTCCCCAACCTGGATAGCTCTCGCCGCTTCAATAGCTGCGCTCAATCCACTGGCACATAAACGATTTACTGTTTGCCCCGGAACAGTTATCGGGTACCCTGCAAGCAACGAAGCCATGCGCGCCACGTTCCTGTTGTCTTCACCCGCCTGGTTGGCGCATCCCATAATAACATCTCCGACACCTGAAAGATCAAGTCCCGGATTTTTATTTGCAAGTTCTTTTAAAACAAATGCTGCGAGATCGTCTGCCCTCACTGATGCCAGGGTTCCCCCAAAGCTTCCAACCGCGCTCCTAACGCCATTTACAATATATGCCTGTGTCATACTCTAACCCTTCTAGTATTGTAAAATTAATGGCTTTAATCCAGTAATAAAACTAAATTTTGTTACTCCCATAGGATGAGAGCACTACAATAAACACGTTTTACCATGCGCCGGAAGTTTTGTAAACGATTCCTTTGAATAGTGCAACCGGTTCACTTGCTTCTCGTTTGTTTACTACTCTTACTTTATAAAATCCCATTTTCCCTGTTTCCGTTTCGCATTCTGCAATTGCTTCAAGCTCATCGCCTTCCTTTAAACTTTTGGTGTGTGAGATAGAGGTTTCCACACTTAGGCTCTTAGTTCCTTTTGAATTGGATGCAAAAGCCAGTGCACTGTCGGCAAGACTATAAGTGATCCCTCCGTGGGCAATACCAAAACCATTCAGCATTTCTTTCCGCACCTTCATGCTTAAGCGGCAAAACCCTTCGTTGCATTCCACAACAGTTATACCCAGCCACTGGCTGAAGTAATCCTTTTCCATCATGGTGTTTATTATCTCAGCGGGCGACATAAGAGAGAAATTCTAATTTCTAATTCCGAAAGCTTTCGGAATAAATTCTAAACCTGGTAACTTAAGTAAATGTATTATCGTTCCTACTTCTGGATACTTCATAATTTTTACAATTCGTGTATTAGTGTAATTCGTGTCAGTGCGTTACATCCTTGCTTTCCACGGAATTTCTTTTGCATTAAGCGTGTGCATCAGCCATCGTGATAGCATAAAAAGATAATCCGATAACCGGTTCAGATATTTTGCGTGGATGCCATCTACTTCCTCCTGCTCGGCCAGCCTCAAAACCGCACGTTCGGCCCTGCGGCATACACAACGTGCAATATGGCAGTAAGAAACGTGCACATGACCGCCGGGAAGCACAAACGATTTCATCTCAGGAACAACCGCCGTTATATTATCTATAGCTTTTTCAAGAGCAACAATATCTTCTTCTACAATTGGGGGCAGCTGCATTTTATTTTTCCCCGGATCAGCGGCAAGATGTGAACCTATTGTAAATAACCGGTCCTGGATCGATATCAGTAAATTATTGGTGTCCTCTTCAGTTATTACATCACGCAAAAGTCCCAGATGCGAATTAAGTTCATCAACAGTTCCGTATGCTTCAATGCGTATATGGTGTTTAGGCAGCCGCGTTCCCCCTATCAGGGACGTCTGTCCTTTATCTCCTGTTTTAGTATAGATCTTAAAAGCCATCAGTGCCAACGAATATAGCAATTATTGTCTTCCAGTACGATCGCAGAAAAAGTTCAAAGTTCAATATTGTTCAAAGTTCAAACACGTATTTAAACTCTGAACTTTGAAGCCGGAACCTGTGTACTCTTCAAAAAAGTATCTCCGCGAAGCCGGAGATACTTTCCTTAGTGATCTTGTATTTTAGGCAGTAAAATAAAAACAGAACGTCTTCTTAGTGTTTTCTTAGTGTTCCTTTGTGCCCTTGGTGGTAGCGCCGCAGTCATCCGCAGCAATTCAATTAAAGGTTGCAGTCCACCGCCCTTTTGTGTACTCTTCAAAAAAGTACCTCGGCCAAGCCGGAGATACTTTTCTTAGTGATCTTGTATTTTAGGCAGTAAAATAAGAACAGAACGTCTTCTTAGTGTTTGCCTTAGTGTGCCACCAACCTACCGCACCGGCCCGCTCATCGAGCCACAGGCTCGATGCCGAGTGGTAGGCGCCGCAGGCATCCGCAGGCACGGAATCAGAAAGTAATACTCACATTTAAATTAGGAAGAAACGGCAACTGATTGATCCGTTCAAAAGTATATCGCGATACCTCGAAAATATTTTGCCTGTTATAAACATTCGTGGCACCAAGCATTACTTCAAGGTTGGTTTTTTCATTCCACTTATACCGGTACTTTACCCCGATATCAAGACGATGAAAATCCGGAAGACGTCCTTTGTTGAGCTCTGCAGGAATATAATTAAGGTATCCGTTAGCTGTAGGAAAATCGTAATTAAGATTACCTAAAGGCACGTACTGGTTAATGAATCCCTGTGTCTGGGTAAATGGAAAGCCGGTTCCAAGATTCCAGCGGGCGTTGATCTCCCAGTTTTTCTTCTTACCTAAGGTGTAAGAGCTCACGAGGTTCACATTATGTCTCCTGTCAAAAATAGGAGGATAGTTTGTAACTACCTTAGTGGTTGTATTACCTACCCACCTGTCGTTAATACCAAGGGAGTACACCGCCCAGAAATAAAAACGTTTACGGTCATATTTCAGAACAACATCAAATCCACGTGCGCGGCCCTGTTCTATCACAAAGTTCTTTTTTTCAATGTCGGGACGTGCAGCGTTGGTAGCATTATCCTCATAGATCTTGTCGCGGTTAAGATTAACTACCTGGTAAAAGAATTTCTGGTATGTTTCGATATTCAATTCGAAGTACTTGAAGAGATCAAGCTCTATTCCTGTAACAATATGACTTGCTTTCTGAACAGATGAATTCGTTTCTTTCACATTACCGTCCTTTGTAAGATAGGTCGACGAGATCTCATTGTCTTCAGGTGCATTGATAAAGCCGTAGAACAGGTTCACAACATCCCTGTCGTTGCTGGCGCTCATTAAAGTCTGGCTATATAGTCCACCTGCTGCTTTAAACCGGATCTTTTTTGTGAAATTCACTTTCAGGGCAGCTCTTGGCTCAGGCGAAAAATAACCTACGGTGGCGTAATACTGCAGCCTGAAGCTTGGCTCAAATACCATCCGCATGTTTTTACCTATGAACTTATGTTTTATAAAACCACCTACGTCAATGGTCTGGCGTTCCATAGTTATTTTGGCGCCCTGTGCATTCATGATGTTATATCCGGTGTTAGTTGTTACACCTTCAAAGCCGTAACGTAGTTCCTGCTTGCCAAAGAACTTTACGAAATTAAAGCCGGTGTTCACGCCGTTGATGTAGCTGTTTTTTGAATTAGTCTGGATCTGTGCATCAGTATAATCAATATTGTACCGGCTGTATGCAAATGATCCTTCTATGAGCAGGTTGCTGGAGGAAGGTACAAGCACAAAATTTGTCCCTGCGCCGATGTTGTTCCATTGGTATTTCCTGAAATCCGGATAATCTACCTTGTCGTTAAAGTTAAAACCGAATACGCTGAACTTGCTGCCACCTGTTGAGCTGATGGACGCCTTACCATAAAGATCGGTGTAATAAAAAGGCAACCCATCAGGATTGGCATAACTGTACAGCACTTTGGAGGTCTGTGGAAGGTAAGAGTGTTTGGCGGAGAACACGTAGGATATACTGGTATTGCCTTCGTCCTTTAATTTTACAATAGGTCCTTCCAGCAATAATTTTGCACCGAACGTAGAGAAGGACACTTTTCCTGAATGTCTTTTTTTATTTCCATCCCTGGTGGTAATATCCATTATGGACGAGGTCCTCATTCCGTACTCAGCACCAAATCCGGCACTGTATACATCTGCGTTCTTCATGATGTCGTTATCAAACACCGAGAACAGCCCGATAGAGTGGAAGGGATTGTACACTACAAGGCCATCGAGAAGCACTTTATTCTGTACAGGTAAACCCCCGCGAATGTACAGCTGCCCGCCCTGGTCACCGGTGAACACGACGCCCGGCAATACCTGCAGGTACTGAGCAATATCGGGCTCGCCTATGCTTGGTAATTTATTGATGATGATAGGATCGATCTTCTGCACGCCTACCTGGGTATTTTCAACTTTTTCTGAAGACGCAGTGGTAACCTCAATTTCTTCGAGTTTAACTCCGCCCTTTGTAGTAAAGAATTTCTTGCTGATCTGATCCCCGGCTTTTACTGAAATGGTTTCCCTTATGGTATCAAAATCAAGATTGGTCACCATAATCACGTAATCGCCGGGCGGAATGCGGTTAATGGAGAAAAAACCGTTCAGGTCCGTATTTGCACCAAGCGTAGTGCCTTTCAGGTACACGTTCGAGAACGGAACCGGTTCTCCGTTCGATTTATCGTACACAAATCCTTTAATGATGCTGTTGTTCTGTCCCGGAAGGCTGAATGCCACGAGGAAAAAGACGGGGATTAAGAAAAAATATCTCATGTGTATTTGCAGGCGCGTAAATGTAAAAATTAAAACCATATAGGTTGAACCAAATGTTTAAATGGCAAATGGTTGAGGCTAAATGGTTAAACCTGATGCGTGATCCTTTTGTCGGACGTAAATTTCCCTGCTGTGACTTCACTGATGTAAGTTTTTTTATGGATCTGTTGATTATTATTGCCTCGACTGACCCGGGCGGGGAGTAAGAAACTGTTTTTTTAGCCAAAAAAATACAGCCCCGAAACTTTTTGTTAAATCTGCTGTACAACTGTCCAAAATCGCGGAAATCTTGCACGGTCCTGGCCCCAGTTCCGGGATTTTTATTAAATTTACTCTTTGTTCTATTTTTATTAAAAACCCATGAAAAAACTTTATTCTTTAACGATTACAGCACTTTTTTTAATTGTTTTTGCCGGAAATGTTAAGGCGACGGATTATTTTTTGAAGTCGGGAGGTGCGGCCATAACTTCTACTGCAAGTTGGGCAAATGTTAGCAATGTCAGCCCGACTAATTTTGCCGGCGCAAACGATGTGTGGCACTTAACTAACAGAACTTCTGTCAATCTTTCTACAGGTTCTTTTACGGTTCCGTCAACTGCGACTATCGTTGTTGAATCTGGGATGAATTTTCAGGTGTCTGGTTTGGGAAATGTCCCTAATGGACCTAGCCTTATCGTAGCTAATAATGGCACGTTAACACTGACCAAAGCTATTACATATAATATCACGGACGCTCAGACTGGAAGCACTATCGTTTATAACAACACCAGCATTCCAATCACGCATAAAGACTACCACAATCTTGTGATAGCACAGTCTACCTTCTTATCGGGAAGTACATTTGATTACAATGTTTATGGGACCTTAACCATAAATACAAGCCGGACACTGAGTTTGAGCGCAAACAACATATGGCTGAAAGGTATTTCAGGTTTGCAGATCACCGGTGATGGAACAATTTACGGTGATGGTGCAGCTGGTATCGCTTGTGAGGGAGGAATTGCTGCCAGTAACGGCACCCTTAATTTCGCTTCAGGTGGAACGTCCCTGGCATATTTTTCAATAAATTATAATACTGCCAGTGACCAGATATCACTTGGAAACGATCTCACGATAACCGGGGGAGGCTTTTTTCAGCAACCATCGGGTTCTTTGAATTTAAACGGAAAAAAATTCACGATTGACAATTCTGCTTCTGCAAATTTTCCTCCTGGTGCGGGAACTGGTGGTATTATTGGAAGTAGTACTTCAGAATTGATAATTGAAGCGGGTGATATTGGAAGTATAAGCGGCAATAATGAACTTTATATGGATGCGTCGGGAAATACTCTCAGAAATTTAGTGTTCAATTGTCCAGGTCTTACGCTCCTTGCTGCAAATACCCTTAACATTGTTGATAGTCTCTCGGTGCTGGACGGAACGTTCGATGCTAATGGTAAAGTAACTATCAATGGGGATGCTACTACGCAAGGTCGTGTTTCTATGGTAGGTACTACAGGCACCATTGCCGGCGATCTCACATACCGCACTTTTATTTCCGGTGGAAATACAGGTTGGATGCAAATGGGTGCGCCTGGAATTGACAATCAGTTTGTAGGAGACTGGCAGGACGATATTCCGGTTACCTGCACCGGTTGCATTTATGCTCCGATGGGCGGAACTTTTACTTCTATACAAGGCTGGACAGAATCAACTGAAGCTTATGTTCCACTTACGGTTGCCAGTGCTTTGATTCCCGGATCGGGTAATTGGGTGTATGTGGGTGATGGTGCATCCACTACCAACGATCTCACGCTTACCAACACCGGCGCCGTAATTCAGGGGGCTTACAATGTAGCTTTATCATCTTCCAGCAGCGGATCATTCAAAGGATATAACCTTGTTGCCAATCCATACGCTTCGGCGATCTCCTGGACAAAAGTAAAGGCGCTTAATCCAAGTAATACGATCAATAACACGATTCAGGCGTACTCGCCGCAACTTTCAGGATATGGTGCTTTCACCGCTGGTGGAAGTGGCGTAAATATGACAGATATAATTCCTGCAGGTCAGGCATTTTATGTGAATGCCAGCGCGGCCATTACCCTGACTTTTAACGAGTCGGTAAAAACGAGCAATAACACTACCGATCTGATGAGGAGCTCTGTAGTTGGCACCCCTGATCAATTCAAGCTTGCTCTCCAGGGACAATGGTATGGTGATCAAACCTTGCTTCAATTCAAACAAGGCGCTACTAATTCTTTTGATTGGGAACATGATGCCAAGAAGATCTTCTCCACCGCTGGTTATTATGGTACAGGAAATTCATGGTCTAAATACACTACTATTTCTACTGTAGATAAGGACGGTAAGGATTATATCATTAACTCACTGGCTCCGTTAACCAACAGCTTAACTGTTGACGTTCGTGTACGCGTTAGTTATCCTGGCACCTATACTATTACTGCAAAAGAGATGGAATCTTTTGGAAGCTGCTTATTCCTTAAAGATAAATTGACTGGAATAGTAACAGACCTTAAAAGCAATCCATATTCATTTACTATCAGCGATACTACTTCTGCTCCGCGTTTTGAACTGATGTTCTGTCAGACAGAAATTGGCCCTGTTGGGGTTGAAGAGATCAAAGCAGCTGCTGCCAAAGCCGTTACAATAGGTCAGGACATTGATGGTGCCTTTGTTCATACCAGCTTACCGGCAAATACAAAAGCTACTATCTCTGCTTATAATATTATTGGTCAGCAGGTGATGAAAGATGTGGTGATCACCGGCAACGAGTCGATGACCCGTCTGAACCTGGATGCACATGACCAGGTAATCATTATTAAAGTAACTACAGATAAAGAAACTTTTACAAAGAAGATCATCGCGCACTAAACGCTGACTTTCAAAAATTAAAACCCTGTCCCTCGCGGATGGGGTTTTTTATTTGCCCCATATTTAGAAATGCGGGGGTCTTATTGCGAAAATCTCCTTTTTTATACGAGTACCCCCTATATTTTCCACAAGTTTTCAAAAAAAGTGGATTTTTTCTTGACCACCCCCTCGTTTTCATCTATCTTTGACGGAAATTTCTGAAAATCCTAACCTAACCCCTATAAAAATGTCAACAAGAAGAATTTTAGCACTGCAGGATGTCGTTAAACGTCGTCCCGTTGAATTAAATCACCCAAAAAAACAGGTGAGCGAATATTTTGGCGCCAATGTCTTTGGTATTGATGCAATGCAGGAATTTTTAAGTGAGGAAGGCTTTAACAGCGTAAAGGAGGCAATGGAAAAAGGGGTTACCATTGAGCGCAAAATGGCCGACCAGGTGGCGGCTTGTATGAAAGCCTGGGCCCAGTCAAAAGGAGTTACTCATTATACACACTGGTTCCAGCCACTTACCGGCACTACAGCCGAAAAGCACGACGGTTTTTTTGAACCGATCGGAAATGGAAGGGCAATTGAGCGTTTCAGTGGTTCGCAGTTAGTACAACAGGAGCCTGATGCATCCTCATTTCCAAACGGGGGTGTTCGCAGCACATTCGAAGCACGCGGTTACACCGCCTGGGATCCTACTTCTCCCGCCTTTATCTGGGGTAATACATTATGCATTCCAACCATCTTCGTTTCTTATACAGGTGAAGCGCTTGACTTTAAAACACCTTTATTAAAATCTTTATCCGCTTTGGATAAGGCAGCGACAGATGTTTGCCAGTACTTTGATAAGAATGTCACTAAGGTGATTGGAACATTAGGCTGGGAGCAGGAGTATTTCCTTATCGACGCAGCATTATATAATATCCGTTACGATCTGCAGCAAACGGGCCGCACGCTTTTTGGTCACGCTCCTGCAAAAGGTCAGCAGCTCGAAGATCATTACTGGGGATCGATTCCTGAAAGGGTATTGGCTTACATGAAGGATTTTGAATACGAATCTCACCTGCTCGGAATTCCTGTACGCACCCGTCACAACGAAGTGGCACCTGCGCAATTTGAATGTGCTCCTGTATTTGAAGAGATCAATATTGCTGTTGATCACAACCAGCTATTAATGGATGTGATGGAAAAAGTGGCCATCCGCCATAATTTCCGTGTGCTGATGCATGAGAAGCCGTATGCAGGTGTGAATGGAAGTGGAAAGCATAATAACTGGAGCCTTGCTACAAGCACGGGCAAAAATTTATTGTCACCTGGAAAAACACCAAAAACAAATCTTCAGTTCCTCACCTTTTTTATCAATACCGTAAAAGCAGTCAACGAGCATGCTGATCTTATGCGTGCGTGTATTGCTTCTGCAAACAACGATCACAGGCTGGGTGCAAATGAGGCTCCTCCTGCTATCATGAGCGTGTTCCTTGGCGAGCAGCTTAATAAAGTGATGGACGAGATCGAAAAAAGTGTGGGAGATAAAAAATTAAGTCCTGAAGAAAAGACCGCGCTTAAATTAAGCATTGGTAAGATCCCTGATATTTTGCTTGATAATACCGATCGTAACCGTACGTCGCCATTCGCTTTCACCGGGAATAAATTTGAGTTCCGCGCTGTTGGTTCATCGGCGAATTGTGCAGGTGCAATGACCGTTTTAAATGCTATTGTGGCCGATCAGCTGGCACAGTTCAAAAAAGAAGTTGACGGGTTAATGGAGAAAAAGAATCTTGAAAAGGATGACGCCATTTTCCAGGTATTAAAACGATATATCATTGAATCGAAGAAGATCCGTTTTGAAGGAAATGGTTATGGAGACGAATGGAAAGCGGAAGCTGCCAAACGTGGATTAAGCAATATTCCAACTACCCCGGGCGCTCTTGAGTTCTTTATCAGTAAAAAAACTCTTGCATTGTTCGAAAGTCAGGGCATTCTCACGCACCGCGAACAGGAAGCGCGTTACGAGATCTACCTTGAAACGTACACTAAAAAAGTACAGATCGAATCCCGCATTATTGCCGACATGGTCAATAACCAGATCATTCCTGCAGCGCTGGCCTACCAGAAAAATCTCGTTGACAGCGCTATGGGATTAAAAACCATTCTTTCTGACTCGGAATTTAAAAAGATCGCGAATACTCAGTTGGAACTAATTAAAGAGATCGGTGAGCGTGTGGCTATTATTAAAAACCTTGCTGAAGAAATGCGTGAAGAACGCAAAAAAGCCAATACCCTCGACAGCGCCAAGAAACAGGCTCACGTGTATTGCGATAAGGTGAAGCCATATTTTGACAAGATCCGTTACCAGGTGGATAAGTTGGAGTACATTACCGACGACAGCACCTGGCCGCTTCCTAAGTACAGGGAGATGCTGTACCTGAGATAGAAATAAATTTTTGTTATCATTGAACCGCGGCATTTGTCGCGGTTTTTTTTGTGCCGCCTGATCGGCGACTTTTAGAAGATGTTATTTTCAGATACTTATTTTACTGTCGCAAAAGAAGGCGAGACTCAGTTTAAAGACAGGGGCTCGAAATTTCTCGCCTATATTTTCCCCGTAAAAAGTGAGGCTGAGATCAAAGAGCGGCTTCTTCAATTACGGAAGCAACATCCTTCCGCAAATCATCATTGTTACGCATGGAGACTCGGTGCCGATAAACTGGCGTATAGAAGTAACGACGATGGCGAGCCTTCCAACAGTGCAGGTAAGCCAATTTTGGGTCAGATCCAGGCAAACGATCTTACCGATGTTTTAATTGTTGTTGTCAGGTATTTCGGAGGAACGTTACTTGGGGTGAGTGGATTGATCAATGCATACCGGTCCTCCGCAGCTCAGGCAATAACGGCTGCAGGGATCACTGAGAAATTTATAACATATGAATATGAAGTAGAATTTGCCACGGATGATACAAATAATGTCATGAGGATCCTGAATGAATTTGGAGCAAAGATCGTTAGTCACGATTTTGTTGAGAGCAACAGGGTCATTTTCCACGCGAAAAAATCGGTTTCTGAAGCGCTGGAAGATAAATTTCATGATCTTTACGCCACCCGTCTGAAATTTTTAAATACTGTGAAATGAAAAAAAAACAACCTGTTGCCAAATATGATCTCCTGAAAAAAATGTGCGCTATTCATGCTCCAAGTGGCAATGAGGTAGCAATGAAGGATTTTTTACTGGATTACATTAAGACGAATTCAAAGAAGTGGAAGCATAAACCTAAAGTGATTTATGGGGAAGGTTTCCAGGATAATATCATTCTTATTTTTGGCAAACCCCGCACCGCCATCTTTGCACATACAGATAGTATAGGTTTTACGGTGCGTTATGGTGATCAGCTGGTAAAGATCGGCGGACCAGTATTGCAGCCAGGTATTAAGCTGGTTGGCAGCGACAGTAAAGGCCTGCAGCATGTGACCCTGCAGTTAAACCAGGATAAAAAAACGAAGGCAGTATCGCTGCATTACAAAGGTGCACGTCATTTCGACCGGGGAACAGAGCTGGTATTTGAACCCAACTGGAGGGAAGAGACCGAGACAGTGCAATGTTGTTACATGGATAACAGGCTGGGAGTTTATAACGCGCTAAAAGTTGCCGAAACGCTCAAGCACGGCGCCATTGTATTCAGCACATGGGAAGAACATGGGGGCGGAAGTGTGGCTTACCTTCAAAAGTATCTTTACGAAAAATACAATATTACCCAGGGTCTGATCTCTGATATTTCCTGGATCTCCGACGGGGTGCGTCCCGGCAAAGGTCCGGTTATAAGTATGCGCGACAGCCTGATTCCGCGCCGCAGTTTTGTGAACCGCATTATAGCGCTTGCCGATAAACATGATTGTGTGTATCAGCTTGAGATAGAAGGAGCAGGAGGCAGCGATGCCAAGGAGCTGCAAATGGCTGCATATCCCTGGGATTGGTGCTTTATAGGTGCCGCCGAGGAAAATGTGCATTCACCTGACGAAAAAGTACACAAAAAAGATATCGACGGAATGATTGCTATTTATCAGATGCTGATGAAGGAGCTATAAAGACAGACACATTAAATAATTTAGAAGAATTTTAAAGTACGAAGTACGAGGTACGAGGTACGAAGTACGATTCGATATCATAGGGTTGAACTGTCCTTCGTGGGAGCCTGTGATACCGCACTCTCTTTGTGGGGCCACGCAGTGGACCTTTTATTACTCTATGTGTCACTATGTTTTCTCCTACAAACTATGTGAACTATGTGGTTAAATTAGCACCGGAATCTGCCTGTGCGCGAGACTTTGTGTCCTTCGCGGAGCGTGTGAAACCCAACTCTCTTTGCGCCCTTTGCGTTTAAACTAACGAAATGCAGGACATATATTGGTTTGGCAAACCGCATGCTGCCCGTGCGCGAGCCTCTGTGTCCTTCGTGGGAGCCTGTGATACCGAACTCTCTTTGTGAGACCACGCAGTGGTCTTCGTGGTTAAGTAACCGTGATGAAAAATCAAAACCCATACCCCTCAAAATCCCGATCAAACTCATTTGCCTGAAATGGCATATTCTTTTTAATATTAGTAAAATCATAACTTTCAAAAAGACCTATGTCATCATACAAGCTGATAGACACCGGCAGAAAAAGATCCTCATCAATATACAGAACCGCCTTTTTGCAATAAAGAGTCGGCACCTGCAGCACACTGCCTTTCTTAAGAAAACCAAAATCATTTAAAATGTCATTCTTGTATCGTAGTAAATAATCGTTTACGCACAGCTTATACGCGATCAGGCTCGCTGTTTCTTTTTCCTTAACTAAGTATGGCGTAAACTGATAGGCCTGATTTTCATATTCCAGCATATAACATTCATACCCGTTTCTTTTTGTTTTACCAACATAACGAAAGTTCGACAGGCCGTTCCTGTCCTTGCTTATTGTTAAGGCGATGGATTTACCAATAAATTCAAATCCCAGTTCGTGGATGGTATAGTGCTGGTTGCGGCGCATAATATTGCCTGTCGGATCAAGGTACAGCGGGAGGTAAGGGAACACATTGGGTTTCACCAGGGCGCGACGGTGATCACCTGAAGCATCATAGAGAATTTCCAGTTTTTTAGATGGATTGTGAAAATATACTTTCCTCGGATCAATGTTTATTTTAATTTCTGACCCTGCTCTGAAGAATTTACGCTCTATCCTTTCAATAGCCTCGGTATTCATCTTCAAAGTGCGGATATTCTTAATAGAGTCGTACATATGAGACAGGATCCAGGAGGGTTTGATCTCGTTACGCTCACCTGAAGAAAAAAAGAGGATCCCTGCCAGTAATGTAAAGAATATATGATGACAAGGCCTCATGGTGTGATATGCAAAAATAAATAATAGTTATTTTTGAAAGAAAATTCAGTATGTCAATATTAGGCATTATCCCCGCCAGGTACGCATCAACACGATTTCCAGGAAAGCCGCTGGCTGATATTGCTGGTAAGTCGATGCTCCAGCGGGTGTATGAGCGCGCCATTGAGGCAAAGCAGATCCAGGAAGTTCTTGTGGCAACCGATGATGAAAGGATCGCTGATCATGCCAGGAGCTTCGGTGCACCGGTGGTTATCACCCGGTCAGATCATCCGAGCGGTACCGACCGTTGTTATGAAGCCCTGCTTCTGCATCCGAAGATGTATGACTATGTGATCAATATCCAGGGTGATGAACCTTTTCTCGATCCGCGCCAGATAGATTCGCTGGCTGCTGCTTGTGATGGCACCACCGAAATAGCAACACAGATGACACGTTGCACCAGCAAGGAAGTTCTCTTCGATAAAGGCGAAGTAAAAATTGTTCTGAATACAAAAGACGAGGCACTTTACTTCAGCAGGAATGTGATCCCCCACCTGGCAAACGTGCCTGAAAAAGAATGGCACCTCAGGTATGACTTTCAGAGGCATGTGGGTATGTATGCTTATCGCTCCGATATTCTTAAAGCCATCACCATGCTAAAACCTTCGGGTCTTGAAAAGGCGGAATCGCTTGAACAGTTGCGGTGGCTGGAGAACGGATTCCGGATAAAATGTGTGACTACCGATTTTGATAGCAGGGCCGTGGATACACCTCAGGATCTTGAAAGAATATTAAAGGAGATGAAGGCGGGCCAGCTTTGAAAGATCCCCGTGATATTTCCATTGATGAATATGATTATGATCTGCCTGAAAGCAGGATCCCTCATTTTCCGTTAGCGCAGCGCGATAATTCCAGGCTCCTGCTCTGTCATCCAGGCAAGATCTCGTCAGATAATTTTCAAAATATTGGAAAGCATCTTCCTTCGGGTTCAACGCTGATATTTAATGATACCCGCGTGATCCGCGCACGACTCAATTTTAGTACCAGCGATCATAAATCGATTGAGATCTTTTGTCTTGAGCCAGCGAGGGGAATTCAGATGGCAGCCTCCATGCAAAGTCAGGGCACTGTGGTTTATAATTGCCTGGTGGGAAATCTCCGCAGGTGGAAAAGCGATGCGCTTACTCTTGAAAAAAATAATTGCTGGCTGCAGGCGCAGATCGAAAAACGTGAAATTAATTTTGTTGAGGTGCAATTTAAATGGGGGCCTCCAAACATGATCTTTGCACAGGTGCTTGAATTATTTGGCAGTATTCCCATTCCTCCATACCTGAATCGAAACGAAGAGGAAATGGATTCGGAAAGGTACCAGACGGTTTATGCTCAGCAGGAAGGTTCCGTTGCGGCTCCTACGGCGGGTCTGCATTTCACCCCTAATGTTATGCAGCTGTTGACCGAAGCCGGTATTGAGCAGCAAAGAATTACTCTGCATGTGGGCGCCGGGACTTTTAAGCCTGTAAAGGCCGCACGGCTTGAAGATCACGAAATGCACGCAGAGTGGATGGATGTTAGTGCAGCCACATTAAGCAACATAGCTTCTGCTCCGGGAAAATTGATCGCCGTGGGAACGACCTCGCTGCGAACACTGGAATCTTTATACTGGATGGGGGT